>NZ_JBFUFB010000008.1:0-361387 GCF_056403655.1 Mesorhizobium sp. P2_F8
GTGGGGGGGGGGGTCCCACGCTCGGCCCACCCCCACCCCGCTCCGCTTCGCGGATCGACCCTCCCCACAAGGGGGAGGGTGGGGCCGGCACGCTTCTGATCCACGCCTGGCCCGATCGCGTCGCCAAGGCGCGCGGCGAGCGCGGTCGTTTCGTGTTGGCCAACGGTTCCGGCGCCATGCTCGACGCTGCCGACCCGCTGGCCGGCGAGCCGTTTCTGGTCGTCGCCGACCTGCAGGGCAAGGCGCAGAATGCACGCATCACGGCGGCGGCGGCAATCGGCGAGGACGACGTCCGCACAGCACTTGCCGACAGGATCGAAACACGCAGGCAAACCAGCTTCGACCGTGACAAGCGCGCCGTGCGTGTGCGCGAGACCGTGCGCCTTGGCGCCATCACCCTTTCCGAGCGCATGCTGCCGCCGCCAACCGGCGCCGACGCCGATCGCGCCATCCTCGACGCCTTGCGCGAGCATGGGCTGTCGCTGCTGACCTGGGGCAAGGAGGCGCAAACGCTGCGCCAGCGGCTCTCCTGGCTGCACCGTGGCCTCGGAGCGCCGTGGCCTGATATGTCGGATGCCCCGCTCATCGAGCGCCTCGACGACTGGCTGCTGCCGTTCCTGTCCGGCGCGGCCTCCTTTGCCGCCATCGATCCGGGCGTCGTCGCGGCGGGGCTGGCCACGCTCGTGCCGCATGACTTGCAGCGCAGGATCGAAGCGCTGGCTCCAACCCATTTCGACGCCCCGTCCGGCAGCCATGTACCGATCCGCTATGACGGTGAATGGCCGGTGCTGGCTGTGCGCGTGCAGGAGCTGTTCGGCCTCGACCGCCATCCTGCCATCGCCAACGGCACGGTGCCGCTGACGCTCGAGCTCCTGTCGCCGGCGCACCGGCCGATCCAGACGACGCGCGACCTGCCCGGCTTCTGGCGCGGCTCCTGGGCCGATGTGCGCGCCGACATGCGCGGCCGCTATCCCAAGCATCTCTGGCCGGAAAATCCGCTGCTCGCCGCCGCTACGGCCCGCGCCAAGCCCAGAGCATGATCCCAAAAAGTGGGAACCGGTTTTTGGAAAAGATCATGCTCAAACAAGAAGTAGAGCTCCAATCCGGCTCCTCGGATTGGTGCGGTACCTAGCGCTTCCTGTCCCGCGGCTGTAATCCATCACCATGATCAACGTTTTGCGTTCGCCCGATTTCCAGCAGAGCCAGAGACTGCGCCTTAACACGCTGATCAGGCTGCGCTGGCTTGCCATCGTCGGTCAGAGCGTGACGGTGCTCGTCGTCGCCTATGGCCTGAAGTTTCCGCTGCCGGTCAGCCTTTGCTTCGCCCTGATCGCCTGTTCGGCCTGGATGAACCTGTTTCTCGCCTTTCGCTTTCCGGCGGCGCACCGGCTCACCCCGCTCGCGGCCTTCGGCATCCTCATCTTCGACAGCCTGCAGCTTGCCGGCCTGCTCTACATGACCGGTGGCCTTACCAACCCGTTCTCGCTGCTGATGACCGTGCCCGTCGTCATTTCGGCCACCTCGCTGCCCCTGCGCCTGACCGCAATCCTCGGCGGACTGGTGATGACGGCGGCGACCTTGCTGGTCTTCGTCCATCTGCCGCTGCCCTGGCATGAAGGCGCGCCGTTGGAGATGCCCTTCATCTACGTCGCCGGCATCTGGATGGCGGTGCTGTCCTCGATCGCCTTCACCGCCATATACGCCTTCCGGGTGGCCGCCGAGGCGCGGCTTCTGGCCAATGCGCTTGCCGCCACCGAACTGGTGCTGCAGCGCGAGCAGCACCTGTCGGCGTTGGATGGGCTGGCGGCGGCCGCCGCGCACGAGCTTGGCACGCCGCTCGCCACCATCACGCTTGTCGTCAAGGAGATGGAAAAGGCGCTCGGCAACGATCCCAAATACGGCGAGGACGTCAAGCTGCTGCGCTCGCAGAGCGAGCGATGCCGCGAGATCCTCAAGCGCCTGACCAGCCTTTCGTCCGAGGGCGAGGCGCATCTTTCCCGGTTGCCGCTGACCTCGCTGGTCGAGGAGGTCACCGCCCCGCATCGCGACTTCGGCATCTCGATCAAGCTTCGGCCTGGCGAGCGCATCGGCCCCGAACCGGTCGGGCGCCGCAATCCGGGCGTCATCTACGGCCTTGGCAACCTGGTCGAGAACGCCGTCGATTTCGCCCGCAAGAGCGTCACGGTGAGCTGGAGCTGGGACGACACCACTGTGGCCTTCTCGATCATCGATGACGGGCCGGGGTTTCCCGCCGAGATCATCGACCGTATCGGCGAGCCCTATATGTCGACGCGCCAGGGCACGGAAGCCGGCGGCGGCCTGGGGCTGGGCCTGTTCATCGCCAAGACGCTGCTCGAACGCTCCGGCGCGACACTTGATTTCCGCAATTCGAGCGGCCTGGGCGAGGGCGCCGTGGTACAGATATCGTGGCCGCGTGGCGTGTTCCTCAATCCGGAAATCACCTCGGCCAGCATGTTCGACACCGCCTGAGAGCCTTGCAAGGGTTCGAAAAATTGGACAATCAGGCTCAGGAACTATATCTGCGTGGAATTAAGGCAGCAGGAATTTTGAGACCATGACAGGCGACGAAAACATTGGCGCAATGGTGGAAGGCGAGGACACCTCGCTGCTCATCGTCGATGACGACAAGCCGTTCCTCACGCGCCTGGCCCGCGCCATGGAAACCAGGGGCTTCGTGGTCGAGACGGCCGAGAGCGTCGAGGAGGCGGTCGGCAAGGCGCGCGCCAACCCGCCCGCCTATGCCGTGGTCGACATGCGGCTCGGCGACGGCAATGGTCTCGACGTGGTTGCCGCCATCCGTGAGAAGCGCGACGATTCCCGCACCATCATTCTGACCGGCTACGGCAACATCGCCACCGCGGTGACAGCGGTGAAGCTCGGCGCCGTCGATTATCTCTCCAAGCCGGCCGATGCCGACGACATCTTCGCTGCGCTCACCCGCACGGCGGGCGAGCGGGCAGCGCCTCCGGAAAACCCGATGTCGGCCGATCGCGTCCGCTGGGAGCATATCCAGCGCGTCTATGAGATGTGCGAGCGCAACGTCTCCGAGACCGCGCGCCGGCTCAACATGCATCGCCGCACCTTGCAGCGGATCCTGGCCAAGCGCGCGCCGCGCTGAGCTTGCCGCAATACGCGGGGCAAATGGCTTCGGATCAATGACGGTTTCCAACTCGTGGCCGAGACCACCAATTGTCGAAGTAAGCCCCGCCCCTCATTGCCCTGCCGGGCATTTCTCCCCGTATAGTGACGGGGAGAAAGAGGCCTGCCAAAGCCGGTGCCTTTCTTGCAACGCTGAGATATTGGCGAAACCATTGATGACAGCGTCCCTCTCCCCGTCACTATACGGGGAGAGGATGCCGGCAGGCAGGTGAGGGGCGGCGCCAGCGCTCGGAAAATGACGCCGGCCAATAGGCGGCATGACGGAGGCGACATGCAGAACTTGAAGCAGCGGCCGGTTTCCGTCTTCCGCGAATTTCTCGATAGCGAGGCGGCCGGCGGCATCGTCCTGATGGTGGCCGCCGCATTGGCCCTGATCGTCGCCAACTCGCCGCTCGCCGAAACCTACTTCGCCGCTCTCCATGCCTATCTCGGCCCCCTCAGCGTCTCGCACTGGGTCAATGACGGGCTGATGGCGGTGTTCTTCCTGCTTGTCGGGCTGGAGATCAAGCGCGAGGTGCTGGACGGCCAGCTCTCGACCTGGCCGCGCCGCGTCCTTCCCGGCATCGCCGCGGCCGGCGGCATGGTGGTTCCAGCACTCGTCTACGTCGCGATCAACCGCAACGATGCGGCAGCCCTGTCCGGCTGGGCGATCCCGACCGCCACCGACATCGCCTTCGCGCTCGGCGTCCTGTCGCTGCTCGGCAGCCGTGTGCCCGCATCGCTGAAAGTCTTCCTCACCGCGCTTGCCATCATCGATGATCTCGGCGCTGTCATCATCATCGCCGTCTTCTACAGCAGCGGCCTGTCATCAGCTTATCTTGGTGCCGCCTTCGCCGTCATTGCCCTGCTCGTCGTGCTCAACCGCATGCGGGTGATGACGCTGCTGCCCTATCTCGTGCTCGGTGCAATCCTGTGGGTGCTGGTGCTGAAATCCGGCGTCCATGCCACGCTTGCGGGCGTGGCGCTGGCGTTGACCATTCCGCTCGAACGCTCCGCCGGGATCCGCCACGATCTCGACCATTCGCCGCTGCACCGGCTCGAGCATGGCCTGCACAGGATGGTGCCCTTTGTCGTCATCCCGATCTTCGGCTTTGCCAATGCCGGCGTTTCGCTCGCCAGCCTGAGCTTTGGCGCGCTGGTCGAGCCGTTGACGCTGGGTGTCGCCGCCGGCCTCGTCGTCGGCAAGCTGGTGGGCGTCTTCGGCTCCTCGGCACTTGCCATCCGCTTCGGCCTTGCCGACCTGCCGGCCCATGCCGGCTGGTCGCACTTGATCGGCATCTCGCTGCTGTGCGGCATCGGCTTCACCATGAGCCTGTTCATCGGCCTGCTCGCCTTCGCCAGCGACGCGGCCCTCCAGGACGCGGTCAAGGTCGGCATCCTCGCCGGCTCCTTCATCGCCGCCCTCCTGGGCGCCGCCGTGTTGTTGATGGCGCCGGCTGCGAGTGGGGTGGAAGAGAGCGAAGAGTAGGGCTGGCCCTGCAGTTCCCGGGCTCTGCGAACTACTCGCTCTCCCCCTCCAGCGCCGGCACCGACACGCCGGCAAGCTCGGCCGCCAGCAGCCGCGAGGCGCCGGCCCGCGCGATCCGCAGCATCAGCGCCTTGCGCGTTGCCGCCGCCATGCGGTGCTCCGGCGCATCGCGCAGGATTTCGGCGCCGTAGCCGTCGGAGAGGATGAAGCCGCACTCCTCGGGAAAAATCTCCGAGGGCACGCCGGGATGGGTGGCGAAGAAGAAGCGGTCGGAATGCAGCCGGTAATCCGGCCATTTGCGGTCGACCCGGAAATCCTCGATCGAGGACTTGATCTCGATGATCCAGATGTCGCCCTGCCGCGTTAGCGCGACGAGGTCGGCACGGCGGCCGGTGGCCAGCGACAGTTCGGGCAGCACATGCGCGCCCATCTCCATCAACAACCGCTGCACGCCGCGCCGCACCAGCATGGCGCGCTCGGACTGGCGACCGTCGATAAGCGGGTTTTGCAGAATCGGCGAGATGATTGGCATGGCGGCACCATGCCAGATTTTGTTCACGGTTTGAACCTGTTTTATGGGGGCGATTGTATCTTTGACAAACCCGGTGCTTCGACCCGATGGCATGAGGCTCTAGGCTGACAATTAGTCATCGCTAATATATTCTTATCCCGAAATGCGAGGGGGATGTCATGCGACAGCCACGAGGTTGGATCGCGCTGGCGTGGCTGGTCTTATCTGGCGACGCGGACGCCCATGATTGGTACACCGGCAAAAAAGACCCGGTTATGCAATCTGATTGCTGCGGCAACAAAGATTGCCACCCGATAGACCCTCGCGAGGTCAGGGAGACGAAAGACGGCTATTACGTCAGGTCGCCTCGCCCCGCATACATGAATGAGCCACAAGAGCCGGAGTGGTTTATCCCTAGAGATCGTGCCCAAGCCTCCCCCGATGACCGCTACCATCTCTGTGAGCATTTAATGACGTTCTATCGAACGATCATTCCCCACATGAAGTTCGAGGCCTCCAGAGATACAGATGGCGGTGTTTCTTCGTGCCCAAGGGCACGAGTTCAATCGAGAAAGGCCGATAGAAGGTCTTCAGGTGCTTCGTTGGTAGAGGCGCTACGATGAATGTCGGCCTAGCCAATTCCCACCCGGCCCTCTGGAGTGGCCGGTACGGTCGGGGTGCTTGGTGTTGGGGTAGGCCGCACCGGCCACTGCGGGATCAGGCTTTTGGGATCGTCCCCCGCACTGCCCAAGTTATAGGCACATTAGCGGAAGCTCAACTAAGACTGAAGTCCCAGACACGCCCTGCCCAGCCGTAGGGCAGCCGCTACCCACGATACGCGTGCATTGATCGGCCTTGGGGTGTACCCTTCAGGACTGCGCTGCCAGCCGCATACTGGCTTTCTCCCGAGGAGGCATTCTTATGACCGCGTACAAAGTCGGTTATCTCATTGGCAGCCTCGCCAAGGGCTCAATCAACCGGAAGCTGGCCAAGGCGCTCGTGAACCTGGCGCCAGCCGAACTCTCGATGGCCGAAATCCCGTTCAAGGACCTGCCGCTGTACAGCTACGACTACGACGCTGATTTCCCTCCGCCGGCAAAGGCATTCAAGGAAGCGCTCGCCGGGATCGAAGCCGTGTTGTTCGTCACGCCGGAATACAACCGCTCAATCCCAGGTGGGCTCAAGAACGCGATCGACTGGGCGAGCCGGCCCTACGGCCACAACTCGTTCACCCGAAAACCGTCGGCGGTCATCGGCACCTCGCCGGGTTCGATCGGCACCGCGCTGGCGCAGCAAAGCCTTCGCGGCGTTCTTGGCTTCTGCAACTCCCCGCAGATGAACTCGATCGAGGCTTACATCCAGTTCAAACCCGGCCTGATCACCGATGAAGGCGAGGTCACCGACGCCGGGACCGAGGAGTTCCTGCGCGACTACATGATGCAATTCCACGGCTTCATCACTCGGGTCTATACCGCCCTGGCCACATAAGCAGGACACCTCGCGGCCGGAAGCCCTTGGCTGCGAATCCATAGATTGGAGAATGCCCTCGTTTTCATGCTGATACCGGTCCGGTAGCTGATCTGGATGGACGTTCTGGATTGGTTGGCCCGCTGGTATGAAGCACAACCGCTAAGCTAGGGGCGTCCAATGAGCGAGAACGCCGATCTTATGATCTAACCCGGATGCACCCAAAAGAAGTCAGGCATTGGTCCTTGAAAGCCTGAACTTGTGGAGCTTATCGTCGCTTCCATGGGGACGGGTGACGCGACATCGAACAGCAGCGAAGGCGAACAGCTGTGGGCCTTCGACCTTGACGCTCTGCGCGAGGCCTTTGGAAAGTCTGTTCAGGAACATAAGATCACAGCGGACGATTGGGCGGAACACGCCAATCAGTTCCTCGAAAAACAAAGAGATCGTCCGCGCGAACCGACTTGATACGCCGGGTGGCCGGAGCGATCTTGGGAATGCCCAGCCGCCGTCTCCATCAAAAGCCGTTGCACGCCGCGCCGCATCAGGATGGCGCGCCCGGACGTCTGACAGACCCACGCTATCGGCCAATTGAGAGGCAGCCCTCAATCATCCAGCCAGTATGCTCGAAAACAGCCAAATTGGGGCGCGATCCCAAGCCGGCGCTTGGCGTCGAATTCCATCTCGGACAGCGCCCTGGCTGAGTTGTTCCCGGTCACATCAGGCACGATGGTGTACCCTTCCGCGACCAACTGCAGGCACATTTCCTGGTAGTGCCTTTTGAAGCCGTTCTTGATCTTGTACCGCGGATACCGCCGCCCGTGCATGCATTCCTGGCTCAGGATGTCGGAATACCGCAGGGCGCTGGCCATTCTTACTTTTTCTTCGAAGATCGGCTTGTAAGGCTTGTCCTTCGACCAGCATCGTCCTGCCGACGCGACCAGCGTCGCGGCCAACAGGCCTGCCAGGAACTTCCCCACTCAGGTCCCTTCCGACCAAGGAGATGTGCATTAGCCCCGGTTAATATTACGGCAAATCCTACCGGTTTCCAAATGATGCTCCCGCTGGACGCATAGCGCCTATGCGGCCGTCGAAGCATCCTTGCCGCTGGGCAGCGCAGCCCCGGCCATGTCATCCAGGATCGGGCAGTCCGGCCGGTCGTCGCCGTGGCAGGCGTGGATCAGCGTCTGCAGGGTCGAACGCATCGACTGCAATTCGCGCACCTTTTCCTCGATCGCCCTGACATGGGCGGCGGCGATCTCGCGCACGTCGTGGCTGGCGCGGCTTCGATCCTTGTAGAGCGCCATCAGCTGGCGGCAATCGTCGATGGAAAAGCCGAGGTTGCGCGCGCGGCGCAGAAAGGCAAGCCGGTGGATATCGTCGCCCGAATAGTCGCGGTAGCCGTTGGCGGCACGCGCAGGGGCGATCAGGCCAATCTCTTCATAGTAGCGGATGGTTTTGGCCGGCAGGCCTGAATGGTGGGCGGCGTCACCGACATTCATGACGATTTTCCTTGATTTTTAAGGGGCTTACGGACGGGGCCATTGATTTTGCTTCACAATCCTGTGAGGCCTGTTGCCGAAATGCCATAGTAATGCGCCTACCAGCACGTAAGCCCCTGCATATAGGCATCGGGTGCTTGGCAAGCAAAGAAAATGCCAGCATGAATGATCGTGAAGCGGCCGACTCGTGCTGCTGACGTTGGGGCGGGGCACCGGATCATCTTATGCGCATGAAGTCGTTTGCAATCGCCGCCGCATTGGCGCTTTCCACTGCTATCGCCGGTTGCAGCAGCATCGGCATGCGGATTTTCTCCAACGACTACGGTGCGGTCACCGACGCCGGTTACCAGCTGCCGCGCATCCCGATCGAGAAGGTGCCGATGAGGTATCATCGGCAGGAGGTGGACTACGACACCAAGGAAAAGCCGGGCACCATCATCGTCGATACGCAGAACAAGTTCCTCTACTTCGTCGAGGGTGATGGCCTGGCGATGCGCTACGGCATCGGCGTGGGTCGCGAAGGCTTCGAATGGCACGGCACCGCCCACATCGCGCTGAAGCGCGAATGGCCGACCTGGACGCCGCCTTCGCAGATGATCCACCGCCAGCCGGAACTGGCCAAGTTTGCCGGCGGCATGGAGCCGGGCCTGAAGAACCCGCTCGGCGCCCGCGCCATGTACCTGTTCAACAAGGGCGGCGACATGGGCTATCGCCTGCATGGCAGCCCGGAGTGGAATTCGATCGGCAAGGCAATGTCGTCAGGCTGCATCCGCCTGATGAACCAGGACATTATCGACCTTTATGACCGCACCTCGGTGGGCGCAAAGGTCATTGTTCTTTAGACCATGATCCCGAAAACCGGTACCGGTTTTCGGCAAAATCATGATCAGATAGAGACGCCTTTCATGCGCGGACCGTCTAGGCAACAACGGACGTCCCAAACAGAAAACCGGGCAATTCGGCCCGGTTTTTTGTTTTTTGCGCCTGTTTTTTGCGCTTTATCGAATCTGTTTGCCGGCAAAGCGTCCGGCGGACAATCAGGAAACCTGCTCGACCTGCTGCACTTCCGGTACGAAGTGGCGCAGGAGATTCTGGATGCCGTGCTTCAGCGTCGCCGTCGATGACGGGCAGCCTGCGCAGGCGCCCTTCATGTGCAGGAACACCGTGCCGTTCTCGAAGCCGCGGAAGGTGATGTCGCCGCCATCCTGGGCGACCGCCGGGCGCACCCGCGTGTCGAGCAGTTCCTTGATGGTGATGACGAGTTCCTCGTCAGCCTTGTCGTAGAACTCACCCGTCAGGCTGGTCTCAGCGGCGGGGCCGGCTTTGACCATGACCGGCGCGCCGGACATGAAATGCTCCATGATGGCGCCGAGAATCGCCGGCTTCAGATGCTGCCAGTCGGGGCCGTCCTTGGTCACGGTAATGAAATCGTAGCCGAAGAAAACACCGGTAACTCCGGGGATCTCGAACAGCCGGCCAGCCAGCGGCGAGGCGGTGGCGGCGCTGTCGGCATCGCGGAAATCGGCGGTGCCTTCCAGAAGCACTTCCTTGCCGGGCAGGAATTTCAGCGTCGCCGGATTTGGCGTCGATTCGGTCTGGATGAACATGGCCGTCTCCGTGCCCATTTCGGGCAACCAGTTTGGAATAGTTCTAAATAGGCTCTATTG
This sequence comes from Mesorhizobium sp. P2_F8, assembly GCF_056403655.1. NCBI lineage: Bacteria > Pseudomonadati > Pseudomonadota > Alphaproteobacteria > Hyphomicrobiales > Phyllobacteriaceae > Mesorhizobium > Mesorhizobium sp. P2_F8. The sequence continues at coordinate 9,796 of NZ_JBFUFB010000008.1, forward strand.
GCTGGACATTCAAGCGAAACGCATCGCCGGAACGGCTGGCTGGCGGAATGTTTTTGCGACCTGCGATGCGCTTTGAGGTGCGATTCAGGTCTGGCCGTTTGCAGGCCGGCATCACCCGAATATCGATACATCTAGGCGAGGCTGTCGATCTCCTCGTCCGACAGGTTCTGCGGCACCACGGTCACCGGGATCGGGAAGGCGGCACCCTTGCCGGCCACGGCGCCGACCAGCGGTCCGGGACCTTCCTTGCCGGCGCCGGCGGCCAGCACCAGGATGGCGATGTCCTGGTCTTCCTCGATCAGCTTGTGGATCTCTTCGGTCGGCTTGCCTTCGCGAACCACCATCTCCGGCTCCATGCCGAGCTTCTGGCGCACCTTGTTGGCATAACCGTCAAGCGCGGCGCGCGCCGTGGCGTTGGCCTCCTCGCGCATGATCTTCTCGACACCCAGCCAGTGCTGGAAATCGTCCGGCTCGATCACATAGAGCAGCACCAGCATGCCGTTGGTACTCTGCGCCCGCTTCGAGGCGTAGGCGACGGCGCGCTCGCATTCCGGCGTGTCGTCGATGATCGCCAGGAACTTGCGGCGATGGCCGGCTTCGCGGCTGAGGCGTTTGGAGACCATGTCTACGTACTCGGTGTCATTGCGGCCGCAATCTGCCACTGCCGCAGACCGGCGGCAAGCCGCCGGCCTTATGCCAGTGTGGTGCAGTGCACCCGATGTTGGGATTAGCTCTGCAGCAGCCCGATGATGTCGCGCACGGTTTTCATCGTCGCTTCGGCCAGCACGCTGGCGCGCTCGCCGCCATCCCTCAGTACCGCGTCGACATAGGCGCGGTCATCGGAAATGCGGCGCATCTCGCTGGCGATCGGCGCCAGCTTCTCCACCGCAAGGTCGGCCAGCGCCGGCTTGAACACCGAAAACTGCTGGCCGGCGAACTCTTTCAGCACGTCTGCCTTCGACATATCGGCAAGACCAGCATAGATGCCGACCAGGTTTTCCGCCTCGGGCCGGCTGGCCAGCCCGTCCAGCTCGCTCGGCAACGCTTCCGGGTCGGTCTTGGCCTTGCGGATCTTCTTCGAGATGGCGTCGGCATCGTCGGTCAGGTTGATGCGCGACAGGTCCGACGGATCCGACTTCGACATCTTCTTCGAGCCGTCGCGCAGTGACATGATGCGCGCCGCCGGCCCGCCGATCACCGGCTCGGTCAGTGGGAAATAGCCATTGACGGTCTCCTCGCCGACCTGCATCTCGACGCCGACGCCAAGGGCTGCGATGCGGTCGGAAAAGTCGTTGTTGAATTTTTGCGCGATGTCGCGGGTCAGCTCCAGGTGCTGCTTCTGGTCCTCGCCCACCGGGACGTGGGTGGCGCGATAGAGCAGGATGTCGGCAGCCATCAGGCTCGGATAGGCAAGCAGGCCCAGCGAAGCGTTCTCGCGGTCCTTGCCGGCCTTGTCCTTGAACTGCGTCATGCGGTTCATCCAGCCGATGCGCGCCACGCAATTGAAGATCCAGGCGAGCTCCGCATGCTGCATGACCCGCGACTGGTTGAAGACGATGTGCTTCTTCGGGTCGATGCCCGAGGCCAGGAACGCCGCGGTGATCGACCGCGTCTGGTCGGCGAGGTCGTCATGGACGAGCTGTGCCGTCAACGAATGCAGGTCGACGACGCAATAGATGCAGTCGGAGGTTTCCTGCAGGGCGACGAATTTCTTGATGGCGCCGAGATAGTTGCCGAGATGGAGATTGCCGGTCGGCTGGACGCCGGAAAAGACGAGTGGCTTGAAGGCGGTCATGGTTGTTCCCTTGGCTTGTGGAGGGCCGTTTCGCGCGCGGCGAAAGTCTTGCGACGGCGCGCTTATGGACGAACACGACGATACGATCAAGACCGGTTTTGCCGTCGAGTTATCCGGCCCTACTCGTCCGGGGCGGTCTTTGGGGCCGGTGGCGCCGCTTTCCCCGATCCCCGCTTGACGTTGCGCCGGATCATGCCGAAATCGGCGCCGCCGGTGGCGAAGGCGGTGATGAAGTAGAGCAGCGCCCCGCCGGCGACGAGCGCCAGAAGCGTCGTCGCCTTGACGACCAGCGGCGCACCCCGGCCGAGCCTGACGGCGAACCAGTGTTCGGCAAAATAAAGTGCCGCCCCCATCACGATCGCTGACAGCACCAGCCGCGGAATGCGTTTCATCAGCGGAACGTCGCGGCCCCAATGGCCACGCCGGATCAAGACGCCGAGCAGCATCAGCGCGTTGACCCAGCCGGCGACCGCAGAGGCGACGGCAATGCCGGGTGCGCCCATTTCCGGAAACAGCGTCAGCGCCGTGGTGACGTTCACCGCCACCGAGATGGCAGCGAACATCATCGGCGTGCGGGTGTCCTCGCGGGCGAAATAGCCTGGGGTGAACGCCTTGATCAGCACGAAGGCCGGCAGGCCGAGGCCGAAGATCGCCAGGATCGCCGCCACCGTCGGCGTCGAGTTGTTGGCGGCAAAGGCGCCGCGCTCATAGACCAGCCGCACGATCGGCTCCGACATCACCCACAGTGCCGCGGCTGCCGGCAAGGTGAGGAACAGCGTGAACTCGACCGAGCGGTTCTGCAGATTGGCCGCCTCGATCAGGTTGCCCGACTTCAGCGCCCGCGACAGTTCGGGCAACAGCACGATCGCCACCGCCACGCCGACCACGCCGAGCGGCAACTGGTAGATGCGGTCGGCATAGGCGAGCGAGGACACCGCGCTGTTCTGCGCCGAGGCGATCGCCGTGCCGATCAACTGGTTGATCTGGGTGATGCCGCCGGTGATCGCCGCCGGCAGCGCCAGGATCAGCAGCCGCTTGACCGCGGGCGTCATTTTCGGACGGCGGAAGCCGATCGAGATGCCGGCATGGCGCACCGCCACCCAGACGATCGCCAGTTGCACCAGTCCGGCGGCCAGCACGCCCCAGGACAGTCCGTAGCCGACGGTGAGGGCGTCGGAGCCCTTGTACCAGGCGTAGGCGAGCACGCCGATCAGGATGATGTTGAGAAACACCGGCGCCACCGCCGCCGCGAAATAGCGGCGCAGTGAATTCAGCATCCCCGCCATCATGGCGCCCAGCGACATGCAGATCAGGTAGGGGAACATGATCGTCGCCAGCGTCACCGTGGTGTCGAATTTTCCCGGTATGCCGGCAAAACCCGGCGCAACCAGGTAGCGCACGATCAGCGGCATCGACAATTCCATGACGATGGTCAGCGCCAGCAGCGCCGTGAACAAGACGCCGAACACTTCCTCCGAGAAGCGCTTGGCGCCTTCGGTGCCGTGTGTCTCGATCTCCTTGGCGAACAGCGGCACGAACGCGGCGTTGAAAGCGCCCTCGGCGAACAGCCGGCGAAAGGTGTTGGGAAACTGGAAGGCGGCGTTGAAGGCGTCGGCGACCGGTCCGGTGCCCAGCGCTGCCGCCATCAGCATCTCACGCCCGAAGCCGAGCGCGCGACTCATCAGCGTGCCGGAAGCGACCGTTGCGAATTTCTTGACGAGGCTCATGCTTTTGGGAACTGCCTGCGGAATTGGGACAAAGTGATGGTCGCTGTCACTCGGCGGCGGCCTTGGCCTTGCCGCCACGCTCGGGCGCGACGCCTTCAAGAGCCGCCATCAGCCGGTTGCGGATGGTGGCGATGCGGGTCGGGTTGTCGATCTTCTGGCCGGTGAGGTCGGTGACGTAGAAGGTGTCGATGACCTTTTCGCCGAAGGTGGTGATGTGGGCCGATGCGATGTCGAGCGACAGGTCGGATAGCGTTCCGGTGATCTCCGACAGCAGGCCCGGCCGATCCAGCCCCTCGACCTCGATGACCGAAAAACGGTTCGACAGTGCGTTGCGGATTTCGGCGCGCGGCGGGATCTTGAACACCTTGGCGCCGCGCCGCGGCTTGGTCCGCTTCTCGATCATCTCCGGCAGCCAGCTCTTGCCCGACAGCACGTCCTCGATCAGCCGGCCGACGCGCTCGGCACGCCGGCGCTCGTCCTCGTCGCGGTCGAATTCCCTCGAGATCAGGATGGTGTCGAGGGCGCGGCCGTCCGACGTGGTGAAGATCTGCGCGTCGACGATGTTGCCGCCGGCTCCGGCGCAGGCCCCGGCGATGACCGAGAGCAGGCGGGGATGGTCCTGCGCCAGCACGGTGATTTCGGTCACTGCCTCGAACTGGTGGGTCTTGACCATGGTGGCGAGCTTGTTGCCCGAAGCGTCCGCTTCGCGGATGAACTCGGCATGGCGCAGCTGATCGGCGAGATCGACGGTCAAAAGGTAATTCTCGTAGTGCAGGGCGACATAGCGCTTGCGGGCCTTGTCCGACCAGTTGGCGAGCGCCTCGGCCAGACGCTCGCGCGCCGCCGCCGTCCGCTGCGCGCGCGACACTTCCGAAAAGCCGCCGGTCAAAAGCAGTTCGGTCTCGTAATAGAGCGTGCGCAGCAGCTGGCCCTTCCAGCCGTTCCACACGCCGGGTCCGACGCCCCTGATGTCGCAGACGGTGAGGATCAAAAGCAGCTTCAGCCGCTCGACCGATTGCACGATCGCGGCGAAATCCTCGATGGTCTTGCGGTCGTTGAGGTCGCGGGTCTGCGCCGTCATCGACATCACGAGGTGGTTCTCGACCAGCCAGGCCACCGTTTCGGTATCGGCTGGTGACAGCCCCATATGCGGGCAGATGCGCCGGGCGATCCTGGCCCCGGCCTCGGAATGATCCTCCGGCCTGCCTTTGGCGATGTCGTGCAGCAGCACGGCGACATAGAGCGCCTCACGGCTCTTCTTCAGGCCAGGCATCAGCGTGTGGGAGAGGGGATGGACCTTCTCGCCATCGCCGCGCTCGATCTCGGCCAGCACGCCGATGCAGCGGATCAGGTGCTCGTCCACCGTATAGTGGTGGTACATCGAGAACTGCATCATGGCGACGATCTTGCCGAAATCCGGGATCAGCTTGCCGAGCAGCCCGGCCTCGTTCATGCGCCGCAGATTGAGTTCGGCATTGCGGTCCGAGGTCAGGATGTCGAGGAACAGCCGATTGGCCTCCTCGTCGCGCCGCAGCGACTTGTTGACCAGGCCGAGCGAGCGGGTCAACAGCTTCAGCGCATCGGGATGGAACTCCAGACCGTGCTTGTCGGCGAACCAGAACAACCGCAGGAGATTGACCGGATCGCGCTCGAACACCTGGTCGTCGGCGATGTTGATGCGGTGGTTGTCGACGATGAAGTCTGAGGTGCCGGCGAGCTTGCGCTTGCGCCGCGAAAAGGTGAGGAAGATGCGGTTGAAGCCTGGCACGTGCTTGGCCTGCTCTTCCTCGAGCGCGGCGCAGAAGATGCGGGTCAGGTCGCCGACATCCTTGGCGACGAGGAAGTAGTGCTTCATGAAACGCTCGACCGCCGACAGGCCGGGATGGCTGGTGTAGCCGAGCCGCTCGGCGATCTCGCGCTGGATGTCGAAATGCAGCCGCTCCTCGGCCTTGCCGGTGAGGAAATGCATGTGGCAGCGCACCGCCCACAGGAAATCCTCGGCCTTCTGGAACTCGCGATATTCGCCCTCGGTGAAGACGCCCTTGTCGACCAGCTCCTCGCCCGTGCGCACGCGGTAGAAATACTTGCCGATCCAGAACAGCGTCTGCAGGTCGCGCAGGCCGCCCTTGCCGTCCTTGACGTTGGGCTCGACGAGATAGCGGCTTTCGCCGGCCTTGGCATGCCGGTCGTCGCGTTCGGCAAGCTTGGCCTGGACATATTCGGGGCCGGTCGTGCGCACCACCTCATGGTCGAAGCGCAGCATCAGCTCGTCATAGAGCTTGAGCTCGCCCCACAGGAAACGCGCCTCGAGGATCGAGGTCCGGATGGTGACGTCGGTGCGCGACAGGCGCAGGCATTCGTCGATGTTGCGGGTGGCGTGGCCAACCTTCAGCCCCAGATCCCATAGCATGTAGAGCATGTACTCTACGGTCTGCTCGCCCCATGGCGTCTGCTTGTAGGGCAGCAGGAACAGAAGGTCGATGTCGGAGCCAGGCGCCAGCGTGCCACGGCCATAGCCGCCGACGGCGACGACGGCCATGCGCTCCGCCGAAGACGGATTCTTGACCCGGTAGACATGCGTGACGGCGAAATCGTAAAGCGCCCGGATGATCTCGTCCATGAGGTGCGATAGCCGCGCCGCACAGGCACGGCCGCCGCCGTCGTCCCTCAGCATGCGTTCGGCAATGGCGCGTCCGTCCGCCAACCGCCCCTTGAGAAGCTGAAGCACGCCGCTGCGCGCGGCCTGTCCGGAGCCGTCCCCGGCCGTGGTCGCGGTCAGCGCCGTCATCTCGCGGCGCAAGGCTTCGCCGTCGATCAGTTCGTCGAGCTTCAGGGAGATTTTCGCCATAGGTACCGGTTGGCCTCGCCTTTTCGGCGGCGTCTATAGCGCCTTTTCGCGGTTGTGGGTATGGGCAGGACGGACACGTTCGCCGTGGCGATAGAACGCTATGAGCCTGTTTCTCTGCTTCAGCAGGCAGAGGTCGACGATCCTGCTCAGCAATTTCCTGGCCTCAGCCCCGATTCTCATCGTCAGCGTCTTGGTCGTGCGCGACCCGGATTGGACACCGGCAAGCCACTGGTCCCGCCGTTCCTCAAGAAGCAGGCTCGGCAGTGCGGCGGACCGCAAGAAGCGTTCCTGCGCGCACAGAGCCGGAATCAGCTGATAGATCGCCTTGCCGGGTGAAGGGGCGAATCTTGGATTGAAGATGATCTGGTCGACGGGACTGCTGAACTCTGCGGTGCCGTCGATGAGATCGCGCGCCGCCTGCCTCGAGAGTATGTAGCCGGCCGCGCCGACGTGGGCTCCGTGCAGTCTGGACGTGGAAAAGCCGTGCCCGGCCGGAGAGCGCCGCCATGCGAGCCGGGTCTTCTTGAAGAACGTCTCCAGCTTGACGATCTCGGCATCAGCCGGGATCCAACTGGCGTCGGCAAGCATCGCGCCGGCATTTTCCGAAAAGACGACATCGTCTTCAAAAACGACGCCGTAGGCATCGTCGCCATCGGCGATCTTTGCCCAGCAGGCCTTGTGGCTGAGGAAACAGGCGATCTCGGTATTGGTCAGATGCAACTGCGTCAGCGGATTGAGCCGCATCGGTGTTTGCGGGAGCTCGGATCTGTCCTGGGCGTCGACCGCCGCGACGCGTTCGAAGTCAATGCCGATACGGGCAAACTCCGACGTCATATGCGCGAGCCGGTCCTGGGACCGGTCGAGGTTTATGACCAGGCACTTCATTGGAAATGGAATCGATGCATTTGGATGCGTTTGGATTGTCAATCGGCGGGTCCATAGCACAAGAAGCCGCCGCGCATCCGACTTTCTTGATGGTGGCCGGCGCCGGCGACGGCATACGGAAAAAGAAAATTATGCCCTTGACCTTCCAGTTACTGGAAGCACTACCTCCGCATCGAGACGAGGCATCGAGGCATTTTTAAATGACGCATTCAGACCATCATCGTCATACGCATGACGGCTGCTGCACGGCGAAAGCCGCGGCCGGGGAGGCGGCCGTGGTGCGGGATCCTGTCTGCGGCATGACCGTCGACCCTGCGACAGCCAAGCACTTTGTCCGTTATCAAGGTCGGGACTTCTACTTCTGCTCTGCCGGCTGCAAGGCGAAATTCGAGGCGGAACCGCAGAAATATCTTGGCGATAGGGCCGCACCGCCGCCGATGCCCAAGGGCACGCAATACACCTGCCCGATGCATCCCGAAATCATCCGCGACAAGCCCGGCTCCTGCCCGATATGCGGCATGGCGCTGGAGCCGATGGGCGTGCCCACTGGTGATGAAGGACCAAATCCCGAGCTGGTCGATTTCACCAGGCGATTCTGGGTCAGTGCCGTGCTGTCGCTGCCGTTGCTGTTCATCGCCATGGCGCCGATGCTCGGCCTGACGTTCGAGGCCGTTGTCGACGAACGCACGATGGTCTGGCTGGAACTGGCGTTGGCCAGCCCCGTCGTGTTGTGGGCGGCGCTGCCCTTCTTCCATCGYGGCTGGGATTCGCTCGTCAACCGCAGCCCCAACATGTGGACGCTGATCTCGCTCGGCGTCGGCGCGGCCTATCTCTACAGCGTCGCAGCCACGCTGTTCCCGGACATTTTTCCGCATCAGTTCCGCAGCCATGGTGGTGCGGTGCCGGTCTATTTCGAGGCCGCCGCCGTCATCGTCGCGCTGGTCTTCCTCGGCCAGGTGCTGGAGCTGCGCGCCCGTGAAAAGACCGGGTCGGCAATCCGCGCTTTGCTTGATCTCGCGCCGAAGACCGCGCGGCTGATCGGTTCCGACGGCTCCGAAGGCGACGTGCCGCTCGACGCGATTAAGGCCGGTGACCGCCTGCGCATCCGTCCCGGTGACGCCGTGCCGGTCGACGGCACCGTGCTGGAAGGCCGTTCCTCCCTCGACGAATCGATGATCACGGGCGAACCGTTGCCGGTCGAAAAGGCCGAAGGCGATACCCTGACCGCCGGCACGCTCAACAAAAACGGCTCGCTGATCCTGCGTGCCGAGCGGATCGGCGCCGAGACCACGCTGGCGCGCATCGTCGAACTCGTCGCCAAGGCGCAGCGCTCGCGCGCCCCGATCCAGGGGCTTGCCGATCGCGTTTCCTTCTACTTTGTCCCGGCTGTGGTGCTGGTCGCGATCGCCGCCTTCGTGGCCTGGGCTGTCCTTGGCCCCGAACCCAGCCTGATCTTCGCCATCGTCTCGGCGGTGTCGGTGCTGATCATCGCTTGCCCCTGCGCGCTCGGCCTCGCCACGCCGATGTCGATCATGACCGCCACCGGGCGCGGCGCCCATGCCGGCGTGCTGATCAAGGAAGCCGCCGCGCTCGAACGCTTCGCTTCCGTCGACACGCTGATCGTCGACAAGACGGGCACGCTGACCGAAGGCCGGCCGAAACTGACCGATGTCGTTGCCGCAAACGGCTTTTCCGAAGACGAATTGCTGGCCCTTGCCGCCGGCCTCGAAAAGGGCTCGGAGCATCCGCTGGCCGAAGCCATCGTCGAAGGCGCCGGTACGCGCGACCTGGAGATCGCCGATGCCAGCGGCTTCGAGGCCGTCACCGGCAAGGGCGTTTCCGGCACCGTGTCGGGAAAGAAGGTCGCGCTCGGCAACGCGGCGATGATGACCGATCTCGGCATCGACACCGCGTCGGTCTCCGCCAGGGCCGAAACGCTGCAGACCGAAGGCAGGACCGTGATGTTCGTTGCCGTCGGCGACAAACTGGCCGGCATCGTCGCTGTCGCCGACCCCGTCAAGGCGACCACCGCCGAAGCGATCCGGGCCCTGCATGACAGCGGCCTGAGGATCGTCATGGCGACCGGCGACAATGAGCGCACGGCAAAAGCGATCGCGAGGAGCCTCGGCATCGATGAGGTTCGCGCCGGACTGCTGCCGGAACAGAAGGCAGCCCTGGTCGAAGAGCTGCGTGCCAGGAGCAAAGGCGTCGCCATGGCCGGCGACGGCGTCAACGACGCCCCCGCCCTTGCCGCCGCCGATGTCGGCATCTCCATGGGCACCGGCGCCGATGTCGCCGTTGAAAGCGCCGGCATTACTTTGGTCAAGGGCGACCTCAACGGCATCGTGCGGGCGCGTACGCTCGCCCAGGCGACGATCCGCAACATCCGCCAGAACCTGTTCTTCGCCTTCCTCTACAACGTGCTCGGCGTACCCGTCGCCGCCGGTGTGCTCTATCCGCTCACCGGCACGCTTTTGTCGCCGATGCTGGCGGCGGCGGCGATGAGCCTGTCCTCGGTGTCGGTGATATCGAACGCATTGCGGCTGAGAGCGTTGAAACTCTGAGCAAAGCCCCCAAATACGAAACCCACTCAACAGGAGACCATGAATGACCTTGGCTAAAAAACTCGTCCTTTTGCTGATGGCTGCCGGAATGCTGCTTGCCGTCTTCCTCGAAAGCGTTCCGGCGCAGAGCGAAGAGATGAAACACGACATGGGTGCCATGTCGGCGGATGCGACCAGCCCTTCGACCGAAGGCTACAAGGCGGCGATGGACAAGATGCATGCCGATATGATGGCGTTGCAAAATACCGGCAATGCCGATGCCGATTTCGTCCGTGGCATGATCCCGCACCATCAGGGCGCCATCGACATGGCCAAGGTCGAGCTTGCCAACGGCAAGGACCCGGAGATCCGCAAGCTGGCCGAGGGGGTCATCGCCGCGCAGGAAGCCGAGATCAAGCAGATGCAGGGCTGGCTCGCAGACCATCCGGTGGAGTAAGCCTTTCGCGAAGCTAGGATTCGGCGAGAACTCTCTCTGGATTTCCCGCCGAGCCTGTGATGCGATCCGGCCCTCAACTGGAGCCTGCCATGCCATCGACGATCAGAACAACTACGCTGCCTTCCGGCGAAGCCGTTCAGGTGCTTGGTCAGGGCACGTGGAAAATGGGCGAGGATATCCGTCGCCGCGCCGATGAGGTCAACGCCCTCAAGCTCGGCCTCGACCTTGGCATGACGCTGATCGATACCGCCGAAATGTATGCCAGCGGCGGTGCCGAGGAGGTAGTCGCCGAGGCCATCGCCGGGCGCCGCGACGAAACGTTCCTGGTTTCGAAAGTGCTGCCGTCAAACGCTTCGCGCGCCGGCGTGCAGCGCGCCTGCGAGAACAGCCTGAAACGCCTGCGCACCGACCGGATTGATCTCTATCTGCTGCATTGGCCGGGCAGCGTGCCGCTGGCCGAAACCGTCGCGGCCTTCGAGGCGCTGAAAGTGGCGGGCAAGATCCGCCACTGGGGCGTCAGCAACTTCGACACCGACGAGATGGAAGAACTGGTCGGCTTGTCCGACGGCGGCAACGTCCAGACCAACCAAGTGCTCTACAATCTGGTCCGGCGTGGCCTCGAATTCGATCTGGCGCCCTGGAGCCGCCAGCGCGGCATCCCCTTGATGGCCTACTCACCGGTCGAGCAGGGCGCGCTGGCACGCAATACCAGGCTTGGCGCCGTCGCGGCCCGCCACAATGCCACCCCGGCGCAGATTGCCTTGGCCTGGGTCATGCACCAGGAGGGTGTCATAGGCATTCCCAAGGCCAGCAGCCAGCAGCATGTCCGCCAGAATTTTGCAGCGCTCGACATCGAGCTGACGCCGCAGGACATCGCCGAACTCGACCGCGCCTTTCCGCCGCCAACCCGCAAGCGCGGTCTGGAGATGATTTGACTACTTTCCCGCCAGCCCCTTCAGCCGATACAGCGCCTCAAGCGCCTCGCGGGGCGTCATCTCGTCGGGGTTGATGTCGCCGAGTGCGGCGCCCAGGGCATCGTTCTTCACCGGCTTCGGCGCTTCGCGCTTCACCGCCACCGAAAACAGTGGCAGGTCGTCGACCAGACGGTTGGTCTTGCCCGAAACCTCGCCCTCTTCCAGCTGGTGCAGCACTTCCTTGGCCCGGTCGACCACTGCTTCTGGTAGCCCGGCCAGCCGTGCCACCTGCACGCCATAGGAGCGGTCGGCGGCACCCTTGCCGACTTCGTGCAGGAAGACGACGTCGTTTTCCCATTCCTTGACCCGCATGGTGACGTTGTGCAGCCGCGCCAGCTTGCCCGCCAGCGAGGTCATTTCGTGGAAATGGGTGGCGAAGATCGCCCGGCAGCGGTTCTTCTCGTGCAGGTATTCCACCGCCGCCCAGGCGATTGACAGGCCGTCGAAAGTGGCCGTGCCGCGGCCGATCTCGTCGAGGATCACCAGCGCACGCTCGCCGGCCTGGTTGAGGATCGCCGCCGTCTCGACCATCTCGACCATGAAGGTCGAGCGGCCGCGCGCCAGATCGTCCGAGGCGCCGACACGCGAGAACAGCCGGTCGACGACGCCGATATGGGCCGATGCCGCCGGCACGAACGAGCCGGTTTGCGCCAGGATGGCGATCAGCGCGTTCTGCCGCAGGAACGTCGACTTGCCGCCCATGTTGGGGCCGGTCAAAAGCCAGATCGCGCCATTCTTGGCGCTGCCCTCCGGCGACAGGTCGCAATCATTGGCGACGAACGGCCCTTCGCCGGAGCGCCGCAGCGCCTGCTCGACCACTGGATGCCGGCCGCCCGAAATTTCGAAGGCAAGGCTCGAATCCACCACCGGCCGGCACCAGGCTTCGCTCTCGGACAAGAGCGCGAGCGCCGCCGACACGTCGAGCACGGCCAGCGCATCGGCGCCGGCGCGGATCTTTTCGGCCTCGCCGACCGCTTCCGCCGTCAGCGCCTCGAAGGCTGCAAGCTCGATGCCGAGCGCCCGGTCGGCGGCATTGGCGATCTTGGTCTCCAGTTCGGCGAGTTCGGTCGTCGTGAAGCGCATGGCGTTGGCCATGGTCTGGCGATGGATGAAGCGCGCCTTGGCGCCGTCGCTGCCGGTCATCACCGCATGATGGTTGGCGGTCACCTCGATGTAATAGCCAAGCACATTGTTGTGCCGGATCTTCAGCGAGCGGATGCCGGTCTCGTCGATCAGCGAGCGCTCCAGCCCGGCGATGACCTTTCGCGATTCGTCGCGCAACGCCCGCATCTCGTCGAGCTCGGCATGGTAGCCGCCGCGAACGAAGCCGCCGTCACGCTTAAGCAGCGGCAATTCATCGCCAAGCGCCTGCGTCAGGTGCTGGGAAAGCGCCCTGGGCAGCGCATGGATGGCGCCCAGCGCCGCCGTGAGTTCCTGAGGCAGGGCGGTCTCACCGAAGATCCCGGCGATCGCACCGGCCACTTCGAAACCGGCGCGCAGCGCGCCGAGGTCGCGCGGGCCGCCACGGTTCAGCGCCAGCCGGGACAGCGCGCGCGGCATGTCGGCGACGCTCTTCAGGCTTGCCCGCACCGCCTGGCAGAGCCGCGTTTCAGCACGGAAGAAGGACACCGAGTCCAGCCTGGCGCCGATCGCCGCCGGATCGGTCAACGGCGCCATCAGCCGGTCGGCCAGCAGCCTTGCGCCGCCGCCGGTCACCGTGCGGTCGATCGCCTTGAACAACGAACCTTCGCGGCTGCCGGACAGCGTGCGCAGCAGTTCCAGATTGCCGCGCGTCGCCGGATCGATGAACAGGGTCGAGCCCTGCTCCTCGCGCTCCGGCCGCGACAGCGGCGGCCGCTCGGCCTTCTGCGTCTTCTCGACATAGGCGATGGCGCCCGAGATCGCCGACAATTCGGCGCGGGAAAACGCCCCAAAACTGTCCGGCGTCGCCACGTCGAAGAAGCGAGCGATGCGCCCCGTGGCCGAGGCCGAATCGAACAGCGAGGGCGGCTGCGGATTGACGACGCGGCCGAGCACGTCGAAGACCGGTTTCAGTTCGGCATCGTAGAACACCGGCTCGGCAACGATCAGCTCGCGCGGATCGACGCGGAAGATGTCGGCGAGCAGCCGGTCGGCGGTGGTCTCGGCGACACGGAAAGCCCCGGTCGAAATGTCGATCCAGGCCAGGGCAAAGGAGTGGTCCGCCCCACCTTTCACCCTCCCCAGCGCCATCAGGAAACTCGATTCCGACGGCGCCAGCAATTTGTCCTCGGTGATGGTGCCCGGCGTCACCAGCCGCACCACGTCGCGGCGTACCACCGATTTGCCGCCGCGTTTCTTGGCTTCGGCCGGATCCTCGATCTGCTCGCAGACGGCGACGCGAAAACCCTGGCCGATCAGCTTCTGCAGATAGTCGTCGGCGGCATGCACAGGCACGCCGCACATCGGGATGTCGTGGCCCTGGTGCTTGCCGCGCTTGGTCAGGACGATGCCCAGCGCCCGGCTCGCCTTCTCGGCGTCGTCGAAGAACAGCTCGTAGAAATCGCCCATGCGGTAGAACAGCAGCGAATCCGGGTTCGCCGCCTTGATCTCGATGAACTGCTCCATCATCGGCGTGACGGCGGCAGCGGCTGTCGGCAGGGGCGCCATCGCCTCGGGGGCGTCCGGCTCGTTCGGGCTATGCATGTTCATGCGCTGCACGCTAGCAGATGTGGTCGCGCGGTTTAATGCCGGCGCCTCGAAAAACAGGGGACGACTGACACGGCCAGATGCCCGCAATCGCCAGCACCAGCGCGATTCCCGAACACTGGCGGTTTACACGCGGCGGTGCGTGGTCTTAATTCGGAACCTCACAAAGCACCCGCCCTAACGAGGTGCTGCACCGGCGAGGAAATCAAAAGCATCATGGCCAAAAAAACCGAGAACAACGGTCCGTCCGTCAGTGCGCAGGAAGCGCTCGAATTCCACGCCATGGGCCGCCCCGGCAAGCTGGAGGTTGTTGCCACCAAGCCGATGGCGACGCAGCGCGATTTGAGCCTCGCCTATTCGCCGGGCGTCGCGGTACCTGTTCTGGCCATCGCCGAGGACCCCAGCCGCGCCTTCGACTACACGACGCGCGGCAACATGGTCGCCGTCATCTCCAACGGCACCGCCATCCTTGGCCTCGGCAATCTCGGCGCGCTGGCCTCCAAGCCGGTCATGGAAGGCAAGGCGGTGCTGTTCAAGCGCTTCGCCGATGTCGATTCCATCGACCTCGAGGTCGACACCGAGGACGCCGACGAGTTCATCAATTGCGTGCGCTTCCTCGGCCCATCCTTCGGCGGCATCAACCTTGAAGACATCAAGGCGCCGGAGTGCTTCATCATCGAGCAGCGCCTGCGCGAGCTGATGGACATCCCGGTTTTCCATGACGACCAGCACGGCACGGCCATCATCTCGGCCGCCGGCCTGATCAACGCGCTGGAGATCACCGGCCGCGACATGAAGACGACGAAGATGGTCTGCAACGGCGCTGGCGCCGCCGGCATCGCCTGCATCGAGTTGATGAAGGCGATGGGCTTCGCGCCCGAAAACATCATCCTGTGCGACACCAAGGGCGTCGTCTTCCAGGGCCGTACCGAAGGCATGAACCAGTGGAAGTCGGGACATGCGGTGAAGACCGGGGCGCGCAGCCTCGCCGAGGCGCTCGACGGTGCCGACGTCTTCCTAGGCCTCTCGGCCAAGGGCGCGCTGACCACTGCCATGGTGCAGTCGATGGCCAAGAACCCGATCATCTTCGCCATGGCCAATCCCGACCCGGAAATCACGCCGGAGGAAGTTGCCGAAATCCGCACCGACGCCATCATGGCGACCGGGCGTTCGGATTATCCGAACCAGGTCAACAATGTGCTCGGCTTTCCCTACATCTTCCGTGGCGCGCTGGATGTGCGGGCCACCACCATCAATGACGACATGAAGATCGCCGCCGCCCAAGCGCTGGCAGCGCTGGCGCGTCAGGATGTGCCAGACGACGTCGCTGCCGCCTATCAGGGCAACCGGCCGAAATTCGGCCCCAACTACATCATCCCGGTGCCTTTCGACCCGCGCCTGATCTCGGCCATCCCGATCGCGGTCGCCAAGGCGGCGATGGATTCCGGCGTCGCCCGCAAGCCGATCCTCGATCTCGACCGCTACGCGCAGGAATTGTCCGCCCGCCGCGACCCGATCGCCTCGACCTTGCAGCGCATCTACGACCGCGTGCGCCGCCAGCCCAAGCGCATCGTCTTTGCCGAGGGCGAGGAGGAGCAGGTGATGCGCGCCGCCGTTTCCTATGTGAACCAGCGGCTCGGCACCGCCATCCTGCTCGGCCGCGACGACGTCATCAAGGAGAACGCCAAGCACGCCGGCATCGACCTCAACAAGCAAGGCATTGAGATCATCAATGCCCGGCTATCGCGCCGCAACGGCATCTACACCGACTATCTCTACGAGCGTATGCAGCGGAAGGGCTTCCTGTTCCGCGACTGCCAGCGGCTGATAAACAACGACCGCAACCACTTCGCCGCCTGTATGGTGGCGCTGGGCGATGCCGACGGCATCGTCACCGGTGTGACCCGCAACTATTCGACCGCGCTCGACGACATCCGCCGCGTCATCGACGCCAAGCCCGGCCACCGCGTCATCGGCGTTTCGATCGTGCTGGCGCGGGGCAGGACCGTGCTGGTCGCCGATACCGCCGTGCACGACATGCCGAACGCCGAGCAGATCGCCGACATCGCCGAGGAGGCGGCAGGCTTCGCCCGCCGCATGGGCTACGAGCCGCGGCTCGCCATGCTCGCCTATTCGACCTTCGGCCATCCGCAGGGCGAACGCTCCGAGCGCGTCCAGGAAGCCGTGCGCATCCTCGACAAGCGCCGGGTCGATTTCGAATATGACGGCGAGATGGCCGCTGACGTCGCGCTCAACGCGCGGGCCATGTCGCAGTATCCGTTCATCCGCCTGACCGGCCCGGCCAATGTCCTGATCATGCCGGCGTTCCACTCGGCCTCGATCTCGACCAAGATGCTGCAGGAACTCGGCGGCTCGACGGTGATCGGCCCGCTGCTGGTCGGGCTGAACAAGCCGGTCCAGATCGTTTCGCTGAACGCCAAGGATTCAGACATCGTCAACATGGCGGCGATCGCGGCGTATACGGCGGGGGCTTGAGCGGCGGACGAAAGCCCCGTGAACGCCTTTCGAGTGATGCTAGGCCCAGGCCCGGTCGAGGGCCGCACAACTCCACCTGAATGTGTGCAATCGCAGGAATCCCGCGATTCAAGCCGAATTTATGGGAAAATCGCTGCGATCCATAAGATATTGATAATATCCGGTTGTTATACCAGAGAGCTGTCATCGATGTGCCAGAGGGGCATTTTGGACAGACCGGGGTGGTGACAATCATGGATCTGCAGCCGTGAAGCACGATACGATTCCCGCATCCGTGGTCGGCGAGCGAGCCTATCACGACGAGCGCCTGGATGCGCTGCTCAGCATCACCGGCCGCATGGACGGCTACCTCTACCGCTGCCGCAACGATGCGTCCTACACCATGCTCTACATCAGCGACGGCGTTCTCACCGTCAGCGGCTATCCGCCAACGGATTTCGTGCACAACGCCGTGCGCGACTACGTTTCGGCCATCCATCCGGACGACCTCGCCTCGGTCTATGCCGCCGTCGACGCCGCGCTCGAAGCGCGTTGCAACTGGAACGTCGACTACCGCATCGTGCCGAGGGTGGGCGAACCGCTTTGGGTCCGCGAGATCGGCGGCGGTGTATGGGACGACGCCGGCGAACTCGAATTCCTCGAAGGCTTCGTCGTCGACACCAGCGACCGCAAGGTTGTCGAGGACCTCAATTCGCAGCTGCTGCTGGATCTGAAGACCGCCAACGAGGAGCTGTCCGCGCAAAAGCGCGAGATCGAACTGGCCAAGCAGCAGAGCGACCATTCCGCCAACCACGATCTGTTGACGGACCTGCCGAACCGACGTGCCTTCCACAACGAGCTCAAATCGGTGGTCGCCCGCTGCGGCGCCACCGGCGAGGCCGCCGGTCTTCTGTTCATCGACCTCGACCGCTTCAAGGAAGTCAATGACACGCTCGGCCATGAGGCCGGCGACGCGCTGCTGCAGCGCGTCTCGAGCCAGCTTCGCTCGATCCTGCGCAGCGCCGATTTCGTCGCCCGGCTTGGCGGTGACGAGTTCGCCTTCCTGTTCTCGGGCGCCGCCGATCTGGCACAGCACAAGGCCGTGCGCGTTGCCGAACGCATCCTGGAAAGGCTGCAGATCAAGGTTCCCACGCCGAATGGCGCCATTCAGGTCGGCTGCACCGTTGGCGTGGCCATGTATCCGGCGGAAGCCGCCGATTCCGAAGCACTGGTCGCGCTCGCCGATCGGCTGATGTACATCGGAAAAAAGAGTGGCCGCAACCGGTTGGTCACCGCCACGGAAATGGCACCGCAACAGCCATCGTCCGCGCCTCGTCCCTCAATCCGCAGGACTGCCTAGGCACGTCTATCAAGGGCGTGCACCGAAGCGGTCAAGCCGGCGCGAACACGCGTGCGGCCTCGACGACCTGCTCGATCTGATCCTGCCGGAGCAGGTCGATCGGAACGCGGCCATCGAGTTGTGCCGAGGGGCGTGTCAGCCACAGCCAGGCGAGCCTGGGATTGCTGATCAGCGACAGCACGTCATGGATGCCCGCCACCGGCCTGCCGTCGACGAACTGCGCCAGCGGGAAGACATGCTTGCGGCCGCCCTTGCGCAGGGCGATGACCTCACCCCGCCTTTGCCAGCGATGCAGGGTCGAGCGGGCGATGCGCATGTTCTCTTCCAGATAAGTCGATCCGGCGACGCGCCCGGCCCAATCCTCGATCAGCATCGATTCGAGGTCGTCGGCTCGCGGCGCTGAGGAAACGGATCCATCGATATCCACGGGGGATGCCGGCGGCAGCCCCGTCGCGCCGCCTGTGCCCGCCTCGCTGCGGCGCGCGGCTTCCGCCGCCAGCGCGCGTACGAATTTCGATGCAAGCCCGGGAAGGTCGGCATGGATGGCGTCGATGGCACGCTGATGCTTCGGCGACAGCAAGGTGACGGCGGAAGCTATGCTGCCGGCAATCTTGCCGACCGAGACCATGGTGGGTCTGTTGATGGCCTCGTCATAGTGAGCGAGCGCACGTTCGACATCCTCCGCGACCATTTCCGCGAAGTCGTCCTGCTTGATGCCGGTTGCCTGGATTTGAAATCTGTTCATGCATCTGTCTCTTGGGCCGGGCGCTCCTCCCGCAGTTGCGGCCGGTTGTTGAACGGCTAGAGCGGAGAGCGGAGATCGCGGCGGCAACAGATGCAGCGGCCCGACAGCATGCTGTCTTGCATTTTATGACACCCCAACTGACTGCAGGCGTCCCGAAATGTCAGTCTCAGGTCGCCTAGATTGCGTGTAGGGGCAATGTATGACAACCGCGCGACGGTGAGAGGCGGGCGGCCTTCCCTTCTCCCCTTGTGGGAGAAGGTGGATTGGCGCGCAGCGCCAAGACGGTTGAGGGGTGTTGGACGGAGTGTTGCCAGTACCAAGCTGGAACACCCCTCATCCGGCCGAGCTTCGCTCGGCCACCTTCTCCCACAAGGGGAGAAGGGAAACCTAACCTACAGCAACCCGGCCTGCTCAGCCTCGCGGCGCAGGTTCTGGCGCGGGCGCGGGCCGATCTGCTGGATCACCAATCCGGCCGCCAGCGAGCCAAGGTCGCCGCAGGCCTTGAGGTCGCGGCCTTGCGTGTAGCCATGCAGGAAACCGGCGGCGTAGAGGTCGCCGGCGCCTGTCGTGTCGACCAGTTCCTTGATCGCGGTCGCCTGGATGAGCACGGTCTCGTCGCCGCGCACGATGACCGAGCCTTTTTCCGAGCGCGTCACGGCGGCGATCCGGCAATCCTTGCGGATCTGCGCCAGCGCCTCGTCGAACGAAGACGTCTGGTAGAGCGACTTGATCTCGTGGCTGTTTGCAAAGACGATGTCGACGGTGCCCGAGCGCATCAGGTCGAGGAACTCGTCGCGGTAGCGATCGACGCAGAACGAATCCGAGAGTGTCATCGACACCTCGCGGCCTGCCGCGTGCGCCAGCTTCGCCGTCTGCCGGATCGCTTCCTTGGCCCGCGGCGGGTCCCACAGATAACCCTCGAAATAGGTGACCTTGGCGCCGGAAGCCTTGTCGGCCTCGACATCCTCCGGCCCGAGTTCGATGGCGGCGCCGAGATAGGTGTTCATCGAGCGCTCGCCGTCGGGGGTGACGAAGATCATCGAGCGCGCCGTCGGTGGCTCGCCCTTGAGCGGCTTGGTGTCGAAGGCGACGCCCTGCGCATGGATGTCGTGCGCGTAGATTTGGCCCAGCGCATCGTTCGAAACCTTGCCGAAGAAGGCGACGCGGCCACCGAAGCTGGCGACGCCGGCCGCCGTGTTGCCCGCGCTGCCGCCGGACGCTTCGATCGCCGGGCCCATGCGGCTGTAGAGCAGTTCGGCGCGCTGGGTGTCGATGAGGTTCATCGCGCCCTTGATGATGCCGTTGGTCTCGAGGAAGTCCTCGTCGCACTGGGCGATGATGTCGACAATGGCATTGCCGATGCAAAGCACGTCATAATCCGGCATCAATGTCTCCGCCAAAAACCCGAGCCGGCTTCTTGCCATGCCCGGGCGGGTCTACAGCAAGACTCCGAAAATTGGCAACCGATTTTCTGTCGTTGCCGGCGTGGCGGCGATGACCATTCCCTTGTCGAGGAAGGCGCGGAGCCGCGGTTCTTGCAAATCAGGTGCGCCTCCGCGACGAGGCGCTACGACAATTCGACCGTGGCCGAAGCATTTCATCGCGGCGCCGCTTACAAGCCTGGCCAGCCGATCATTTTTCTAAGGCGAGCCAGCCCCCATGCCTACAAAGAACAGGCCGACAAAGAACGATATGACCACCGACCTGGCGCTGCTCGCCGTGCTGGCGGTGCTTTGGGGCGCCTCCTATACTTTCATCAAGATCGGCGTCGAGACGATCCCGCCGGTCACGTTCATTGCCGCGCGCACACTGATTGCCGGCGGCATTCTCTTCGCCATCATACGCTGGCGCGGGCTCGCAATGCCGGGCGATGCGGCAAGCTGGCGCCGCTTCGCCTTCCAGGCATGCCTCAACAGCGTCGTGCCGTTCACGCTGATCGCAGCCGCTGAGCGCTCCGTTGATGCCGGTCTCGCAACCATCCTCAACGCGACCTCGCCGATCTTCACCTTCCTGCTGACCGCGCTCATCACCCGCCACGAGCCGGTCACGTTTCGCAAACTGATTGGTGTCGGCGCCGGCATTGCCGGCATCTGCCTCATCATCGGCACCGAGGCGCTGGGTGGTCTCGGCCATGAGCTCTGGGCGCAGCTGGCAATCGTCGCGGCGACGATCTGCTATGCCGGGGCGGCGATCTTCGGCCGTGGCTTCAAGGGCCTCGACCCGATGCTGCCCGCCGCCGGTTCGATGCTGTGCGGCGCCATCATCCTGGTGCCGCTCAGCGTGATGGTCGACCAGCCATGGACGCTCGCGCCATCGACGGCGTCGATCCTGGCCTTGCTCGGCCTGTCGGTGTTTTCGACCGCGCTGGCCTTTGTCATCTATTTCCGCCTCATCCACACGCTCGGCTCGGTCGGCACCACCTCGCAAGCCTATCTGCGCGTGCCGATCGGCGTCGGCATCGGCGCCGTCTTCCTCGGCGAAAGCCTTGGCCCGACAGCATGGCTGGGAATGGGTTTTGTCGTCGCCGGCGTCGCAGCCATGACCATCCCGGTTCGAAAGCCGGCGCTCGCGCGATAAAGCAGCTAGAGGAAAGTGTGAAGCGGTTTTCCGCCCGGAACTTGCCTAAAACAAAGGGAGACCCCTGCGCTTGTGGCGGGCGGGCGCGCCGCCTATCTCCGGACGATCCGTTCGACGTGAGGTTGGAAGCACCGTGATCTCTGACGCCGCCCGAGCCGCCGCCGGCCAGTTGTTCTCGCCTGAATTCCGTTCGGTGTTCATCAAGACGCTCGGGCTGACCTTGCTGGCGTTGGTGGCCTTGTGGTTCGGCCTCACCAGCCTCATCGAGTGGCTGGCCCTGCCGTGGCTCCAAACGCTGTTGCCCGGCATGCCGTCCTGGGCCGGCTGGCTGGGCGGCATCATCGCCGCCATCGCTCTTGCCTTCGGCATGGCGTTGCTCATCGCCCCGGTCACGGCGATTGTCGCCGGCCTGTTCCTCGACGACATCGCGGAAGTCGTCGAACGCACCGATTATCCCGGCGACCCGGCTGGACGCGCCATGCCGGCGCTGCGCTCGCTGGTCTTGTCAGCCAGGTTCTTGGGCGTCGTCATCCTCGGCAACATCGTCGCCCTGCTGCTACTCCTGGTGCCGGGCGTCAACATTGCCGCCTTCTTCATCGTCAACGGCTATCTGCTCGGGCGTGAGTTCTTCGAATTCGCCGCCATGCGCTTTCGCCCGGAGGAAGAGGCCAGGGCCTTGCGCAGGCACTATGCCGGCACGGTGTTCCTCGCCGGGCTGGTCATATCAGCCTTCCTCGCCGTACCGCTGCTCAACCTGGTGACGCCGCTTTTTGCCGCAGCCATGATGGTGCATCTGCACAAGGCGATCAGCGGACGGGAAGCGTCTCGCGTCTCGCCAGGCTAAGCTCTGTTCAGCGCAACAGGAATCCGCGCCCCAACTCATCATCGGCTTCGACGATGAATTCTGCTCGCCCGGAATAGTAGGCGCGGCCGCCGACGCGGGCGATGATTGCTTCGTGCGGGCCAGCCGTCGCCGTCCGCACCACGGCCCCGGAAAAGCGCGAGCCGGCGATGCTTTCGAATGTGCGCGTCTGCCCGATGTCGATCTCGCCCTTGGCATGCATGGCCGCCAGCCGGGCGGTGACGCCGGAGCCGGTCGGTGAGCGGTCGACCTCGGCCTCGGCAAAGACGCAGACGTTCTTGGTCACGTCGCCGGAAAACGCGTCGCGGCCATCGGTCAGGATGGTGCCATAAAGGAAGGCAAGGTCGGCATGGTCGGGATGCGACAGCGGCAGCTCGGCCTTGAGCCTGTTGGTCAGCGCGGTGGCCGCATCGACGAAATCGCGCACCCGATTGCGGCCGAATTCCAGACCGAACTGGTGACAGTCGGCCAGCGCGTAGAAGGCGCCGCCATAGGCGATGTCGAAGCCGATCGCGCCATAGCCTTGCAGCTCGATCGCCTGGTTTCGTGCGAACAGGAATGCCGGAACGCTTTCGAACGAGACAGCACCGGCCTTGCCATCCCTGACCTCCACCGAAGCGACGACCAATCCGCACGGCGCTTCGATGTTGACGGGCGTCACCGGCTCGCGTTTCGTCACCAGCCCTTCGTCGACGGCGTAGCGGCCGAGTGCGACGATGGCGTGGCCGCACATGGTCGAATAGCCTTCATTGTGCATGAACAGCACGGCGAGGTCGGCGCCGGGCAGATCCGGCTCGACCAGCAAGGCGCCATACATGTCATAATGGCCGCGCGGCTCGAACATCAAAATCTTGCGCAAATGATCGAGATGGTCGCGCACATAGGCGCGCTTTTCCAGGATGGTGCCATTCGGGATATCCGGGTAGCCGCCGGTAACGATCCTGAGCGGCTCGCCGCCCGTATGCATGTCGACGACAGTCAGCGTCATGCGACAGGCCTCTTAATCTGGGGATTTGCCAAACAAGGTCTGCAATTTGCCGAACGGCATGGCGGCACGGGTGAAGCCGAACGTGCCGTCTTGCTGGATCTCGCGTGCCGCCGTTTCCAACATGCCATAGGCGAAATTGGTCAACCACGGCCCGAGCGAAATGCGCTTGACGCCGGCCGTGGCGAGATCGGCGACGGTGAAGCCGGGCCTCGCCATGACGTTGACCGGCTTGCTGACCGCCGAGCAGATCGTGCGCACCATCTCTATATCGCCGATGCCTGGCGCATAGAGCACATCGGCGCCGGCCTTCTCGAAGGCCTGCAGCCGCTTGATGGTGTCGTCAAGGTCGGACCTGCCCCACAGGAAGTTCTCGGCCCGCGCGGTGAAGACGAAATCGCGCTTCAACGCCCGCGCCGCCTCCACGGCGGCCGCGACGCGCTCGACGGCGTGCGAGAAATCATAGATCGGCTTGTCCGGATCGCCGGTGTGGTCCTCGATCGAGCAGCCGGCAAGGCCTGCCGCTTCGGCCGCGAAAATGGTTTCGGCGGCACGCTCGGCGCTGTCGCCCTTGCCTCTCTCGAGATCGGCCGAGACCGGCAGGCTGGTCGCCGCCGTCACGTCGCGGCAATGATGGATCATCGCCTCGAAGGTCACGGCGCCGTCCGGCAGGCCGCGCGAAAAGGCAAAGCCGGCGCTGGTCGTCGCCAGCGCCTTGAAGCCGAAAGAATCCAGCAGCTTCGTCGTGCCGACATCCCAGGGATTGGGCATGACGAAGGTAGAGGCATGCAGGTCACGAAAGATCTTGCCCTTGTCCATGGTAATTCCCCCCATCATGTGCGGCGTGGCGGAAAGGATTCTATCCTGCCCTCCCTGGCCGGGCAAACGAATGCCATTGGTTCAGAAGCGTTTGGCGTTCTCTCCTGCCAATTTTTCCAGCGCGTCGGAGTCCTTGGCGTAGTGCGAGGCCTTGGTGTCCCAGTGGTAGGTGACGGAAATGTCCTGCGACGCAGCCATGGGCGGCGCGTCATCGCAGGTTTCGCCGTTCGGCACCGTGGCATCGGTCACCGTCACCTTGATGGCGGCAAAAGGCCGGTCGTCGGCGATGGCCTGGAAGGCCACGTCCTGCTTGCGGCTGTAGCTGCACAGGTTTTCATCGAACGTATAGATCATGTCGATCAGTTCGAACTTGTCGCCGCGGACCATGATCAGCGGCGTGGCCACATAGTTCTGGTTCGAATTGAAATGCGCGCTCATGGTGATGAGGATGTCATCGTTAGCGCTGACGGAAAGCTTGCCTGGTTCGCGGAAATAGGTGCCACGGTCGACCGCGACATTGACGGCGTCGAGCAGCTTTGGCTTGGCCGAAGTGTCGTACAGCGCCAGCACCGCATAGCCTTCGGCACTGTCGGGAGAATCACCGAGGTCGAACAGCATAGTCAGCCGGTCCTTGCCTCCAGCCTTGATGGCCAGCACCGCGGCATTTGAAAAGCCCGATGTCTCGGGCGGCGAACCGCCGCTGTCAGGTCCCTCGATGTGGCGCATGTCGATCGGCAGCCCACCCTTGTAGAAGCCGTCCTTGTCCACGGCGAGATCGGGGATGACCATCCTCGCCAGGTCGAGATAGGTGACGTCCTGGTGGCCGGGCAGCGCGCTGCCGAGTTCCGGAAAGCTGACGGCTTGCGCGCCGTCGGCTGTCCAGAGAAATGGCAGCAGCGTCAAGGCGAGGATGAAGCGAAGCAGGTTCGTTGTCATAGGCGCGCCTTGGTCTGTCGGGCGCGCGGAACGTAGCATAGCGGTCCGGGACGTCCAATCCGTCCGTCAAACCCGGCGGATCGGTGGCCGGCAGGTTAGTGGATCGGCACCAGCCCGGCCAGCTCGCGCATGTCGTTGAACAGGATGCCGCCGGCCTGGATCAGGCCGTCGCGGTCGGAATAGGGGTCGCCATGATAGGAAAACACCCGCATGCCGGCGGCAATGCCGGCTTGCGTGCCGGCGACGCTGTCCTCGATGACGACGCAGTCGGCGGGCGCGAAGCCCATCGTCTTGGCCGCATGCAGGAACAGGTCGGGGAATGGCTTACCGCGCCCGACCATCGTCGAGCTGAACATCGCGTGTTCGAACAGCGACAACAGCCCGGTCTGGCCGAGTGTGATGTGCATCTTCGACACCCTGGCCGAGGTGGCGACGCAATAGGCGATGCCGGCTGAGCGCACGGCTTCGACAAACTCGCGGACGTAAGGGATCGCCTCGACCCCGTGGGCGAACAGATCCGGCAGGCCGGCATTCCAGCGGTCGACGAAATCGGCGCCGAGGCGGACACTGGCCTCCTCTTCAATCTGTTTTTGCACCGACGCCATGCTGCGGCCGGAAAAATGCTTGCGGCAATATTCGAAGCTCGTCGGATAGCCGGCGGTAACAAGCCATTCGGCGAGGCGTCGATTGGCGAGGTTCTCTGTATCGACCAGGATCCCGTCGCAGTCGAAGATGACGAGTTTTGGCAGTTCGGCCATCAGGCGGTGCCGGTCGATCCGAACCCGCCCGAACCTCGCGCCGTGCCCCCAGCCAGGCTGCGCTCTTCCACGGCCGCCTGCGTCACCGCTGCGAAAACGATCTGGGCGATGCGCATGCCGCGCGTCACCGCGAAATCCTCGTCGCCGAGATTGATCAGCAGCACCTTCACCTCGCCGCGATAGTCGCTGTCGATGGTGCCGGGTGTGTTGAGGACGGTAAGACCATGCTTGAAAGCAAGGCCGGAGCGTGGCCGGACCTGGCCTTCCATGCCTTCGGGAATTTCCAGGATCAGCCCGGTCGGCACCAGAGCGCGTTTTCCAGGCAGGATCAGCAGCGGCCGGTCGTCGGGCACCGCCGCGCGCAGATCCATACCGGCCGCGCCGGGGCTTTCATAGGCGGGGAGGGGAAGTCCTTCACCATGCGGCAACCTGACGAAGCCGACGGTCGGACCGATGACGGAGGGATTTTGAAGGGCTGCGCGCATAAAATCGATCCTATCGGCGCGAACGACGATTCAGTCAACTCAGGTCTAGCGCTATCAACGGCTTTCTTTCGGGCATCACTATGGCCTCCGGCATCCAGGTCAGTCCGACATCACCTGAATCCGAGCAGACCTAGCGCAGTTCCATTGGAACCACGGTGGTCTCCTTGATCTCCTCCATCACGAAGGAGGCCGAAACGTCCGACAGCGCCACCTTGGCGATCAGCCGCTGGTAGAGCCGGTCATAGGCCTTCACGTCGGCGACCCGGGCGCGCAGCACGTAGTCGAGGTCGCCCGACATGCGATAGACGCCGGTGATCTCGGGAAAGCCGGTCACCGCCGCCCGGAATTTCTGCAGCCAGTCCGGGTCGTGGTTGGACGTGCGGATCAGGACGAACACCGAGAGGCCAAGCCCGAGCTTTTCGGCATCGACCAGCGCCACGCGGCCGGTGATGACGCCGTCCTCCTCAAGTCGCTTCACCCGGCGCCAGCAGGCATTGCGCGACAAGGCCACCCGTTCCGACAGCTGGTCGACCGACAGCGTGCCGTCGCGTTGCAGTTCGGTGAGCAATTTTCGGTCGATTTCGTCGATTTCCGGTGCCATGTGGGATGTTTGTCCCATGGAGCGGCCAAATACAAGGACATTTTGAGACCAATGAACCGGCGAAGCGTGTCAAGATACTCATATCAAGAACACCAAGCGCTGAAAGGGGAACAGCATGTCGCTCGCAACGATCTTCACCTCTCATCCGGCCAAGGTCGGTGAAACCTATTTCGGCCATATGGCCTTTGCCGCCTGGTTCTCGTCGCGGTTGCTGATCGCGGCGGGTGCCGCGCTCGTTCACGCTTTCTTGCCATTTCTGTTCGAGACTACCGCCAGCCGAATCGTCCGCGAGCTTTACGAGCGGACGCACAACAGAGGCTCGCACGGGACCAAGGAGCCAGCGGCTCTCATGGATCGTGCCTAGAGGACGACAGAAGCGATGTGCCGGTGGGCGGCCTATCTCGGTGAAGCGGTTTTTCTCGAAGACATCCTCACGGCGCCCTGTCACTCGCTGATTGCCCAGAGCCATTGCGCCCAGGAAGCGAAATCGCCGACCAATGGCGATGGCTTTGGCCTTGCCTGGTATGGCGACCGGCCGGAGCCGGGCCTCTATCGCGATATCCTGCCGGCATGGTCCGACCCCAATCTGAAGAGCCTGTGCCGGCAGATCAGGTCGGGCCTGTTCCTGGCGCATGTGCGGGCCTCGACCGGTGGCGCCACCAGCCGCATGAACTGCCATCCCTTCATTTCAGACCGCTGGTCATTTATGCACAACGGCCAGATCGGCGGTTTTGAAAAGATCCGCCGGGCGCTGGAAAACTCGCTGTCCGACGCCGTCTTCGACCAGCGCGAAGGCACCACAGATTCCGAATTGTTTTTCCTCCTGATGATCGACGAAGGATTGGCCGCCGATCCGCAAGGCGCCGTCTCGCGCGCCACCAGCCGCGTGCTTGAAGCCTCGCGCCGGGCCGGCCTCGAGCCCGCGCTGAAACTCACCGCCGCCTTCTCCGACGGCCAGGCGCTCCATGCGGTGCGCTATGCCACCGACACTCACGCCCCGACGCTTTACACCTCCGTTTTCCGCAAAGGCGGCGGCCGCTGCATTGTTTCCGAGCCGTTCGATCGCGAGGGCGGCGACTGGCAGGCGATCCCGCCATCGAGCTTCGTCACCATGACCACGGATGGTATCGCCATCCGTCCCTTTGCTCCGGCATCGGCCAGGCTCGCACTGGCCGTCTAGTTACAAATTGCGGCAGCGTCGCGGGACAGAGGGGGGCGCCGTAGAGCGCCGACCCAACAAAACCTATCGGTGCAATTCCGATCAAGCGCAGCCGATCCTCCAATGCTCGACTCCGCTTGAAGTCGCGTCGCTGTCGGCCATCTTGATCCAGACACGCGCGGCCAAGCCGGAGCATTGATCATGGACATCGCCTTTTCCACAACCGTCGCACTGGCCGCCGCGATCGCCACTCGAAAAGTCTCGGCTGTCGAGGCGCTCGACGCATATCTGACGCAGATCGACAGCCGCAATGGGGCCGTCAACGCCGTCATCTCGCTCGACCGGGAAGGCGCCCGCGAGCGCGCCAAAAACGCGGACGCGGCTCAAGCGCGCGGCGCGGCGCTCGGGCCGCTGCATGGCGTGCCGTTCACGCTGAAGGACATGCACGAGACGGCAGGAATGAAGACTACGGTCGGTTTTCCCGCTTTCGCCGATTATGTCGCCAAGCGGGACAGCTCGGTCGTTGCCAGGCTCAAGGCGGCCGGCGGCGTGCTGATGGCCAAGACCAATGTCGCGACCATGCTGGGAGACTGGCAGTCGGACAATCCGCTGTTCGGCCGCACCGGCAATCCGTGGAACCTCCAGCGCACGGCGGGCGGCTCCAGCGGCGGCGCGGCGGCGGCGCTTTGCTCAGGGATGACGCCGTTCGATGTCGGCTCCGACATGCAGGATTCGATCCGGCTGCCCGCCGCCTTTTGCGGCGTCTATGGCCTCAAACCGACCGAGCATCGCGTCTCGCTGGCCGGCGCCTTCCCCGATCCGGGAGGTGTCGCGCGCAGCGTGCGGCTGATGTCATGTCTTGGCCCGTTGGCGCGCAGCGCGGAAGATCTGGCCTTGATCTATCAAATCATTGCCGGCCCCGACGGAAACGACACCGATCTTGCGCCGGTGCCGGTCGAAGGCATGCCGAAGCTCGACCCCAAGACATTGCACATCGCCTTCGCACCGAACCTTTCAGGGTTTCCGGTGGCCAGCGAGATCAGCGCCGCGGTCGAAAGTCTGGCAAGGCGGCTGCAATCGGCAGGGGCGACCGTCGAGGAAGCGAAACTTCCAAAACTCGACCTGCACGACGATCTCAAGCAAGGCGGCGCGCTGATCGGCATGATGATGGAGGCCGCGCAGCCGGAGCCGCCGGGGGAGCCGACACCGGTCTCGCGCTGGTTCGAGGCGCTCGCCCGCCGCGACAAATCCATTCTGGCCTGGGACCAGTTCTTCGAAACCTGGGATGCGCTGCTTTGCCCGGTCGCCATGACGACGGCCTTCCCGCATTGCGAGCCGGGCGCGCCGATCCAGGTCGACGGCAAAGAGCAGAGCTACTGGATGCTGCCGGCCTATGGCGCCGTGTTCAACTACAGCGGCCATCCGGCACTTTCGCTGCCGTGCGGACAGGACAGCGACGGTTTGCCGATCGGCCTGCAACTGGTCGGCAAACGCTGGTCGGAATCGCGGTTGCTCGGCATCGCCAAGGCAATCGAACCGTTGACCGGCGGCTTTCGCCGTCCGCCGGGTTACTGAGTGAAGCGCGACAATCCATAGGGCGCCAGCAGCGGGTCGCGCTCGCCGTCGAGGATTTCCCGGGCGGCGAACAGGCCGACAGCCGGCGCCAGCGTGATGCCCGAATGCATGACCGCGACGTACAGACCGTCCATGCCCTCGGCGCGGCCTATGATCGGAAAACCGTCGATAGGCGTCGGCCGGTAGCCGACCGTATGGAAATCCAGCTCCAGTTCGTCGCCGCCGTGCAGCATGGCTTTCAGGGCCGCAAACAGGTCGCGGGCGGTGACTTCGGCATCCATGCCAGGGTCGGCGCCGCCAAAATCCGAGCCGGCGATGATGCGGCCCTCCGCCGTCTGGCGCATATGCAGGCGCTCGGCCAGCACCAGCCCGTTGAGCAGTTTTGCATAAGGCCGCGAATGGACGATCAGCCCGGGCGGTGTCTCGATCGGCAGGTTGATCCCGGCCGTCGCGGCGATAGGCGGTGACCCGACGCCCGCCGCGATCACCACCTCGTCGGCGGCTATCAGGCCATGCGATGTGTCCACGCCGGTGATCTGGCCGCCGGTCTGGACCAGCGCCGTCACCGTGCTGGAGATGATCCGCGCGCCGCGCCGTTCGGCGTCCGCCAGCAGCGCCCTGGTGGCGGCCACCGGTTCGGCGACACCCTCTTCGGCGACGTGCAAGGCGACATCCGGCAGCTCGGCGAGATTGGGCTCGAGGCGCGCGACGCCAGCGCGGTCGACGCGCTTGATGCCGTAGCCCCAGGCGGAGTGCTCGGCGGCGTAGGTTTCCATTGCGGCCGCCGACAAATCCCAGCACAGGCCGCCGCACCAGCTGAGCGGAATTTCGGGCAGGTCCCGCGCCAGCCGCGTCCATTCGGCCATGGCGCGGGTGCGCAGCCGGAAATATGGCTGCGGATTGCCCCAGCTGGCATTGATCCAGGCAAACGAGTTCGGCGTCGCGACGCCGCCGGCGGCGCTGTCGGCAATAACCGTCACCTGCGTCCCCGCTCTGCTCAGATGCCAGGCGATGGAGGCACCGATGATGCCGGCGCCGATGACGATCACCTGTTTCGCCACGGTCATGCTTGCTCCTCGACGAATGGGAGAGGCAAGCCCTCCTCTTTCAAAACTTTGATGTAGTGATTTAGAAATTCCCACAAGTCGGTGCGCAGATAGTCAGCCTCTTCGAAGCCGGGCTGTCCGCTGCCGATTTCGGAACACACTCTGTCAGCCGTTACGCAAAGTGAGTGAAGTGTGTCGCCTTGCAGAAGCAAGCCGGGGAAACGGCGGGCAGGGTGCCGCATGATGGCGGCGTTGGTGGCATCGGAGTAGATCTCGATCAGTTCGTCTCGCATTGCGGTGAGCTGCCCTTTTTCTGCTTCGACCCTACATGCGACTACGCCGCCGGCAAGTCCAATGGTCTCATCTTTTGTGCAAGCGAAGGGTGCCAGTAGCTCATTCGGAACACCGCACTTGACATCAATACGTACGTACGTATTATTTCGCCATGGCTAGACAATCACTCCGCGAAAAACTCCTCGACGCTGGTTTCCGGACCATATGGAATTCAGGCTATGCCGCTGCCGGCGTGCGCGACATCGTTGCCGCGGCCGATGCCCGGCCCGGTTCGTTCACCAACCATTTCGCCTCCAAGGAGGAGTTTGCCGGCGAGGTGCTCGACCGCTATTTCACCTATGTCAGCGGCCTGGTCGAAGCAGCCCTTGCGCAGGATGGGACGCCGCCCGTCGGCAGGCTGCGTCGCTACCTCGATGTCATCACCTCGAAGCTCGAAGCGCATGACTGGGCGCGAGGCTGCATGATCGGCAATCTCAGCCTCGAAACCGCGGTGCACAGCGAACCGCTGCGCCAGCGGCTTGTCGCCATCTTCGAGCGCTGGCGCCAGCCATTCGCGGCCTGCATCGCCGAGGGTCAGGCGGCCGGTGACATCACCCGAGCTTTCGATGCCGACGACCTCGCCGACTTCCTGCTGTCGTCCTGGCAAGGCGCCATGCTGCGCATGAAGGTCGAGCGCAGCCCGGCGCCGCTCGAGCGCTTCAAGAAAATCATCTTCAGCACAGTCTTTGCAAAGGAGCCGATCCAATGAGTTTGAACGTCGACAAGCCGAAATCCGGCTCCACCGCATCGCGGCGCGAGGAAATCGCCGTGCTCGATTCGACCATGTCCTATGTCGAGGCCGGCGTGGTCGGTCCGACCGTGCTGTTCCTGCATGGCAATCCGACCTCATCCCACATCTGGCGCAACATCGTCCCGCATGTCGCGCCGCTCGGGCGCTGCATCGCACCGGACCTGATCGGTTACGGACAGTCCGGCAAGCCCGATATCGACTATCGCTTCTTCGATCATGTCCGCTATCTCGACGCCTTCCTCGATGCGCTCGACATCAGGGAAATGGTGATGGTCGCGCAGGACTGGGGCACGGCACTTGCCTTCCATCTCGCGGCGCGGCGGCCGCGCAACATTCTCGGCCTGGCCTTCATGGAATTCATCCGGCCCTTCGGGCGCTGGGAGGATTTTCACCAGCGTCCGCAGGCCCGCGAGCTGTTCAAGGCGCTGCGCACGCCGGATGTCGGCGAAAAGTTGGTTCTGGAAGACAATGTCTTCGTCGAGAAAGTGCTGCCGGCCTCGGTTTTGCGGACAATGAGCGACGAGGAGATGACGGCTTACCGGGCGCCGTTCCCGACGCCGCGATCGCGCAAGCCGGTGCTGCGCCTGCCCAGGGAATTGCCGATCGAGGGTCAGCCTGCCGACGTCGCCTCCATCAGCGAGCACGACCATCGGGCGCTGCGGCTTTCCACCTACCCGAAACTGCTGTTCGCCGGCGATCCCGGCGCGCTGATCGCGCCGCAAGCCGCAGGCGAATTCGCCGCCGGGCTGAAGAACTGCCGGTTCATCAATCTCGGACCCGGCGCGCACTATCTGCAGGAAGACCATGCCAACGCGATAGGCGAGGCCATTGCCGGCTGGCTTCCGGAGATCGTTCCGGCGAGCCACATGGCCGAGTTGGCCTGAGCGCGCCACGCCAACCGGCGGCGTCAGCGCCGCCGGACCGGTCGACAGCCCGGCACTGCGCTGCTAGAAGCCCGGCCTGTCACACGGAAATCCTGAAGAATGCCTGAAGCAATAGAAGAAGAAGTGGCGCGCCGCCGCACCTTCGCGATCATCGCGCACCCCGACGCCGGCAAGACAACGCTCACCGAAAAGCTGCTGCTGTTCGGCGGCGCCATTCAGCTTGCCGGCGAGGTCAAGGCCAAGAAGGATAGGATCCAGACCCGCTCCGACTGGATGAAGATCGAGCGCGAGCGCGGCATTTCGGTCGTTACTTCGGTGATGACGTTCGAATATGAGGACAATGTCTTCAACCTGCTCGACACGCCCGGCCACGAGGATTTCGCCGACGACACCTATCGTACGCTGTCGGCCGTCGACAGCGCGGTCATGGTCATCGACGCCGCCAAGGGCATCGAGCCGCGCACGCTGAAACTGTTCGAGGTTTGCCGGCTGCGCGACATTCCGATCATCATCTTCGTCAACAAGATGGACCGCGAAAGCCGCGATCCGTTCGAGATTCTGGACGAGATCGAACAGAAGCTGGCGCTGGATACCGCACCGATCACCTGGCCGATCGGTCGCGGCAAGACGTTTTCCGGCACCTATCACCTGGCGCTGAATGCGGTGCGCAAGGGTGACGACGAGAAGGAACGCACGCCGGTCAACGGTCCCGATTCCAACCGCGTCGCCGGCCTGTTGCCGGAGAACGAGCGCGAGGCCTTCATCGAGGAACTGGAACTGGCGCGCGAAGCCTGCCGTCCGCTCGACATCGACGCCTTTCGCGAGGGCCATCTGACGCCGGTCTATTTCGGCTCGGCGCTGCGCAATTATGGCGTCCGCGACCTGATCGAGGCGCTTGGCGCCTTTGGGCCGCCGCCGCGCGCGCAGGAGGCCGATGCCCGCAAGGTCGAGGCGACCGAGGACAAGATGACGTCCTTCGTCTTCAAGATCCAGGCCAACATGGATCCCAACCACCGCGACCGCATCGCCTTCGTCCGCGTCTGCTCGGGCAAGCTCGAGCGCGGCATGAAGGCCAAGCTGGTGCGTACCGGAAAGCCGATGAGCCTGTCGGCGCCGCAGTTCTTCTTTGCCCGCACCCGCGTCACCGCCGACGAGGCGTTTGCCGGCGACGTCGTCGGCATCCCCAACCACGGCACGCTGCGCATCGGCGATACGCTGACCGAGGGCGAGGAAATTCTGTTCCGAGGCGTGCCCAACTTCGCCCCGGAAATCCTGCGCCGCGTCCGCTTGGGTGACGCGATGAAGGCCAAGAAGCTCAAGGAAGCGCTGCACCAGATGGCCGAGGAGGGCGTCGTGCAATTGTTCTCGCCCGAGGATGGCTCGCCGGCCATCGTCGGCGTCGTCGGCGCGCTGCAGCTCGATGTCCTGAAGGAGCGGTTGAACTTCGAATACACGCTCCCGGTCGAGTTCGAGATGTCACGCTTTTCGGTCTGCCGCTGGATATCGGCCGAGGACAAGGCCGAGGTTTTGCGTTTCATCGAGGCACATCGCGGCGACATCGCCCGCGACCTCGACAATGATCCCGTGTTCCTCGCCCAGCACGCCTTCTCGCTGAACTACGAAGCGGAACGCTGGAAGGCGATCCGCTTCGCCACGATCAAGGACTATCAGGTTCGCGACAAGGCGGCTTGAAGCGTTGCTTTCCGTCTCCCCTCAAGGGGAGAAGGTGCCCGAAGGGCGGATGAGGGGCGACGCCGACCTCGATGATCAAAGGGCTCCAATGAACCTCCGGCCCTTCGCAGGCTCAGGGCGTTCGAAGCTCGAAAAGCCAAGCAATTGGCTTTTCGTCCGCTAGAGCGGACCGCTTCTCACCCTCTGGCTGCTTCTTCGATCTTGGCGATGTCGATCTTGCCCATCTGCATCATCGCATTCATCGCCCGGCCGGCCTTGGCCCTGTCCGGATCCTGCAGCAGGCGCGGCAGTTGTTCCGGCACGACCTGCCAGGAAACACCGAACTTGTCCTTCAGCCAGCCACAGGGTCCTGGTTCGCCGCCACCCTCTGTGAGCCTGGTCCAGAAATGATCGACTTCTTCCTGCGTCTTGCAGTCGATCGATAGTGAGATCGCCTCGGTGAACTTGTATTGTGGTCCGCCGTTGAGCGCCAGGAACGGGACGCCGTCGAGTTCGAACGAGGCCACCAGCACCTTGCCCTCATCAGCGTGACCCTTGGGCCAACGCGTCACGCTCAGCTCCTTCGAATTCTTGAAGATGGACATGTAATGGTTCATGGCCTCCTCGGCCTGTCCGTCGAACCACAGGAAGGTGGTGATCTTTTGCATGGTCTTTCTCCTCGTTTCTCTTGGGGGATGAAGCAAGCGTCAGGCGGCGCCTTTGGCAGCGTCCTGAAGTGAAGCGAGATAAGCGTCGAGCTGGGCATAGCTCTCGCCCATGCCGCGGGTCATGCCGGTGCCGAGCGCGCCGTCGCGGGCCGCTTGCGAAGCGTAGAGCACCGTCTGCGTCAGAAGCGTCTTCCCACTCTGTTCGGTGAAGACCACCGTCCCGACGGTTTCGCCGCCGGTCCAGTCCTCGTCGAACAATTCGGTGGCGACGATCCTGGCTGGACGCACGATTTCGCGATAGGCGCCGCTCATGCCCATGCTGCGGCCATCGCGGTGCTGCCAGACGTAGCGTGTGGCGCCGCCAACCCTGAGGTCGATTTCGCAGACCGCCAGCCGCCAGCCATCGGGGCCGTGCAGCCAGCCCTTCAGCAACTCGGGTATCGTCCAGCAGTCGAAGACCATCGGCCGCGACGCATCGAAGATACGGGTGATCTGGACCTCGCGGTCGCTGGGCGTGGTCACCGTCAGTGTGGCGACGGTCGAACCGGGCAAGGTTGTGGTGCTCATGATGATCCTCCTCATGTTTGCCAAAGGACGTGCGGCAGGCCGGTGATCCGACACAGGCCGCGATGTTTTCGCGCTATTGGTCGGTACTGTCGGGGGCTTTCTCGGCCTTCATCGCGCCGAGCAACGCGTCGAGGCGCTGGAAGTTGCCTTCCCAGATCCTTCGATAACGCTCAAGCCAGTCATTGGCCTCTGCCAGCGGTTTTGCTTCGAGCCGGCACGGCCGGCGCTGTGCGTCGCGGCCGCGTGAAATCAGTCCGGCGTTTTCCAGCACCTTGAGGTGCTTGGAAATCGAGGGCTGGCTCATCGCGAAAGGCTCGGCGAGTTCCATCACGGATGCTTCGCCCTGGATGAGCCGGGCAAGAATGGCGCGGCGCGTCGGATCGGCGAGTGCGGCAAAAGTGGCGTCCAGCTGGTTCATCAGGTATCCATAGCCAAATGGGTATATACCTGATTGGCTATATACAGGCGAACGCCGCTCGTCAACCGCACATCCGGATTTCGTGGCGCATTGCAAAATTGTGG
This sequence comes from Mesorhizobium sp. P2_F8, assembly GCF_056403655.1. Taxonomy (NCBI): domain Bacteria; kingdom Pseudomonadati; phylum Pseudomonadota; class Alphaproteobacteria; order Hyphomicrobiales; family Phyllobacteriaceae; genus Mesorhizobium; species Mesorhizobium sp. P2_F8. The sequence continues at coordinate 45,492 of NZ_JBFUFB010000008.1, forward strand.
CCAGACCAGGCTTGCGCGTCTATAAGGCCTGCGGTCCGAATTCAGCGCCGCCACGCTCCGCATGGAGCGCAGCAAGCCAGCCAAGGAAAATTCATGCCTGCCTATCGCTCCCGCACCACCACCCATGGCCGCAACATGGCCGGCGCTCGCGGCCTCTGGCGCGCCACCGGCATGAAGGATTCCGATTTCGGCAAACCGATCATCGCGGTGGTCAACTCCTTCACCCAGTTCGTGCCGGGCCATGTCCACCTGAAGGACCTCGGCCAACTGGTCGCGCGCGAGATCGAGAAGGCCGGTGGCGTCGCCAAGGAATTCAACACCATCGCCGTCGATGATGGCATCGCCATGGGCCATGACGGCATGCTCTATTCGCTGCCGTCGCGCGAGCTCATCGCCGATTCCGTCGAATACATGGTCAACGCGCACTGCGCCGACGCCATGGTCTGCATCTCCAATTGCGACAAGATCACGCCCGGCATGCTGATGGCCAGCTTACGCCTCAACATCCCGACCGTCTTCGTCTCCGGCGGACCGATGGAAGCCGGCAAGGTGGTGCTGGCGGGCAAGACGCAGGCGCTCGACCTGGTCGACGCCATGGTGGCGGCCGCCGACGACAAGATCTCCGACGAGGACGTCAAGGTCATCGAACGCTCGGCCTGCCCGACCTGCGGTTCCTGCTCGGGCATGTTCACAGCCAATTCGATGAATTGTTTGACCGAAGCGCTTGGCCTGTCGCTGCCGGGCAACGGCTCGACGCTGGCCACGCATGCCGACCGCAAGCGCCTGTTCGTCGAAGCCGGCCACCTGATCGTCGATCTCGCCCAGCGCTACTACGAGCAGGACGATGAAACCGCGTTGCCGCGCAACATCGCCTCGAAGGGTGCCTTCGAAAACGCCATGACGCTCGACATCGCCATGGGCGGCTCGACCAACACCGTGCTGCACATCCTGGCCGCCGCGCATGAAGGCGAGATCAACTTCGATCAGGATGACATCGACGCGCTGTCACGCAAGGTGCCGGTGCTGTGCAAGGTGGCTCCCGCCAAGGCGGATGTGCACATGGAAGACGTCCACCGCGCCGGCGGCATCATGGCGATCCTCGGCCAGCTCGACAATGCCGGCTTGATCAACCGCGACCTGCCGACCGTGCACACGCGCACGCTGGGTGAGGCGCTCGACCATTGGGACATTTCGCGCTCGACCAGCCAAAGCGTGCGCGACTTCTTCCTCGCCGCGCCTGGCGGCGTGCCGACGCAGGTTGCCTTCAGCCAGGACCGCCGCTGGGACGACCTCGACCTCGACCGCGAGAAGGGCGTCATCCGCTCGGTCCAGCACCCCTTCTCCAAGGATGGCGGCCTTGCCGTGTTGAAGGGCAATCTGGCGCTCGACGGCTGCATCGTGAAGACCGCCGGCGTCGACGAATCGATCCTGAAGTTCACCGGCCCGGCCCGCGTGTTCGAAAGCCAGGACGCCAGCGTCAAGGCAATCCTGGCCAACGAGATCAAGGCCGGTGATGTCGTCGTCATCCGCTATGAGGGGCCGCGCGGCGGTCCCGGCATGCAGGAAATGCTCTACCCGACCAGCTATCTGAAGTCGAAGGGCCTGGGCAAGGCCTGCGCGCTGGTCACCGACGGCCGCTTCTCCGGTGGCACCTCCGGCCTGTCGATCGGCCATGTCTCGCCGGAAGCCGCCGAGGGCGGTTTGATCGGCCTGGTGCAGGAGGGCGATACGGTCGAGATCGACATCCCGAACCGGACCATCCGCCTTGCCGTCAGCGATGCTGAACTCGCCAGCCGCCGGGCGGCGATGGAGGCCAAGGGGATTGCTGCCTGGAAGCCCGAGGAAAAGCGCAAGCGCAAGGTCACGACAGCCTTGCGCGCCTACGCCGCGATGGCGACCAGCGCTGCCAAGGGCGCGGTCAGGTTCGTGCCGGAGTAAGGCTGAATTCCATCAGCGTGGCGCTGCCCCTTATTGTCCTGCCGGACATTTCTCCCCGTATAGTGACGGGGAGAAAGGCGCCGTCACCAACGATTTCGCCAATTGTAGGCGTTGACAAAGAGCGGCGAGGCCGCAGCATCTCCCTTCTCCCCGTCACTATACGGGGAGAAGGTGCCGGCAGGCGGGCGGCACAAACGCTGCAGATTCTTTGCCGCCACGATAGGATGCTGATTCTTCAAGCGGGATGACGACGGATGGATTTCGACCTTATCGTTCGCGGCGGTACGCTGCCTGATGGCAGGGTCGCCGACATCGGCATCGTCGGCGAGACAATCGCGGCGATCGAGCCGAAGCTCGACGTCACCGCCGGCACGGCGATCGACGCCAGTGGCAATCTGGTCTCGCCGCCCTTCGTCGACCCGCATTTCCACATGGATGCAACGCTCTCCTACGGTATACCGCGCATCAACGCGTCGGGCACGCTGCTCGAAGGCATCTCGTTGTGGGGCGAGCTGAAGCCGCTGTTGACGCATGAAGCCGTGCGCGACCGCGCCCTTGTCTATTGCGACTGGGCGGTGTCGATGGGTCTGCTTGCGATCCGCACTCACGTCGATGTCTGCGACGACAGGCTGCTGGCGGTCGAGGCCCTGCTCGAGGTCAAGAAGACGATCGCCCCGTATATCGACCTGCAATTGGTCGCCTTTCCGCAGGACGGGTTTTATCGCTCGCCGACGGCACATGAAAACACCATCCGCGCACTCGACATGGGCGTCGACATCGTCGGCGGCATCCCGCATTTCGAGCGCACCATGGCCGACGGCACGCGCTCGGTGACGGAGCTGTGCGAAATCGCGGCCGGGCGCGGCCTGATGGTCGACCTGCACTGCGACGAGACCGACGACCCGCTGTCGCGCCATATCGAACAGCTTGCCTATGAGACGCAGCGCCTCGGCCTGCAGGGCAAGGTCGCCGGCTCGCATCTCACCTCGATGCATTCGATGGACAACTACTATGTCTCGAAATTGCTGCCGCTGATCGCCGAGGCGGGTGTTTCGGCGATCCCAAATCCGCTGATCAACATCATGCTGCAGGGCCGCCACGACACCTTTCCCAAGCGCCGCGGTATGACCCGGGTCAAGGAAATGCAGGCGCTGGGCATCCGCGTCGGCTGGGGCCAGGATTGCGTGCTCGATCCCTGGTATTCGCTGGGCACCGCCGACATGCTCGACGTCGCCTTCATGGGCCTGCATGTTGCCCAGATGTCGAGCCCGGCCGACATGGCCCGCTGCTTCGACATGGTCACCAATGTCAACGCGTCGATCATGGGGCTCGATCATCTGGGCCTGGCGGTCGGCAAGCGCGCCAGCCTGGTCATCCTGGATGCCGGCAATCCGATCGAAGCCCTGCGCCTGCGCGCCGAACGCCTGTGCGTCATCGCCAGGGGCAAGGTGGTGGCGCAGCGGTCGAAGCAGGACACCAGGCTGTCCATTCCGGGCAGGCCCGGCCTCGTGAACCGCAGGCACCGGACGCCGCATCAGGCCCAATAGAACAGGCCAGACCCAGCCGATTCCCGGTTCTGGCCTTGCGGATTTCCGGATTTCTCCTCGTCAAAGCAGGCGCTTCAGTCTACGACGCGGCTCTAAATCAAAGAGATAGAGCATGATGTCGTCCGAAAACCGTTTCACACTTTTCGGCATCATGCTCTAGGGAGGAATCGGGATCGGCATGACGCAGCCCGTGGCGCAGAATTCCACAATCAGGAACGTGCTCCTGGCCGGCATCCTTTTGATGCTGGCCGGCGATTTCCTGTTTGCGCTGAACGATGCCATGGGCAAGTGGCTGGTCGCCAGCTTCTCCGTCGGCCAGGTGGTGCTGATCCGTTCCATCGGCGCGTTCTTCGTGCTTGGCCCGATGATCGCCCACCAGGGCACGGCCAAGCTGTTTCAGATGGAGCGCCTGGAGCTGCAGCTGCTGCGCGTGGTGATGACGACGCTCGACACGGCACTGTTCTATGCCGCCGTCGTCTACCTGCCGCTTGCCGACGTGATGAGCTTCTACATGGCCGGACCGATCTATGTTGCGGCACTCTCGCATTTGTTGCTTGGCGAGAAAGTCGGCTGGCGCCGCTGGATGGCGATCCTGCTCGGCTTCTGCGGCGTGCTGATCATGCTGAAACCGTCCTCGGCGGCGTTCTCGTTGTCATCGAGCTTCGCGCTCGCCGGCAGCATTGCCTTCGCCTTCGCCATCATCCTCAACCGGCGCCTGCGCGGCACCAGTGACACCAATCTGGTGACATGGCAGACCATCGGCACGATGGTGGTCGGCGGCGTGCTGACCATCGGCGCCTGGCAGACCCCGTCGGCGCTCGATTTCGGCGCCATGCTGCTGCTCGGTATCGTTTCATGCGGCGCGCATCTGATGATCACCAGGGCGCTCAAGCTGGCCCCGGCCTCGACGCTGGCGCCGCTGCACTACACGCTGCTCCTGTGGGCGGTGGTGTTCGGGCTGGTGTTCTTTGGTGACGTTCCCGGTCCGCGCATCCTGATTGGCTCAGGCATCGTCGTTCTCGCCGGCCTGTTCATCTTCCACCGCCAGAAAGTGGTCGACACCACGGTGCCGCCCGAAAACGTGCCAAAAGGCGTCAATTAGGGTCCAGATTTCCTGTGCCTAACCCAGGCGTATCGCCGCCAGGTGCCGTGAAAACTCCGGCGTCTCCATCAACGCCTTGCAGCGCACGAACCGCCCGTCGGCATAGGCGCGGAAATCGTCGACCGGATTGTTGTTGGCGAGCTGGATCAGCCCCCACAATGTCCACAACAGGTCGCACATCGCCTTGTAGATGACGATGCGGCCGCGCTCGGCCGCTCTCGCCTCGCCGCCGAAATAGGCGCGCATCATCTCTTCGTCCTGCGCCGTATCGAATTTTCCTTCCACGCTGAGGTCGCCGAGATCCCAGAGCGGATCGTTCATGCCCGAATATTCCCAGTCGACGATCCACATCCGCTCGCCTGTATCGAGAAAGTTCTCGCACAGCGGATCGCAGTGGCAGGCAGCGAGGGGCAAGGGATGGGCGGCCAGCGCCGAGCGCACGCTCCCGGCCTCGCGCACCACGTCGTGATAGCCGGTGGGCAGGGCGACGTCCTTGGTCGACAGCACCTTGAGATAGTCGTCGATCATCGCAAACAGTTCGAAGCGGAAGGGAAACACCGCGGTGGAATTGTGCAGTTTGCGGAAGGCCTCGCCGGCCCGCGCCGGACTGCCGGGCCGAACCTTGAATTTCTCCGGCGACATCGTCTCCGCGCCGGCGATGAAGCGCGTCACCATGACCCCGGTGGCGGGATCGACATGCAGCACCTCTGGACTGACCTCCGCCTTTGCCGCTTCGCGCGCCGCCACCGCCTCGTTGGCGCGGTTGATGTATTCCTCGGTGCCCTTGCCGGGAATGCGCAGGCAGAACTCGCCAGCCTTGAAGACCAGATTGGTGAGGCCGCCGAGCCGTTCGAGCGGCCCGGTGTAGCCGGCCAGCATGGGAATCGTGGCCAAGGAAATGTCGGCAAGTGCCGCACGCGCCTCGTCTGTCACCATGCCTGCGCCCCCACGCTGTTATTTGTCGCAGCGACGGTTCCACAATTTTCGTGGTTTGGCTATCATGCGATGCAAGACCGATTGGTGGACAGGACAAAAGTGGCGCACAGCAAACATCGAGGCCCGCTTGCAGCAGCCTACGCGGCGAAGCGGCCAGAGGACGTCGCGGCACTCTATGACCGCTGGTCGCAGACCTATGACGCCGACATGTCGGCCGCCGGCTATCGCCATCCGACGATCTGCCTTGCCTTGCTGGCCCGCCATCTGCCGCGCGGTGCCGCGCCGCTGCTCGATGCGGGAGCCGGCACGGGGCTTATCGGCGAATGGCTTGATATAACAGGCTATCCGTTGGTCGAGGCGCTCGACATATCTGAAGGCATGCTGGCCCAGGCCGCCCGCAAGGGGGTCTATTCGGCGCTGCATTGCCTGGCGCTCGGCGGCAAGCTGCCGTTTGCCGACGATGCCTATGCCGGCATCATTTCGGCCGGCGTCTTCACCTCCGGCCATGTCGGCGCCGAGGGGCTGGACGAGCTGATCCGCATCTGCCGGCCGGGTGGCATCATCGTGCTGACAGTCAAGAACACGTTGTGGGAAGCCGGCTTTGGCGCTCGCATCGCCGAACTCGAGGCGCAAGGCCTCGTCACCCGCGTCGAGGAAACGCGCCCTTACGTCTCCATGCCGGGCGAGGCCGACACCGTGCCAAGCCGCGGTCTCGCCCTGCGCGTCACCTGATCTACGCTTTGACCCCGATCTACACTTTGACCTTGGCGGCTGTCGGGTCGTACATAGGCTCGAGATGGATTTGGGCCGGCGTCCGCTCCATCGCCACGACCAGTTCATAGTCGCCCGAGGCGAGAAAATCGTCGCTCACCCCGTCGGCGTTGCGCACGTAGCCATAGCCGATGTTCCGGCTCACCGTGTAGCCATAGCCGCCGCTGGTGAGATAGCCGACCGGCTCGCCATTGCGCAGGATGGTCTCGCGGCCGAGCAGCACGATTTCCGGGTCAACGACCGTGAAGCCGGCAAAGCGCTTCTTCAAGGCCGCGCCGCTGGTCTTCTCCAGCGCGCGCCGTCCGACGAAATCAGTGTTCTTGCGCAGCTTGACCGCCCAGCCCAAGCCGGCTTCCTGCGGCGTGTCGTTGGGCGTGATGTCGGAGCCCCAGGCGCGATAGCCCTTTTCCAGCCGCAGCGATTCCAGGGCGCGATAGCCGACCGGGCGGATGCCATGCCTCCCGCCGGCCGCCATCAGTGCATCGAAGACTTCGCCTGTCGCCGCGATCGGCACATGCAGTTCCCAGCCGAGTTCGCCGACATAGGTGACGCGCAGCGCCCGAATTGTGTGGCCGGCAATGGCAATCTCACGCACATGGCCGAACGGGAAACTGGTGTTCGACACGTCGGCTTCGGTCACGGCAGAAAGCACATCGCGCGCCCGAGGCCCCATCAGCGACAGCGTGCCGAATTCCTCGGTGACATCGACAAGCGTGGCATCGAGCCCTTCGCCGATATGGTCACCGATCCATGACAGATCATGCGTGCGGAACCCGGTGCCGGTGACAATGTAGAATTTCTCCTCGGCCAGCCGCGCCACGGTCAGGTCCGCCTCGATGCCGCCGCGCGTGTTGAGAAGTTGCGTGTAGGTCAGCCGGCCGACAGGCTTGCTGACGTCGTTGGCGCAGATCCAGTCCAGCGCCTTCAGCGCGTCGGGCCCGCTCAGTTCGTATTTGGCGAAGGAGGATTGATCGAAGATGCCGCCCTTCTCGCGCACGTGCCGGTGCTCGTCGCCGACCGCCGCAAACCAGTTCTGCCGACCCATCGAATAGACATCCTGCGGCTCGACGCCTTCGGGCGCGAACCAGTTCGGCCGTTCCCAGCCAAGCTTCGACCCGAACACGGCGCGCTGCTGTTTCAGCCTGTTGTAAAGGGGTGAGACGATGCGCGGCCGCCCGCTGGCGTACTCCTCATGCGGGAAGCCGATCGTATAGTGCTTGCCATAGGCTTCCAGCGTGCGGTCGCAGACCCATTGCCGGTCGCGGTGCAGGTTGGAAAAGCGCCTGATGTCGACAACCCACAAGTCGAGCGGCGCTTCGCCGTCGACCACCCATTGCGCCAGCACCCAGCCGGCGCCGCCACCCGAGGCGATGCCGAAGGCGTTGAATCCGGCGCCGACAAACATATTGGCGCATTCGGGCGCCGCGCCGAGAATGAAATTGCCGTCCGGCGTAAAACTCTCCGGCCCGTTGATCATCTGCTTGACGCCGACGGTTTCGAGCGCCGGCACGCGCGCCATCGCTTGGCGCATATGCTGTTCGAAATGGTCGTAGTCGTCGTCGAAGAGCCGGAACTCCCAATCGTCAGGCACATCTCCGGTCGTCCAGGCCTGCGGGTTAGGCTCGTAACCGCCCATCACCAGCCCGCCAACCTCCTCCTTGAAATAGGTGCGCCGGTCCGGGTCGCGGATGGTCGGCGCGTCGGTCGCCAGCCCATCGATCTTCTCGGTGATGATGTACTGGTGCTTCACCGGCTGCAGCGGCACGTTGATGCCGGCCATGGCGCCAACCTGCCGCGCCCATTGCCCGGCACAGTTGACCACCTTGTCGCAGGCAATGTCGCCCTTGCTGGTCTTCACCGTCGCGATGCGGCCATCCTTCATCTCGAAGCCGGTGACGCGCACATCCTCGAACAGTTTGGCGCCATGCATGCGCGCGCCTTTCGCCAGCGACTGCGTGATGTCCGAAGGGCTCGCCTGGCCGTCTGTCGGCAACCAGGAAGCGCCCACCAAATCGCCGGTTTCCAGGAGCGGCCACATCGCCTTGACCTCCGCCGGCGACAGCAGTTGCATGTCCATGCCGAAGCTTTTCGCCGTCGTCGCCAGCCTCTTGTACTCGGTCCAGCGGTCGGCATTGGTGGCCAGCCGCAGGCAGCCGGTCATCTTCCAGCCGGTGGCAAGGCCGGTTTCGGCCTCCAGTCCCTTGTAGAGGTCGACGGAGTATTTGAGCACGCGGGTGATCGAGGCCGACGAGCGCAATTGCCCGACAAGGCCCGCGGCATGCCAGGTCGAGCCCGATGTCAGCTTGCCCTGTTCGAGCAGCACCACGTCCGCCTTGTGGTCACGCGCCAGATGATAGGCCGTCGAACAGCCGATGATGCCGCCGCCAATGACGACGATTGCGGCCTGGCTGGGCAATGTCATGATTTCTGTATCCCGTACTTCGTTCTGTAGTTGTCGAGCGCGGCTTCGAGCCGCGTCAGGTTCTCCTCGGTGTAGGCGACGTAGTCGATGCCGGGCGCGTCGAGGTAGAGTTCGGACACCATGCTCCACATCGCCTCGCGCAGCAGCGAAGCGCATTGCATGGCCGCGTGCGAGCGGCGGATCGCCTGGTCCGGTTCCTTCATGAAATAGGCGGTCAGGAAGGCGAAGGATTCCTCGTCGCTCATGCCGGCATTCGAGGCTACGCCGGCAAGGTCGAACATCGCCGTGTTGAAACCGGCATACTCGAAGTCGATCAGCCATAGCCTGCTGCCGTCGTCAAGGATATTAGCCGGCAAAAGATCGTTGTGGCCAAAGACGATCGGCAGCAATTTCTGCGCGCGCTCCAGCTCGTCAGCTAGCGCCAGCAGGCGCGGCAATTCGCTGCGCTTGCGGCTGCCGCCTTCTTCAAGGGTCCGCGCATAGTCGCGAATGACATGGAACACCCAGAACATGAAGCCGGCGCCGGAGACGTGATTGGGCATCTCCCGGTGGAAACCGCGCATCAGGGCTGCGACACGACCAAGATTGGCGCGCACGTCCTGTGCAAGATAGGTTTTCGCACCAAGGTATTCCGTCACCAGGATGCCCGGTTCGGCATGGAGGACGGCTGGCGCGAAACCGGCGGCATGTGCCGCACGCGCGGTCATCACCTCACGCTCGCGAAAGACGTGATGGAACGGATAGTCCCTGCCGAAGCGCACGACGTGCTTTCCGGCGGCGTCCTTGACCACATAATTGGCGTTGCTGAGACCGCCCGGCAACGGCGCAATCTCGATGTTGCCGGTCCAGCAGGGCAGGGCACGGATGCGGTCTTCTGCAATCACGGGATCATCCCTGGTTTGCTGAGCGTCGACTTTGCGGAGCGTCGGCAAGGGCGCCATGGACAGCCCAACGACAGCGAGGAGAAACAAAAAAATCTCGTCGGTGCGAGACGCCAGGATCGGTATCCCGCACCGCACCGACGAGCCCCTTGGCCAGGTTTTTGACCCCGGCATCCGCCCCCGCGGATCTGAAAATTCCTTGCGCCAGACACGTTCAAAACTGCCTGGTCAATGAGTTGCGGCTCTGCCATCACCCTCCCGTTGCAGCTCCGAACTCGTGTTTGATAACTCAATTTCACGCCAAGGTTGCCTGCCTGTCAACAAAAAGTTGTGACTTTTTTCGGGTATTTTGCCCGAAAGCGCGGGTAGTTCCTTTAAAACCGCTCGAATTAGCTTAGAATCGGGCAAAGGGCTAAGTCCGGGAAACCCAAATGGTCCATTCAAAACGACACGGCGAGATCCTGCGGCTGCTGCAGGAAGAGGGGACCGTCACCATCGCCAGCCTGGCCGACCGGCTGGGCGTTTCACTCGAGACCGTGCGCCGTGACGTCAAGCCACTCACCGGTGACGGCTCCGTCCTCAAGATGCATGGCGCCATCGGCCTGCCGTCGATGATCGGCGAAGCGCCATTCGAACGGCGCATGCGCGAGAATGCAGATGCCAAGCGGATCATTGCCCGCATGGTGGCCGCCACCATCCGCGACGGTGAATCGATCATGCTCGACACCGGCACGACAACCTCGTTCCTGGCCCGTGAGCTGCTCGGCCACCGGCGGCTGACCGTCGTCACCAACTCGTCGGACATCGCCCGCACGCTGGCCACCGTCAACGGCAACAAGGTCTACATGGCCGGCGGCGAATTGCGTAGCGATTCAGGCGCTGCCTTCGGGGCCTCGGCCATCGACTTCGTCAGCCGTTTCTCGGTCAGCCATGCCATCATCTCCACCGGCGCCGTCGATGCAGTGATGGGCGTCATGGACTACGATCTGGAAGAGGCCGAGTTCGCCCGCATGGTGCTGTCGCGCGGCCAGCGTTCGCTCGTCGTCACCGATCACACCAAGTTCGGCCGCCTGGGCCTGGTCCAGGTTTGCGGCCTCGACGGGTTTTCCGAACTCGCCACTGACCGGTCGCCGTCGCGCGACATTGCCGCCGCCCTCTCGCAAGCCGGCGCGCGGCTCAGCATCGCCGGCGACGCAGCCGGATTCTAGAGTCCGCAAGAGCCTGGCGAACACCAGCAATTGGTGGATGCATACGGATCTCAAACGCGCCGGTGCGCGCGGTGGCCGCCTGCGGACATGCCTATGCCGGCAGACCGCGAAAAGTCATCCTGAAGCAGGCGCCGCTCGGTCTGCCGTCGAGGATATCGATCCGCCCGCCATGCAATTGCACGATTTCCTGCACCAGGTTGAGGCCAAGCCCGGCGCCATGATCCTGCGGGCGCAGCCGGTAGAAGGGCTCGAAGATGCGCTCCCGCTCGCCGGGTGCTGCCGGCGGCGTATCAGGCTGAGCCCGCAGCACCAGTCACCAGTCACGGGATAAGCTCTGCCGTCGGCTTTCCTTCCCTTGCGCGCCGGTGTTTAGTCCGGCCATGGCCTTCACCATCCGCCAGTTGCAGTTCTTCATCGCCGTTGCCGAGCAAGGCACGGTGTCGGGTGCCGCGCAGAACCTCTCGATCTCGCAATCCTCGGTCACCGAAGCGATCAAGGAACTCGAAAGCGATCTCGGGGTCGAACTGTTCGAACGCCATCCGCGCGGCCTGAACATCACCCACAAGGGCCACCAGTTCCTGCGCCATGCAACAAAGATCCTTGCCGACGTTTCGGATGCACGCCGCTCTTTCTCCGGCGAACAGGCAGCAGCAGGCGGCCGGCTGCAGCTCGGCGTCACCTCGATGGTCGCCGGCTACGTGCTGTCGGATCTTCTTGCCCGCTACCGCCGCGCCTATCCCGGCGTCGAGGTCTCGGCCATCGAGGATAATGGCGACTATCTCGAACACCTCTTGATCGGCGGCAAACTCGACATCGCCGTCATGGTCACCTCCAACCTGCGCGACCGCACGGCACTGCAGTCGGAAATCCTCGAGGTCTCGGCCTATCGCCTCTGGCTGCCGCTCGGCCACCCGCTCGCCGGTGCCGACATCATCAGCATTGGCGACATCGCCTTCGAGCCGCTGATCATGCTGACCGTCGACGAGATCGAAGAGAACACGGGCAAGCTGCTGACGGCGATCGGCGCCAAGCCGCATGTCGCCTTCCGTACCCGTTCGGTGGAAGCCGTGCGCAGTCTCGTTGCCACCGGCGCCGGCGTGGCGCTGCTGCCCGACCTCGTCTACCGGCCCTGGTCGCTGGAAGGCGACCGCATCGAATCGCGCGATATTTCCGGCTCCTTGCCTGTGGTCCAGGTCGGCATGGTGTGGCGCCGCGGGTCCGGTCTGCCGCAGGCGGCGCGCGATTTTATAGGCCTCGCCCAGTCGCAGCGCACGGTCCGCCGCTAGTGGCCTACTCCAGCCTGACGTCTCCAGTCTCGCGCTTGCGCCTTGTGACGGAAACCGCCTCCGCCTTGAACGACCCGATCGGAGCAACCTCGAAGCGTCCAGCACCGGCAAGCCTGACGGCGCGTCGGAACGTCGGACACTCCATCGGCCGGGCGGCCGGACATCGGGCGGCGTGACGCAAAGCCTCTCGGATCGCGGTCAGGCGCTGGATGGTATGGTCCAGTTCGTTCGCCTTGGCGTCCAGGCGCTCCCGATCCATTTTCGGCAGGCCGTCGGGCCTCAGCATCGCGGAAATCTCGTCCAGTGCGAATCCACCGGCGCGTCCAAGCGTGATCAAAGCGAGCCGTTCCAGGACGGCCGGGTCGAACAAGCGGCGCAGGCCGCGACGGCCGATTGAGGCGATGAGGCCTTTCTCCTCATAATAGCGAAGTGTCGAGGCGGGCACGCCGGTGCGGCGCGACACTTCGGCAATGTCCATATCTTTCATGCTTGACCTCAAGCCGGCTTGAACTCGTAGAGTGCTCGCGACGATCAGTGAGAGCAACAGAAAAGCGAGGTCCGTTATGCCGCAATCCGCGCAGCCAAACACACGGCAAGCCGCGCTCTGGAACGACGCCAGCGGAAAGGCCTGGGTTGAGATGCAACCGATCCTCGACCAGGTAATGGCGCCGTTCGAACGGCTCGTAGTCGATGCCGGCTATCCCGGGGAAGGGGGCAATGTCCTGGACATCGGCTGCGGCGCCGGCGCCACGACTCTGGCGATGGCGCGCCGCGTGGGCAACGACGGAAATTGTGTTGGGCTCGACATCTCGCAGCCGCTTGTCGCCTTGGCAACGAAACGCAAGGGGGCAGAAGAGGTAGCAAACGCAAGTTTTGAAGTGGGCGATGCCCAGACGTATGCGTTCGAAGTCGGGAACTTCGACGCTGTTGTCTCGCGTTTTGGTGTCATGTTCTTCGATGATCCCGTGGCCGCGTTCGCCAACATAAGACAGGCCGCAAGCCGCGGTAGCAAACTCGCCTTTGTTGCCTGGCGCAGTCCGGCCGAGAATGATTTCATGACGACCGCCGCGCGAGCGGCTGCGCCTTTCCTGCCGCCCGCACCCGCGCCGGACCCCGATGCGCCGGGGCAGTTTGCCTTTGCCAACGCCGCCAAGGTGAAGCGTATTCTTGAAGCGAGCGGCTGGTCGTCAATCGAAGTCGAACAGGTGGATGTCCCGTGTCGGATCGCCGAAGATGATCTGATAACGTTTGTCACCCGATTAGGGCCGGTCGGCGCCGCGTTACGTGAGGTTGACCGGGCAACGGCCGAAAAAATCACTGCGGTGTTGCCTGCTGCGTTCGCGCCTTTCGTGGAGGATGGTGAGGCTCGCTTCAAAGCCGCCTGCTGGCTGGTGACGGCGCTGGCTTGAAGGGGCATCGATCTATCGGAAAAACCGATATCGCCTTTCTGATAAATGAATTTGCGAAACCGGAATTTTCAAAGCACTTTCGGTCCAGGGACCAAAGTCGCCACCAGAGCGACATCAAGTCCAACGCACGAACTGACAGTTTTTCAGTCCGCGCGTGACCCCTAGCGAAGACCGAAACCGGCTTTCGGGGTCAGGCGCCAAAATGGGAGATCGATGATGAATTCATTCCTGAAGTCATGCACTGCTTTGACGGTCGCGCTGACCTTCTCCGGTCAGGCCGTTGCCCAGGTCAAGGAAATTGGCAAGGGCGAAGGTCAGGTCAACATCGTTGCCTGGCCGGGCTACATCGAACGCGGCGAAACCGACAAGGGTTATGACTGGGTGACCTCCTTCGAGAAGGAAACCGGCTGCAAGGTCAACGTCAAGACCGCCAACACCTCCGACGAGATGGTCTCGCTGATGAACGAGGGCGGCTTCGACCTCGTCACCGCATCGGGCGATGCATCGCTGCGCCTCGTTGCCGGCAAGCGCGTGCAGCCGATCAACACCGATCTCATTCCGAGCTGGAAGACTGTCGACGAACGACTGAAGGACGCTCCTTGGTTCACCGTCGGTGGCGTGCACTATGGCGTTCCCTACCAGTGGGGTCCGAACGTCCTGATGTACAACACCGAGGTGTTCAAGGAAGCTCCCAAGAGCTGGAACATCGTCTTCGAGGAAATGAAGCTGCCGGACGGCAAGTCCAACAAAGGCCGCGTCCAGGCCTATGACGGGCCGATCCATATCGCCGACGCCGCCAACTATCTGATGTTCCACAAGCCGGAACTCGGCATCAAGGATCCCTACGAGCTGAACGAGGACCAGTACAAGGCGGCGCTCGAACTGCTGCGCGTCCAGCGCACGCTGGTCGGCCGCTACTGGCATGACGCCGCTATCCAGGTCGACGATTTCCAGAACGAAGGCGTCGTTGCTTCCGGCTCATGGCCGTATCAGGTCAATGCGCTGGTCGCCGCCAAGAAACCTGTCGCGTCGACCGTGCCGGAAGAAGGCGTCACCGGCTGGGCCGACACCACCATGATGGAGGCCGACTCGGCTAACCCCAACTGCGCCTACATGTGGTTGGAACATTCGCTGTCGCCGAAAGTGCAGGGCGATGTCTCGGCCTGGTTCGGTTCGCTGCCGGTCGTGCCCGCCGCCTGCAAGGGCAACGAGCTGTTGACCGACGAAGGCTGCAAGACCAACGGCTACGACAATTTCGACAAGATCAAGTTCTGGAAGACTCCGGTGTCGAAATGCGCCACCGAGAACGACCAGTGCGTGCCCTATTACCGCTGGGTGTCGGACTATATCGGCGTCATCGGCGGGAGGTGATTTCGCCTCTTTGCTGAGCTCGGCGCTGCCCCTCACCCTTACCCTCTCCCCGTGAAGAACGGGGAGAGGGGGTCGCCAGCGTAGGAGCGCTTTCTTCTCCCCGTCACTATACGGGGAGAAGGTGCCGGCAGGCGGATGAGGGGCAGCGCAGCCGCTTGATTTTGATGAGCCTGACAGATCAGGACAACCCATGACCACCGCCGTTTCCTTTCAGAAAGCCTCGCGCCATTTCGGCAGCGTTCGCGCCGTCGATGCGGTCGATCTCGATATCGCGCCGGGCGAGTTCTTCGCCATGCTCGGGCCGTCCGGTTCCGGCAAGACAACGTGCCTGCGCCTCATCGCCGGCTTCGAGCAGCCGACCTCGGGCTCAATCTCGATCTTCGGCGAACGCGCCGAGGGCGTGCCGCCCTATCGACGCAACGTCAACACCGTGTTCCAGGACTACGCGCTGTTCCCGCATCTGAGCGTGCTCGACAATGTTGCCTATGGCCTCATGGTCAAGGGCATCGGCAAGGCGGAACGGCACAAGGCGGCTGAAGAGGCGCTGTCGCTGGTGCGGCTGCCCGGCTATGGCGCCCGCCGCCCCGGCCAGCTTTCCGGCGGCCAGCGCCAGCGCGTCGCGCTCGCCCGTGCGCTGGTCAACCAGCCCAAGGTGCTGCTGCTCGACGAGCCGCTCGGCGCCCTCGACCTCAAGCTGCGCGAGAACATGCAGGAGGAGCTGAAGTCGCTGCAGAAAGTGCTCGGCATCACCTTCGTCTTCGTCACTCACGACCAGGGCGAGGCGCTGTCGATGGCCGACCGCGTCGCCGTCTTCAATGATGGCAAGATCATGCAGATCGGCACGCCGGAGGATATCTACCAGCGGCCGAAGACCCGCTTCGTCGCCGATTTCGTCGGTTCCTCCAACGTGCTGCCGCCGGATTTCGTCCAGCGCTATTGCGGCCAGCATCGCTGGGGCAGCCTGCGGCCTGAATCCATTCGCGTCGGCCGCACTGCAAGTGGCGAAGGCGTTTCCGCTCGCCTTGTCTCGACCAACTATCTCGGCGCCACGACAAAACTCGCGCTCGATGCCGACGGATTGAAGCTGCATGCGATCGTGCCGGCCGGCAACCCGCTGCCCGTGGAAGGCGAGGCGGTCGTGCTCACCTTCAACCGCGAGCACCTGCACCTGATGGACGAGCCGGTATGAGCCTCGACGCCGCCATCCCGCGCGCCACGGCGCCCGCCATCCTGCCGGGCAGCGGTGGCTTGCGCGGCGCGCTATCGGATCTTTTCTGGCGCAGACCCAAGGTTCTGCTGCTCCTCATGCTGCTGCCGCCGGTTCTGTGGCTCGGCATCGTCTATATAGGCTCGCTGTTCGCGCTGCTGGCGCAGAGCTTTTTCTCCATCGACGAGTTTTCCGGCCTCATCAACCGCCAGTTCACTCTGAAGACGTATGGCGACCTGTTCCAGGCGGCCAATCTCGACATCATCCTGCGCACGGTGACGATGGCGGCGCTGGTCACGCTGGCCTCGGCGATCATCGCCTTTCCGATCGCCTACTACGCGGCGCGCTATGCCCGTGGCCGCTGGAAGGCGCTGTTCTATCTCGGCATCATGCTGCCGCTATGGTCGAGCTATCTGGTCAAGATCTACGCTTGGAAGCTAATTCTCGCCAAGGAAGGCATCCTCACCTGGCTGTTCGGCAAGCTGCATCTGCAATGGCTGATTGACGCCTGGCTGTCGCTGCCGGTCGTCGGCGGCAATTCCCTGTCGGTGTCGTTCACCGGCACCTTCATCGTCTTCGTCTATGTCTGGCTGCCATTCATGATCCTGCCGGTGCAGGCGGCGCTCGAGCGCGTGCCGGGCAATCTGGTCGAGGCTTCGTCGGATTTGGGGGCTTCGCCGGGACAGACCTTTCGCAATGTGCTGTTCCCACTGGCGCTGCCGGGCATCGTCGCCGGATCGATCTTCACCTTCTCGCTGACGCTCGGCGATTACATCATCCCGCAGATCATCGGCACCTCGCGCCTGTTCATCGGCCAGGCGGTCTATTCCCAGCAAGGCACCGCCGGCAACATCCCGCTCGCCGCCGCCTTCACCGTCGTGCCGATCGTCATCATGGGCTTCTACCTCTGGGGCGCCAAGCGCATGGGGGCCTTCGATGCGCTCTGATGGTTCTCAGTCGGCTCCGCTCAGCCTGAAGATCGCGGCCGCCAGCGGGCTGCTGTTCCTGCATCTGCCGATTCTGCTGATCTTCGTCTATGCCTTCACGACGGAGGAGAAGAGTTTTGTCTGGCCGCCGCCCGGTCTGACCACGCAGTGGTTCGCCGTCACCTGGAACAGGCCCGATGTCTGGCAGGCACTGTCGCTGTCGGTCAGGGTTGCCGCGATCTCGACCGCGATCGCGCTGGTCCTCGGCACGCTGTGTTCGGCGGCAGTGTCACGGACCAAGTTCTTCGGCCGCGAAACCATCTCGCTGCTGGTCATCCTGCCGATCGCGCTGCCCGGCATCATCACCGGCATCGCGCTGCGCTCGGCCTTTTCGCTGGCCGACATTCCATTCTCGTTCTGGACGATCGTGCTCGGCCACGCCACCTTCTGCGTCGTCGTCGTCTACAACAATGCCGTCGCCCGTTTCCGCCGCACCTCGGGTTCGATGATCGAGGCGTCGATGGATCTCGGCGCCGACGGTTTCCAGACCTTCCGCCATGTTGTGCTGCCCAACATCGCCACCGCGCTGCTGGCCGGTGGCATGCTGGCCTTCGCTCTGTCCTTCGATGAGGTCATCGTCACCACCTTCACCGCCGGCCAGCAGCAGACACTGCCGATCTGGATGCTGGAAGAGCTGATCCGACCGCGCCAGCGCCCGGTCACCAATGTCGTCGCGATGGTCGTCGTGCTGGTGACGCTGCTGCCGATCCTCGCCGCCTATTACCTGACGCGCGATGGCGACCAGATCGCTGGTTCGGGCAAGTAAATCCACGAATTCGTAAGGGAGAGACGTCCATGGACACCCAGATGCTGATCGGCTCGAAATTCGAGAAGGGCACCGAAACCGAGGAGCCGATCCTCAATCCAAAGACCGGGGCGACCATCCTCAACCTGCCCGAAGCCAGCCCCGCCCAGATCGAGGCGGCGGTCACGGCCGCCGAACAAGCGTTCGTCTCGTGGTCACGAACCACGCCGGCGCAGCGCTCCGGCTATCTCCTGAAGATCGCAGACCGTATCGAGGCCGAGGCACAAGGGTTCGCGACGCTCGAGGCGCTCAACTGCGGCAAGCCGATCAACGCCGTGCTGAATGACGAGATCCCGGCGATCGTCGATTGCTACCGCTTCTTTGCCGGCGCCGTTCGCTCGATGCCAGGCGTGGTCGCCGGCGAATATTTGCCCGGCCATACCTCGATGGTGCGCCGCGACGCCATCGGCATCGTCGCGTCGATCGCACCGTGGAATTATCCGCTCATGATGATGGCCTGGAAGCTGGCGCCGGCGATCGCCGGCGGCAACACCGTGGTCTTCAAGCCGTCGGAGCAGACGCCACTGACGGCACTGAAGCTGGCAAGAATCCTTGCCGAAATCTTGCCGGAAGGCGTCGTCAATGTCGTGCTCGGCCGCGGCGAGAGCGTCGGCAACACGCTGATCAATCACCCTAAGGTCAACATGATCTCGATCACCGGCGATGTCGCCACCGGCAAGAAGGTGCTGCAGGCGGCCGCCAAATCGGTCAAGCGCACGCACCTCGAACTCGGCGGCAAGGCGCCGGTGATCGTCTTCGATGACGCCGACCTCGGCGCGGTGGTCAACGGCCTGCGCGCCTTCGGCTATTACAATGCCGGCCAGGATTGCACCGCCGCCTGCCGAATCTATGCCGGCAAGAAGATCTACGACAAGCTCGTCGCCGATCTTTCCTCGGCCGTCTCGACCATCAAGTACAATCGCCCCGACGACACCGAAAACGAGATCGGCCCGCTGATCTCGCGCCGCCAGCGCGACCGCGTGTCGAGCTTCGTCGAGCGCGCCTCGGAACTGAAACACATCGAGATCACCACCGGCGGCAAGCCGGGTGAGGGGTCGGGCTTCTACTACCAGCCGACCGTCGTTGCCGGCGCGCTGCAGGAAGATGAGATCGTTCGCCGAGAAGTGTTCGGCCCGGTCGTGTCGGTCACTCGTTTTTCCGAGGTCGACGAGGCGGTGAACTGGGCCAATGACAGTGACTATGGCCTGGCGTCATCGGTATGGACCAAGGATGTCTCGCGCGCCATGGCGACGGCTGCCCGCCTGCAATATGGCTGCACCTGGATCAACACCCACTTTATGCTGACCAACGAGATGCCGCATGGCGGGTTGAAGCAATCCGGCTACGGCAAGGACATGTCGCTCTATGCGCTGGAAGACTACACCGCCGTGCGTCATGTGATGGTGGCTCACGGCTAGCGCGCTGAAGGAAGCCATCAACAACGGAGGAAAGAACCATGCATCGCCGCAAATTTCTGACATCCGCAGCTGTCGCCGCCGCGCTCTTTGTCGCGGCGCCGTCCTTTGCCGCCGACACCGCGCAATCGGTGGTCGAAGCCTATGTCGCCGCCTGGAACGCCCATGACGCGGCCAAGGCGGCCGGCTACTTCGCCGACGACGTCACCTACTACGACGCTTCTGTCGGCAAACCGGTCAAGGGCAAGGAAGCCGCCAAGACCGGCGTCATCGACAATTTCCTGAAAGCAGTCCCCGACGCGGTGTGGACGATGAAGGGCGCGCCTGTCGTAGAGGGCGACCGCGTCTCGTTCGAATGGGAATTTGCCGGCACCAATACCGGCGCCTGGGCCGACGGCACTGCCGCCACAGGCAAGAAGTTCTCCTTCACCGGGGCCTCGATGTTCTCGATCAAGGACGGCAAGATCGCCACCCAGAGCGACTATTACGATGCGCTCGGCTTCTACAAGCAGCTTGGCTTGATGTAGTCGCCGCCTGCCCTTCTCCCTGTTGCCGGGGAGAAGGGCGTCGGCCACTACTCCACGATGCGATAGATATTCCACAGGCTGGTGCCCGACACGACATAGGGCTCCAACTCCTTGCCCCATTTGGCGTGGGCGTCGATCTTGCCGATCTTGGCGAAGAACGCCTCCAACTGGGCCAGGCTTTCGACCTTGTGGTGGGATTCGATCGTCGCCTCCCGCGCGCCGATCGATCCGGTCATGATCTGGAATTCCAGGTCGGCGAGGCCGACCTGCGAGCCGATCTCGCGTTCCCATTTCTTCATCAGTTCGAGCACGGTCTGCTTGTGCCCGAACTTGGCGTCGATCTGCCATCTGGCGCTGAACATGGACGCCTCACTCGTCCCAGGCCTGCACGACAGTCTGCCTTGCGATCCGCCCGTTCTTCATCTCCAGCATGGCTGCCGCGAACACTTTCGTGCCGTCCGGATAGGTGCAGGCCTGGGTGAAGGCGAGGCTGTCGCCATCGGCGATCGTGGTATCGACCTTGTGGGTCATCGCCCGGCTGCAGATGTCGTCCCAGAACGTGCTGATCGCCGCGCGCCCGCGGATTTCGCGCGGCTTGCTCGGCGGATTGTTGCGGTCGATTACCCKCACCAGCGCATCGTCCGAATAGAAGCTCGACAGCATCTTTCCATCACGGCCTTCGATCGCCTTCTTGATCGCCGCGCCGTCTACGCTCTGTGTCTTGGTCAGCATTTTCTTGTCCTCCATATGCCCGTCTTCGCGATCGGGCGGTCGATGATCATGATGCTGCCGGGCGCTTATCGCCGGGCAGGGATTTCCTCACTGCGACTTGGCTTTGACGGCCGCGAACACGGCGTCGGTCTGCTTCTTGAAGGTCGCGAGATCGACCTGGCTGCCGTTGAGCATCGTCGACCAGTGGCGCACGATCGCGGCCATCGCTACCGCCTCCTTGATCTCCTCGTCGCTGGCGCCGTTGAGCTTGGCCGCCTCCGTATGGAAATAGATGCAGTATTGGCATGGGATCTGCGCGGCGACGGCGAGCCCCAACAGTTCCTTGGTCTTGCCGTCGAGTGCGGTCTTCGGATTGAGCTGCACGCCCTTGATCTCGGCCCAGGCGCCGGCCACGGCCACATCCGGCAAGGTCTTGAACATGTCCGGCACCGAGCCGAGCGTCGCCTGGATGTCCTTGTAGGCGGCTGTCGCAGACGCATCCTCGGCCTTTGCGGGAGCTATAGCGAACAACGCTCCAACACCTGCCGCAATCACCAGCGATCCGAGTGTCCGGTTTGACTTCAGCATTTGATCCTCCCTTGGCAGGCCTTTCCCGGCGCCATCCGCCTGGCCCGCATGGAGAGAATTGATAGCGCCTGCAGGCCACGCGCCGCTTCGCCCGAAAGCGCCATGGCTCCTATGGCCCGTCCGGGCCAGTGTGCCTGGCGGAAAATGCCGCTGCCGCGGCCCGCGACGGCAGGTCCAGCTTGAGCAGTATATTGGCGACGTGGCGCTTGACCGTGTGCTCGCTCAGCCCGAGCTCGGCGGCAATCGCGGCATTGCTCTTGCCATCGGCAATCAGGCTCACAACTTCGCTCTCGCGCGCCGTCAGCGAAGCCGGCTCCGTCGACCTGGCCTTGGGGCGGCAGGCCGGTTCCAGATGCTGTTCGGACATCGCCAGCACGAGCGCCAGCGGCTCGTCCAGTTCATCGATGCTGATGCGACCGGCATCGGCGAAATGGAGCCCTGAGCCGGCCGCCAGCTCCGCGACCAGCCGCGATGCCAGGATGTCGCCGCGCCCGGCATGAGCAGCGAGTTGCATCGTCACGCGAGCTGTCAGCCCTTCCGGCGATCCGCGCAACTCGACCTCGCCGACATGCGCCCCCTGCGCGCTCGCTATGCCGATGTCCTGCGCTGCGTCGCGCAATGCCGCTGCGCCTCGCAAGGCACGCCCCGGTCCGTCGAAACGTGAAATCATCACTTCGCCATGCGTTTCCATGCAGCGCCCGCCATGGCGTCCGACAAGGGTTCGCCATGTTTCCTGGGAGCGCTGGCTGCGTTCGCTCCACATGCGGTCGCCGAGCCGCGCCGTGTCATGGATGCGTGTCACCAAAAGCGCCGCCAGCACGCGCTCCGCTTCCGCCACGGCGCGCTGGCCGGTCAGGAATTCCTCGATCAGGTCAGCCACCCGATCGACATCGCCGGTCCAGATCGGATGGTCGCGCCCGGGGATTTCCGCCAGCCGCGCATTCGGGATGGTCTTGGCCAGGAAGCGGCTGGCGTCGGGATCGACCCGCACATCGTTGCGGCGATGGATCAGCAGCGTTGGCGCGCGGATTGCCGCCAGCGCGCCGCGCACGTCGATCCCTGCGTTCATGCGCGCCAGCGCGCCCGCTGCGGTCGGGCTTGCCGACAACCGCTCGAAGCGGGCCCACCATTGGGTGAAATGGGGGTCGTCGACCCGGCCCGGCGCGAAGCTGGGCAAGGTGGCACCCGTGCCCCATGACGTTTCAGCCGTCTCGATGAAGGCCTCGAGGCGTTCCGGCGGCATCACCCATTTGTGGAAATGCGAATAGCCGCCATAGAGCGCCAGCGCCCGCGTCCTCTCCGGATAGGTGGCGGCGAACAGCATCGCCATTGGCGCGCCTTCCGAGGCGCCAAGCAGTGCGGCCCGGCCGCTGCCGGTCGCGTCCATCACGGCACGCACATCGTCCATGCGCGTTTCGAGGCTGGGCAGGTGGTGCGCGTCGACGCGGTCGGACAGTCCCGTGCCGCGCTTGTCGAACAGGATCAGCCGCGAGAATGCCGAAAGCCGCTTCAGCAGCCGGCTGTAGCCTTCGTCTTCCCAGTGCAGGTCGAGATTGGAAATGAAGCCGGGCACGAAGACGAGATCGAACGATCCCTGCCCGACCACCTGATAGGCGATCCGCACATCGCCGCTACGGGCATATCGGGTCTCGATCGGCCTCACGAGGTTCCGCCCCGGCCTGACGATTTCTGGTCGTCAAACCATAGCAGAACAGCCTGATCGCGGCAGTTCAAACTTTAGCGATGGAAAGTATAGGCGCGGCCTCGGCGCTATTTTTGCGAAGCGGTAACGTCGGCCGGGGAGGCCTCGAGCCCGAGTCGGAGGTCGGCCTCAGCCGGCGTGATCGGTCGCCTGATCTTGGCCGAGGCGGCGACCACCAACTCGTTGAAATTCTCGGTGCCGCCGTCCAGCAAATCGAACAACTGCCGCCGCATCCTCGGCTCCCAGAACTTGTTGATATGCTCGGCGATGCCGGCAATGCCTTCCTCGCGCGGCTTGGAATGGAAAAAATCGGCGATCTGGTTTGCCATGCGCACCAGCTTCTCGCTGGTGCTCATGATGTGTTCTTCGTCATGCGACATGCTTGGCAACTCCGCAAACCACCCGGTCGGGGTGGGTGAAAATATCGAAATCATCGCCGCGAACCAGCGCAACCAGTGTCATCCCGGCGGCCTCCGCAGTGCGGATGGCGAGCGCGGTCGGCGCCGAAACGGCGATGATGATTGCGGCGCCGATAGCCGCCGTCTTCTGCACCATTTCGACCGAAACGCGCGACGTCACCACCACAGCGCCCGTTGAGCCGTCGATGCCGGCTTTCGCCAACGCACCTGCGAGTTTGTCGAGCGCATTGTGGCGGCCGACATCCTCACGCGCCATGACGATGCCCTTGTCCGGCATATAGAAGCCGGCGGCGTGCACGGCTCCGGTCTCCGTGTGCAGCGGCTGCACTTTCGACAAAAGCTTGACCGAGCGGACGATATCGTCGGCATCAAATGTAAGCGTCGACGAACCGACCGCGTCGACCGAACGCATCGCTTCCTCGATCGATTCGATGCCGCACAGGCCACAACCAACCGGACCGGCCAGTCGTCTGCGCCGCGCTTCGAAACGCGTATTAGCGCTGTCCTTCAACCGGATCTGGATATCGATGCCGGCGCCATGATCCTCGACCTCGATGGCTTCGATCTCGTCAGGCTTGGCGATGATGCCTTCGGTCAGCGAGAAGCCAAGCGCGAAATCCTCGAAATCGGCCGGGCTTGCCATCATCACCGCATGGGTGGTGCCGGCAAACGAGAACGCCACCGGCGTCTCTTCCGGCACCATCCGGTTGGCAGCCGTCGTCCCGCTCGCGCGACGCGCCAGCCGCGAGACCTGCGTCGTGGCTTTGCGGCGCTCGCTCAAGACTACTCCGCCGCTTGCAGCGAGGCGATGCGCCGGCTCTGCTTGGCCTGTTCGTCATAGTCGCGCTGCCATTCCGACGGGCCGTTGGAGGCGCCGACCTGCACCGCCGTCACCTTGTATTCCGGGCAGTTGGTCGCCCAGTCGGAGAAGTCGGTGGTGATGACGTTGGCCTGCGTGTCCGGATGATGGAAGGTCGTGTAGACCACGCCGGGCGACACCCGGTCGGTGATCAGCGCGCGCAACGTCGTCTCGCCTGAGCGGCTTGTCAGCCGGACCCAGTCGCCGTCGCGCAGTCCGCGATTCTCCGCATCGTGCGGGTGGATCTCCAGCCGGTCCTCGCTGTGCCACATGATGTTGTCGGTGCGCCTGGTCTGCGCGCCGACATTGTACTGCGACAGGATGCGGCCGGTGGTCAGCAGCAGCGGGAAGCGCGGGCCGGTCCTTTCGTCCGTTGCCACATATTCGGTGCGGATGAACTTGCCCTTGCCGCGCACGAAACCATCGATATGCATGATCGGGGTGCCGAGCGGTGCCTTCTCGTTGCAGGGCCATTGCACGGATCCGACACGGTCGAGCAACTCGAAGGAGACGCCGGCGAAGCTCGGCGTCGTCTGGGCGATCTCGTCCATGATCTCGGAGGGATGCCGGTAGTTCCAATCCAGCCCGATCGCCCGGGCAAGCTCCTGCGTCGCCTCCCAATCGGCGTAGCGCGCCTTCGGCTCCAGAACCTTGCGCACCATGTTGATGCGACGCTCGGCATTGGTGAAGGTGCCGTCCTTCTCGAGGAAGGTCGAGCCCGGCAGGAAGACATGCGCGTAGTTCGCCGTCTCGTTGAGGAAGAGGTCATGCACGACGACACATTCCATGGCAGCCAGACCGGCGGCGACATGCTTGGTGTCGGGATCGGACTGCAGAATGTCTTCGCCCTGGATGTAGATGCCTTTGAAGCTGCCGTCGACGGCGGCGTCCAGCATGTTGGGGATGCGCAGGCCGGGTTCGTCGTCCAGCTTCACGCCCCACAGGCTTTCATAGATGTCGCGCACGGCTTCGCCGGAGATGTGACGGTAGCCCGGCAGTTCGTGCGGGAACGAGCCCATGTCGCAGGAGCCCTGCACATTGTTCTGGCCACGCAGCGGGTTCACGCCGACGCCCGGCCGGCCGATATTGCCGGTGGCCATGGCGAGGTTGGCGATCGCCATCACCGTGGTTGAGCCCTGGCTGTGTTCCGTCACCCCGAGGCCGTAATAGATCGCACCGTTGCCCCCGGTAGCATAGAGACGCGCCGCGCCACGGATTAGCTCCGGATCGACGCCGGACAGTTTGCCAACGGTTTCAGGGCTGTTTTCCGGCAAGGCGACGAACGATGCCCAATCCTGGAACTCCGCCCAGTCGCAACGTTCGCGAATGAAGGCCTCGTTGAAAAGACCCTCGGTGACGATCACATGCGCCAGCGCCGTCAGCACCGCCACATTGGTGCCGGGCTTCAGCGGCAGGTGATAATCCGCTTCAACATGTGTCGACTTGACCATCTCGGTGCGACGGGGATCGAGCACGATCAGCTTGGCGCCCTGACGCAGCCGCTTCTTCAGCCGCGAGGCGAACACCGGGTGGGCCGAAACGGGATTGGCACCGATTATGACGGCAACGTCTGTGTAGTCGACGGAGTCGAAATCCTGCGTGCCGGCCGAGGTGCCATAGGTCTGGCCGAGCCCGTAGCCCGTCGGCGAGTGGCAGACGCGCGCGCAGGTGTCGACATTGTTGTTGCGGAAGCCCTGCCGCACCATCTTCTGGACGAGGTAGGTTTCCTCGTTGGTGCAGCGCGACGAGGTGATGCCGCCAATCGCGGTGCGGCCGTACTGATACTGGATACGGCGGAATTCTTTGGCCGTGTGGGAAATAGCCTCTTCCCAGGTCACCTCGCGCCAGGGGTCGGTGATCTTTTCGCGGATCATCGGCGACAAGATGCGGTCCTTGTGGGTGGCGTAGCCATAAGCGAACCGGCCCTTCACACAGGAATGACCGTGGTTCGCCTTGCCCTCCTTGTAGGGCATCATGCGGATGACCTCGTCATCCTTCACTTCGGCCTTGAACGAGCAGCCAACGCCGCAATAGGCGCAGGTGGTGACGGCCGAGCGCTCCGGCAGGCCTTTGGCAAGGACTGTTTTTTCGCGCAGCGCATCGGTCGGACAGGCCTGCACGCAGGCGCCGCAGGACACGCATTCCGAATCGATGAACGCCTCGTGCATTCCCGCCGAAACCCTCGATTCGAAACCACGTCCTTCGATGGTCAGCGCGAAGGTGCCCTGCACCTCTTCGCAGGCCCTCACGCAGCGCGAGCAGACGATGCATTGCGTGGGATCATAGGTGAAATACGGGTTGGATTCGTCGCGTGCGATGTAATCGACCGTCAGCGAGCCATGGCCGGGTGCCACGCCGTTTTCCTGCTTGACGTGGTTGCGGCCCTCGATGCCGTAGCGGTTCTCGGTCAAGCCGATCGACTTCGCCACCATGTCGAACTCGCTGGCTCCGGTTCCGGCCGTCTCGTTCCAGCCGGTCGGATGGTCGGAGACGTAAAGCTCCATGACGCCGCGGCGAATGGCGTCAAGCCGCCCGGACTGCGTATGCACCACCATGCCTTCGCCGACAGGTGTCGTGCAGGACGCTGGCGTGCCGCCGCGCCCTTCGATCTCGACGAGGCAGACACGACATGAACCGAAAGAGTCCAGCATGTCGGTGGCGCAAAGCTTCGGGATCTCGACCCCGCCTTCCATCGCGGCACGCATGATCGAGGTGCCTTCCGGAACGGTGATGCTGCGGCCGTCGACGCTCAGCGTGACCTGCTTCTGCGCCTTCGATTGCGGGGTTCCGTAGTCGATCTCTTCGACGAGTGATGGGAAGTCGGCCTTGATGTTCATCTGCCAGCTCCTATTCAGCAGCCACGCGCACGGGCGCCGGCTTGAAGTCGTCGGGGAAATGCGTGATCGAGCTCATGACCGGGTAAGGCGTGAAGCCGCCCAGCGCACAGAGCGAGCCGAACTTCATCGTGTTGCAGAGGTCGGTGACCAGAGCGAGGTTCTTCTCCGGCTCGATGCCCGCGGCGAGCTTGTCGATGGTCTCGACACCGCGCGTCGAGCCGATGCGGCAGGGAGTGCACTTGCCGCAACTTTCGATGGCGCAGAACTCCATGGCGAAGCGTGCCTGTTTCAGCATGTCGGCAGTGTCGTCGAACACCACGATGCCGGCATGGCCGATCAGCCCGTCCTTGGCCGCGAAGGCTTCATAATCGAACGGCGTGTCGAACAGCGCGCGCGGGAAATAGGCGCCGAGCGGTCCGCCGACCTGCACCGCCTTGACCGGGCGTCCCGTCGTCGTGCCGCCGCCGATGTCGTCGACGATCTCGCCCAGCGTCATGCCGAAGGCCGCTTCGAACAGGCCGCCATACCTGATGTTGCCGGCGATCTGGATCGGGATCGTGCCGCGCGAGCGGCCCATGCCGAAATCCTTGTAGAAGGCCGCACCCTTGTCCATGATGACGGGCACCGAGGCCAGCGAGATAACGTTGTTGATCACCGTCGGCTTGCCGAACAGCCCCTTATGCGCCGGCAGCGGCGGCTTTGCGCGGACCATGCCGCGCTTGCCTTCGAGTGAGTCAAGCAGCGCCGTCTCCTCGCCGCAGACATAGGCGCCTGCGCCGACCCTGATCTCCATGTCGAACGCATAGGGCGAACCCAGCACATTGGCACCAAGCACGCCGGCCTTGCGGGCAACCTCGACGGCTTTGTTCATCATCGCCACCGCATGCGGATATTCCGAGCGGACATAGACAAAGCCTTTGGTCGCACCCGTGGCGATTCCGGCGATCGTCATGCCTTCGATCAGCACGAAGGGGTCACCCTCCATGATCATGCGGTCCGCGAAGGTACCGGAGTCGCCTTCGTCGGCGTTGCAGACGATGTATTTACGGTCGCCCACGGTATCGAGCACCGTCTTCCACTTGATGCCGGTCGGGAAGCCCGCGCCGCCGCGCCCGCGCAGTCCGGATTCGGTGACTTGGGCGACAATGGCGGCGGGCGTCAATGCCAACGCGTTCGTCAGCCCATTCAAGCCGCCATGCTTCTTGTAGGATTCGAGCGACAGCGGATCGATGACGCCGCAACGCGCGAAGGTCAGCCGCGTCTGCTTGGCCAGGAAGGGGATTTTGTCCGGCGCGCCCAGCCAGCGCTTGTGAGGGCCGCCGGTGAGGAAGCCGCTGTCGAACAGGCTTTTGACGTCGGATGGCTTGACCGGGCCATAGGCGACGCGGCCGTTGGCGGTCGCAACTTCGACCATCGGTTCGAGGAAATAAGCGCCGCGCGAGCCGTTGCGCACGATCTTGGCTTCGATGCCGCGCTCCGCCAGTTCACTTGCGATCGCCTTGGCGACCTTTTCGGCGCCCAGCGCCAGTGCACCGGAATCGGCGGGAATGTAGATACGCGGGATCATGAGCGCACCTCGGCAACGATCTCGTCGAGCTTTTCGTCATCGAGCCGCCCGATCACTTCGCCATCGAGCATGGCGGCGGGCGAACAGGCGCACAGGCCGAGACAATAGACCGGCTCCAGCGTCACCGAACCGTCGCGGGTCGTCTCGTGGAAGCCTATGCCCAGCAACTGCTTCAGTTTGGCGGCGATGGCGTCGGAACCCATCGACTGGCAGGATTCTGCTTGGCAGACCTTCAGCACATGCCGGCCGGCCGGATGGCTGCGGTAATCGTGATAGAAGGTGACAACGCCGTGCACCTCGGCCCTGGAGATGTTCAGCGCCTCGGCGATGACTGGCAGCGCATCCTGCGGCACATGGCCGAACTCTTCCTGGATGCCGTGCAGGATCGGCAGCAGCGGGCCTTCGAGGCCTTTCAGTTCCTGGATGATCGCGGTCGTGCGCGATGTGATCTCGGTACTTGCAGGCTGCATTGGCATGCAGCGCCCTCCCTGGTCGATAGCTTTTATCGCTAAGTCTTTACAAAATCAGAGGAAACCCTCGGAATCAATAAAGCTGTTTCGTTGCTCGATAGAAATTTTCTATCGAGCTTGGTCAGCCGCTATTATCTAGCCTAGCGGCGGGCGTGGAAATCGTCCGCCAGCGCCATCGCCTCGTCCAGCAGCGCCGAGACCAGTGGCGTGTGCGGCTCGCGCGGCGCAGCCACCAGGCCGACCGTGTGGCTGGCGTCCGGCTCGACGATCGGAATGGCCCGGATCGGTTCGGAAAAGCCGAATGTTTCCGCCAGGTTGAGCGGCATGATCGATGACCATTTGCCGGTGCGGATATGCGAAAACAGCACGATCATCGAATTGGATTCGAGTGTCGGCCGCACCTGCACCCCGGCCTCGGCCAGGTGCTGGTCGATGATGCGGCGGTTCTGCATGTCCGGCGTCAGCAGGCAGAGCGGCAGGCTGCTAAGCTCTGCCCATGTCACTTTGTCGCGGTCGGAATAGGGATTCCCCACCGCGGTGATCAGTTGATAGCGCTCGTCATAGAGCGGCACGCTGGTGACGCGCCCCAGCGGCTCGTTGTCGAGATAGGTGATGCCGGCATCGATGTCGAAATTGCCGAGCAGCGACAACACTTCGATGGAGGTCCGCGACAGCACCGAAAAGGTCACGCCGGGATGTTTTGCCCGAAAGGGGGTCGTCAGCCGCGCCACCATGGCCAGGGCGGTCGGAATTGCGGCAATGCGGATGCGACCAGACAGGCCGTGGCGCGCCGCCCGCATCTCTTCTCTCATGGTGCGGGTGTCGCCGACGATGCGACGCGCCCAGACCAATACTTGCTTGCCTTCGGGCGTCAGCCCCTGGAAGCGCGAGCCGCGCAGCACCAGCATCACGCCGAGCTGGCCCTCGAGCTGCTTGATGCCGGCCGACAGCGTCGGCTGGGTAACCCCGCACACTTCCGCCGCCCGGCCGAAATGCTCTTCCCTGGCCAGTGCGATGAAGAATTCCAGCTTGTCGATCATGGACGGAAGCTAGAGCATTTTGGCGTCCGCATAAATGCAACAGAACAAAAGCTTAGAACAAACCGCCGGCTCCAGGAAAACCGGCCAGGAGTGCCTGTTCCGGATCATGCGCCCGCCGCCTCTTCGAAAATGCGCAATAGCCTATTTGTCGACAAGGTTCAGGATGTTGCCGTCGGGATCCTTGAACCATGCCACCTTCATGCCGTAGCCGACATGCACGTCGCCCTCCAGCGTCAGGCCGGGCATCTCATAGTGCTCGAATGCGACACCCTTCGACCTCAACGACTTGACGATGGTCCCGATCTCGTCGCCGACTGTCCAGGTCACCGCCGTCGCCTTGTTGGTACCTGCGAATTGCGAATGATAGACATTGATCAGCGTGTCGCCGCTTTTGTAGACGATCAGTTCGCCACCCATATCATCCACCTGCTTGAGGCCCAGCGTCCCTTCGTAAAAGGCCTTTGCCCTGGCCAGGTCTTTCACCGCCACATTGGCAGTTGCGTTGCTGTTTGCGAGCATGATCGTCTCCTTCCCTGATTGCTCAACTCGATTGATTGCTCATGTCGATCCTTGAAATAGATCAGAGGGGCCGTTTGGCGATCGCCGGTTCGCAAAATGCCGGCTGCTCCGACACCGCCCGTCGTTTTTGCGGGCACACCAAGGCAGCTATTGCTCCACGGCTTGGTTCTGTCCGGAAACTGCACTATCTCAGGCCAAAGCTTGCATAAGGAAGAACTGATGTCCGTCACCAAGGAAATCGTCACCGAGCGCCTGAAGACGGTCAATGGCCCGGATTTCACCGGCAACATCGTTGACCTTGGCATGGTTTCCGAGATTTTCATCGCCGATTCCAAGGTCTTCTTCTCGATCACCGTTCCCGCCGCTCGCGCCCAGGAGATGGAACCGCTGCGGGCTGCTGCCGAGCGCGTCGTCAAGGCTATTCCCGGCGTTGCCGGTGCCGTCGTTGCACTGACGGCGGAAAAGAAAGGCGGCGGCATGGAAGCGCCGGTTCCATCGCGCCCCGCACCCAGGCCAGCGCCGCCGGCTGCCACCGCGCCGCGTGCCGCTTCGCACGCTCCGGCTTCGCACAGCCAGGGCAGGCGTGGCGTGCCAGGCATAGAAGCGATCATCGCCGTCGCTTCCGGCAAGGGTGGTGTCGGCAAGTCGACCACGGCCGTCAACATCGCTCTTGGCCTCGCCGCCAATGGTTTGCGCGTCGGCGTGCTCGACGCCGACATCTATGGCCCGTCTATGCCGCGACTGCTCAACATCCACGGCCGGCCGCAGACCGTCGACGGCAAGATCCTGAAACCGATGGAGAATTATGGGCTTAAAGTGATGTCGATGGGCTTCCTCGTCGATGAGGAGACACCGATGATCTGGCGCGGTCCGATGGTGATGTCGGCGCTGACGCAGATGCTGCGCGAGGTCGAATGGGGCCGGCTCGACGTGCTCGTCGTCGACATGCCGCCCGGCACCGGCGACGCACAACTGACCATGGCCCAGCAAGTCCCATTGGCCGGCGCCGTCATCGTCTCGACGCCGCAGGATCTGGCGCTGATCGATGCACGCAAGGGCCTGAACATGTTCAAGAAGGTCGACGTGCCGCTGCTCGGCATCGTCGAGAACATGAGCTATTTCATCGCTCCCGATACCGGCAAACGCTACGACATCTTCGGCCATGGCGGCGCGCGCCGCGAAGCCGAGCGTCTGGGCGTCACCTTCCTTGGCGAAGTGCCGCTCGAGATGGGCATTCGCGAAAGCTCGGATGCCGGTACGCCGGTGGTTGTCTCGAAGCCCGACGGCGCCGAGGCAAGGATCTACAGGGATATCGCTTCGAAGGTTTGGGACCGGATCAACGAAGAGCGTGGTGCGGCCGCCGACGCGGTGCCGAACATCGTGTTCGAGTAGTTTTTCGTTAGGTAGGCGCCGCCCCTCATTGTCCTGCAGGACATTTCTCCCCGGATAGTGACGGGGAGAAAGACACCGTCCTTGATGATTTCGCCAATCAGCGCGGGAGGAAGGGCGCCGACGTTGCGGCCAGTTCGCTTCTCCCCGTCACTATACGGGGAGAAGGTGCCGGCAGGCGGATGAGGGGCAGCGCTGGCCCCAGAGAAGCCAGGCGTCGTTCGAGCGAGGACGTAACCTAAGCCGCGCCAACCTTCTCGCCGAAGCTTGAAAAAAACTGTCCGGCCAGTTTCTTCGAGGTCGATTCTATCAGCCGGCTGCCGAGCTGCGCGATCTTGCCGCCGACATCGGCCTTGGCCGCGTATTTCAGCACCGTGGTATCCGGCCCATCCTCTGTCAGCGTCACGTCGGCGCCGCCCTTGGCAAAGCCGGCGATGCCGCCCTTGCCTTCGCCCTGGATGGTGTAGGAATGTGGCGGCTTGAGATTCTTGAGCGTCACCTCGCCGTTGAACGTCGCCTTGATCGGCCCGATCTTCACCACCACGGTCGCCGCCATCTCGGTCGGCGACTTCATCTCCAGGCTCTGGCAGCCGGGAATCGTCGCCTTCAAGACCTCGGGATCGTTCAGCGCTTCCCACACCTTTTGCAGGGGCGCGGCAATGCGCTCCTCGCCTTCGATCACCAAAGCCATGAAAACCTCCCTGACACGATTGATCGAAGCCGTAACGCACGGCTGCATGCATGTCTATCGCACCAAAGTCCGGATGCGACCCTGCGCCCTCTTGCCTGCTCCCGCGCGTTGCCATATCGATTTGTCTTACAAATACGGAGACCACGATGGCAGGCGCCCCCACCAGGAAGAAAAAATTTCGCTCGCAGGAGTGGTTCGACAATCCCGACAATCCGGGCATGACGGCGCTCTACCTGGAGCGCTACCTGAATTACGGCCTGACTCGGGCCGAACTGATGTCCGGCAAGCCGCTGATCGGCATCGCTCAGACCGGTTCGGATCTCTCGCCCTGCAACCGGCATCATATCGAGCTGGCCAAGCGCGTGCGCGAAGGCATCGTCTCGATGGGCGGCATTCCGTTCGAGTTCCCGTGCCATCCGATCCAGGAGACCGGTAAGCGGCCCACCGCCGCTCTTGACCGCAACCTTGCCTATCTCGGCCTAGTCGAGGTGCTGTACGGGTATCCGCTCGATGGCGTCGTGCTCACCATCGGCTGCGACAAGACAACGCCGGCCCTGCTGATGGCGGCAGCCACCGTCAACATCCCGGCGATCGCGCTGTCGGTCGGCCCGATGCTCAATGGCTGGCACAAGGGCAAGCGCACCGGCTCCGGCACCATCGTCTGGGAATCGCGCCAGCGCCTGTCGGCCGGCGAGATCGACTATGACGAGTTCATGGACATCGTCGCCTCTTCGGCGCCGTCCACCGGCTACTGCAACACCATGGGCACCGCCACGACGATGAACTCGCTGGCGGAGGCGCTTGGCATGCAATTGCCGGGCTCGGCCGCCATCCCCGCACCTTACCGCGAGCGCGGCCAGATCGCCTACGAGACCGGCAAACGTATCGTCGACATGGTGCATGAAGACCTCAAGCCGTCCGACATCATGACGAGAGAGGCTTTCGAGAACGCCATTGTCGTCAATTCGGCAATTGGCGGCTCGACCAACGCGCCTATCCATCTCAACGCTATCGCCCGCCATCTCGGCGTCAAGCTCGACAATGACGACTGGCAGACGGTCGGCCTCAATGTGCCGCTGCTGGTCAATCTGCAGCCGACGGGCGAATATCTGGGCGAGGATTACCATCATGCCGGCGGCGTGCCGGCGGTGATCGCTGAACTGATGAAGGGCGGACTGTTGCCGCATCCCGGTGCGCGCACGGTCAACGGCAAGTCTATCGGTGAGAATAGCGAGGGTGTCGCCAACGAGAACACCGACGTCATCCGCTCCGTTGCCGCGCCGCTGAAGGCCAATGCCGGCTTCATCAACCTCAAGGGCAATCTGTTCGATTCCGCGATCATGAAGACCAGCGGCATCTCGCCCGAATTCCGCGAGCGCTATCTCTCCAATCCGAAGGATCCCGAGGCTTTCGAAGGCAACGCCATGGTCTTCGACGGGCCCGAGGACTACCACGCCCGCATCGACGATCCGGCGCAAGGCATCGATGAACACACGATCCTGTTCATGCGTGGCGCCGGCCCGATCGGCTATCCCGGCGGCGCCGAGGTCGTCAACATGCAGCCGCCGGCCTATCTGATCAAGAAGGGCATCCATGCGCTCGCCTGCATCGGTGACGGCCGCCAGTCCGGCACGTCGGGTTCGCCTTCGATCCTCAACGCCTCGCCGGAAGCCGCGATCGGCGGCGGGTTGGCGCTGCTCAAGACGGGCGACCGTGTCCGCATCGACCTGCGCAAAGGCACGGCCGACATCCTCGTCACCGACGACGAGATCACCCGGCGGCGTGCTGAACTGCAGAACAATGGCGGATATGACTATCCCAAGCACCAGACGCCCTGGCAGGAGATCCAGCGCGGTATGGTTGCGCAGTTTTCAGAGGGAATGGTGCTGAAGCCGGCGGTGAAATACCAGGATGTCGCGCACACCAGAGGTGTCCCCAGGGATAATCACTGAGCGACATCTGTTCGTAGATGCGTACATAAACGACAAATGGCGGCTTGATCCGGATCAGGCCGCCGCCATCCTTGACAAGCCTGCGCGATGCATCCACCATCATGGCAAGGGGTGTATCGCGACGACCCCGTGAGGCGTCAGCCCAACGTTCGCGTCCAAGCTTCTTTTTCCAGGAGGTGGACGCCATGCCGTCAACAACCGCTATCACCGTATCGCAATTATCCCGTCTGATCGGTCTGCCAGGCGCGCCTGTCATCATCGATGTCCGTATCGATGAAGACTTCGACGCCGATCCACGCCTTCTGCCGGCCTCGAGCCGGCGCGATTTCAAGACTGTTTCGACCTGGGCCGCCGAATTCGCCGGCAAGCCAGTGACGGTCGTTTGCCAGAAAGGGCTGAAACTCTCGCAAGGTGTCGCCGCATGGCTGCGCCATGAGGGCATTTCCGCCGAAAGCCTCGACGGTGGGTTCGAAGCCTGGCGCGATGCAAAGGGACTTCTGGTTCGCACCGACACCTTGCCCTCACGCGACGAAAAGGGGCGCACCGTGTGGGTGACACGAGCCCGCCCGAAGGTGGATCGCATCGCTTGCCCCTGGCTGATCCGGCGTTTCGTCGATCCCCATGCGATCTTTCTGTTTGTCGAGCCGGCCGAAGTTCTTGCCGTGGCCGATCGCTTCCAGGCAGTGCCTTTCGACATCGACGATGTGTTCTGGAGCCATCGCGGCGAACGCTGCACCTTCGACACGATGATTGAGGAGTTCGGGCTGGAATCCGAGGCGCTCGATCGCCTTGCCCTGATCGTGCGCGCGGCCGACACCGCAAGCCTCGATCTTGTTCCCCAGGCTGCCGGCTTCCTGGCGGCTTCGCTTGGCCTGTCGCGTATGTTTCGCGACGACCTGGAACAGCTGGACGCAGGCATGCTGCTCTACGATGCGTTCTTTCGTTGGTGTCGTGACGCCACTGAAGAAACGCACAACTGGCCCAGTACAGGCGCGGGCAAACCGTCATGAGCGCGCTCGAGTCGCAAGATACCGTGGTCCAGGGCCCGGCTGCGCCGACCTTCACCGAAGCCATGAAACTCTGGGCAAAAATCGGGTTGCTCAGCTTCGGCGGGCCGGCCGGGCAGATCGCATTGATGCACAAGGAACTGGTCGAGGAGCGGCGCTGGATCGGCGAGCAGCGTTTCCTGCACGCTCTGAACTATTGCATGCTGCTGCCTGGCCCCGAAGCCCAGCAACTCGCCATCTATGTCGGTTGGCTGCTGCACAGGACGATCGGCGGCCTTGTCGCCGGCATCCTGTTCGTGGTGCCGGGCGCGCTCGTCATGCTCGTCCTGAGCAGCCTCTACGTGCTCTATGGCGACGTGCCGCTCGTCGAGGCGCTGTTTTTCGGGGTGAAAGCGGCGGTGCTTGCCATTGTCATCGAGGCGGTGATCCGGATCGGACGGCGTGCCCTGAAGAACAGGGTCATGGTGTCGATCGCCGTCTCGGCTTTCATCGCCATCTATGCGTTGAATGTACCGTTCCCGCTCATCGTCCTGCTCGCGGGCCTAACGGGATGGCTGGGAAACCGCATTGCTCCGGCGCTGTTTTCCGGCTCGGCACATGGCAAGGACGGTATTGCGGATAGCAAGGGAGCGGTCGACCTGATGTTCGAGCGCGGCGAACTGGCCCACCTCAGGCCGACGAAATGGCATGCGCCGCGCACGATTGCGATCTGGCTGCCGATCTGGTTCGGGCCTGTTCTGCTGATCTGGTGGCTTACCGGCTCTGCAAGCGTCTGGACCGAGATCGGCCGGTTCTTCAGTCTCATGGCGGTCGTCACCTTCGGCGGCGCCTACGCGGTGCTCGCTTATGTCGCCCAGGCAGCCGTCCAGTCCTTCGGCTGGCTCGCTCCCGGTGAAATGGTCGACGGTTTGGGCCTTGCCGAAACGACGCCGGGTCCGCTCATCCTGGTGTTGCAGTTCGTTGGCTTCATCGCCGCGTTCCGCCATCCCGGCTCGCTGGACCCGCTGCTTGCCGGATCGCTGGGGGCGTTACTGACCCTGTGGGTTACGTTCACGCCCTGCTTCTTCTGGATATTCCTCGGTGCGCCCTATATCGAGGCCCTGCGCGGCAACAAGGCCTTATCGGCAGCACTTGGCGCGATCACCGCCGCTGTTGTCGGGGTGATCATGAATCTGGCTCTGTGGTTCGCCCTGCACGTCATTTTCCATGAGGTACACGCGCTGGGCCTCGGGGTGAATGTGCCGGTATTTTCGTCGATCGACTGGCGCGCGGCGCTGCTTTCCTGTGCCGCCATGATCGCTATCCTGAAGTTTAGAATCGGCATGCTGCCGACGCTTGCCGGATCAGCCCTGGCCGGTGTCTTGCTGTTGGCGGCAAGTGGCTGACATGCACAACGGCAAGGCATAAAGCGCGTCGCGTGAACCCGTTTCAATGTGACGCGCTTTAGAGGTCACTGCCTTTGTATTCCGCTTGCGAACCACTTAAGTGGTTTGAAACGGATTGGAACATGATGGCGCCACGACGCTCTTCCCTTGGCTTCCTCGGAATGTTCGGCCGCTCGGGCGACTTGAGGCAGCTCGATGCGGCATTGCGTGGCGCCGACCTTCATCCCGCCCTCGTGCCGGAGGGCGTAAAACTGACAATCGTCAATCTGATGAAGGATCATTGGCCTGACGAGCCGCCCGGCCAAGCCTATGCAGACGTGGCGCGATTGTTCAGCTACTGCATCGCCGGACCGGAAGCCTTCGAACGATCCAACGGTCTTCAGAACAGGCTGGATGCAGAGCATCGGATCGAGGCCGCCCTTGAAACCGGCGACAGCTTGGATGCGCAAATCGTGCTGATGACGCTGCACGCCAAGCTGATCAATGCCGAAGTCGTCGAGCGCTATGGGCTGGTTGGCGACTGATTGTTCTGCGAGGGCCTACCCGCCCATGCTGCCGCGCGGCAGCTTGATCATCTCGCCAAAGCGGGCACGCAGCCTGTCGTCGATCAGCTTCGGCACRTGGCGCGGAAAGCGCTCGGCGAGCACGCGCTTCTTCTCGATGATCGCCCGTTGCAGGATGTCGGGCCGGCCCTTCTCATTCCATTCCTTGGGCGAAAATCGGTCGCCCACGGCCGGATAGAAATACTCGGTCTGCATCAGCCGCAGCGTCTGCTCGTTGCCGAGATAATGGCCCGGTCCCTTCAGGCAGACATCGGCGATGGTCTCGATCGACAGCGCCTCGTCGGTCACCTCGATGCCGCGCACGCAGCGCAGGCAGTGGCCGAGCATGTCGTTGTCGATGATCAGGCTCTCCAGGCAGAAACCGAGCAGCGAGGCGTGCATGCCGGCCGATTCGTAGACCAGGTTGAGCCCGGCAAGGCCGGCCATCACATCGGTAATGCCCTTTTCATAGCCGGACTGGATGTCGGGCAGTTTCGAATCCGTCATGCCCGCGGCCGAGCCGCCCGGCAGGTCGTAATATTGCGCCATCTGTGCGCAGGCCGCGGTCAGCACCGCCTGCTCGGCTGAACCGCCAGACATGGCGCCGGTCCTGAGATCCGACACGAATGGCCAGGTGCCGAAGATCGCCGGATGCCCCGGCTTGATGGCGTTGACATACATGAGGCCGACCAGCACTTCGGCCACCGCCTGCACCACCGCACCGGCAATCGCCGCCGGGGCCGTGGCACCGGCCTGTCCGGCCGACAGCAAGAGGATCGGAATGCCACCTTCGACGCAGGCCTCTAGCACGCCGCAGGCGTCCTCGGCGAACTTCATCGGCGGCACGACAAAGCAGTTGGAGTTCGAGACGAACGGCCGGGAGCGGAAGTTCTCCTCGCCGCCGGCAATGGCATAGAGCATTTCGAGCGCCGGCTGCACATTCTCGCGCACCGTGAACGAGGTGCCGACATGCTTCGACGTGCCCATCACGCAGGCATATAGCGTGTTGAAATCCATATCGAGCGGGTCGGGAATGTCGCGCGGCACCATCGGGCGCTGGAAGAAATGGATGTTGTCGAGCCCCTCGACGAGGCGGGCGGCGTCATAGATGTCCTGCAGCAGCGACTCGCGGTATTCGCGCTTTTCGACATCGACCAGATGCACGGCGGCGCCTGCCGTGCCGTAATGCACGCGCTTGCCCTTGATCAGCATGTCGTGCTTGGGGTCCTGGCCGTGCAGCGTGAAATGCCGCGCCGCTTTCTTGATCGTGTCGAGCACGAGCGCGCGGGGGAAGCGGATGCGGCCGTCATCGCCATAGCTGGCGCCGGCCTTAGTCAGGGCATCGATGCAGGAGGGTATGGCATTGGCGAAGCCAACCGTTTCCAGGAGCGTCAGCACGGCTTCGTGGATGCGTTCCTGGTCGTTCTCCGTCAGCGGCCCGTAGCTGCCGCCTTCGAGGCCGGCGCGCACCGGCTTGATGTCGTCGGCCAACGGTGCTGCCCGCATAGCGCGGCGCGCTTCGCGCCCGCCGGAGCGGCGCGAACGTTGATCCGCCGCCGCTTCCTGCTTTTCAAGAACTGACATGGAGACACTCCACCTTTCCGAGAAGCAGGGCGCGGCGGTTGGTCCACCATCGGCTGCTTCTTTCCCCTTTGTGCTCCGACTATGCCGCCGGCATTGGCCCAGCCTATGAGCCAGACGGTCCGGCTGCATATGCCAGGGCTAATGGAGCCGGAGCCACGTTGTGCGGCTCAGGCAAGGGGGTCGGGCGGTGGATCAGGCGGCGGCCGGCCTGCGTCCGGCGGCGGTGGCCAGTTCGCGGATGCCTGGCTCGATGTGCTGGAGCGCGATCGAGGAAATGCCCAGCCGCATGAAACGCGAAGGCTTTTCAGTGCGATCGAAGAAACGATCGCCCGGCTCGATGATGACGCTGCGTGAGGCGGCCGCCTCGGCCAGTCCGCGCGAATCGGTGCCGCGCGGCCCTTCAAGCCACAGCGATGTGCCGCCGGCCGAATCGGTCGAACGCCATTCCGGCAGGAAAGCGGAAATCGCATGGACCAGGCGCTTGCGCCGCTCGTCGAAGGCGCTCGACAGCCGCCGCACAAGTGCCTCGTGATGGCCGAGCGACAGGAACAGCGCGACGGCGCGCTGGTTGTTGGCAGGCGGATGGCGCAGCATGAAGCGGCGCAGCGCCCGGAGTTCCGAGATCAGTCCGGCCGAGGCGACGATGTAGCCGAGCCGCAGGCCTGGAGCCAGCGTCTTCGACATCGAGCCGACATAGACGACGCGGCCGGAGCGGTCGAGGCTCTTCAATGCCTGCTGCGGCGCCTCGTCGAGAAGCTGGCTGTCGTAGCCATCCTCGATGATGATCTGGTTGTAGCGGTTGGCCCGCGCCAGGAGATCCTGCCGCCGTTCCGCCGACAGCGGCACCATGGTCGGGCAATGATGGCTGGGTGTGACGAACACGAACCCGGAATCATTGGGAATAGAAGCGGTTACAATGCCGGACTGGTCGACCGGCACCGGCTGGATGTCGGCGCCCGCAAGGCGGAAGATCGAGCGTGCGTCGGGATAGCCGGGGTCCTCCATCGCCACCTTGGAGCCCTTGCCCATCAACAGCGTCGCCAGCATGTAGAGCGCGTTCTGGGCGCCCAGCGTGACGATGATTTCGTCGGGATTGGCGAAGATGCCGCGCCGCGGCAACAGCCGCGCCTGGATCTGTTCGATCAGCAACGGATCGTCGCGATCGACCATGTCGGACGCCCAGTTGCGGATTTCGAGCACGGCAAGCGCCATGCGGTTGCACTCGCGCCACTCGGCGGTCGGGAACAGCGCCGGGTCGAACTGGCCGTAGACGAAGGGGTAGGACGACTTGATCCAGTTCTCGTGCTTGGCCGGCGGCGGCATGTCGCTTGCGGCGATCTTGCGGCGTGCCTTCCAGTCGATCTCGTTGGCCTGGTCGGGCGCCTTCTGATGCGGCTTGGCTGGTGTCGCCAACACATCGGGATTGACGAAATGGCCGCGCCGTTCGCGTGCCACCAGGAAGCCTTGGTCGACGAGCTGCTGGAAGGCCAGCACCACGGTTCCGCGCGCCACGCCGAGCTTTTCGGCCAGGATCCGGCAAGAGGGGAGCGGCATCGAAGCGGCGATCTGGCGGTCGAGAATGGCGGCCACGATGGCTTGGCGGATCTGTGCCTGCAGGGTCTGGCCGGATTCGGCCGAAATCCGGAACAGGCCGGACCATATCGCCGTGTCGTTTCGCTGTGGCATGGAAGATGTTCCTCGATGGCCAGCTTTTTTCGCTTGGCTGGACCAGTCGAATGTAACGGTGGCACAAGGGGTTGCGCCAATCAATTTTTCTGATCGTTGGGATTTATGCCAGTGATCCTTCGGCGGAAAATCCGGCACTCCGCCCACCTCAGGACGCACCTGCATCGTCGCCGCGTGACGATTCGCGTCATCGCCCGCGTATTGACCGTACAGAATTCGGCTCACTAGTTTTGGCGCGACGACACGCGCCGGAAACATCCGGTCTGATATGGTGCGTCGAAAACGCCAGGAGTCCCGCCAGTGGATCAGTCAGCCTTCCAGAAACAGCTCGCAGCCTTGCGCGATCATCGCGCCGCGGCGCCAGCCAGCATGCGCCAGGCCTTCGCCGCCGATCCGCAGCGGTTCAAGACATTCTCCGCCACCGACGGCGACCTGTTGCTCGACTGGTCGAAATGCGCGGTCGACGCGCTCACCATGGACCTGCTGGAGAAACTTGCCAGGGCAGCCGATCTCGAAGGCCGCCGGGCGGCGATGTTCGCCGGCAAGAAGATCAACGTCACCGAAGACCGTGCCGTGCTGCACACGGCGCTGCGCAACCTGACCGGCAAGGGCGTCACCGTCGATGGCCAGGACGTCAAGGCGGACGTCACTGCCGTGCTCGACGCGATGGGCGCCTTTGCCGATGCCGTGCGCTCCGGCAAGGCAGCCGGCGCCACCGGCAAGAAAATCACCGACATCGTCAACATCGGCATCGGCGGTTCCGATCTCGGCCCGGCCATGGCGACGCTGGCGCTGGCCCCCTATCATGACGGGCCGCGCGCGCACTATGTCTCCAACATCGACGGCGCCCATATCCACGACACGCTGAAGGGCCTGTCGGCCGAAACCACGCTTTTCATCATCGCCTCCAAGACCTTTACCACCGTCGAGACGATGACCAATGCCGAGACGGCGCGCAAATGGGTGCAGAAGGCGCTCGGCAAGGAAGCCGTCGGCAAGCATTTCGCCGCCGTCTCGACCGCGCTCGAGCTGGTGGCCAAGTTCGGCATCGAATCGGATCGCGTCTTCGGCTTCTGGGACTGGGTCGGCGGCCGCTATTCGGTCTGGGGGGCGATCGGCCTGCCGGTGATGATCGCGGTCGGGCCGCGGAATTTTCGCGCCTTCCTCGATGGGGCGCATGAGATGGACGAGCATTTCCGCACCGCGCCGGTGCAGGAGAACCTGCCGGCGCTGCTGGGGCTGGTCGGCTGGTGGCATCGCGTGATCTGCGGATATCCCGCGCGTGCCGTCATTCCCTATGACCAGCGCCTGTCCCGGCTGCCGGCCTATCTGCAGCAGCTCGACATGGAATCAAACGGCAAGAGCGTCACCCTCGAAGGCGTTGCGGTGACGACCCCGACCGGACCGCTGGTCTGGGGCGAGCCTGGCACCAACGGCCAGCATGCCTTCTTCCAGCTGTTGCATCAGGGCACCGATTTCATCCCGGTCGAATTCCTCGCCGCGGCCGTCGGCCACGAGCCGGACCTCAAGCATCAGCATGATCTGCTGCTCGCCAACTGCCTGGCGCAGTCGGAAGCGTTGATGAAGGGCCGCACGCTGGAGGAGGCGCGCGCCCAGATGCTGGCTAAGGGCATGAAGCCGGCCGAGGTCGACAAGATCGCCCCGCACCGCGTCTTCTCCGGCAACCGGCCCTCGCTGACCATCCTCTACCGCAAGCTCGACCCGCGCACCTTCGGCCGGCTGATCGCGCTCTACGAGCATCGCGTCTTCGTCGAAGGCACTT
Organism: Mesorhizobium sp. P2_F8; assembly: GCF_056403655.1. Lineage (NCBI taxonomy): Bacteria > Pseudomonadati > Pseudomonadota > Alphaproteobacteria > Hyphomicrobiales > Phyllobacteriaceae > Mesorhizobium > Mesorhizobium sp. P2_F8. Next base: position 88,034 of record NZ_JBFUFB010000008.1, read on the forward strand.
TGTTCAACATCAATTCCTTCGACCAGTGGGGCGTCGAGCTCGGCAAGGAACTGGCCACCGGCCTCTTGCCTGTCGTGGAGGGCAAGGAAAGTGCCGCGAAGCGGGATGCATCGACCGCTGGCCTGGTGGGATACATCCAGCATTTGCGTGGTTCGGAGTGAGCAGTTTGGCAGACATCAAGGGCATATTGTTCGACAAGGATGGGACGCTTGTCGACTTCAACGCGACCTGGCTCGGCATTGCCGACTTCATGGCTATGGATGCCGCCGAGGGCGATCGCTGGAAGGCCGACAGGCTGCTTTCGGCGGCGGGTTTCGATTTCGTCAACAAGCGGTTCAGGCCCGATTCGATCTTTGCCTCGGGCACCAACATGGATGTCGTCGAACTGTGGTTCCCGCGCCTGTCCGACGAGGACCAGATGCTGGCCGTCGCCCGCTTCAACGAAATCACGTCCGTGCAAGGCTCGTCGATGGCGGTGGCGCTGCCCGGCATCGTCGAAACGCTGACAGTGCTGCACAAGCGATCCTACCGGCTCGGCGTTGCTACCAACGATTCAACCAGCGGCGCGGAGAAGACGATGGTCACGCTTGGCGTCGCCCAGCTCTTCGACGCTGCCTATGGCTATGACGCGGTGGCCAATCCGAAACCGGCGCCGGACACGATCTTCGCCTTCTGCGACCTGACCGGGCTGAAGCCGGTGCAAATCGCCATGGTCGGCGACAATCGCCACGACCTGGAGATGGCGCGAGCCGGCGGCTGCGGGCTGGCGATCGGCGTGCTCTCCGGAACCGGCACACCTGAATCGCTGTCGTCGATCGCCGATATCGTGCTGGATTCGGTTGCCGATCTGCCGGATTTTCTGTCGGCGCGGGTCAAGGAAACGATCTGACGGGGGAAGCTGTTTCTTCCTGGCATCGGACGCCTTCCGTGGCCTACTCGACCACCACCTGGATACAGTTGATGGTCGTGTTCTCGATTGCCGTCAGCTTGGTCAGCAGATCCAGGCGGATCATCTCGACAATCCGGTTCGGAAGAACACCTTCCACCGTCAGCCGAATATCGTGCCAGCCCTCAACATAGCGCACGGTGACGCCCTCAACGCACAGGCGATAGACACGATGCTCGTCCGTAATTTCAGGCATCTTCGAATGAGGCACGTCGGGCGTGTACAATGTTTCGAGCAAGTCCATTCGAGGATTGAGGCCGAGATGGCTAAGATGCCTGGCTCGAAAACCGTCACTATCCTCCGGCCTGCCGCTGGCGCGATCCGAAAGACGGCGGCGAAGCCAAAAAAGATGATTTTGACATCCATCATCTCGAACGAATGCAAATCGTGGCCAGAGCCGTTTGGTGAGGCGTTCCCAGCGGCCCGTATGGAGCTCCAGGCGCCAATCGTCGATGTTCTCGACCGCGGCAGGCCATTGCGGCCCGATGAGAAGCCCGCTGCGAACCAGGAGTGCACTACCATCTTCGACTAGTTCCGAAGAGTGTTTGTATATCCACGGCGGAGTTTCACCGGTCGTATCAAAGCGACCAACGCCATAGTTCGTTGTGTCCAAAACAAGCACTTGCGCCTTTTGACCACGAACATTCGGATAAGATAGGTTCCCAACGATAAATATACGGTCGCCGACAAGATTTGCCGTGTGGGAGTCGGTGGGCGGGAAAACGTCGTCCGAGTAGCCGAAAATCTCGGTTCCGCCCCCAGGATGCCTAACGATTACATCGTTGTAGATGTAGAAGTCTGCATCGTACCAATCTTCATACTCGCCGCCGATCCTGACAAGGCGGCCGTCAGGCAGCGTGGTTTCAGTGCGCCCGTACCGGCTGAAGCTCCAGCACGGTCCGACATCTTCTGAACGCGGGCCGTTGAACGTCTTGTTTAGGGAGTAACCGCTGAGACCCTGTTCAATTGCCCATACCCAGACCGGGTTGGTCATAGGCTCGGGATTGCCGGAACCTCGACTGGGCGAACGAAACTGCGAAAACAGGGATGGGTCAATGTGGGCAGGTACGGGTGTTTTGATCAAAGTGAAGCGGGGCTAGCAAGGCTTCCATATCGAGCCGATACCCCATAACTGGACTATAGCTTCCATAGAATCGTCTGCAAAGGGTCGAACTCAGTCATTCGAGTGATTTGGTTTGAGGGGGGTCGGCGCTCTTCCGCCTCAAACGAGAAGACACCGCTCGGCTTGGTCGGGGCACCTTTCGCGTCGCCGAAATCCGGCACCTGATATTCGGCGTGCAACCGCAGCCGGGAAAGAGGCAGATCGTTGCGGCGGGGATCGCCGACCAGCACCTCAATGCCGGCTGCCAGGCAGCGATCGAGGAACGGGATAACCCTCAAAGCAACCTCGTGGCCGTAAAACACATCGCCGGCGAGCACGAGGTCGACCGCCGGCGGCGGGCCCGTGGTGATATCCTTGTCGACAATGGTGATCTCGACGCCGTTGGCCGCGGCGTTGAGGCCGATCGCGGCAACGCCATTACGATCGATCTCCGCGGCGATCACCGCGCTCGCCCCGGCCTTGGCCGCGGCAATGCCGACAAGGCCCGAACCGGCGCCGAGGTCGAGCACGCGGCGACCGGCCACGGTTTGTGGATGGTCGAGTATATAGCGTGCAAGAACGGCGCCGCCGGCCCAGGCATAAGCCCAGTAGGGCGGCTGCGGATCGGGTCCATCCTCATCCGCCTCGGCCGTGTCGTCATCATCGTCGAAGCTTTGCCGCGGATCGATAAGCCGCCTCAGGCCACTCCCCGGATGAGGCGTATAAAGCCGGATTTCGGGAAGCGACGGCACCGGGGCGATGCGCATGTTCGCCTTGATGAACTCGGTCGGGTCAGGACGGCAAGGTGCATCCACGGCGCCCAGGCCGTCGGCTGCCGTCATTCGCGCAGCGCCCGCCGCAGGATCTTGCCGACCGGCGTCTTCGGCAGCTCGGTCCGGAATTCGATGTATTTGGGCCGCTTGTAGCCGGTGAGGTTCTCGCGGCAATAGGCGGTGAGCGTCTCTGCGGTCAGCGCCGGGTCCTTCCTGACCACGAACAGCTTCGGCACTTCGCCCGAATGCTCGTCCGGCACGCCGATCGCCGCCACTTCGAGCACGCCCGGATGCATCGCCACGACTTCCTCGAGCTCGTTCGGATAGACGTTGAAGCCCGAGACCAGGATCATGTCCTTCTTGCGGTCGACGATCTTGGTGTAGCCACGCTCGTCCATGAAGCCCATGTCGCCGGATTTGAAATAGCCGTCCTTGGTCATCACCTTGGCGGTCTCATCCGGCCGGTTCCAGTAGCCCGCCATCACTTGCGGCCCCCGGATGCAGATTTCGCCGACCTCGCCGAGTGGCAGATTGTTGCCGTCGTCGTCACGGATGGCGATCTCCGTCGACGGCAGCGGCAGGCCGATGGTGCCGGTGAAGTCGCTGGCGCTGAACTTGTTGGCGGTGGCCACCGGCGAGGTTTCCGACAACCCGTAGCCTTCGGTCACCGGACAGCCGGTCAGCGCCTTCCAGCGCTCGGCAACGCCCTTCTGCACCGCCATGCCGCCGCCCAGCGTCAGCACCAGCGGCTTGAAGTCGAGCTTGCGGAAGTCCTCATTGTTGAGCAGGGCGTTGAACAGCGTGTTCAAGCCCGGAAAGATGTGGATCGGATATTTCTGCAGTTCCTTGACGAAGCCGGGAATGTCGCGCGGGTTGGGAATGAGCACATTACGCGCACCTTGCTGCATGCCCATCAGCGCGTTCACCGTCAGCGCGAAGATATGATAGAGCGGCAGGGCGCAGATAAAGTTCGGATGCGCTGGTTTCGGCTTGATCGTATAGGCGTCTTCCATCCACTGCGCGTTCTGCACGACATTGGCTAGCACGTTGCTGTGCAGCAGCGTTGCGCCCTTCGAGACGCCCGTGGTGCCACCCGTATATTGCAGGAAGGCGACATCGTCGGCCGCCACCTTGGCTGGCTTGAAGCCGCCGCCGCCGGCCTTCACGGCCGCGTTGAACTTGACATGGCCGGGCAGCGACCATGCCGGCACCATCTTCTTCACCCGGCGCACGACGAAATTGACGATCGTGCCCTTCAGTCCGCCGAGCATGTCTCCCATCGCGGCGACCACGACATGCTTGACCGCGGTTCTGGAGATGACCGCCTGCAAGGTGCTGGCGAAGTTCTCCAGGATGACGATGGCTTGTGCACCGGAATCCTTGAGCTGGTGCTCCAGTTCGCGCGGTGTGTAGAGCGGATTGATGTTCACCACGACATAGCCGGCGCGCAAGACGGCCATCATCGCCACCGGATATTGCAGCACGTTGGGCATCATTAGGGCGACGCGTGCGCCCTTTTGCAGTCCCTTCGATTGCAGGTATGCGCCGAAGGCCGCCGACAGCCGTTCGACATCGGCATAGCTGATGGACTTGTCCATGCAGGTAAAGGCGGGCTGGGCGGAAAATTGCTTGCAGGCGGCGACCAGGAAATCGCCGATCGAGCTGTAGGGCAAGGCGCCGATTTCAGCTGGTACGCTTTTCGGATAGCTTTTGAGCCATGGCTTTTCCGGCAGCCCGGCAGTCAGCGCCGTCAGCGCCTCCGGCAATCGCGAGGCCGCGGCCGGCTTCGCCGCCGGTGCGGCCTTCGCCGCTGCAGCCGTCGTCGCGGGCTTGGCGGCGGGCTTGGCCGCGGACGCCGGCTTTCCGACGGCAGGCTTGGCCTTGGCCGCCGGCTTTGCACTTGCCTGCACCGGCACAGGTGCCGCCTTCGGCTTGGCCGCGGCGGCTTCGGCAACGGGCGCTTTCGGCTTGACCGCGCCGGCGGCTGCCTTGGCAGCCGTCTTGGCTTTCACCGACGCCGTCGTCTTTGATGTTTTTGCCACCCGTTCCTCCCTGGATAATTCTTGTTCGTCCGTGCCGCGCTCGCCCCGAATTGACAGAGACGTCCCCCCGCTGCGGCCTAGGATATCTTCTATGTATTGCCTCTATCGGCGGCGGTGCAAGTCTTGCCCCTGCGGCAAGGCGGCGAAAGATTTGCCGCTGAAAATCTTTCCGCCGCCGATACTGCGAGCCGGTGTCCTGCCGCATCCTCGGCCGGGGGAGGGCCGGCGCGGCACCTGTATCGCCAGATCGGCGATCAATAAAAAAATGCGGTCGTTAACAATCCCGTGAATGGAAAAAACTGCTAATTTTTTCTGTCATTTAGCAAAATGGCGGATTTTTTTCCTGCTTCCCGCGGGGTAAGCAAACGGGGTGTTCCAAAGCCGGAAAAACGGTGCTTATATGCGCGCTTCGCGAGCCTGATAGAGGGGCTTGGAAGAACATCAGGGAGTGCTCAATGAAAAAGAAACTCGCTTTTGCGGCCGCGTTGCTGGCTGCAAGCGTCCTGAGCGGCATGGCCAATGCGAAGACGCTTGTCTATTGCTCGGAAGCATCGCCGGCAAATTTTGATCCGGGTACGACGACGGGCGGCAACGACTTCGATGCCTCGTCGCGCACCGTCTATTCGCGCCTGGTCGAATTCAAGCATGGCGGCACCGAGGTCGAGCCCGGCCTTGCCGACAAGTGGGAAATCTCGGACGATGGCCTGGTCTATACTTTCCATCTGCATCCGGGTGTGAAGTTCCAGACCACCGACTATTTCAAGCCGACCCGTGACCTCAATGCCGACGACGTCGTCTTCTCCTTCGACCGTCAGTTCAACAAGGCGAACCCGTGGAACGGCGACAAATACCTGCCGAACCTGACCTGGGACTACTACACCGGCATGGACATGCCGAAATATGTCGCCAAATGGGAAAAGGTCGACGATCTGACCGTCAAGCTGACCCTGACCGAGCCGAACGCGCCCATGCTTGCCAACCTCGGCATGGACTTCGCCTCGATCGTGTCGAAGGAATATGCCGAGCAGCTGGAGAAGTCCGGCAAAATGGCCGATTTCTCCACCAAGCCGATCGGCACCGGTCCGTTCCAGTTCGTCGACTATCAGCTGGATTCGGTTATCCGTTACGCGGCCCATCCGGATTATTTCAAGGGCAAGGAGAAGATCGACGATCTCGTCTTCGCCATCACCCCTGACGCGACCGCCCGCATCCAGAAGGTGCTTGCAGGCGAATGCGACATCGCGCCCTATCCGAATCCTGCCGACATCGGCACGATCAAGGCCAGCCAGGACGTGACCCTGATGGATCAGGCCGGCCTGAACATCGGCTACATGAGCTACAACACCACCATCCCGCCACTCGACAAGCCCGAGGTGCGCCATGCGCTCAATCAGGCCATCGATCGGGAATCACTGATCAAGTCGCTGTTCCAGGACGCCGGCGCCACGCCGGCCGTAAACCTGATCCCACCGACCATGTGGTCGTGGGACAAGGATGTGAAGGCCGACGCCTATGATCCGGATGCGGCCAAGAAGGTTCTGTCCGCTGCCGGGCTGACGGAAATCCAGCTCTGGGCTTCCGATCGCGTTCGTCCTTACAACCCGAACTTCCAGCGCGCCGCCGAACTGATCCAGGCCGACTGGGCCAAGGTCGGCGTCAAGGCCGAGATCGTGAACTACGAGTGGACCAAGTATCGCTCGGAAGGCAAGAAGAAGGACCGTCCAGGCGCCTTCCAGATTGGCTGGACCGGTGACAATGGCGATCCGGACAACTTTTTCGCCACCCTGTTCGCCTGCTCCGCCATCGGCGTCTCGAACTACTCGAGCTGGTGCGACAAGGACTTCGAGGACCTGATCCAGAAGGCCAAGAAGACCAGCGACCAGGCCGAGCGCACCAAGCTCTATGAGCAGGCGCAGGTCGTCTTCCAGAAGCAGGCTCCGGCCTTCCTGCTGGCACACAGCCAAGTCTACGCAGTCGTGCGCAAGAATGTCAGCGGTTTCATGATGGACCCGCTCGGCATTCACCGCTTCGACGGCGTCGACAAAGCCGAATAAGATATTGAGTGGGGCGGCGCTGTAGAGCGCTGCCCCCTTCGCCATGCTCAAATATATTCTTCACAGAATTGCACTTTTGATCCCGACGCTTGTCGGCATCACTATCTGTGCCTTCGCATTCGTCAGGCTGCTGCCTGGCGATCCCATCCTTGCCATGGCCGGCGAACACGGCGTGGCGCCGGCGCGTTACGAGGAACTCAAGGAGCAGTTCGGCTATAATCTGCCGATCTGGCAGCAATACGCACGCTATGTCGGCGAGGTCGTGACCGGCGATTTCGGGGTCTCCATCTCGTCCAAGCGCCCGGTGCTCGAAGAGTTCAAGACGCTCTTCCCGGCGACGCTGGAACTGTCGTTCTTCGCCATGATTTTCGCCATGGTGCTCGGCATTCCGGCCGGCATCTTCGCGGCGATCAAGCGCGGCTCCTGGTTCGACCAGTCGCTGATGGGCACGGCGCTCGTCGGCTACTCCATGCCGATCTTCTGGTGGGGCCTGCTGCTGATCATCTTTTTCTCCGGCTATCTCGGCTGGACACCGGTTAACGGCCGCATCGACCTGCAGTTCTTCTTCAAGCCGATCACCGGGTTCATGACCATCGACACCTTGCTCTACGGCAAATGGGATGCATTTCGCTCGGTATTGCGCCATCTGGTGCTGCCGACAATTGTGCTCGGCACCATTCCGCTGGCTGTGATAGCGCGCCAGACGCGCTCCGCCATGCTCGAGGTGCTGGGCGAGGACTACGTGCGGACGGCCCGAGCCAAGGGGCTTTCGTCGGCCCGAGTCATCGGCGTGCACGCTCTGCGCAATGCACTCATTCCGGTGGTCACTACCATCGGCCTGCAGGTTAGTACGCTGCTCGCCGGGGCCATCCTTACCGAAACGATCTTCTCCTGGCCTGGCATCGGCAGGTGGATGGTCGAATCCATATCCAAGCGCGACTATGTTGTCGTGCAGTCTGGCCTGCTCTTGATCGCCCTTATCGTCATGGCCGTGAACCTGATCGTCGATGTACTTTATGCCGTTATCAACCCACGCATAAGGGCGGCATGATGAGCCAGTCGACCGAAATCGCCCCGATGGCCGCCGGCAACCCGGATCGCCTCACCGGTCTCAGGACCTTCTGGTATTATTTCTCGGTGAACCGCGGCGCCGTCATCGGCCTGTTCGTCTTCATCCTGCTGGTGCTGGCGGCGCTGTTTGCGCCGCTGCTGGCTCCCTATGCACCCGACGTCCAGGACAAGACTGCATTCCTGCGGCCTCCGGCCTGGCAGGACGGCGGCTCGACACAATATCTGCTCGGCACCGATCCGGTCGGGCGTGACATCCTCTCGCGCCTGCTCTACGGCGCGCGCTTCTCGCTGCTGATCGGCGCGGTCGTGGTCTCGCTGGCGCTCACCGGCGGCATCACGCTCGGCCTGCTGGCCGGCTATTTCCGCGGCTGGGTCGACGTGGCGATCATGCGCGTGATGGACCTCATCCTGGCTTTCCCGTCGTTGTTGCTGGCGCTGGTGATGGTCACCATCCTCGGTCCCGGCCTGTTCAACGCGATGCTGGCCATCGCGCTTGTCCTGCAGCCGCATTTCGCGCGGCTGGTGCGCGCCGCCGTGATGGCGGAGAAGAGCCGCGAATATGTCGTGGCGGCGAAGGTCGCCGGCGCCGGCCATATCAGGCTGATGCTTCGCACCATCCTGCCGAATTGCCTGGGACCGCTGATCGTCCAGGGCACGCTGTCGTTTTCCAACGCTATCCTCGAGGCGGCCGCTCTGGGTTTTCTTGGCCTCGGCGCCCAGCCGCCAACGCCCGAATGGGGAACGATGCTCGCTTCGGCGCGCGAATTCATCCTGCGCGCCTGGTGGGTGGTGACCTTCCCCGGTCTTGCCATCCTCATCACTGTGCTTGCCATCAATCTGATTGGCGACGGTCTGCGTGACGCGCTCGATCCGAAACTGAGGAGGTCGTGATGGCGCTGCTCGATATCCAGAACCTCGTCGTCGAGTTCCAGACCGCTTCCGGTTCTTTCCGCGCCGTTGACGGCGTGTCGCTCCATGTCGACGAGCGCGAAGTGCTGGCGATTGTTGGCGAATCCGGTTCGGGCAAATCGGTGTCGATGTTGGCGGTCATGGGGCTTTTGCCATGGACGGCCACGGTCACCGCCGACCGCATGAGCTTCAATGGCCGCGATCTTCTGAAGCTAAGCCCTGCCGAGCGGCGCAAGATCGTCGGCAAGGACATGTCGATGATCTTCCAGGAGCCGATGGCCAGCCTCAATCCCTGCTTCACCGTCGGCTTCCAGATCGAAGAGGTGCTGCGCTTTCATATGGGTATGGCCGGTGCGCAGCGCCGGGAGCGCGCCATCGAACTCTTGACGCAGGTCGGTATTGCCGAGCCGGCGGAACGGCTGAACTCGTTCCCGCACCAGATGTCGGGCGGCCAGTGCCAGCGCGTCATGATCGCCATCGCCATCGCCTGCAATCCGAAGCTGCTGATCGCCGACGAGCCGACCACCGCGCTCGACGTCACCATCCAGAAGCAGATCCTCGATCTCCTGGTTTCGCTGCAGGCCAAATACGGCATGGGGCTGATCATGATCACCCACAATATGGGCGTCGTGGCAGAGACCGCCGACCGCGTCATCGTCCAATACAAGGGCCGCAAGATGGAAGAGGCCGACGTGCTGTCGCTGTTTGAATCGCCGAAGAGCAACTACACGCGCGCGCTTTTGTCCGCGCTGCCGGAGAATGCCGTCGGCGACCGGCTGCCGACCGTTTCCGACATGATGTTCGAGCCGGCGCCTTCGGGAGCCGCCGCATGAGCATCAAGGTCGTCGAAGGCAAGAATATCGTCCGCGACTATCATGTCGGGGGCGGGCTGTTTCGCGCACAGCGCACGGTGCATGCGGTCAAGGGCGTTTCGTTCAGCGTCGACAAGGGCAAGACACTCGCAATCGTCGGTGAAAGCGGCTGCGGTAAGTCGACGCTGGCCCGCATCATCACCCTGATCGATCCTGCAACTTCGGGTGAGCTGTTCATCGACGGCAACAAGGTCGACATCGCCAAGGACGGGCTGAGCAAGGAGATGCGCCGCAAGGTGCAGATCGTGTTCCAGAACCCTTACGGGTCTCTCAACCCGCGCCAGAAGATCGGCGACGTGCTGGGCGAACCGCTGCTCATCAACACCGGCAAACCGGCCGAAGAACGGCGCGACCTTGCCATGAAGATGCTGAAGAAGGTCGGTCTCGGACCCGAGCACTACAATCGCTATCCGCATATGTTTTCCGGCGGCCAGCGGCAGCGTATCGCCATTGCCCGAGCGCTGATGCTCAACCCCAGCCTCTTGGTGTTGGACGAGCCGGTCTCGGCTCTCGATCTGTCTGTGCAGGCGCAGGTACTCAACCTACTCGCCGACCTGCAGGACGAGTTCCAACTGACCTACGTCTTCATCAGCCACGACCTGTCGGTGGTGCGCTACATCGCCGACGACGTGATGGTGATGTATTTCGGTGAAGCGGTCGAATACGGCTCGCGCGAAGAGGTCTTTGCCGACCCCAAGCACAGCTACACCAAGACGCTGTTCGCCGCGACGCCGCGCGCCGACGTCGCTTCGATCAAGGCGAGGCTGGCAAAGAAGAAGGCCGCCTGACCTGAATCTCGACACACCCTAGGCCAAGCCGCTTACGACAGCTTGGCGATGATGGTGCGCAGCGCCTCGCCAAAGCGCCTGATCTCCTCAACCGTGTTGTAGTGGACCAGCGAGGCGCGAATGGCGCCGCTGTCCATCGACAGGTTGAGCCGCTTCATCAGCCGCGGCGCGTACATGTGGCCGTCGCGGATGCCGATCTGCATGTCGGCCATTTCCTCGACGATCCGCTGCGGCGACAGTTTGTCGATGTTGAAGCAGAAGGTCGGTACGCGTTCGTTTATACGGGCTTCGTCGGCGACGCCGTAGATCGTCGCGCCGCAATCCTTGAGCACGCCAAGCATCTCGCGCGCCAGCACCAGCTCATAGTCGCGGATCGCGCCCATGCCGGCGACGATGTTTTCGCGCCGCGAGCGGTTGTTGGATGGCGCCAGATTGCGGCCGATCAGTTCGAGATACTGCACGGCCGCATCCATGCCCGAGACGTTCTCGTAGATGAAGGTGCCGGCCTCGACCTTGTAGGGCGGCTCGTCGGGGATGAAATCCTCGCGGAAGGTCGGCAGCCGCTTCAGCGTCTCGAAGCGCCCCCACAGGAAGCCCATATGTGGCGAGAAGTTCTTGTAGCCGGAACAGACCAGATAATCGCAATCCCAGGCCTGCACGTCGATCAGCCCATGCGGCCCATAGTGCACGCAGTCGAGGAACACCTCGGCGCCGGCGGCGCGGGCGATCTTGGCAACGGAAGCGACGTCGACGATCGAGCCGATCGAATGCGCTGTGACCGTGCAGGCGACCAGCCGGGTACGATCGGAAACCAGCGGGCGCAGATCGTCGACATGCAGATTGCCGTCTTCGCGCATGCGCCACCATTTGAACTTGGCGCCGGCGGACTCCAGCGCCAGCCATGTGGCGATGTTGGCGTCGTGGTCCATGTCGGTGATGACGATCTCGTCGCGCTCTTGAAGCATCTGGCCGATGCCGAGGCTGACCAGGCGGATGAACGAGGTGGCGTTCATGCCAAAGCAGATTTCGGCCGGGCTTGCGGCGTTGATCAGTAGCGCCACGCTCTCGCGGGCGTCGGCGACCGACTGGTCGACGGTGACGCTGCGGCCATAGCGGCCACCGCGCTGCACATTGTGCGAAACCAGATGGTTGGTCACCGCGTCGAGCACGCTTTGCGGGATCTGCGCGCCGGCGGCATTGTCCATGAAGATGAAATCGCCGGCCCGCTGCAAGGCGGGAAACATGGCGCGGATGGTGTCGACGGAGAACGCGGTGGCGTTCGCATTGTCGGTTTGATGCTTGTTCAAGGTCGGCTCCTGCGAAGTGCTTGGCGGATGGGATCGGTTGGCAAGGTCAGCGCGTCTTTTCGGTCTTGAAGCGTTCTTCGAGCAAGCTGACGAGGCGGACCATCGGCCAGAGGAAGATGAGATAGACCAGTGCTGCGCCGATCAGCGGCGAGGGGTTGGCGTAGAGCGACTGCGCATTGGTCGCTTCCTTCAACAATTCCGGCAGCGCCACGGTCGAGGCGAGCGAAGTGTCCTTGAACATCGAGACGCAGTTGCTGGTCATCGGCGGGATGACCACGCGGACCGCCTGCGGCAGCACCACCTTGCGCAAGGTCAAGAGGAACGGCAGGCCGAGCGCCTGCGACGCCTCGAACTGGCCGCGCGGAATGCTTTCGATGCCGGAACGAAACACCTCGGCCGAGTAGGCCGACATGATGATGGCGAAGGCCGTCACAGCGGACGCCCAGGATGACAGGCGGATGCCGAGAAACGGCAGCGCGTAGTAGATCAGGATCAGCACGACCAGCACCGGCAGGGCGCGGAAGATGTCGGTGTAGCCGACCGCAAGCCACCGCAACGGCTTCGGCGCATAAAGCCGCACCAGGCTGATCACCAGGCCGATGGGGATGCCGATGCCGATGCTGAGCAGCCCGAGCAGCAGTGTGTTCAGGAAGCCGCGCAGCAGCGCCGGCAAGCTGGACATGATGACATCGGGATTGAAGAAAGTGTCGATCAGCGACATGGGAGCGTTCCCGAAGCGTTTTGCGTCCAGTGACGCCAGAGCAAGACCCGAACACCGAAATCGGCTGCGCCGTACCAAACTACGGCTCCGGGAAGGGCATGAATAAAACAGGACGTGCCGGCCTTTCGAGCCGGCACGCCTGCGTTCTGTCAGTCGCCGCTCAGGCCTTCGGCAGCGRCATTTCCTTGACGGTCGAGGAATCGGCGGGCGCGTCGCTGCCGAACCACTTCTTGTGGATCGCGGCCAGCGTGCCGTCCTTCTTCATCGCGGTCAGGGCGTCGTTCAGCTTGCCGAGCAGCGGGTGGTCCTTGGTCATCATCAGGCCGTACTGCTCGCCGGTCTTGATGCGCTCCTTGACTGTCAGGTCCTTCATTTTGGTGAAGGAGTACTGCATACCAGGGATGTCGCTGACGGCCGCATCGACACGCCCGGCGCTGAGATCGAGCAGCAGGTTCTGCTGCGTGTCATAGCCCTTCACGTCGGCGAAGCCGTCGGCTTCCTGATGCCCCTTGACCCAGGTTTCGCCCGTCGAGCCGGACAGCACGCCAACGATCTTGCCCTTGAGGTCGGCTTCGGCCTTGATCGGGCTGTCGGTCTTGGTGGCGATGCCCATGTCGGAATCATAATAGGGCTGCGTGAACGACTGCGACTTCAGCCGCTCCGGCGTGATGGTGATCGACGAGATGGCGACATCGATGCGCTTCGAGGTGGTGGCGGCGAACAATGCCTGGAAGCCGAGGTCGGCGATATCCGTGGTCATGCCGATGCGCTTGGCTGCTTCGTTGACGATGTCGACTTCAAAGCCCTCGAACGTCCCGCTCTCGTTCTTGTACTCGAAGGGCGGGTTGGTCGGGTAGGCGCCGACATTGAGGACGTCGGCGGCATAGGCGGCGGCGGGGCCGGCGGCGATGCCGATGGCTGCGGCGAGAAGCATGAGATTGCGACGGTTCAGATTCATGGTGTTCCCTCTGGGGTGTTCCCTCTGGTTGTTGATCGGGCGGGGTTGGCCCCGCACGGTTTCTTGCCGTCCCACCTTCGGCAGGGCGTCAATTCATGGCCGCGACCATGCGGTCAAGCGCGGTCGCTATCTCTTTGCGTTCACGGCACACGCACATTCGCAGGAAGGCCGTTGCCGAACTTCCGAACAGATGGCCGGGTGCCAGCCCAACGCGCGCCGTCTCGAGAATCCTGGTGCAGGCGCGCCGTGCATCGCTCTCGCCTTCCATGGCAAAGAAGGCATACATGCCGCCGCGCGGTTTCGTTGGCAGAATGACGCCCGGAATTTGCGCCAGCCGGTCATAGGCGAGGTCAAGGCCAATCCTGATCCGCTGCCTGATCTCCTCGACCAGCGGCTCGCCCTGGCGGATCGCTGCAACCGCACCGGCCTGGATCGGTGCGGCGGTGCCGCTGTTTACATATTGCGTCATCGCGCCGAGCTGGTCGGCCACCCCGGACGGATGCGTCAGCCAGCCGATGCGCCAGCCGGTCATCGCCCAGGCCTTCGAGAAGCTGTTGACCGACAGCACCCGGTCGCCATCCTCGGCGATCTGCAAGATGGAGGGCGCAACATCGCCATCGAAATAGAGCCGGCTGTAGACCTCGTCGGAGATGATCCAGATGCCGGTGCGCCGACTGAACTCAAGCAGCGCGCGCATTTCCTCGGCTGAGGCGGTCCATCCGGTCGGGTTGGACGGCGTCGACAGGAAGATCGCCCGCGTGCGGGCGTCGCAGGTCGCAAACAGCCGGTCGAGGTCGAGATGCCAGTCACCCCTGAAGTCGAGCGAAAACGGCCGTGGCTCGCCGCCGATCAAGTGGATGGCGTTGTGGATGTTGGGCCATTGCGGCGCGACATAGACCACGTTGGTGCCGGTATCGACCAGCAGTTCCAGCGCCAGGTACAGCGCTTGCATGCCGCCCGGCGTGACCGTGGTGCGGGCGATCGGGATCGACCGGCCATGGATGCGCGTCTGGTACTCCGACAACGCCTCATTCAGGGGGCCATGGCCGCGCATGTTGGGAACGTAGAAGGTCAGGCCTTCATCGAAGGCAGCCTTGGCCGCATCGCGGATGAAAGCGGGCGTCACCATGTCGCCTTCGCCGTACCAGAGCGCGATGACGTCGCCGAGTTCGCGCGCCCGAACGGCAAGGTTGGCGATGTTCTCGGTATGCAGGTCACGGATTTGCGCCCGAATGCCATCGAAGGCATAGCGCGCGCTGGACGACGACTGGGGCAGCATGAACGACAAGGACTGAAACCCCTCCCACCCGGAACACCACGATGGACTGCCCGGCAAGCCCGTCCGGCACCGCAGTCGCCATCGATCTTGGAATGCTTATCCAAAGCGCGGCGCTTTTCAAGGCGAAAGTTTTAAGCTTAAAAAGTTTGACCGGCCTGTTGCCCGACCAATACGCCCTTTTGCGCTAGCTGCGCCCGTTTCGCGTCAGCCCGGCACGCGCGGCGGCGGTGCCGGCGGCAGCGCCCGCACCGAGGAACATCGTGTCGCTGGCCAGCACGAAGAAGCTGGCGCCGATGGCGGCCCATTGGGCCACGTCTTGCGGCTTTGCGCAGAAGATTCCTGATGTCCTGCCATGCGCAACCGTGATGCCGATGATCCTGCGGATTGCCTCGGTGAGCTTGTCGGCGCCTTTCGGTCCGATCGCATCGATCGACACCGAAAGATCGCCGGGCCCGACGAAGATCACGTCGACGCCGTCGACGGCGGCGATGGCCTCGATGTTGGCCAGCCCTTCCGATGTCTCGACCTGGACCGCGACGACGATCCTGTTATTTGCGCCGGCGAGATATTCGGGAATGCGATAGCCGTAGCCGGCCGCCCGGCCGGGCCCGACGCCACGCTCGCCCTGTGGCGGATAGCGCGAGGCTTTGACGGCCATCGCCGCCTGGGCGGCGGTCGAGACGCGTGGGATCAGCACGCCTTGCGCGCCGCTGTCCAGCGCCGCCTGGATGGCTTCCGGCGCATGGCCGGGAACGCGCACCATCGCCGGCACGCGATGCACGTCGGCCGCTCGCACCATGGTCTCGATCATGTCGCGCGAGATCTGGGCATGCTCCCAGTCGACGCAGAGAAAATCAAGGCCGGACTGCGCCATCACTTCGACTGCCACGGGATGGGGAATCGCGGCAAAGGAACCAACGAGGTTCGTCTTGCCGATACACTTCTGGCGGAACTCGCTCATGCCCATCCCCTTTCTCGCTCTGCCAGAATCCATATCCGCAAACGACCGTCAGGCGAAGCTATTTCAGGCTTGAAATATTTTCGCGCGGGCCTAGCGTGGGCTCTCCCGCCACGAGTTCCAGACATGATCAAAGCGCATCCCCTGCACGGCCCGAACAAACTCAAGCTCGGCGTCTTTTCGACCAATGCCGATGGCGGCCTTGCCATCACCGATGTTCCGGAACGTTGGGCGGCAAGCTGGCAGGACAATCTGACGGCGGCCCAGATCGCCGACCGCGCCGGGCTGGAATTCATGCTGCCGATCGCGCGCTGGCGCGGCTTCGGCGGCCGCAACAAGGTGCGCGAATGGTCGTTCGAGACCTTCACCTGGGCAGCGGCACTCGCCATGGCCACCGAACGGATTGGCCTGTTCATGACCGTGCACGTGCCGCTCGTGCATCCGCTCTACGCCGCCAAGGCGCTGGCGACCGTCGACCACATCAGCCAGGGCCGCGCCGGCCTCAACATCGTCTGCGGCTGGAACCCGAAGGAATTCGGCATGTTCGGCACGCCGCTGGTCGAAAAGGGTTACGACCAGGCGGCCGAATGGATCGAGATCCTCGAACGGCTTTATGCCTCGAGCGAGCCTCTAGACTATGAAGGCACCTACTATCGCCTCAAGGAAGCGGTCAGCCGTCCGGCCAGCCTGCAAGTTCCGCGTCCGGTGACGATGAACGCCGCTTTCGGTGGGCCGGGCCGCGATTTCGCCGCCGCCAGATGCGACTACCTGTTCACGACCTTTTCCGAGATGGGCGACGCCGGCAAGCACGTCGCCGACATACGCGAACGTGCCGACAAGGTGGGCCGTGATGTCGGCGTCTACACGGTGGCGCATGTGGTCTGCCGTCCGACGATGGAAGAGGCGCAGGCCTACTACGCGCGCTATGCCGTTGATATGGCCGACCACGACGCGGTCGATGCCCACATGGCCGGCAAGAAGGAATTCTCGCAATCGCACGACCCGCATGCCTATGACCGCTACCGGCAGCGTTTCGCCGGCGGCGCCGGCACCTATCCGCTGATTGGCACGCCCGAAACGATCGCCGCCGACATGGTCGCCATTGCTGAGCAGGGTTACCAGGGGATCGCGCTGTCCTTCGTCAACTACACGCAGGAACTGCCCTATTTCTGCGACCACGTGCTGCCGATTTTGAGGCAGGCAGGCCTTCGCGGATAAGCAAAGGTCATTCCGGAATGACGGCAGTCGCCTGGATCTCGACCTTGGCGCGGTCCTCGACCAGCGCCATCACCTGCATGGCGGCCATCGCCGGAAAATGCCGGCCGATCACCTCGCGATAGGCCTCGCCGATGCCCCGGAGGTTGGCAAGGTATTCGGCCTTGTCGGTGAAATACCAGGTCATCGATGTGATGTGCCGCGGCTCTGCACCGGCTTCCGCCAGCACCGCCACGATGTTCGCAAGCGTCTGCCGCACCTGGCCGACGAAATCGTCGGTTTCGAACTGGCACTGCCCGTTCCAGCCGACCTGTCCGCCGACGAAGACCAGCTTGCCGCGCGCCGCGACGCCATTGGCGTAGCCGACAGGTTTTGCCCAGCCTTCCGGCTGCAGGATCTCGTGCATTCAAAACCTCCCGGTAGTCCAAAAACCAAGTCTCAAAATCGATTGCCCGTCAAATTTCCTGCCATCAGGCCGCGCCCATCACTTGCCGCGCGATCACCACCTTCTGCACGTCCGAGGCACCCTCGTAGATGCGCAGCGCGCGGATCTCGCGATACAGGCTTTCGACGATATGGCCTTTGCGAACGCCGTCGCCGCCATGCAGTTGTACGGCCTTGTCGATGACCTCTTGCGCCTTGTCGGTGGCGAACAGCTTGGCCATCGCCGCCTCGCGGGTGACGCGCGCGGCACCCATGTCCTTGGTCCAGGCGGCGCGGTAGACCAGCAGCGCCGCCGCGTCGACGTCGAGCGCCATGTCGGCGATATGACCCTGCACCATCTGCAATTCGGCCATCGGCGCGCCGAACAGTTTGCGCTCGGCCACCCTTTTGATGCTTTCATCCAGCGCGCGGCGGGCAAAGCCGAGCGCTGCCGCACCCACGGTCGAACGGAACACGTCGAGCACCGACATGGCGATGCGGAAGCCCTCGCCCGGTCTGCCGATCAGCGCCGAGGCGGGCAGGCGGACCTGGTCGAACGACAGCCGCGCCAGCGGATGCGGCGCGATCACCTCGAGGCGCTCGGCGATGCCAAGGCCTTTGGCGTCGCCCGGCACCAGAAAGGCGGAAAGCCCCTTGGCGCCCGGCGCTTCGCCGGTGCGGGCAAAAACGACATAGAGATCGGCGATGCCGCCATTGGAGATCCAGGTCTTTTCACCGGACAGAACATAGCTGTCGCCGTCGCGGGTCGCCGTCATTTCCGTGTTGGCGACGTCCGAGCCGGAGCGCGGTTCCGACAGGGCGAAGGCGGAAATCGCCTTGCCGGCACGTGTTTTCGAAAGCCATTGCTGCTGCTCGGGCGTGCCGAACAGGCTGAGCGCGCCGGTGCCCAGCCCCTGCATGGCGAAGGCGAAATCGGCCAACCCGTCATGGCGGGCGAGCGTCTCGCGCGTGATGCACAGCGTGCGTACGTCGAGTGGCCCGGGATTGTCCGTGTCCACAGCCGTCGGCTTCAGCCAGCCGTCCCTGCCGAGCTTGCCCACCAGCTCGCGGCAGGCGGCATCGACGTCATGATGATCGACCGGCAGGTTTTTCGAACACCACGCCTCCAGCCGCTCGGCCAGTTGGCGATGGCGATCTTCGAAGAACGGCCAGGAAAGGAAACTCTTGTCAGCCATCAATTGCCCTCGAACACCGGCTTTTCCTTGGCCACAAACGCTTTGTAGGCGCGCTCGAAATCGCGCGTCTGCATGCAGATTGCTTGTGCCTGCGCTTCGGCCTCGATCGCCTGGTCGAGACCCATTGACCATTCCTGGTTGAGCTGCGTCTTGGTGATACCGTGGGCGAAGGTCGGGCCGGAGACGATGCGCGCCGCCATGTCGAGCGCATCGGCTTCAAGCGATGCGGCATCGACCAGCCGGTTGTAGAAACCCCAGCGCTCGCCTTCCGCCGCCGTCATGGTGCGGCCGGTGTAGAGCAATTCGGCGGCGCGGCCCTGGCCGATGATGCGCGGCAGGATCGCGCAGGCGCCCATGTCGCAGCCGGCGAGGCCGACGCGGGTGAACAGGAATGCCGTCTTGGCCTCCGGCGTAGCAATGCGGATATCGGAACTCATGGCAATGATGGCGCCGGCGCCGACCGCGACGCCGTCGACCGCCGCAATGATCGGCTTGCCGCAATTCAGCATCGCCTTGACGAAATCGCCGGTCATGCGGGTGAAGGCCAAGAGCTGCTTCATGTCCATCTTGATCAGCGGCCCGATGATGTCGTGGACATCGCCACCGGAGCAGAAATTGCCGCCATTGGACAGGAAAACCACGGCGTCGACGTCGTCGGCATAGACGAGGTCGCGGAACGTATCGCGCAACTCGGCATAGCTGTCGAAGGTCAGCGGGTTCTTGCGCTCAGGCCGGTCGAGCCGAACCTTGGCGATCCTGCCCTCGACCTGCCAGAGGAAATGCTTTGGCTCGAGGCCGGCCATCCCGGTCATTCGCGTCCCTCCCAGTTGCTGCGGAACGAGGTCAGCATGCCGGTCAGCCGGCGCGCGTCGTCCTCGCTGACCTTGCCCAGCAATTCACCGATCCAGCCTTCATGCGCCGCGGCGATGATGCCGAAAGCCTTCGAGCCTTCCTCGGTCAGCCGCACCATCGAGGTGCGACGGTCGCCATTGCGGCGGGCACGGGCAACCAGCCCTTCCGACACCAGCCGATCGACGATGCCAGTGACATTGCCGTTCGATACCAAAAGAAAGCGCGACAGGTCGCTCATCAGCATGCCTTCCGGCGCGCGATAGAGTGCGGCCATCACGTCGAAGCGCGGCAGCGTCGTGTTGAAGTCCTTCTTCAGGCGCTCGCGCAGCTCGGCCTCGATCGTGCGCGAGGCGCGCAGCAGCCGTATCCACAGACGCAGCCGGTCCTTGCCGGGTCCGGTCGGCGCGGGCAGGGGGCCGGCTACCATGTTTCGCCTCCTGAGATGGAAATCGCCTGTCCGGTGATCGACGCCGCGGCATCGCCACACAGCCACAGCACGGTGGCGGCAACTTCTTGCGGCTGGATGAAGCGGCCTTGCGGGTTGGTCGAGGCAAGGCTCGACCGTGCCTGCTCGGCCGAACGGCCGGTCTTGTCTATGATACGCTGGATGGACTCCTCCAGCATTTCGGTCTCGACGAAACCCGGACACACCGCGTTGACGGTGACGCCCGATTTGGCGGTCTCGGCCGCCAACGCCCGCATCAGGCCGACGACGCCATGCTTTGCGGCGACATAGGGCGCGACATAGGCGTAGCCTTTCAGGCCTGCCGTCGAAGCAACGAACACGATCCGGCCGGTCTTTCGCACCGCCATACCGGCCAGCGCCGGCTTCACTGTCAGGAAGGCTCCGGTCAGGTTCACATCCAGCGTCCGCTGCCAGTCGGCAAGGGTGGTCTTGTGCGCCGGTGTGCTGCCGGCCATGCCGGCATTGGCGACGACGATGTCTATCGGCCCGCGCGCGGCTTGCGCCGTCTCGTATAGCGATGCCATCGCAGCCTCGTCGGTGACGTCGGCTGCAATGCCGAAGATGCGGTCGCTTTCCCCGGCCACCTTGGCGAGCTCCGACTGGCGGCGGCCGCAAATGGTGACGTCGATGCCGGCGCTGGCCAGCACCAGCGCGATGGCCCGGCCGACGCCGGAGCCGCCGCCGGTAACCAGTGCATGCTTGCCGGCAATCGTTGCAGCGTCGCTCATACTTTCAGCCCCGCCGCGGCGTCGCGCTCGGCCAGCCGGTAGAGCTGGTCGCGCCCGGGCAGATAGGGATCCGGCCATTTGACACCGCGGTCGCCGAGTGTAACCGCCGCATGCAGCGTCCAGTAGGGATCGGCGAGATGCGGCCGTGCCAGCGCCACCAGATCGGCGCGGCCGGCCATCAGGATCGAATTGACATGGTCCGGTTCGTAGATGTTGCCGACCGCCATCGTAGCCATGCCGACCTCGTTGCGAATGCGGTCGGAAAACGGCGTCTGGAACATGCGGCCATAAACCGGCTTCGCCAATGCCGAGGTCTGGCCGGCCGAGACGTCGCAGATGTCGATACCGGCCTCATGCAGCAGCCGTGCGATTTCGACCGCGTCGGCCGGGGTGACGCCCTCGATGCCGACCCAGTCGTTGGCCGAAATGCGCATCGAGATCGGCTTCTGTGCCGGCCAGGCGGCGCGCACCGCGCGGAAGATTTCCAGGGGATAGCGCATGCGGTTTTCGAGTGAGCCGCCATAGGCGTCCGTGCGCCGGTTGGTGACCGGCGTGATGAAGGACGACAGGAGATAGCCGTGCGCGGCATGGATCTCGAGCATGTCGAATCCGCAACGATCGGCCATCTCCGCCGAGGCCACGAACTCGTCGCGCACTTTGTCCATGTCGGAGCGGTCCATGGCCTTCGGCACCTGATTCTGCGGCGACCACGCAACGGCCGATGCCGCCATCACAGGCCAGTTGCCAGAGGGCAGCGGGACATCGGTGCCCTCCCAGCCGAGCCGGGTCGAGCCCTTGGCTCCGGAATGGCCGATCTGGGCGCAGATCTTCGCCTCTGTTTCGGTGTGGACGAAATCGACCAGTCGCCTCCACGCCACCTCATGTTCGGGCGCATAGAAGCCGGGACAGCCTGGTGTGATGCGGCCCTCGGGACTGACGCAGGTCATCTCGATGTAGATGAGGCCGGCGCCGCCCTTGGCGCGCTCGGCATAGTGGGTGAAATGCCAGTCGGTCGGACAGCCGTCGACGGCCTTGTATTGCGCCATCGGCGAGACGACGATGCGGTTCTGCAGTGTCATGTCGCGCAGCTTGAACGGCGCGAACATCGGCGCGCGGCGCAGGCTGTTGCCGCCGGCACCCGCCTGGCGCTGGAACCATTCCTCCGCGCCGCCCAGCCATGCGGCATCGCGCAACCGCAAATTCTCGTGGCTGATGCGTTGCGAGCGGGTCAAAAGCGAATAGTTGAACTGCACTGGGTCGAGGCCGAGATAGCGCTCGACCTCCTCGAACCATTCGAGCGAATTGCGTGCCGCCGATTGCAGCTTCAGCACCTCGGTTCGGCGGGCATCTTCATATTTGCGGAACGCGGCGTCGAGGTCCGGCTCGGACTCGACATACTCTGCCAGCGCCACCGCACTTTCCAGCGCCAGCTTGGTACCGGAGCCGATCGAGAAATGCGCCGATGCGGCAGCATCGCCCATCAGCGCCAGGTTCTTGTAGGACCAGCGTTCGCACAGCACGCGCGGGAAATTGATCCAGGCCGAACCACGAATATGGTTGGCATTGGTCATTAGTGCATGGCCGCCAAGATGCTTGGCAAAAATGCGCTCGCAGACGGCGATCGATTCCTGCTGCGACTTCGTGCCGAAGCCGAAAGCAGCCCAAGTCTGTTCGCTGCACTCGACGATGAAGGTCGCGGTGTCGCTGTCGAACTGGTAGGCGTGCGCCCACACCCAGCCATGCTCGGTTTTCTCGAAGATGAAGGTGAAAGCGTCGTCGAATTTCTGGTGGGTGCCGAGCCAGACGAACTTGCACTTGCGGGTGTCGATGTCGGGCTTGAAGACGTCGACGAAGGTGTTGCGCGCTTTGGAATTCAGGCCGTCGGCGGCGACGACCAGATCGTGCGTCTCCATATAGGGCCGCGGATCGGCGATGTCGGTCTCGAACATCAGCTTGACGCCGAGTTCGCGCGCACGCCGCTGCAGCAGGACCAGCAGCCGCTTGCGGCCGATGCCGCAGAATCCATGGCCGGTCGAAACCGTGCGCACACCGTCATGGATGACGGCGATATCGTCCCAGTAGGCAAAATGCTTCTTGATCCAGACGGCGCTGACCGGATCGTTCTTCGACAAATTGTCGAGCGTCTCGGCCGACAGCACGACGCCCCACCCGAATGTGTCGTCGGCGCGGTTGCGCTCGAACACCGTCACCTCGTGCGTGGCGTCCCTGAGCTTCATCGAGATGGCAAAGTAGAGGCCGGCTGGTCCGCCGCCGAGAACCGCAACCTTCATCTGTGCGATCTCCTCTTCGCTTGCTGGCCCCAGTATCGCGCCGGCGACAAATTATTTCAAGCTTAAAGTTTCATATCGAAATGATTATCTGGATATCACGGAGGCGCGCTTGCGTGACGTGGCGCAAGCGCGCCTTCCAATCATTTTTCCGGGTTCTTCGGGCTCCACAGCACGGTCTCGGCGCCTTTCTCGTAAGCCATCCCCGAGGGGTAGCTGATCGCTTCCAGTTGCAGACCCCACGGCGCCTGGAAATAGAGAATGGTCTGGCCGGCGGCCGGCCCTTCGGAAACCGGTATCGGCCCCATGCGCGTCTTGACGCCCTTGGCGTCGAGATAGGCTTTGGCGGCGGCGACGTCATCGACATAGAAGGCGATGTGGAAGCCGCCTATGTCGCTGTTCTTCGGTGTCAGATCCTTCTGGTCGGGCGCGGTGTATTTGAACAATTCGATGTTCGATCCGGTGCCGCAGCGAACCATGGTGATCTGCTCGATCACCGCCTTTTTGTCGACGCCCAGCACGTCCTGCATGAAGGTGCCCTTGTCGTCGGCGAACGGGCCGAACGACATCGCCTTCTTGCAGCCGGCCACCTCGGTGAAGAAGTCGACCGCCTGCTTCATGTCGGGAACGGTGGTGCCGGTGTGATCGTGGCCGCGCATGCCGGGGATCGAGCTGGCGGCGGCAATGCCGGCGCTGCCAAGGATAGCGGCGGTGAGCGTGGCGTTTCGAAGTATCGTCTTCATGTCAGTCCTCCTCCATGGGCGGGCCTGGTCATTGGCGGTCGCACGTCCGAGGCCCGCTTTTCGGCGTGCGTATGCATTCATGTCGCCTTGGCGGCGGAAGAAATGTCCAGCCAGCCGGCATCGATTTCGGGCAGCGGAATGGCTGCTATCAGGTCGCGCGTGTAGCTTTGCCGGGGGTTGTCGAACAGGGCATCGGTGGCGCTGGCTTCCACGATGACACCTTCGCGCATGACGATCACTTGCCGGCACAGCCGCCGAATGACAGACAGATCGTGGCTGATGAAGGCGACGGTCAGGCCCATCTCGGCCGCAAGCTTTTCCAGAAGGGTGAGGATCTGCGCCTGGGTCGACACGTCGAGGCCGGAGACGATCTCGTCGGCGAGCACGAATTTCGGCGACAGCGCCAGCGCGCGCGCAATGCCGACGCGCTGGCGCTGGCCTCCCGACAGTTCGTGGCGGTAGCGGCTGGCGAAGCTTTGCGGCAGGCCCACGCGCAGCAAGGCCTCGGCGACGCGCGCCTTCAGATTGTCGCCAAGCCCATTCTGCTTCAGTGGTGCGGCGATGATGCTGGCGATGGTGCGGCGCGGGTTGAGCGACGACATCGGATCCTGGAAGATCATCTGCAGGTTGCGGCGCAATGGCCTGAGCTCCGCTTCCGGCAGATGGGTGATGTCGCGGCCGTCGAAGTTGATGCTGCCGGCGCTGGGTTCCAGCAGGCGCACCAGGGCGCGGCCGAGGGTCGACTTGCCCGATCCGGATTCGCCGACAATGCCGGTCACCGAGCCCCTGGGCAGGTCGAAGTCCAGGCCTTTCAAGATCTCGGCCAGCGGCGCGCGGCCGATCAGCGGCTTGCGTGTCAAGTCGGGCAGCGCGACCTTCAGCCCGCTCACCTTGAACAGCGGCTCAGCCATGGGGCCGCCTCCAGGCCTGGTCGGCGGCGGCGATCTCGGCGGCAAGCCCGGCCAGGACCGCCTCGTCCACCGGCTTCAACGAGGCGAACGGATCGGTGTAGCGCGGTGTCGCGGCCATCAGCGCCCGCGTGTAGGGGTGTTGTGGGGCAGCGAAGAGGGCAGCAGTCTCGGCCTCTTCGACCACCTTGCCGGCATAGAGCACCGAAACTTTCTGGCTGATCTTGGCGACGACGCCGAGATCATGGGTGACGAACAGGATCGCCGTGCCGTGGTCGCGCTGCAACTGCGCGATCAGCCGCAGGATCTGCTTCTGCACGGTGACGTCGAGTGCAGTCGTCGGTTCGTCCGCGACGATCAGCCGTGGTTCGGCGGCGAAGGCGGCGGCGATCAGCACGCGCTGGCGCATCCCGCCGGAAAGCTCGTGCGGGTAGCTCTTCAGCACGCGATCGGGGTCGCGGATCTGCACCTCGTCGAGCAATTGGCGGATTCGGGTATCGGCCCTCTCACCGCTCCAGCCCAGGATCCGCACCAGCCGGTCGGTCATCTGCGAACCGATGCGACGTGACGGGTTGAGCGCGGTCAGCGGGTCCTGCGGGATCAGCGCCGTGCGTGCACCGATCAGCGTGCGCCTTGCCTTTGGCTCCAACCTGCCGAGGTCTTCGCCCTCAAGCAGCATGTCGCCCTCGACAATGCGCACGCTCGACGGCAAGACGCCAAGCACCGCCTTGCCGATCATCGTCTTGCCGGCGCCGCTCTCGCCAACCAGCGCGCGGACCTCGCCCGGTTGCACGGAGAGCGACACCGAGCGCAGCACGCGCTGGCCGTTCGGCAGCACGGCGCTCAAGTCCCTGATGTCGAGGCAAGCGCTCATCGCAACACCGGGTCGAAACGCGTCTTCAACGCCTCGCCGAACTGGCTGAACGACAGCACCGTCAGGATCAGCGTGATCAGCGGAAACACCAGCACCCACCAGGCCTGGTGGATGGAAATCCGGCCCTCGGCGATGATACCGCCCCAGGTCGGATCGTCGGTCGAGATCGACAGATTGACGAAGGAGAGGATCGCCTCGACGATGACGGCGATGCCCATTTCCAGCGACAGCAGCGCCACGATCGACGGCACTACATTGGGCAGCACTTCGCGCAGCATGATGCCGATGCGGCCATAGCCGGCGATGCGGGCATTCTCGACATAGTCCATGCGCGACTGGCCCATCGTCTCGGCGCGGATCACCCGGCAGAAACGCGTCCAGTCGATGACGGCGATGGCGATGATGACCGAACTCAGGCCGGTGCCGAGCACGGCGACCAGCAGGATGGCGAACAGCACCGGCGGGAAGGCCATCCAGACATCGACGATGCGCGAGATGATGCGGTCGGCCCAGCCGCCGAAATAGCCCGATATCAGCCCGAGCGTCGAGCCGACCAGGCACGTGGCGATGGCGGCGGCGAAGGCGACAATAAAGGCGATTCGGCCGCCGAAGATTAGCCGCGACAACAGATCGCGGCCGAGGCTGTCGGTGCCGAGCCAATAGCCCGGCTCGGCGCCGCTCATCCAGAACGGCGGCAGCCGCTCCAGCATCAAATCCTGCGCCAGCGGATCCTGGGGCGCGACCAGCGGCGCGAAGATCGCGGCCAGCAGCGCCAGCAGCAACCAGCCGCCGGCCAGCCACAAGCGTGGCGATACACCGCGCCTCGGAGCGCGCCCCTCATCCATGGCGCAGCCTCGGATTGAGCAGCGCATACATCATGTCGACGGTGAGGTTGATCAATACGAACAGCAGCGCGAACACCAGCACGATGCCCTGGATCAGCGGCAGGTCGCGGTTAATGACCGCATCGATCGCCATATTGCCGAGGCCTTCATAGGAAAACAGCCGTTCGACGATGACCGTGCCGCCGATCAGGAAGGTGAACTGCACGCCGACAAGCGTCAGCGTGGGCAGGGCGGCGTTCTTCAGCGCTTCGCGCAGGATGACCTGCGTTTCCGAAAACCCTTTCACCCGCGCCAGCACGACATAGTCGAGGTCGAGCACTTCCTTCAGCGACTGTTTCAACAGCTGCGAAATGATCGCCGCCAGCGGCAGTGCCAGCGCAACGGCGGGCATCAGCATATGCTTGAGGAGATCCCAGGTGAGATCGAAGCGGAGTCTCAGGATGCTCTCGGCCAGATAAAACTGTGTGACGAAGGGCAGGTCGAGCTGCGGCGACACCCGGCCGGAAATGTCGAAGATCGGCACCAGCACGCCAAACAGCAGGATCAGCACCAGGCCCCACAGGAAGTCGGGAATGGAAAGCGCTGCGCCGCTGGCGATATCGATGCCGGCCTCGACCGCCGTGCCGCGTTCGCGCGCACCGAGGATCGCGGTCGTGCCGCCGATCGTCACCGCCATCAGAAGGGCAACGATGGCGAGTTCCAGCGTCGCCGGCAGCCGGTTGAAGACAAGACTGAGCACATCCTGCCGCAGCGAGATCGAGGTGCCGAAATCGCCCCTGACAACGCCGGACAGCCAGATGAAGAACTGCTGCACGATGGTCTTGTCGAGCCCATAAAGTGCGCGCAGCCGGGCGATGTCGGCGTCTGTGGCGCCGGGCGGCAGCATCATTGCGATCGGATCGCCCGGAGCAACGCGGATCACGACAAAGACGACGACGGCAACGCCGAACAGCGTCACCAGCATCGTCAGAAGACGGATCAGGAATCTTTGCAGAAGCATGTAGATCTTTGCATGAGCCCGCTGGCTCGTGTGCCGGATAGGAAATGCGCGCCGTCGCGATGGACGGCGCGCGGCAATCCCAGGCCGATATCAGGCCGGAGTCATCAGGGCCGGCAGCAACGCGCCGGACACGTGCTGGACGACATTGACTCCCTTGGCATGCACGATCGGCTGCGCATACTGCATCAGCGGCAGCACATAGGCCTGCTCGGCGATGTATTTGTCGACCGCCTTCCAGCCGGCAATGCGCTTGGCCTCGTCCTTCTCGCCCCATAGCGGGTTGATCATGTCGATCAGATCCTGGCTGTCCCACACCGAATGCGGGCTCGGGCCATACATGGCAAAACCGGTCGAGGTGGTCGGATCGCCGATGGCATTGCCCCAATTGTAGAACGCGGCCGGCGCCAGCTTGTCGGCGGCGCGCAGCTCGTAGTGCTTGGCGATCTCGTAGACCTCAATCGTCGCCTCGATGCCGACCTTGCGCCACATGCCGACGATCGCCTGGATCATCTCGTAGTCCTTGGGCTTGAAGCCCTTGGTCGTTTGTATGGTGAACTTGACCGGCTTTTCCGGCGAATAACCGGAAGCAGCGAGCAGTTCCTTGGCCTTTTCCGGATTGTGCTCGACCTTGATCGACGCATCGTAAGCCGTGTATTCCGGCGTCTCCAGCGTGTCGATCGGCTGGCCGTAGCCGCGCAGCAGGCGGTCGACCAGCAGCTTCTTGTCGATCGACATCACAGCTGCCTGGCGGACGTTCTTGTCCAGCATCGCCTCGATGTCGTTGAAGAAGATCATGCCGATATCGGAGACGTTCTTGCACGAGCCGGCAAGCCCGTCCTTGGCGATCAGCCGGTCGTACTCCTCATAAGGGATTTCGAGCGTCACCTGAGAGGAGCCGGACTCGATTTCGGCGACCCTGCTTGCCGCATCGGCAACGAACTTGATCGTCACATTCTCGAAGGCCGGCTTGCCGCCCCAGTAGTTCGGATTGGCTCTCAGCCGCAGGAAGGCGTTGCGCTCGAATTTTTCCACCATGTAGGGGCCGGTGCCGATCGGCGCCTTCTCGAAACCTTCCGCACCCACTTTCTCGTAATAGGCCTTGGGCATGATGTAGCCGGTCAGGAACGACATCCATTTGAAATACACCGGGTCGAACTGCACGACATCGCCGGTGATCTTGTTGCCGTCGATCTTGAAATTGTTGACGTTCTTCCAGACGAACTGGATCGGGTTGCCGGTCTTTTCGTCACCCGCCCGCTGCAGCGACCAGACCACGTCCTCGGCCGTGAACGGCGAGCCGTCATGCCAGGTCACGCCTTCGCGCACCGTCATCATGATCTTCGTGCGGTCGTCGTTCCAGCCCCATTCGGTGAGCAGGCCCGGCGCAAAGGAAAGGTCCGGCTTTTGCGGGATGTACTGGTCGAACACCGACTGGTAGAGGCCCTGGATCGTCGGGTTGACGGCCGAAGGTCCGGTCGTCGGATCCCAGGACGGCAGGTTGACGTTATAGGCGATGGTCAGTTCGCCGGCAGCGGCCTTAGCGATCTGCGGCAGGCCGATAGCGGCCGCCCCGAGTGCCGCGGCACTGTATCCGAGCAATTCGCGTCTGTTGATTGTCATGGTCGTTCCCCTTGTTGGTTTATTGTCTTTGCGCGGCGATCTCAGTTCATCGTTTCAGGCTCCTTGGGCAGCAGCGCCTTGCCCTTCTTCACCCAGAAAATCCTAGGCTCCTACCTCCCGCCAAGTTGTTGCGCGAGCATGTAGCCTGAGGCGGCACCGGTACCTGCGCCTGGCCATGTCGCGGCCCCCGTGAGATGCAGATGCGCCACTGGCGTGTTCCAGCCCGCAAAACCGCGCGCCGGACGGAACAGGAAATTCTGCGCCAGATGGTGGCTGCCACAGACCTGGTCGCCGCCGACGAGGTTCGGGTTCTCGCGCTCCAGGTCGATGGGTGAAAACACCGCCCGGCCAAGGATCTTGTTGCGCAGGCCGGGCGCGTAGCTCTCGATGATGTCGAGAACGCGCTCGACGTAGTTGTCCTTGACCTTGTCCCAATGCGCGGGTGCGATCTTGCCGGCCGCATCTCCCAGGATTTCGGCGGGCAGCATGCGCACCTGCACCCACAGCACGTGTTTGCCCGCGGGCGCTCGTGTCGGGTCGATCGCCGTCGGCTGGCCGACAACCAGCACGGGTTCGTCCGGCAGCAGGCCCGCCATCGCCTGCTGATAGGTGCGCGACATGGCGTCGAGCGAGGGAGACAGATGCACGTAGGCAAACTGCCGCAACTCGGCGCCGGCGCGCCAGTCCGGCAGGTCGTCGAGCGCCAGATGGATCATCATCGTGCCGGGTGCGTGGCGAAACTTTTTCATCGCCGTGTCGAAGCCGGCGTCACCCGAACCATTGGGCAGCAGCTTACCGGTCAGCGCGCTGGGCGCCACTCCGGCGATGACTGCCTTGGTCGCGGTATGCGTCTCTCCGGAAGCGAGCCGCACGCCGGTCGCCTTGCCGGCGGAAACCGTGATCTCCGCCACGTCGGCACCGGTGACGATCTTGCCGCCGGTAGACGTGACCATGCCGGACAATGCCCGGATGATGGTATCTGCCCCGCCCTTGCCCAGCACCATGCCGAAACTCTGGTTGGCCATCGATTCCAGGTAGGGGAACACGGCGCCGCCGGCGATGTCGGGAGCGAAGTCGAGATGCATGCCCCAGGTGGCAAGCGTTGCCCGCACATGAGGCGACTCGAAAGTCTCCTCCAACCAGGCGCGAGGCGACGACAGCAGCAGCCGGCCGGTATCGAGCGAGCCGGACATGCCCTTCTTGCGCCACAGGTTCCATGCCGTGCCGGCAAGCGCGCGGGCGCTCATCGGTGATCCCAGCAGCCGGAACAGATGCTCGGCCTCCGCCGGGAAGGCGGCGACCAGCCTGCGCCATGTTGCGGCATCCGCGGCTGAAAAGGCGGTCATGCGCGAGGCGGTCTTTTCCATGTCGTTGCTGACGCCGAACCAGCGTCCGTCCGGGAAGGCGCTGGCGAAACAGTCGGCGACCGGCGCGAACTCCAGCCCTTGGCGGTTCAATTCATTTGCATATTTCCGATGGAAGGCCGAGCCGGCAAACAAGCTCAAATTCATCGCACCGAAATCGTGGCGGAAGCCTGGAAGGGTGAATTCGCGGGTCTGGACGGCGCCGCCGATTGTTGCACTGCGCTCGAAAATCCCGGTTTTCCAGCCTTTGAGCGCCAAATGCGCGGCGCATGCCAGACTGTTGTGGCCGGCTCCGACAAAGATGGCGTCGAACTCGCTCACGCCCCGTTCCCATTTCCTTTATGCTTAAAGATAATTGCAGATGCATATGTTTTCGTCTAGTAGGATATTAAGGGCCGAGACGAGCCTTGATCATCATCACGAAAGAGGGAACAGAGACCATGGACACCCAAAAACTCCTCGGCGAAGTCGCCGGCCAGCTTCTTTCAGGCGCCATCAAGGTGGTCGACCTGTCGGCGCCGCTCGGCCCCAATACGCCACTGATCAAGCTGCCGCCGGAACTCGCCGTCGACACGCCGAAGATCGAAATCCATAACATCTCCCGCTATGACAAGAACGGCCCGTGGTGGGCGTGGAACTGGCTGAAGCTCGGCGAACATTCGGGCACGCATTTCGATGCGCCGCAGCATTGGATCACCGGCAAGGATTATCCAGACGGCGCCACCGACACCATTCCGGCTCAGAACTTCGTCGGCCCTGTCAATGTCATCGACTGCTCGAAGGAAGCCGCCGCCGACCACGATTTCCTGCTCACCGTCGACCACGTCAAGGCGTGGGAAGCCAAGCATGGCGCGATCAATGCCGGCGAATGGGTGGTGATGCGCACCGACTGGTACAAGCGCAATGGCTCCGAAGCCGAGTTCCTCAACGCCAACGAGACCGGCCCGCACACGCCGGGTCCGACGGCGGAAACCATCCAGTTCCTGATCAGCAAGGACATCAAGGGCTGGGGCAGCGAGACGATCGGCACCGACGCCGGCAAGGCCGGTGGCATGGAGCCACCATTCCCGGCGCATACGCTGATACACAAGGCCAACCGTTATGGGCTTGCCAGCCTCTGCAACCTCGACCAGTTGCCGCCGAAGGGTGCGATCCTGATCGCGGCGCCGCTCAAGATCGAACATGGCACCGGCAGCCCGATCCGCGCGCTGGCGCTTGTTCCGAAGGGCTAAGCGAAAGCGTTTTGACGTGAGCCAGCCGGATCACATCATCGTAGGCAGCGGCATCAACGCGCTGGTCTGCGCGGCGATGCTTGGCGGCAAGGGCGCGAAGGTGCTCGTCCTCGAGCGCAACGACCGCATTGGCGGCTGCATGCGCACCGAGGAGATCACCGCGCCCGGCTTCATCCATGACGTGATGGCGACGACCTTCGTGCTGTTCATCACCTCACCGGCCTTTGCGGCGCTGGGCGCCAACCTCGCCCGGCACGGGCTGGAGTTCTGCCACACCGGCACGCCGACCGGCGTGCTGCGACCGGACGGCAGCCACGCCGTCCTCGGCACCGACCGCGCCGCCAACATCGCGGCGCTCAATGCCGTCGCCGCGGGCGATGGCGACCGGCATGCAGACGATGTCGGTGGCATCGAACGCAATGCCGGCCTGCTGTTCGGCCTGCTCGGCGGCAGCCTGTGGTCCTACCCAACGGCAAAGCTTTTGGCTGGCGACGGCTGGCGGCGCGGGCCGCGTGGCCTTGCCGCCTTTCTCGGCGAAGCGCTGGTGCCGGCGCGCAACTGGCTCGAAAGCACCTACCAGTCGGAAACCATCCGCGCGCTGTGGGCACCCTGGGTGCTGCATGCCGGGCTCGGACCGGAAGATGCTTTCTCCGGCCAGATCGCCAAGGTCATCGCCTTTGCACTGGAGGCGGCCGGCGCGCCGATCGTCAAGGGCGGGGCGAAGAACCTGCTGTCAGCCTTCGAGGCGCTCATCACCGAGCGCGGCGGTGTCATCTCCACCGAAGCGGACGTTGCCTCCATCATCCTGACTGGAGGTCGCGCCACCGGCGTGCGGCTGGCCTCGGGCGAAACGGTCAATGCGAAGAAGAGCGTCATCTGCTCGGTCACGCCGACGCAACTCTATGGCCGGCTGCTCGGCACCGATGCCCCAAAGGACGATGCCGAGGCGACGCGGAAGTACCGCTACGGCAAAGGCAATTTCCAAATCCACTACGCCCTGGACAGGCCGCCGGCATGGCGCGGCGAAGGCCTGGACAAGGTCGCGTTGCTGCACCTGACGCCGGGACTGGATGGCGTGTCGAAGGCCTGCAACGAGGCGGCGCGCGGCATGCTGCCGGAGGTTCCGACCATCTGCGTGGGCCAGCCGCATGCGCTCGATCCCTCACGCTGCCCACCGGGTAAGGCGATCCTGTGGCTGCAACTGCCCGAGGCACCGCGGCACATCAAGGGCGACGCCGCCAGCAAGCTGGGGGCACCGGCCGATGGCCAATGGACCGAGACGCTGCGCGAAGCCTATGCCGACCGCGTCGAGGCCATCCTCGCCAGCCATATCGACGGCTTCAAGGACAGCGTCATCGCGCGCCGCGCCTATTCGCCAGCCGATCTCGAAACAATGAACATCAATCTGGTTGGCGGCGATCCCTATGGCGGCTCGTCGACCATCGACCAGTCGTTCCTGTGGCGGCCGTTCAAGACCAGCCGCAACCATCAGACCGGAATCAAGGGCCTCCATCATATCGGCGCCTCGACCCATCCGGGTGCCGGCCTCGGCGGCGGCTCCGGCTTTCTCCTGGCGGGGAGGCTGTGATGGAACAGAAGGTCGCGGAAAAGCGCCAGCGCATTTCCACCTTGGGGCAGATCGGCCTGCAGCAATTCGCGCCCTATTTGATGAACCGCATCATGGGCCGCTACAACGCCACTTTGCGCGACGATTTCCGCAAACAGGGGCTTACCATTCCGCAGGTCCGCACGCTGGCCGTGCTGTCGGTCACCGACGGCATCACCGTCAACGACCTTTCGGTCTATACGGTGATCGAGCAGTCGACCTTGAGCCGGACGCTCGACACTCTGGAGGGCCAGGGCCTGGTGCGGCGCGAGCAAGGGGTCACCGACAGCCGCATCCGCCATGTCTTCCTGACCGACGATGGCCGCGCCGAGTTCACCCGCGCCTGGCCGGCCATGCATGACGCGTTCGAGGCGATGTTCGACGATATCGACGACGCCGAATATTCAGCGCTCATCGCCACACTTTTGAAGATGCTCAAAAACATTCGCAAGCACGACATCTAGACCTACGCGCCGCCGGCGCCGGCGGTAACGGAAGGGAGAAGAAAATGGCCGAACGGTCTTTTGCCAAGGAAGTCGAAAAGCTGCGGCTCGGCTCCGGCGAGGAATTTGCCGGCGAAGGCATTCTCGCCATCACCAAGGCGCTGCTGCAATGCGGCGTCGGCTATGTCGGCGGCTATCAGGGCGCGCCGATCAGCCATCTTATGGACGTGCTGGCCGACGCGCAGGACATTCTGGGCGAGCTCGGCGTGCATTTCGAAGCCAGCGCTTCGGAAGCCACCGCCACCGCCATGCTGGCCGCATCGGTGCATTACCCGATCCGCGGGGCGGCGACCTTCAAGTCGACCGTCGGCACCAATGTCGCCTCCGATGCGCTCGCCAATCTGGCGTCGGGCGGCGTCACCGGTGGCGCGCTGATCATTGTCGGCGAGGATTATGGCGAGGGCTCCTCGATCATGCAGGAGCGCAGCCACGCCTTCGCCATGAAGAGCCAGGTCTGGCTGCTCGACCCGCGCCCCAATTTGCCGTCGATCGTCAAGGCGGTGGAGGACGGTTTCGAGCTGTCGGAGATTTCCAACACGCCGGTCATGCTGCAGGTCCGCATCCGCTGCTGCCATGTGCATGGCCATTTCATCGCCAAAGACAACAAGCGGCCGCCGATGACGGTGGCCGATGCGCTCGACGCGCCACGCCGCGACACCGGCCGCATCGTGCTGCCGCCCGCCTCCTTCCTGCACGAGAAGGAGAAGGTGCAGAAGCGCTGGCCGGCGGCGGTGGATTTCATCCGCAAGAACAAGATCAACGAGATGTTCGGCTCGGATCATGGCTCGGTCGGCATCGTCATGCAGGGCGGCATGTACAATTCGGTCATCCGCGCCCTGCAGCGGCTCGGCCTCGCCGACACCTATGGCGACACTGATGTGCCGCTCTATGTGCTCAACGCCGTCTATCCGTTGATCGACGACGAGTTCCTATCCTTCTGCGAGGGCAAGCAGTCCGTGCTGGTCGTCGAGGAAGGCCAGCCCAACTACATCGAGCAGGCGTTTGCGGCCATGCTGCACAAGGCCGGGCGCGGCACCAGACTGGTCGGCAAGGAGCATCTGCCGATGGCCGGGGAATACACCGGCCAGGTCATGCTCGACGGCATCGGTGCCTTCCTGCGCGCCGAGGCACCGCATCTGTTGCCGGGCGAGGTGCGCGCGCCCAACAAGGTCGGCGACGGCGTCGATACCGCTGATCTGATCAATGTCGTGCCGGGCCGTCCGCCGGGCTTCTGCATCGGCTGCCCGGAACGGCCGATCTTTGCCGCCACCAAGCTGGTCGAGCAGGAACTTGGCAAGCACCACATCGCCTCCGACATCGGCTGCCATTTGTTCTCGATCATGCCGCCCTTCGAGCTCGGCGCCACCACCATGGGCTATGGGCTGGGACCCGCGTCTGCCTCGGCGTTCAAATCGCCCGACGCCAAGCGCCGCTCGATCTCCTTCGTCGGCGACGGCGGCTTCTGGCACAACGGCCTGACCTCCTCGATCGGTAACGCCGTGTTCAACAAGAATGATGGCGTCATCGTCATCGTCGACAATTTTTACTCCGCCGCCACTGGAGGGCAGGATATTCTGTCGTCGCGCGCGGGCAACAAGACCAAGTCGACCAAGCATCCGATCACCGAGGCGGTGAAAGGCATGGGTGTCAAATGGCTGCGCCACATCGACCGCACCTACGACGTGACCAAAATGCAGGACACGCTGCGCGAGGCGCTGACGACGGAGGAGAAGGGGCCGAAGGTTATCGTCGCCTCGTCCGAATGCATGCTCAACCGGCAGCGCCGCGAAAAGCCCCTTGTCGACAAGGCGATCAAGGGTGGCGAGCGCGTGGTGAAGCCGAAGTTCGGCATCGACGAAGACATCTGCACCGGTGACCATGCCTGCATGCGGCTGTCCGGTTGCCCGTCGCTGTCGGTGAAGTCGCTCGACGATCCGCTGCGCGACGATCCCGTGGCCCATATCGACCAGAGCTGCGTCGGCTGCGGCAATTGCGGCGAGGTCGCCGATGCGGCGGTGCTGTGCCCATCGTTCTATCGCGCCGATGTCGTCCACAATCCGGGCCGCTGGGACCGCTTCCTCGAAGCGGCGCGGCGCGCCACCATCAACCTGTTGCAGCGGCGCCGCGAGAGCCGGCGCCTGACCTTCGCCGATGCTTGACGCTGTCCCGCCATTTCGCCCCCGAGCCGGCGCTCACGACGACGAGCGCGTCATCAAGCTTGCCGTGCTGGCGGTCGGCGGCCAGGGTGGCGGCGTGCTGGCCGACTGGATCACCGACGTCGCCGAGCGCAATGGCTACGTCGCGCAATCGACCTCGGTCGCCGGCGTCGCCCAGCGCACCGGTGCCACCATCTACTATGTCGAGATGGCCCGCGACACCGGCCGCTTGCCGGTCTTCGCGCTGTCCCCCTCGCAAGGCGACGTCGACATCCTGATCGCGGCGGAGCTGATGGAGGCCGGCCGCGCCATCATCCGCGGCTTCGTCACGCCCGAGCGCACGACGCTGATCGCCTCGTCGCACCGCATCGCCGCCGTGTCGGAAAAGATCGAACCGGGCGACGGCCGGGCGTCCTCGTCGAAAGTGCATGCAACGGCGGAAGCCGCATCGAAGCGCTTCATCGCTTTCGACATGGAGAAGATCGCCGCCGACAACGGCTCGATGATCTCGGCCAGCCTGCTTGGCGCGCTGGCCGGTTCCGACGCGCTGCCGTTCACCCGCGAAAGCTACGAGCAGGCGATCGGTGCCGGCGGCCGCGGTGCGAAGGCCAGCCTCGCCGCTTTCGGTGCTGCGTTTGATCGCGCGCGCGGCACGGCGGCTCCGACGCCAAAGAAGGCAGAGCCGGCGATTGTCGGATCTGCGCTGGGCGCTGGGCATGTGATTGGGCCGCAGAGCCTGCTGCAAGGTTGGCAGGCGCTGACCGCCCGCATCGATGTGATGCCCGAGGCGGTGCGCGACATGGCGCTCAGGGGTCTGAGAAAGGTCGTCGACTATCAGGACGTCGCCTATGGGGGCGAATATCTCGACCGGCTGGACAAGGCCATCGCGCTGGACGGGCCGGATCGCGGATATGACTTGTCGGTCGCTGCCGCGAAGCATCTCGCCAACGCCATGTGCTACGACGACATGATCCGTGTCGCCGATCTCAAGACGCGCTCGACGCGCGACCGGCGGGTGCGCCGCGAGGTCGGCGTCAAGGACGGTTCGATCCTCCAGGTGACCGAATATTTCCATCCGCGCATCGAGGAGTTCTGCGGTACTTTGCCGGCAAACTTAGGCAGCTACATCGAGAGCCGGCCGAAGCTCGCCGCCTTTCTCGACCGCCGCATCAACCATGGCCGTCGCATCCGCACCGACAGTTTCGCCGGCTTTGCAGCGCTCTGGTTCATCGGCGGCTTGCGCCGCTGGCGCCGCAGTCTGCTGCGTCACCAGGTGGAGACTGCGCATCTCGAACGCTGGTACACGCTGGCGCTTGGCTACGTGCCGGCGGACTACGCGCTGGCCGTCGAAATCCTCAACTGCCGCCGGCTGATCAAGGGCTACAGCGACACCCACGTCCGCGCCCAGTCGAAATTCGACCGGGTGCTGTCGGCGCTCGATCTGGTCAAGGGCCGCCCGGATGCCGCCGACTGGATCCGTCGCCTGCGCGAGGCAGCGTTGAAGGACGAGAAGGGCGACATGCTCGACGGCGCGTTGAAGACCGTGGCGTCGCTCTGAAGCAAGGCTACTTCAGGCGACGAGCCCTCGCATCGGCTTCACCGCGGCGGAATCGGGAAACACCCTGTCGCCGAGGACCGCGGCGGAAAGGCCGAACTGATCGGCAAGCAACCCTTTCAGCACTGCCCTGACATCACTGGTCGGCGCGAGATCGCGTTGTTCGTAAAGCTGAGCCGGCTTCAACCCCGGCCAGTCGGCGATGACGCGGCCGCCCTTGATCGCGCCGCCGGCCAGCAGCACCACGGTGCCGGTGCCGTGATCGGTGCCGACGGTGCCGTTGACCTGCGCTGTGCGTCCGAACTCGGTGATGGTGACGATCGCGGTGTCCTTCCAGCGCTCGCCCAAGCCCTTCTCGAATTCCTCGAAGACGCCGTCGAGGCCGCCGAGCAGGGTGCCGAGCCGGCCGGTCGCACCGCCTTCATTGACATGCGTGTCCCAGCCATCGAAAGCCAGGGCTGCAACGCGCGGCCCGTCATCGGCCGCGATCAGCCTGGCGGCGCCTTGTGCCGCCTGCCGCATCCCCGCCGCGCTGTCGAGGCCGCCCTTCGGCTTTATTGTCTTGCCCATCTTGTCGTCTACGGCCATCCGGTCGGCGTCGAGTCCCTTTTGCAGGGCCACGGCGAGAATGGGATCGCGATGCTGGTAGAGATCGAGAACGCGTGACGCGAGCCCGTCGCTGGGCGCCGGCAGCGATAGCGGCGCCCAGCCAAGCACCGGCGCCGCCCCACGGATCACCAGCGGTGTCGACGGCCCGACGGCCAGACCGCCAAGCGTTGCCACGCGGTCGCCCGCTGGCAGGCTTTCCAGCGCCCGATTGAGCCAGCCGGTCGTGACATGTCCGGGACCGGCAAAGCCGCTTTCCAGCACATCCTGGCCATCGAAATGCGAGCGCTCGCGATAGCCGGTCGCGGCCGCATGCACGACCGCCGCCTGGTTATTCCGATACAGCCGCGCAAACACCGGCATCGCCGGATTGAGCGCGAAGAAGCCGTCGAGCGGCAGCGCCGCATGCGGACCGCCTAGCGACAGGGCGATGTCGCCATGCAGGCCGGCATAGTCGGGATCGCCGACCGGACCGACCGCCGAGAGCCCGTCCAGCGCGCCGCGCAGCACGATGACGATCAGGCGCGGATCGCGATTGTCGGCGGCGCGGGCAAAGCGGGGCATGTAGGCCCAGGCAAACAATGCGCCGCCGGCCATCAATATCGCGCGGCGGGAGGGATCCGGTGTTTCGCACAGCAGGCTCATGATTTCGTCTCCACGGCAGCGATCTTCGCTGGAACTATCTGCGCTGGAATTATCGTCGTTGGAATTCCGGAGCCATCAGCAACAGCGCCAGCCCTTGCTGCTTGGATTCGGCCCTTGCGATCGCTTGCCTCGTCTCCGCTGAGGCGGCAGGGCCAATCAGCGCATCGAGCATGTCGTTGGGATTGCCGATATCCCTAGCCTGCCGCGCTGCCTGCCAGGCGATATCGAGGCGGACCTTCATGCCCTCCGCCGATGCCCAGCCGTCGGCCCCGTCCGGAAAGCCGTTCGGTCCCGGCGGCTGCCACATCGGCTCGCCCAGCGCGTTGAGCCAGCCGAGCGACTGGCCGGGATCGTTGGCCGGACCGGGGCCGGTCGCCCTTCGGATGGCGACGACATAGTCGAAGGGCGACCGCATCTTCGCCAACGGCGTCGACCACGCCTCCGGCATGGCGATGAGGGCGGCGGCCAGCGCCCGCAGATTGCCGTCGGTCTTGGCGAAGACCTTGGCGAGGCGGGCGATTGCAGACGGCGGCGGCGTGTCGGCGATGAAATGGCGGGCCAGCTTGGTGGCGATATGCAGGGCCGTTGCCGGGTGGCGGGCGATATCGTTGAGCGCGGCCTCCGCCTGTCCCATGCCGCCGGCAGGATAGGTCTTGCCGAGCAGCACCGCATCCCCCGGCTCATGTGCGTTTGCGTTGAAGACAAAATCACCGGGCTCGCCCAGCCGCCCGTCGCGCCCGGCCATCGTCCAGCCTGTGAGGATGCGTGCGAAACTGGTGACATCGGCCTGGCTGTAGCCGCTGCCGACGCCGAGCGTGTGCAGCTCCAGGATTTCACGGGCGAGGTTTTCATTGAGCCCGCGCTTGCGATTGCTACCCGCACGAGAGTCCGGGCCGACCGACTGCTGGTTGTCGAGATTGAGCAGCATCGCCGGATGACGCTCCACCGCCAGCAGCATGTCGGCAAAGCGGCCGAGCACGAAAGGGCGGATGGCCTCCCGCTCGAAGGCACCGGCGCTGGCTTCAATGAGGATGTCCTTCGCCACCGAAACACAGAAATGGTTCGACCAGAAACAGACGAGCCGTTCGACGAAGCCGGTTTTCGCCCAAATGGCCTTGTCGAAGCGCGCCTGTGCTTCCGCCCGGAACAACGTCGCCTCGACCTGCGGCACGACGTGTTTGTCGGTCGGCGCAGGCGCAAGCGCGAGGTGGGCTGGCGTGATCTGGGCGGGCAGGGCCTGTGCGGGCACAGCTTGGGCGCTCGCCGTCGCTGGCTGCGCTGCTGCGGCGGCCATGCGCTCGCGCTGGAGCCGGAAATTTGCCGCCATGCTGGCCTGGATGGCCGGCGTGCTGCCTAGCAAGCCGGCATAGGCCGGATCGTCGAGCGAGATCATGGCGATATCGGCTTGCCGCAGTTCCGCCCTGAGATAGCCGCGCGGGTCGCCGGCCAGCATCTCGCGGTCGCCGGGCCTTGCACCAAGGCCGAAGCGGTTGAATGCGACGAGTACCGGATCTGGCGGCAGGGAATTGGAGGCCGGGACAGTCAAGTCAGCTCTCCATCGCCTGAGCCTCAAGCGCCTGGCGCATGAGGCTCGTTCGAGCCGTTTCGTGCATAGTCAACAGCGGGAGGAGGCCGGCATGGAGTGGCCGACCGCCGACGCGCATCCTACCAGTGATGCCGGCGGTGCCAGACATGGTGCCGATGCCAGGCGTAGAAGGCCGGGCCATGCCGATAGATGTAACGAGGGTAGACCACCACACGATTGGGCACGCAGCGTCCCCAGGGATTGGGATGCCAGCCCGGACCGCAGCCCCAGGCGGCATGCTCGACCAGCGCCGGCGCGGCAAGCGGCGCCATTGGCATCGCCGAGGATGCCGCGGCCGTCGCAACCGTTCCGGTCACGGCGAGAGCCGCGGTGAGCACGTATTTTGTCAAATAATTCATGGCCATACTCCGAAGTGTCCGAGGTTGAAAACCTGCACGCACATGGTCCGGCAGGTCCTGCCCTTCTCCTGTTAAACGGCGTCGTCGGCGTTTTCCGTCGGTCGTCACGGCGATTTTTTTGGCACCGCCGACAGTTGCGACCCCGCGCGTCTGGTTAGCCCTTCCGCCAGCACGCGGCGGCCCTCGGCGGAACTTGCCGTCGCGAACTCGACGATGCGCTGCTCAAGCCGCATGCGCACGGTGAGGTCGGCATTGCGCGCCCGCTCCAGCGCCGCCGACAGGGCCTTCGCGTCCAGAACCGGCTGTCGCAGCAGGTCTGCCGCCTCGCGCCTGGCTTGCTGGCCGTCGAGGATGACCTGACGGGATTCGCGGCGAACGTCGCGCAACGCCTCGCGGAACACCGAGCGATCCTGCTCTGGAAGCCGGCCACCGGCCGTCTCCAATGAGTAGCCCTGACCTGACTTGCCGCTTCTTATCCAGACGGCCCCGCCGGCAAGCGCCCCGGCCAGGAAGACGTTGAGCACCACCGACAGGGTGACAAGGTTTCGGCTCATGTTCATAGGTCTTCCTCGATCGCGTCGCGCTCCGGGCTGGCGTCGCCGAACGCCGTCGCATTGGCGTCCAGCACATAGTGGTCCGGCTGGACCTCGGGCGTGACGATGCTCACCAGGGCCAATCCGGCGACAGCGCCGGCCAGGCCAATGCCGGCAAGCCCCAGTCCGAGCCACCAGAACCGCTGACGCCGGCGTTGGGCGAGGTACCGGCCGGCGGCCTGCACGATGCTGCCGTGCAGGGCCTTGTCGGGCGCGCCGACGCGGTAGCCGTCCAGCAGGGCGTCAAGTCTCCCGGCATGCTGCAAAATGGCCTGGCCAGTCTCGCTCGGCGCAAAGATCGCGGCGGCTATCCGTTCGGCCTCCGGCCATCGCCGCAAGTCACTGCCATAGGCCTCTGCCAGGGCCGCAAAGCGCGTGGCATCTATTGCCGGTTCGTTCCTGGACCCTTCAGCCATGGTCTTCCCCTTGCCCATCGGCGCCGCTTGCCCGGTTCTCACTCATCGACGCGGTCCCTGGCCAGGATCGCCTGCAGCGACCGCCGGCCGCGCGAAAGCAGGCTCTCCAGGGCGTCGACGCTGATCTCCAGGGTTGCTGCCGCCTCGACGTTGGACATCTCCTGGTAATAGACCAGGACGATCGCTTCGCGCTGGCGCGGCGCTATGCCTTGCAGCGCTCGTTCGAGCCGCTGCGCGTCCTCCTGCGGATGGGCATCGGGAAGTGCGGCCGGGTCGACCATTTCCGGTAGGTCGTCGGTCACCCATTCGCGCTTGCGGCGCAGCCGGTCGTAACAGAGGTTCAGCGTCACCCGGTGGATCCAGCTGTCGAAGCGCGCATTGCCGCGTCGCCAGCCCGAGGCATGGCGCCAGATCCGCACGAAGGTCTCCTGCGCGACATCCTCGGCCTCCGCAGCATCGCCGAGCATGCGCACGGCAAGCGCCAGGATGCGAGGCAGTTTGCGCGCGACGAGCGTCTGCACGGCTGCCGGATCGCCGGCGCCGACGCGGCGAACCAGCTCCTCGTCCGGATCGGCGCTCATCAGCCGGCGCACTCCCGATGTTCATCGCACGTCATTGCCTCTTGGTCATTGCTCCTGCTTGGGAGCGGTTTTGTGGCCCGGCAGTTCGTCGGCCGTCAGGACGCCGTCGGCATTCTTGTCGAGCCTGGCAAAGCGCTTGGCAAAGAAGGCATCGAGTTCGGCGCGGTCGATGAAGCCGTCATGGTTGGAATCGAGACGCGCGAAGGATTTGACGGGGTCGCCCTTGATGTTGCGCTTGGCCTGAAAGGCTTCCCATTCCAGCAGGCTGATCTTGCCGTCGCCATCCGTGTCGGCAGCCATGATCGCTTTCTCGCGCCGCTTCTGGAATTTGGCCAGCGTGATGTCGGACCTGGCCTTTGGCGTGGCCGGTGCGGCAACCGGCGGCGTCGCGGCAGGCGGCTGCGTCGCTGTCTGGGCGAGAGCCGCTACGGTCAGCAGGCTCATGGCAGCGGCAAGTATCGAACGACGTATCATGCGTTGGCGTCTCCGGTTGGCGCGTGGCCACGGCTTGAGCCGAGGTCACGCTTCAACCGTTAAACGCCGCGGCGGGGGAAATCCGTCGGTCGCGCAATCTTGTTTCGGACGCATTTCCTGGATGCAAGGGCTCCGTCGATGGCCGCATTGACGTGCCAAACCCTGCGCCTCAGCGCTGGACGTGAACCCGTGCCAGGTTTGGCGCCGGTTCAAGCAAAACCGCGTCGGCAGGGACCTAGTCTGATTGGTCGGCCGCGACCAGCTGGTCTGGCTTGAAGCCGGCATGTTGCGGGGTCCACACGTCACCCTCGCGGTTGAACCAATGGCACATGAATATGCCCGAGGCCGCGCCGTCGCTTATGGTCATTTTCGGGCCTCCGGACTTCAGCCTGACGACGTCTCCGGTCTTGAAATTGTTGGGCATTTTCGACCTCCATTCAGAGGCTCCGAGTTTCACACCAAACCAGGGCCTCGACAATGGCCGATATGCCTCGCCGACGCCGCAAGCCGTTGCTCCAGCGGCGGTTCGGCCTTAACCTTTCCGTAAATATTAGGCTGCTACTTGGACAGCGATGGCCTCGTGGCGGAGCGGCTACGCTGGAGACT
Source organism: Mesorhizobium sp. P2_F8 (assembly GCF_056403655.1). Lineage (NCBI taxonomy): Bacteria > Pseudomonadati > Pseudomonadota > Alphaproteobacteria > Hyphomicrobiales > Phyllobacteriaceae > Mesorhizobium > Mesorhizobium sp. P2_F8. Next base: position 131,253 of record NZ_JBFUFB010000008.1, read on the forward strand.
GCAAATCTCTGAAGCCTCGGTTCGATCCCGAGGCGAGGCCTCCATCCTCACTTACCTGTCCGACAAAAGCAGCGAACGGCCGGAGCCGAGGCTCGGCCCAGTGACGGCGCCATTGATTGCTGCTTGAAGGAATGGTGCCGCTTAGGTGACTCGAACACCTGACCCCATCATTACGAATGATGTGCTCTACCAACTGAGCTAAAGCGGCCCGGGAGGCCAGAGCCTCCAAGATGCGGGGGTGATAGACTCAACCGGCGGCGAATTCAAGATGCGACTTGGCAATTCATGCAAGGGTCTATGTGGCCGTCGAAAGCCGTCTGTCGCGTTTGCTCGCCAATCGGTCGCCGAGTCAGGCTCGCGCGGTTCGCACCCTCCTGCTGGTGAAAATTGATGAAACACGCTGATTTCGTTGCCGGAACAGCGTCGGAATGGACTTTGCACACCCTGACAAGGCAGAATGCGCCGCTCGCCCGTTGATTGATTGGTCGCCTGCGGCTAACGATCATGGCAAGGTTGGGCAAACGTGCAGAGGGATCCGCTTGGACGCAATCGAAAAGGCGATCCGGAATGCCTTCGAGAAAGGCAACGCCGAGGACCGCGCGTTCCGCGAAAGGGTCTATAGATCGGCTTTTGCCGCGCTCGACCGTGCGCTCCAGGCCAATCCCGACGTGACGGTGGAAGTCGCCATCAAGCGCCGCAAGGCGATACAGGCGAAAATCACCGAAATCGAATCCGAGTATCTGCCGGCGGTGCCGGATGTCGGCCCACAGGGTGATGCGCCGGCGGTCGAGCTTGGTGGGGACCCGGCTCCTGCGGTCGAGGTGGCTGCGGACCCCGCTCCTGCGGTTGAGACCGGGCAACCGGCATCACCCGTCGTTGTCGTTGACGAGCCCGTGCAATCCGCCTCCGATGCGCCTCGCTCGCGTGTGCTGCCAGTCGTTCCCGACATCATGCCGGACGCCGGCCTTCCGGGCGCGCCAGCCATCGACATGTCTGCTCCCGACTCGGCCGAGGCCGCGACGGAAGTGGCGCCCGATCGCGATGAACGGCGCATAAGGGGGCGTCGCCTGCCGCTGACCGCCATCTTCCTGACTGTCACTCTGCTTGCCGCTGTCGGTATCGGCCTGTTCTTCGCCGTACAGACCGGTGTGTTCAAGACACAGGCGCAGCTCGACACCGCTCCGCCCGAAGCGCCGCCGACCGTCAACGACGACGACTTCACACCGGCCGATGGCGACACCGGCCCGGCAAAGCCCGGTGCCGCGGACCAGTCGCGCGACTGGATCAACGTGTTTTCGCCAACCGACGCGTCGCATGTCAGCGCCCCGTCGGATGCCAAGGCCGAAGTGATGAAGGACGACACCGGGTCGTTCCTGCGCATCCGTTCCGGCGCCTCCGGTTCGGCGATCAGCTTCGATGTCGGGCAAGGCGTGCTGGAACAGCTCGCCGGCAAGCATGCCGTGTTCGACATCATTGCCCGCTCCGAAGAAGGCAAGGAGACGCAGATTTCCGTCGACTGCAACTTCGGCGAACTGGGCGACTGCGGCCGCAAGCGCTACGCGGTCGGCCAGCAGCAGAACGAATATCTGTTCGACGTGCAGTTTCCCAAGAAGCACCCGGGCTCGGCCGGCACGATCGCCGTCAATTCCGACTTCGACAAACAGGGCAAGGCGGCGGACATCTACGAAATCCGGGTCTCGGTCGAGCCGTAAGCGCATCCGTGCAGCATATGCGACCTAGCGATCGAGCAGCGCCTGCAGCGTCTCGATGCGGTCGGCCTCGTTGGCCGGCTTGTCCCAGCGCAACCGCGAGATGCGGGGAAAGCGCATGGCGACGCCGGATTTGTGCCGGGTCGAGCGGTTGAGGCCCTCGAAGGCGACTTCCAGCACCAGGCCGTTGTCGCGGTCGGCCCGCACCGAGCGCACAGGCCCGAAACGCTCGACCGTGTTGTCGCGGACATATTTGTCGATCTGCTTCAACTCTTCGTCGGTGAAGCCGAAGTAGGCCTTGCCGACAGGCACCAGTTCCTCTTCGCCTTCGCCGCCGGACCAGACGCCGAACGTGTAGTCCGAATAGAAGCTCGAGCGCTTGCCATGGCCGCGTTGGGCATACATCAGCACGGCATCCACCGTGTGCGGATCGCGCTTCCATTTGAACCACGGGCCTTTCGGCCGCCCGGCGACATAGGGCGAGTCCCAGCGCTTCAGCATGACGCCCTCGATGATCGGATGCGGCGGCGCCCGGCGCAGTTCCTCCAGCGCCTGCCAGTCGGCGAAGTCGACAAACGGCGAAAGATCGAAACGGCTCGGGTCGAGAGTGCCGACAAAGCTTTCCAGTCGGCCGCGCCGCTCACGAAACGGCAGCGCGCGCAAATCCTCGTCGCCGATCTGCAGCACGTCATAGCAGCGCATGAAGGCTGGAAATTGCTGCTGCATCTTCGGCGTCACCGTCTTGCGGTTCAGCCTTTGCTGCAGGTCCGAGAAGGTGCGGGTCGCCCGCCTGGGATCGCCGACCAGCAGTTCACCGTCCAGCGTTGCGGAAAAATGCATGGCATCGGCGAGATCCGGAAAGGCGCCGGAGACATCGTCGCCGGTGCGAGAGTAGAGCCGGCGGATACCGCCTTCGGCCACCGCTTGGACGCGGATGCCGTCCCATTTCCATTCGGCTGCATAGTCCGCGGGGTCGAGCTTTTCGAGATCGCCGTCGCCGACCGGGTTCGACAGCATGACCGGGCGAAACAGGGCCATCGCCGTATTCCTGGGCTTTTCGGCCTTGCCTTCCAGCCAGGCGAACAGCGCCGTGTAAGGCGGCGACAGCCCATGCCAAAGTTCCTCGATCTCGGTGACGTCGACCTTGCCGAAATCCGCCAGCGCCTGCTTGGCCAGCCGCGCCGACACGCCGATGCGCAGGCCGCCGGTGACCAGCTTGATGATGGCAAAGCGCGCCGAGATGCCGGCGCTGTCGAGCAGCCCGGCCAGCACCTTCGGCCCGTCGGAGCGGCTTGCCGCCTGCAGCCTGGCGACGACCTCGCCGAGCGTCGGCTCGCGGTTCGGGATGTTTCCGGGCGTTTGCGGCCAGACCAGCGACACCGTTTCGGCAAGATCGCCGACATAGTCGTAGGAATAGCCGAACAGCACCGGGTCCATGCGCTCGGTGACCAGGGTGCGCAGCATCGCCGGCTTGACCGCGGCGATGCTGAGATCGCCGGTTATGGCAGCCAGCGCCAGGCCACGATCGGGATCCTCCACGCTGCGGAAATAATCGGTCAGCAAGGTCAGCTTGCCGTTGCGCGACGGCGTCAGCACCAGGCGATCGAGAAGTTCGGCGAAGCGGTTCATGCCCTCAATCGCCCTCGTCCTCGTAGCCGACCAGATGCAGCGGTCGTGCAGCGATGCCTTCGAGTTCGCACCAGCGCACCAGCGCTTCCTCGCGGCCATGCGTCACCCAGATTTCCTCGGCTCCGGTCTCCTTGATGGTGGCGGTCAGTTCGTCCCAGTCGGCGTGGTCCGAGATGATCAGCGGCAGCTCTACGCCGCCTTGCTTGGCGCGTTGGCGGATGCGCATCCAGCCTGAGGCAAAGCACGAGATCGGATCGGGAAAGCGCCTCGCCCAGCGGTCTGCGAAAGCCGAAGGCGGACCGACCACGATGGCGCCCGCGAAATCCTGCTTGCCGCCCTCCACCGTTGCCGGTTCGAGCGTTCCAAGGTCGATGCCCTGGCTCTGGTAATATTCGCTGAGCCTGGCCAGCGCGCCATGGATGTAGATATGCCTGTCGTAGCCGGCGTCGCGCAACAGCCGCATCACCCGCTGCGCCTTTCCCAGCGCATAGGCGCCGACCAGATGCGAGCGTTCGGGAAACTGCGCCGCCGATTTCAGCAGGCGGGCGATCTCTTCCGTGTCGGGTGGATGGCGAAACACCGGCAGGCCGAAAGTCGCCTCGGTGATGAACACATCGCATGGGATCGGCTCGAACGGGGCGCAGGTCGCGTCTTTCTGCCGTTTGTAATCGCCGGAGGCGACGATGCGCGTGCCCTGGTGCTCGACGGCGATCTGCGCCGAGCCGAGCACATGGCCGGCTGGATGGAAGCTGATGCTGACACCGTCCAGGGCAATCGTCTCGCCCAGCTGTGCTGCTTGCGTTGTGTCGGCAAAATCCTCGCCATAGCGCAGGCCCATGATGTCGAGCGTCTGTTGTGTGGCCAGCACCGAGCGGTGGCCGGAACGCGCATGATCGGAATGGCCATGCGTGATCAGCGCCCGGTTCACCGGCCGCACCGGGTCGATGAAGAAATCACCTGGTGGGCAATAGAGGCCCTCGGGCCGGGGATGGAGCAGGTCTGAGGCGCGCATGATCCTCAAGATAGGATATAATTCCGCTGCGGGAAGCCTGTTGTATGTGACTGCTGACTCCCGCATACAGCACCGTCGGCTTCCATCCGCCGACAGGATCCATCGCCCAGGACCCCATTGCCATGAAACCGCTTCAGGCCTCGTCCGGCGACTTGAACGCCGATCGCCGTGCCGATTATGCCGAGATGCTGCATGCGGACGGCGATCATGCCGCGGCGGCGGAATTGCTGCTCGGTGCACTGGAACTGAAGCCGCAGTGGGCGATGGGCTGGTTTCGCCTCGGCGAAATGCAGCAGGCTGCGGGTGCGCCGGACCTCGCCGCGCAGGCTTGGGCGATGTCGCTGCAACTCGATCCGACGGATCGTCAAGGCGCCGCACTGAACCTGCAATTGATCGGCAAGGCGCCGCAGACCGACGCGCTGCCCAGCGCCTTCGTCGAGACGCTGTTCGACCACTATGCCGACAGCTTCGAGGAATCACTGGTCGACAGGCTGGGGTATCGTCTGCCCGAATTGCTCGATCGGGCCATTCGGTCGGCAAGACCGGGCCGCTTCCCGCTGGCGCTCGATCTCGGCTGCGGCACCGGGCTTATGGGGCAGAGGCTGCGGCCGATCGCCGATTGGTTGGAGGGGTATGATATTTCGGCCAGGATGCTGAAGCAGGCGCGGGCCAAGGGCGTCTACGACTTCCTCAGCAAGGCCGATCTGCGGGATTTTTCCTATGCCGGCCCGAAAGCCGATCTGGTGGCGGTGGCCGACGTCTTCATCTATGTCGGCGCGCTCGACGGCGTGGTGAAGACGGTTGCCGGCTTGCTTGCCGGCGATGGCTTGTTCGCCTTTTCCGTCGAGAGCCTGATTGGCAATGGCGATTTTGCGTTGCTGCCATCGCGCCGCTACGCGCATTCGGAACATTATGTGCGTGAAATCCTGGCTGCCAACGGGTTTTCGATCCTGTCGCTGGAAACGACCGTGATCCGGCAGGACCGCCGGGAACCCGTCAACGGGTTGGTCGTTGTGGCAGGCAAGCTACCGGCGGACGAGGCTGCGATCCCCTCCAGTCGCGGCCGCAGATAATCCGTGCTGCGAAAAAGTCTGATTTGCATGCGCGTCTGATATTTGCGATCTGGTCGCATCAAGGCGGGATATCAGGAGGAGCAGAGTCGATGCGCTGGAACATGATTGTCTTGGCATCTTGCCTGGTGACCGCCGGCTGTGCGGGCAGTTCGATGGCTGAGAGGCAGGACGCCGACATCCAGTCCTCCCTGCAATATGACAGCGTGCCCTGCGGCCAGCTGCTGGCGCAGCGCAACGCGCTGGCACAGCAACACAATTTGTCGACGAAGGCGAAGCCCACCTTCTCCAATCCGGCGATGGGCTTCGGCCCGTTCATGCCGGATGTGCGCTCCAAGGCCAAGCAGGACGCCGACAAGGCGACCGGCCAGATGGATGCCATGAACCGGTCGATCGATCGTCGCGATTGCGGCAAGCCAGACCAGCGGAAGAAACTGCTGCCTGGCTAGGATCGGGCAGGCGCCGCTCTCTATGCTTTGACGCAATTCCCTGAGGGAAAACGCTACCCGCTTTTCCCGGGAAAGCCGTTTCACGCATTTCCTGGAATTGCTTAATACCCAGCTTTGCGGTCCACCAGATTGTCGAGCTTTTCGCCGCGCTCGAAAGCGTCCATCTGGCGCAGCATGATCGGCACCAGGTGGACGGGGTCGGAGGTCGCCGCCGAGTGCGGCGTCACGAACACTTTCGGATGTCCCCACAGCGGACTGGTCTTCGGCAGCGGTTCGACTTCGAACACATCGAGGCTCGCCTCCTTCAGCGTGCCGTCATCCAGTGCCCGCACGATGTCGGCGTCCTTCTGCAGGCGGCCGCGACCGGCATTGATCAGCACCGAGCCGCCGAGGCCGTTGCGCTTCCTCAGTTCCTTCAGCACGCCGTAATTGATGATGCCATGCGTGTCCGGGGTCAGCGGCAAAAGCACCACCAGAATATCGGTCGCCTTGAGGAAGGGGATCAGTCCCGCCTCGCCGGAGTAGGTCGCTACGCCTTTCATCGGCCGCTCGCTGCGTGACCAGCCATTGACGGCAAAGCCGAGCGACAAAAGCACCGAGGCGGCGGCGCGGCCGAGATTGCCGAGGCCCATGATGCCGACCGAAATGTCGCTGGCTGGCCGCTGCTGCGGCTCGTGCCAGATCTTTTTTGGCTGCTGCGACCGGTAGAGCAGGCCGTGGCGATGATGGTCGAGCACCCGCCAGACGACATATTCGGTCATGTACTGGGTGAGGTTGTCGGCGACGACCTTGACGATCGGCACATCCGGCAGGCCCGGGTCGGCGAAGATATGGTCGACGCCGGCACCGATCGAGAAGATGGCGCGCAGATTGGGCAGCGATGCCAGGATGTTCGGCTTCTGCTTCCACACCACCGCATAGGTGATCGACGGGTCGCTGGCGCCGTCCGGCTCCAGCACCACCTCGCGCTCGGCCGACAAGAGCTCGCGCCAGCGCTGCGGATGAAAACCGGTGACGGCAAGCAGGATGCGGCCTTTTTCCATCAATGGAGTTTCCCTGTTATGCGTGCCCGTTGTCCAGGCTATTCGCTGACGATGCCGACCGGCGCCGTCTCTATCTTGAAGGCAGCCGAGATCAGCGCCCGAGTATAGTCGGTTTGTGGATTTCCAAAAATCTGTTCGGAAGGGCCGGCTTCGACGATCCTGCCATTGCGCATGACGATGACGTCGTTGGCCAGCGCCCGGATGACTTTGAGGTCGTGACTGATGAAAAGATAGGCGAGGTCGTGCTTGGCCTGCAGGCTGCGCAACAGGTCGACGACCTGCGCCTGCACGCTCATGTCGAGCGCCGATGTCGGCTCGTCCAGCATCACGAAGCGCGGGTTGAGCACCATGGCGCGCGCGATGGCGACACGCTGGCGCTGGCCGCCGGAAAACTCGTGCGGGTAGCGGTTGCGGGTAGCGGGATCGAGCCCCACTTCCTTCAGCACGTCGGCGACGCGTGCGTCGCGCTGGTCGGGCGACAGTTTCGGTTCGTGGATCTTCAGGCCTTCCTCGATGATCTCGGCGATCGACATGCGCGGGCTGAGCGAGCCGAACGGGTCCTGGAAGACGATCTGCAATTCGCGCCGCAGCGGCCGCATGGCGTTGAAGGAGAGCTGGTTGATGTCGCGTCCGTTGAACTGGATGCTCCCGGTCGACGAGATCATCCGCGCCAGCGCCAGGCCGAGCGTCGTCTTGCCGGAGCCGGATTCGCCGACCACGCCGAGCGTCTGCCCGGCACGCACGGTGACATCGATGCCGTCGACCGCTTTCACATTGTCGACGGTGCGCCGGAAGAAGCCCTGCTTGATCGGAAACCAGACCTTGATGTCCTTGCCGGTCATGACAGGCTTGGCTGCCGCGTTGGCGGCCGGCGGCTTGCCCTTCGGCTCGGCGGCCAGCAGATGGCGCGTATAGGGGTGTTGCGGATTGGCGAAGATGTCCTTGGTCGGGCCGGTCTCGACGATCTTGCCCTTGGTCATGACGCAGACCCGGTCGGCAATCTTGCGCACGATGCCGAGGTCGTGGGTGATAAACAGCATCGACATGCCTTTGCGGCTTTTCAGCCCGGCCAGCAGCTCGAGGATCTGCGCCTGCACGGTGACGTCGAGTGCCGTCGTCGGCTCGTCGGCGATCAGCAGTTCCGGTTCGTTGGCCAGCGCCATGGCGATCATTACGCGTTGACGCTGGCCGCCGGACAGCTGGTGCGGATAGGCATCGAGGCGCTTTTGCGGATCGCGGATGCCGACCTCGTTGAGCAGGGCCAGCGTGCGGGCCTTGGCCGGGCGGTCGGCCATGCCCTGGTGCAGCTTGAGGATTTCGACGATCTGCTGCTCGATCGTGTGCAGCGGATTGAGCGAGGTCATCGGCTCCTGGAAGATCATGGTGATCTTGTTGCCGCGCACCTGCCGCAACTGCTTCTCGCTCATGGCAAGCAGGTCGGCGCCCTGGAACAGGATCTTTCCCGAGGGATGGCTGGCGCTGGGATAGGGCAACAGCTTCAGCACCGACAGCGCCGACACCGACTTGCCGGAGCCGGATTCGCCGACCAGCGCCACCGTCTCGCCCTTGGCGATGTCGAACGAGATATGGTCGACGGCCAGCGACTGCTGTCCGCCTTGCGCAAAGGCGACGCTGAGGTCTTGTACGCTGAGCAGGGGCGCTTCGCTCATCGGAATGTCTTGCGCGGATCGAAGGCGTCGCGCGTCGCCTCGCCGACGAACACCAGCAGCGACAGCATCAGCGAGATGACGACGAAGCCGGAAATGCCGAGCCACGGCGCATTGAGGTTGCGCTGCGCCTGCTTCAGCAACTCACCGAGCGAGGCGGACCCCGGCGGCAGGCCGAAGCCGAGGTAGTCGAGCGAGGTCAGCGTCGAGATCGAGCCCGAGAGCAGGAAGGGCATGAAGGTCAATGTCGCCACCATGGCGTTGGGCAGCAAATGCCGGAACATGATGGTGCGGTTGGGTACGCCGAGCGCGCGCGCCGCGTTGACATATTCGAAGTTGCGAGCGCGCAGGAACTCGGCCCGCACCACGCCGACCAGCGCCACCCAGGAGAACAACAGCATCAGCCCGAGCAGGATGAAGAAGCCCGGCGGCAGGATGGCGGCGACGATGAGCAGGAGATAGAGCACCGGGATCGCCGACCAGATTTCGATGAAACGCTGGAACAGGAGATCGGTCCAGCCGCCGAAATAACCTTGCACGGCGCCGGCCGCGACGCCGATCAGGGCCGAGCCGGCGGTCAGGATCAGGCCGAACAGCACCGAAATGCGGAAGCCGTAGATGACGCGCGCCAGCACGTCACGCGCCTGGTCGTCGGTGCCGAGCCAGTTCCAGTTGCCGACGATGCAGGCCGGATCGGCCGCCCCTTGCGGATACTGGCTGCAGCGCGCCTTGGCGTCATACTGCCAGGACGGCTTGGCCGGTGCCGCTTCCGGAATGGCGTTGTTGACGGTCTGGTAGGAATAGCGCACCGGCGGCCAGATCATCCAGCCGTTGGCGTTGATCTCGTCCTGGATGACCGGGTCGCGATAGTCGGTGACGGCGTAGAAGCCGCCGAACTTTTCCTCGGGGTAGGCGACCAGCACCGGAAACAGGATTTCGCCCTTGTAGGAGGCGATGATCGGCTTGTCGTTGGCGATGAATTCGGCAAACAGCGACAGCACGAACAGGACGAGGAATATCCACAGCGACCAGTAGCCGCGCCGGTTTGCTCTGAAGTTCTGCAGGCGGCGCTTGTTGAGCGGCGACAGCCACGGCCGCACGATCCGCTCCGGTGCGGCCTCCGTGGTTGCGGTGGTGTCCGACATCAGACGTCTCTCCGCTCGAAATCGATGCGCGGATCGACCCAGGTGTAGAGCAGGTCGGACAGCAATCCGACGAACAGCCCGAGCAGCGAGAATATGTAGAGATTGGCGAACACCACCGGATAGTCGCGCTCGACCACCGACCGGAAGCCGAGCAGGCCGAGGCCATCGAGGGAAAAGATGTTCTCGATCAGCAGCGAGCCGGTGAAGAAGGCCGAGATAAAGGCGCCCGGAAAACCGGCGATCACGATCAGCATGGCGTTGCGGAAGACGTGGCCGTAGAGCACCTGCCGCTCCGACAGGCCCTTGGCGCGCGCCGTCACCACATACTGCTTGCGGATCTCTTCCAGGAACGAGTTCTTGGTCAGCAGCGTCGTGGTGGCGAAGGCCGACAGCACCAGCGCCGTCAGCGGCAAGGTCATGTGCCAGAAATAGTCGATGATCTTGCCGGACCAGGATAGCTGGTCCCAATTGTCGGAGGTGAGGCCGCGCAGCGGAAACCAGTCCCAGAACGACCCGCCGGCAAACAGCACCATCAGCATGATGCCGAACAGGAAGCCTGGAATGGCATAGCCGACGATGACGACGCCGCTGGTCCAGACGTCGAAGGGCGTGCCGTCCTTGACCGCCTTGCGGATGCCGAGCGGAATCGAGATCAGGTAGGACAGAAGCGTGATCCACAGCCCGATCGAGATCGACACCGGCATTTTTTCCAGGATCAGGTTGAGCACCGAAATATCGCGGAAATAGCTGTCGCCGAAATCGAAGCGCGCATAATTCCACAACATCATGCCGAAGCGCTCGAGCGGCGGCTTGTCGAAGCCGAACTGCTTCTCCAGCTTTTTGATGAATTCCGGATCGAGGCCTTGGGCGCCGCGATACTTCGAGCTGACATCACCGGCGACATCGACATTGGCACCACCGACCGCGTCACCGCCGCCGCCGCCGAGGCGATCGCTGCCGCCCTGGTTGGTCAGCCGGGCGATGACCTGCTCGACCGGGCCGCCCGGCGCGAACTGGATGACGGCGAAGGATATCGCCATGATGCCGAACAGGGTCGGGATCATCAACAGGATGCGGCGCAGGATATAAGCGCCCATCAGGTCTTTTGCCCTGCTTGAGCGAACATCTCAGCCTTTGCCAATTTTTGCCGCCTTGCCCTTATCGAACCACCACAGCGTCTCGACCGGAAAGCCGAAATCGGGCTTTTGCTCGACGAAGTCGAACATGTCCCAATAGGCGACGCGGTGATTCGCCAGATAGTATGTTGGAATCCAGTCTAGCCGTGCACGCAAGACCCGGTCGAGCGCCCTGAGTGCGGTGACGAGTTCGTTTCGGCTTCGCGCCTTGCCGGCAGCGACGATCAGCGCGTCGATGGCCTTGCTTTCCGTGCCCGGATAGTTGCGTTGCCCCGGCGTTTTCGCCATTCGGGAATCATAGAGCATCTCCAGGCCGTCGTTAGTCGGCGTCGCTCCGATCGACCAATGCAGCACGGTAAGATCGAAGTCGAAATCACTGTGCCGCTGTTCATACTGTGCCGAATCGACTTGCCGGATCGAGGCGTCGATCCCGATCGCCTTCATATTCTCGGACCATGGGGTGAAGATGCGAACGATGCCGTCATCCTCCGCCAGCATTTCAACCTGCAGGCGCTCACCCTTGTCGTTGACGACGAAACTGCCCGCACGTTTCCAGCCGGCTTGCGCAAGCAATCTCGAAGCCTCGCCCAGGAGCTTGCGGTCATGGCCCGAGCCGTCGGACAGAGGCTGCGTCACGGCTTCGCCAAAGACCTCTGGTGGCAACTCGGCCCGGAACGGCTCGAGCAGGGCCAATTCGCCAGGCGATGGCAGACCTTCGGCCTTATAATCCGACCGTTCGAAGTTCGATTGAGAGCGCTCGTAGGAGCCGTAAAACAGGGCCCGCTTCATCCATTCGAAATCGAAGCATCTGGCGATCGCCCGCCGTACCCGCTCGTCGCGAAATTGGGGACGACGTTGATTCAACGCCACGCCCTGCATGTCTGGCGTCTTCTCACCGGGAAATTCCCGTTTGACGATCTTGCCATCCTTCAGCGCCGGAAAGTCGTATCCGGTCGCCCATACCCGCGCGGTGAATTCCTCGCGAAAATGCGTGTCGCCTTTCTTGAAGGCTTCAAAAGCCGCCTGCCGATCAAGATAGAAGTCGATGCGGATGCGGTCGAAATTGTAGAGGCCACGGTTCACGGCTAGATCGCGACCCCAATAGTCGGCGACGCGGTCATATTCGACAGTCTGTCCGGCTACTACGCGCCCTATCTTGTAAGGCCCCGAGCCTAGCGGCGGTGTCATCGTCGAGGCATCGAAATGATTGGCCGTATAAAAGGCCTTGGACACGATCGGCATTGCCACGATCGCAAGGATGTTCTGCGGCGACTGTTCGCCGTTGAAGGTCAGGTCGAGAGTGGTGGGATCGACCGCGACCGCTTCCGTCATGTACCGCAGCGCCTTGGAAAGGTTTGGATGGCCTTGGTCTTTGTAAAGCTTCAACGCGAAGGCAACGTCTTCAGCGGTCAGCGGCGAACCGTCGTTGAAGCGGGCTTGCGGTCGTAGGCTGAAACGGAAGCCATTGCGGTCTTGCGACAAGGTGACGGACTCGGCAAGCAGGCCATAGACCGCATCCGGCTCATCGAGCGCGCTTGCCATCAGAGAATCGAAACAAAGCTCCGTTCGCGGCGGTGAATCTCCTTTCAACACCAGGGAATTCAATGTGTTGAAAGTCAGGAAGCTCTGATTCAAGGTGGCGTTCGGTGGCGCGAAATTCATCTGGCCGCCCTTGGGCGCGTCCGGATTGACATAGTCGAAATGCGGGAAGTCCGGCTTGTATTTGAGATCGCCGAAAGCCGACAGGCCGTGCAGTTTTACGCCAGTCGGGACGGTGGCGAAGGCTCGGCCGGGCAGCAGGGCGGCGGCGGTGGCGGCACCGCCCAATGCCAGGAAATCGCGGCGGGCAAGGACCGCCATCAATTGCCGCCCTTGTACTTGGCCGCCAGCGCCTTTTCCTTATCGAGGTCGATCCACCACGAATCGATGTCGGCGCCGACATAGGCGGGCTGCTTGTCTGGAAAGCCGAACTTGTCCCAATAGGCCAGCCAGACGGCGGACCGGTGATATTGCGGTACGACGTAGAAGTTCCACAACAGGATACGGTCGAGCGCGTGGGTGGCGGCGACAAGGTCGTCGCGATCGGTGGCGAAGATGATGCGGTCGACCAGCGCGTCGATGATCGGATCCTTGATGCCCATCAGATTGCGCGACCCCGGCGCATCGGCGGCTTTCGAACTCCAGAAGTCGCGTTGCTCGTTGCCCGGCGAATCCGACTGCTGGAGAAGCCCCGTGACGACATCGAAATCGAAATTGTTGACGCGGTTGATGTACTGCGTCTGGTCGATGATGCGCAGCGTGGCGTCGACACCGATCTTGCGCAGATTGTCGATATAGGGGCTGGCGATCACCTGGTCGGTGTCGTTCCAGCCGAGAATTTCGAACTTGAACGGCGCTCCGGTCTTGGCATTGACCATCTTGCCGCCCTTGATCACCCAGCCGGCCTTGGCGAACAGATCAACCGCCTGTTTCAGGTACTTTCGTTCCGATTGCGGGGAATCGTAGACCGGCAGCTTGAATTCCTGGGTGAAGAGTTCGGGCGGCAGCTTGTCGCGATATTTTTCCAGGATTTCCAGCTCCTTGCCTTGCGGCAATCCGCTCGATGCCAGTTCGGTACCCAGGAAATAGCTCGATGTGCGGGTGTTGAAGCCGAAGAACAGCGTGCGGTTCATGCTCTCGAAATCGAACGGGATTGTCAGCGCTTCACGCACCAGCCGGTCCTGGAACAGCGGCCGCCGCTGGTTGAGGACGAAACCCTGCATCGCCTGTGGCGCCTGGGTCTGGAAGTCCTTCTTGACGACATCACCGGCTTTGAATGCAGGAAAATTGTAAGCCGTTGCCCATTTGCGCGAGCTGTATTCGCGGTTGATGTCTTCCAGCCCGCCCTTGGTGAAGGCCAGCCAGGCGGCGTTGTCGTCGAGTATATAGGTGTAGCGTCGCGTGTCGAAATTCTCGCGGCCGATCTTCACCGGCAGTTTGGCTGCCCAGTAGTCGGGCACGCGCTGCCAGATGATTTCCGAGCCGGGCTTGAAACTGGCGATCTTGTAGGCGGCCGAACCGAGCGGAATTTCCAGCGTCGGCTTGGTCACGTCGCGCTTCTTGCCGTTGGCATCGGTGCCTTCCCACCAGTGTTTCGGCAGCACGGCAAGATCGCCGATGATCTTCGGCAATTCCCGGTTGCCCTTCTGGTTGAAATGGAACTCGACCTCGCGGTCGGAGACGGCGACCGCATCGGTGACGTTTTCGAAATAGCGGCTGTATTGCGGGCTGTTCGCCTTCAGCACCTGGAACGACCAGATCACGTCGTCGACGGTGATCGGATGGCCGTCATGCCATTTGGCGCGCGGGTCGAGCCGGTAGGTCGCGGAGGAATAGTCGGCCGGATATTTGTAGGCTTCGGCGATCAGCGGATGGCTGGTGCTGCCTTCGTCGGTCGCCTGCTCCATCAGAGTGTCATAGAGCAGGCCCCCGCCGAATCCGACCAGTCCGGCGGCCGGCGATCCCTGGACGATATAGGGGTTGAAGCTGTCATAGGTGCCGGGCACCACCGAATTCAGCGTGCCTCCCTTGGGCGCGTTCGGGTTGACGTAGTCGTAGTGCTGGAAATTGTCGCCGTATTTGGACTCGCCGATCAGCGAGGAGGTGGTGCGCCATTCGTCGGCTTGTGTCGCTTGCAATCCTGCCGCCAGCAGGGCTGCCGCCAGCAACGATTTGAGAAGCGTTCGGCCCACCGTCATGCACTGTCCTCTTCGCGCTGCGTGTCCATCCCAGAAAGGCAATCTAGTTGATTTGCCGCTCGTGAAAACCGCAATGCGCGGCTTTGTCGCTGCATATGCGATCTTGCTAACAAAAAAGCCGGGCTGAACCCGGCTTTTTCAAGATCGTTGAGGTTACAATTTGTTTATTGGGCAGGCGCCGGTGCCGGAGCGGCTGGAGCCGGGGCGGCGGGGGCTGGCGCGGCCGGAGCCGCCGGCTTGGCGGGAGCAGCACCCTCGGCCGGCTTGGCCGGGGCGGCTGCTTCGGCAGGCTTGGCGGGTGCCGTTGCGTCGGCTGCGGCCCCTGGCGCCGGCAGCGGCTTGGGATTGTCGGACAGCGTGCGCAGATAGGCGATGACGTTGGCGCGGTCCTCGTCCTTGGGCAGGCCGGCAAAGCCCATGGCCGTGCCCTTCACGAATTTCTTCGGCGAGGTGATGAAGTGGTTGATGTTGTCATAGGTCCACTTCTCGGTGCCGCCCTTGGAGAATTCCTTCATGCCGGCCGAATAGGCAAAGCCTTCATGCTCGCCAACTGGACGGTCGATGAGATCCCACAGATCGGGGCCGACCTTGTTGGGGCCGCCCTTTTCACCGGAATGGCAGGCCTGGCACTTCTTGAACACGGCAGCGCCCGCTTCGACATTGGCGGTCGCCAGAAGGTCGGCAATCGGCTTGGCTTCGGCAGCCGGAGCGGCCGGGCCGCCTTCGGCGGGCTCGGTGGCTTCGATGGCGAAGCCGGGCTTTTCCGGCGCCGGCGAGGCAAACAGCGCATCGGACACAAGGCCAACCGAGAAGACCACGAAAACAGTTCCGAGCAATCCGGCGAGCAGCTTGTTGACTTCGTTGGAATCCATACGCCCCTTGCTCCCTTTTCCGGCGGACCGATCCGTCCACTCCGTCCGTCGGTATCGTGACCCACCCTGCTAAGGCGGTCAAATCGGGCGGAAACTAGGTCTTTTGCTCCGGCGTTGCAACACCTATAAGGGCGCTTCCAGTGAGACCTTTTGCCACTTTTCCCTTCCCCTTTTGAGACGCCGTGCAACGCGCATGTCCACGCTGATCCTGATCCCGGCCCGCATGGCCTCGACCCGCCTGCCGGGCAAGCCGCTGGCCGACATCGCCGGCGCGCCGATGATCGTCCATGTTGCCCGCCGCGCGGCCGAGGCCGGCCTCGGCCGGGTCGTGGTGGCGACCGACACGCAAAGCGTGGCGGAAGCGGTGCGCGCGCATGGTTTCGAGGCCGTGATGACGCGCATGGATCACGAATCCGGCTCCGATCGCATCCACGAGGCCTTGGTTGCGCTTGATCCCGAACGCAAGGTCGAAACGATCGTCAATGTGCAAGGCGATTTGCCGACAATCGATCCGGAAATCATCGCCGCGTCGCTCAGGCCGTTCGAGGACAGGGCGGTGGATATCGCCACGCTCGGCGTCGAGATCGTCCGCGACGAGGAAAAGACCAATCCCAACGTCGTCAAGATCGTCGGCTCGCCGCTCTCCGGCACCAGGCTGAGGGCGCTCTATTTCACCCGCGCCACCGCACCATGGGGCGAGGGCGCGCTGTACCACCATGTCGGCCTCTACGCCTATCGGCGCGCAGCACTCGAGCGCTTCGTGGCGCTGAAGCCGTCGCCGCTCGAACGGCGCGAACGGCTGGAACAGCTGCGGGCACTGGAAGCCGGTATGCGCATCGATGCCGAGATCGTGCGTTCATTGCCGCTTGGCGTCGACACGCCGCAAGACCTCGAACGCGCCAGAACCATCCTTTCACACTGAACCATCCCTTCGAACAGAGACACTTTGAACCGAGTACTTGGGCATGCCTGAAAAGACCAACAGAATATCCTTCCAGGGCGAGCCGGGCGCCAATTCCGACACCGCCAGCCGCAACGTCTATCCCTCGATGGATCCGTTGCCGTGCCCAACCTTCGAGGATGCGTTCAAAGCGGTCGAGACGGGCAAGGCCGACCTCGCCATGATCCCGATCGAGAACACCATCGCCGGGCGCGTCGCCGACATCCACCATCTGTTGCCGGAATCAAGGCTGCACATCGTCGGCGAATATTTCCTGCCAATCCATTTCCAGCTGATGGTGCTGCCCGGCGTCAAACGCAACGAGATCAAGACCGTGCACAGCCACATCCACGCGCTTGGCCAGTGCCGCAAATACATCCGCAAGAATGGCTGGAAGCCGGTGGTCGCCGGCGATACGGCGGGTTCGGCGAAGCTGGTTTCGGAGGTCAAGGACCGCACCATGGCGTCGCTCGCCCCGGCGCTCGCGGCAGAGCTCTACGGGCTCGACATCATTGAGGAGAATGTCGAGGACACCGATTCCAACGTCACCCGCTTTGTCGTTCTGACCAAGAACAAGCAATGGGCCGAACGCCCGTCAGCCGACACCAAGATGATGACGACATTCATCTTCCGCGTCCGCAACGTGCCGGCCGCGCTCTACAAGGCAATGGGCGGTTTCGCCACCAACGGCATCAACATGACCAAGCTGGAGAGCTACCAGTTGGGGGCGTTCACCGCGACGCTGTTTTACGCCGACATTGAGGGCCATCCCGACGATCCGCTGGTCAAGCTGGCGCTGGACGAGCTTCGTTTCTTCTCCCGCGAAGTGCGGATCCTGGGCGTCTATCCGGCCAGTGAGTCACGCGAGCAGTGGAAGGTGGCTGACTAAATCACCGCACCCAGCGGCACGTAGTCGATCTCCATGAAGGTCTCGACTTCCGGGATCCAGCGGTCGCGCACGAAGGCGACGTGGTCGGGGTGGTCGTTGTATCTGTTGTAGGCGGCCTGGTCGGCGAACTCCATCGAGAAGCCGAAGCGGTAATCGTTCTTCGGGCTGACCTGCCGCAATTGCTCGAAATGCGTGACGCCCCTGATCGCCGACAGGGCTTTCTTGGCGTCGACCAGGAACCTCTTTTCCTTCAGCGAATGCGGCGGATGCTTCAGCGTGAACACGACGGTGTGGCGGATCATTTTCTGCTCCTGCAATGTCTTTCGGTATTGGCTGCCGTCATTCGCTGTCCACCCAGGCGCGGATGAGGTGGTGCGCAATGGCGCCTTTCGGTGGTGTGACCAGATCGCCGGGATGTTCCCTGGTCAGCATCAAGCGCACTTCGTCGCGGGCAAACCAGCGGCAGTCTTCAAGCTCGTTAAGGTCTGCCTGGATGTCGTCGTTGAGCGGCTCGCCGAAGCAGCCGATCATCAGCGAATAGGGAAACGGCCAGGGCTGGCTGGCGTGGTAGACGACACGGCCAAGCCTGATGCCGGCCTCCTCCAGCGTCTCGCGGCGCACCGCGGCTTCGATCGTCTCGCCCGGCTCGATGAAGCCGGCAAGGGCCGAATACATGCCCGGTCCGAAATGCCGGCCGCGCCCGAGCAGGCATTTCTCCCGCGTCGCCGTCAGCATGATCGCCACCGGGTCGGTGCGGGGAAAATGCTCGGTGCCGCAATTTGGGCAATGCCGTTTGTAGCCGCCGGCCCGCATCTGTGATTCGGTGCCGCATTTGCTGCAGAAGCGATGGCTTGCATGCCAGGCGAGCAGGGCAGCGCCTTGCGCCATCGCGCCGGCGGCCGCCTCATCGATCAGCCCTTGCATGTAGACCGAGCGGTAGTCGATCGCCTTGACGGTCTCGGGCAAATGTTCGGCCTCGACGCCGGCCGGTATCGCCAGGATGGGTCCCAGGTCGGAAAAGCCGAGCAGGACGCCGTGGGCGAAGGAAACCTTGAACGGCTCGCTCTCGGCGGCGCGAAACCAGGGGTCGAGGCCGCCACCATCGCCGAGCTTCAGGTAGAGTCGGCCGCCATTCATCAGAAGCAGCCGCGTCGTCGGATCGACCAGCGCCTTGTCGACGGAATCGTCGGCGCGGTTTTCGGATTGCCGGTCGATGATGTTGCCGGCAAAGCCGACGAACTGGCTCGGCTCGCGCAGCGGCGCGTCAAACAGGCGGAAGCTCATGCGGACTCTGATGCTTTGGGATGGACACGGGGAAGGCTTATAGCGCCGCCCTTATCGTTTGGGCAAACCGGCGCAGGTCGGAACGCTGATAGGGCTCGCGCAGGCCGTGTCCCCACACCGGGCCTGGCCAGCCGGGATCGCCCTCTGAACGCGCGACGACATGGATGTGCAGTTGGCGCACGATGTTGCCGAGCGCGCCGGTGTTGATCTTGGTGCAGCCGGTCGCCTTCTTCAGCGCCTGCGCCACCATATTGGTCTCGAAGGTCAGCATTGCCTGGTCGAGCGGCGTCATGTCGTGGATTTCTTCCGCGCCCGGCCGCTGCGGCACCAGCAGCAGCCATGGCCAGCGCCGGTCGTTCATCACCCGCAATTCGCACAGCCCAAGCCACATCAACTGTTCGCTGTCCGCCTCCAGCCGGGCATCCAGCGTGAATCCGGCCTTAAGGCCCGGCAGCATCGGCGTTTCCCTTGCTTTTCTTGGTTTCCTCAAACTCATAAACGCTAGAGCGGCTGCAACAGGGCTGCAAGCGAATCATTGATCCCCAGCGGTTCGTGATGCCGATTCGCCTGCGCACTTGCATTTCATCGCCGAATTGCCGATATGGACAGCGGGAGGTTGGTGGTGGACGATCCACTCGCCAACCGGGTCAGGTCCGGAAGGAAGCAGCCCTAACGAGCCCGGAACGGGTCATTGTTCCAGCCTCCCACCTCATCGGCTCCTCTCGCGACATTGACGACGCATTGCTGCGCGGGCGAGACTATGCGCAGAAATAGGCCGCCTTCGGGCGCGGCCCTTTGGAGCTTTACGGGCGAATGAGCGAAGCCGGAAATTCGGGAACGGACAAGGCCGCCGCCTATCGGGTGCTGGCGCGCAAGTACCGTCCTTCGAACTTCTCCGAGCTGGTCGGCCAGGAGCCGATGGTGCGTACCCTCACCAACGCCTTTGCCACCGGCCGCATTGCCCAGGCCTGGATGCTGACCGGCGTGCGCGGCGTCGGCAAGACCACGACGGCGCGGATACTGGCGCGGGCCCTGAACTATAAAACCCCGACAACGGACCAACCTTCGGTCGACCTTGCCGTACTCGGTGAGCACTGCCAGGCGATCATGGAAGGCCGCCATGTCGACGTCATCGAGATGGATGCCGCCTCGCACACCGGCATCGACGACATCAGGGACATCATCGAGCGCGTGCGCTACGCGCCGGTCTCGGCCCGCTACAAGGTCTACATCATCGACGAAGTGCACATGCTTTCCACGCAGGCCTTCAACGGCCTGCTGAAGACGCTGGAAGAGCCGCCGCCGCACGTCAAATTCATCTTCGCCACCACCGAAATCCGCAAGGTTCCGATCACCGTCCTGTCGCGCTGCCAGCGCTTTGACCTCAGGCGCATCGATGCCGGCGCGCTGGTCGCGCACCTCTCCTCGATCTCGGCCAAGGAAGGCATTTCGGTCGACGACGACGCGCTGGCAATGATCGCACGCGCAGCCGAAGGGTCGGCCCGTGATTCGCTCTCCATCCTCGACCAGGCGATCGCCCATGGCGCGGGCTCGGTCAGCGCCGACGCGGTCCGGGCGATGCTGGGGCTGGCCGACCGTGCCCGCATCGTCGACCTGTTCGAACATGTGATGAAGGGCGATGTGGCCGCCGCTCTTGGGGAATTCCGCGCACAGTACGACACCGGCGCCGATCCGGCTGCCGTGCTGACCGATCTTGCCGAGTTCAACCACCTCGTCACCCGGCTGCGTTTCGTGCCGTCGGCTGTCGACGACGCTGCGCTGTCGCAGGACGAGCGGCAACGCGGCGCGGATTTCGCCAGGACGCTGTCGGTCAGGGTGCTGTCGCGGACCTGGCAGATGCTGCTCAAGGGCATCCCGGAGGTGCAGTCCTCCAACCGGCCGGTGAGCGCCGCCGAGATGGTGCTGATCCGGCTGGCCCACGCCGCCGACCTGCCGACCCTGGACGAGGCCTTGAGATCGCTTGAGGGCTCAGCGCCGGTTCCAAATGGCGCGTCGCGCCCCAACGGCGCGCCCACGGGTTCCGGCAATGGTGGCGGCGCCAGCGCGGTTGCACAGACCCGCATGCCATCCGCGCCAGGCGGCGCGCAGACCATGCGGCTGGTCGAGGTCACGCCCGCGCCCGCCGCTTTCGTCGCGCCCCCGCAACCGGTCCTGGAGACGCCGCAGGTTCCGCTGAAATCGCTGGCCGACATCATTGCTCTTGCCGACGCGCAGCGTGACATCGCCTTCAAGGTGCTAGTCAAGAGCTGTATCCGTCTCGTTCGCATCGAGCCCGGCCGCATCGACGTCGGTCTGACCGCTGATGCGCCCAAGATGCTGCTCAACGACCTGACGACGAAACTGCGCGCCTGGACCGGCCGCAGCTGGCTGGTCTCGCTGTCGAAGGAAGAGGGCGGCCAGACGCTCGCCGAAATGGAATCGACCAAGCGCGAGACCGCCTTCCTCGATGCCAAGAGCGATCCTACGGTCGCCGCCATTCTGGCGCGGTTCCCCGGCGCCAAGATCATCGACGTGCGCATTCCCGACTCGCCGGAAGCCGATACGACCGAGGCCGAAGTGCCGGTCGAGCCGCCAGCGGACGACGACGAAACCTGACAAGAGCCACGAATCCGCAAAGGACGCGACCATGAAAGATCTTCTCGGCCTGATGGGCAAGGCGAAGGAAATGCAGGCCAAGTTCCAGGCCATGCAGGACGAGATCGCCACGCTGGAAGCATCCGGCCAGGCCGGCGGCGGCCTGGTCAACGTGACGCTGACCGGAAAATTCGAGATGAAGTCGCTGAAGATCGATCGCTCCCTGTTCAAGGAGGATGATGTCGAGATCCTGGAGGACCTGGTGCTCGCCGCCCACAACGACGCCAAGACCAAGGTCGAGCAGATCATGCAGGAGAAGACCAAGGCGCTGACCGCCGGCCTGCCGATCCCGCCAGGAATGAAACTGCCCTTCTAACGTTCGGTGGCGCTACGCCCATGATCGAAGAGCCCTCCGAAAGACTAATCGAGCAGCGTGTTCGCAGCAGGATCTACGAGATCCTGGAAATCCTGGCCGATTGCGACGCCGGCGTCGATCTTGTCGGCATCAGGGGCTACTTCGACCTGTTCGAGGATTACGTGCATCGCCCGTCTATCGAGGCCGGCGCGTCGGCACTGTCAAAGGACGAGCGTGTGATCGTGCTCGAGATCGCCGAATTCCTGGAGGCGGCCTGCGAGACAAATCCAGACTTCACCAAGGCCGAATTCATCGAAAGCGACTGGCCGGGAAAGATCGCGCCGACGGCCAGGAACGCACTGGCGCTCTTCCTCAGGCGCGGCCTGTTTTCGGAGAAAATCGAAGAGGTCGAACCTGGTCAGCCGGTCTCGATGGCTGCGGCGCGTTGACAGAATAAAGCCATGCAACTGTGCCAGTTTGGCAACAGTGCCTCGCTAATAACGTTTTAGCCATCATTTTGCCTGAAAGTGTCTCATTCTTGCCGCAGCCTGGGGGCGGGCATCGAAGTGAGGGTTACCTTTTGATTTCCATGCGATGGAAGACGCCGCTGTTGCTCGGCGCCGTCATTTCACCCTTGTTTTTGGCTGCCTGCAGCCAGACCACCTCGCACGGCATGTCCGTCGCCAGCCTGACCGACGCCATCACCCCGAGTTTCCTGAGTTCCCGATCTTACAGTCACACGCCAAAGGACAGGGAATGCCTGGAACGGGCGATGTTCTTCGAGTCCAACCGGTCGAGCCGTGACGGCATGATCGCCGTCGGCACGGTGGTGATGAACCGGCTGCGCTCCGGCAACCACGGCAGCACTATCTGCGAGGTGGTGGGCGAGCCCGGGCAGTTCGCGCCTGGCGTCATGACCCGGCCGATGAATTCGCGGGCCATGCCCGATGTCGAGGAAGCCGCCGACGCCGTGCTCAAGGGCGAGCGCAAGGGCAAGCTGAAGAACACGATGTATTTCCACACCGCCGGGCTGCGTTTCCCTTACAAGAACATGCATTACACCATGGTTGCCGGCGGCAATGCCTTCTACGAGAAGCGTGGCCGCAATTGGCAGCCGCTGCCGGATGAGCCGCAGGTCGCCATTGCCTCGGCGGCGCCCGTGAAGCCGGTAGCACCAGTGACGCTTGTCGCTTCCGCCGAGCCGGTGCGTCCGGCCAAGCCGGCAACCATCCGATCCGCGCCTGCCCAACAGACCTTTGTGACCGCCGCCGTGGTGCCGACCGCGAAACCCCTGCGCACCTCGGCCGAGCCGACGGTGGTGGCGATGCAAGAACCGATGGAGGAACCGGATGCCGCCCGTTTTGGCGGAACTCTGGCCAAGCCGGTCATTTCCTCGGTTGCGAACGCGCCGCAAGAGGCGTCGATGGGATTCCAGTCAACGCCGGAGAACACTGACGCCATCGGCGCGATGATCGCCAGCCAGAGCCGCCCGCTCGAGGTCAACTGATACGTACTCCATGGCCCGCCAGGACAATATGGCGGGTCATGCAGACGCGGGATGTTCCAAAACGCACTGAAAAATCCTAGATCAGAGCGATGTCCAAGCGAATCGCCGGTCCGGAGATCGAACGCCTGATCCAGCTCCTGGCCAAGGTGCCGGGGCTGGGGCCCCGTTCGGCCAGGCGTGCGGCACTGCATCTGATCAAGAAGAAGGAGCAGCTGTTGTCGCCGCTCGCCGCAGCCATGGCCGAGGCTGCCGACAAGGTGCGCATCTGCTCGACCTGCGGCAATGTCGATACGTCGGACCCATGCATGATCTGCACCGATCCGCGCCGTGACGCCGGCACCATCATCGTCGTCGAGGACGTTTCCGACCTATGGGCGCTGGAGCGGGCGGCAGCGATGAATGTGCGCTACCACGTGCTCGGCGGCACGCTGTCGCCGCTCGACGGTATCGGCCCCGACCAGCTCAACATCCGCTCGCTGATCGACCGCGTCGCCGGCGGCGAGGTCATGGAGATCATCCTCGCCGTCAACGCGACGGTCGAGGGTCAGACCACCGCGCACTACCTCACAGATCAGCTGTCCGGCTTCGACATCAAGGTGACACGCCTCGCGCATGGCGTGCCGGTCGGCGGCGAGCTCGACTATCTCGACGAGGGCACGCTGGCTGCCGCACTTCGCTCGCGGACGGCGTTTTGACGCAATTGGCGGAGAAGAGTCTGTGATGAGCGGTTTTCTTCAGGCGATTGCACGCCGACCCACCGGTACGAAGGAACGCCGACCTCGAAGGTTGGCAATTGCTGTCTTCTTGGCAGCACTTTTTGGTCTGTTGGCTGCCCCCGCCTCCGCTGCAAAAATCGACGACCAATTCCGCGCCTGGCTGCAGAACGACCTGTGGCCGGAAGCGAAGGCGAAAGGCATTTCCAAAAAAACCTTCGACGCCGCTTTCGATGGCATCAAGCCCAATCTGAAGCTGCCCGACCTAGTGAAGCCGGGCGAAAAGGCGACCACGCCGCAGAAACAGCATCAGGCCGAATTCGGCTCACCCGGCGCCTATTTCGCCGAGAAGACCATCGGTGCGGTGACGGCCGGCGGTCGGGCGCGCGAAGCGACCAATGCCCGCACGCTGGCCGCCATCGAAAAGCGCTATGGCGTGCCGGGCGAAGTGCTGCTGGCGATCTGGGGCCGTGAAACCGGCTTCGGCGCGGCGAAAATGCCCTATGATGCCTTCGAGGTGCTGGGCACCAAGGCGTTCATGTCGACCAAGAAGGAATTCTTTCGCACGGAGCTTTTGGCCGCACTGGAAATCGTCGAGCGCGGCCTGGCCCCGGTCGGCGCAATGAAGTCATCCTGGGCCGGCGCGCTCGGCCAGCCGCAATTCATGCCGACTTCGTTCCTGAAGCATGCCGTCGATTTCGACGGCGATGGCCGTGTCGACATATGGAATTCGACGCCGGACGTGCTGGCCTCGATCGCCAACTACCTCGTCCACTATGGCTGGGTGAGGGGGCGTGGCTGGGGCTTTGAGGTGACCGTCCCGGAGACGGTCTCCTGTTCGCTGGAGGGTCCGGACCAGGGCAAGACAATTTCGCAATGGGCTGACATGGGCATCAAGCGCGTTGGCGGCAAGCCGTTTCCGGCGAGCGAGCTGAAAGCCGAAGGCTTCCTGCTGATGCCGGCCGGGCGCAGCGGGCCGGCCTTCATCGCCACCCCCAATTTCTACGTGCTGAAGGAATACAACACCAGCGACCTCTACGCGCTGTTCATCGGCCACGGCGCCGATCGCATCGCCCATGGCGACAGCAATTTTGCCGGCAGCTGGGGCGCGGTCGGCGGGCTCTACCGGTCGGACATCGCCGCCTTGCAGCGGGCGCTGGAGGCCAAGGGCTATGATGTCGGCAGCGCCGACGGGCTGCCCGGCTTCAAGACCCGCCGGTCGATCGGCAAGTGGCAAGCCAGGAACGGCCGCGCCGCCACCTGTTTTCCTGATGCCGATCTGGTCGCGGCGCTGAAGTAGCTCCGATATTTAGCAGATTTTTCCCGATTGTGGCGGCATCAATTAGCCGGCGCATGCATCGACTCGCCCCAGCCCATTCTGGTCCAATACGCTGTCTTGCAAATGCTCGTTGCGGGCCAGAATGCCGCCGGATATGGTGTTGACCAATTGGACAAAAACCACGACGGTAAGTGGGCAGAGGGCCATTGTCGGCCCTGAAAAGAATACTGCAATCCTGAGCCGGGAACTCAGGTCAACAAAACAGGGAACAATCACAATGATGATGGAAAAGTTTGCTCTACGCTCGCGCATCCTGCTCGCGGGTGCCGCCATGTCCGCGCTGCTTCTGGCCGGCGCGCCAGCGGGCGCGGTCACCCCCGCCGACACCCTGGTCGAAGGTTTCGCGATCGACGACATCATCTCCATGGATCCGGGCGAGGCGTTCGAGTTGTCGACCGCCGAGGTCACCGGCAACACCTATGATCTGCTCGTCCGTCTCGACCTCAGCGACACCTCGAAGGTCAAGGGCGACCTCGCCGAAAGCTGGACCGTTTCCGACGACGGCCTGACCTACACGTTCAAGCTCAAGCCGGGCCTGAAATTCGCCTCGGGCAATCCGATCACCGCGGCCGATGTCGCCTACTCCTTCGAGCGCGCCGTCAAGCTGGACAAGAGCCCGGCCTTCATCATCGGCCAGTTCGGCATCAGTGGGGACAACGTCACCGAGAAGGCCAAGGCGGTCGACGACACCACCTTCCAGTTCGTAGTCGACAAGGCCTATGCACCGAGCTTCGTCTTGAACTGCCTGTCGGCAACCGTTGCTTCGGTGGTCGATGCCAAGCTGGTCAAGGAACATGTCGCCGCGGTCACGCCGAGTGCCGACTACAAATGGGACAATGATTTCGGCAATGCCTGGCTGAAAACCGGCTACGCCGGCTCCGGCGTCTTCAAGCTGCGCGAATGGCGCGCCAACGAAGCCGTCGTCATGGAGCGCAACGACAATTACTTCGGCGAAAAGGCCAAACTTGCCCGCGTCATCTATCGGAACATGAAGGAAAGCTCGGCCCAGCGCCTGGCGCTCGAAGCCGGCGACATCGACGTTGCCCGCAACCTCGAGCCCAACGACCTCGACGCCATTGCCAAGAACGCCGATCTCACATCGACCAGCGCGCCAAAAGGTACGGTCTACTACATCAGCCTCAACCAGAAGAACCCGAACCTCGCCAAACCCGAGGTGCGCCAGGCGTTCAAGTATCTGGTCGACTATGATGCCTTGGGCTCGACCATCCTCAAGGGCATCGGTGAGATCCATCAGACCTTCCTGCCGAAAGGCGTGCTGGGTGAACTCGACGAGAATCCGTTCAAGCTCGACGTTGCCAAGGCCAAGGAATTGCTCGCCAAGGCCGGTCTGCCCGACGGCTTCAGCGTAACCATGGACGTACGCACCGGCCAGCCGACCACCGGCATGGCGGAATCGATCCAGCAGACGCTCGGCCAGGCCGGCATCAAGCTGGAGATCATTCCGGGCGACGGCAAGCAGACGCTGACCAAGTACCGCGCCCGTAACCACGACATCTATATCGGCCAGTGGGGCCAGGATTATTTCGATCCGAACTCCAACGCCCAGACCTTTGCCTCGAACCCGGACAATTCGGATACCGGCAAGTCCCATACGCTTGCCTGGCGCAACGCCTGGGACATTCCGGACCTGACCAAGCAGACGGAAGCAGCGCTGCTCGAGAAGGATGCGGGCAAGCGCGCCGATATGTACAAGGATCTCGAGAAGAAGATCCTCGACACCAGCCCCTTCGTCGTCATCCATCAGCAGCTGGAAGTGGCGGGCCTGCGCAAGAACCTCAAGGGCTTCGCGCTCGGTCCGAGCTTCGACAGCAACTTCGTCGGGCCGGTTTCCAAGGAATAACGCCGACGGACGCGCCGCATGAGCGCGATTGAAAACGAGGGCGGGCGCCGCAGCGCCCGCGCCGTCGCCCTTGCATCATCGCTCGGCCGTTTCCTGGTCATCGCGATCACGACCTATCTTGGTCTGCTCGCGGTCACCTTCTTCATCGGCCGCGTCATCCCGATCGACCCGGTGCTGGCGGTGCTCGGCGATCGGGCGCCGGCCAATGTCGTCGAGCGCACGCGCCGCGAGATGGGCCTCGACCTGCCGTTGGTGGAGCAGTTCTACATCTATGTGAGAAGCGCGCTACACGGTGATTTCGGCACCTCGGTGCTGACCACCAATCCGGTCATGACCGACATTCGCCGCGCCCTTCCGGCAACGACGGAACTGGCGACGCTGGGAACGCTGATCGGTGCATTGTTCGGCGTGCCACTTGGCGTGCTGGCCGCGGTCAGGCGTGGCAGTCTCATCGACCAGATCGTGCGCATCATTGGCCTCATCGGTTATTCCGTGCCGATCTTCTGGCTTGGGCTGCTGGCGCTGGTGCTGTTCTACGCCAAGCTGCAATGGGTGGCGTTTCCGGCCCGGCTCGACGTCGTCTACGAATACACCTTCACGCCGATCACCGGCTTCTATCTCCTGGATTCCCTGTGGCAGGGGCAGTGGGACGTCTTCTATGACGCCTTCCGCCACATCATCCTGCCGGCCTCGCTGCTCGGCTATTTCTCGCTCGCCTATATCAGCCGCATGACACGCTCGTTCATGCTCAACGAGCTCGCCCAGGAATACATCGTCGCGGCCCGCGCCAAGGGCCTGTCGGAAACCCGCATCATCTGGGGCCATGCGCTGCGCAACGCAGCGGTGCCGATGGTGACGGTGATTGCGCTCTCCTATGCCGGGCTGCTCGAAGGCTCGGTGCTGACCGAGACCGTGTTCTCGTGGCCGGGTATCGGCCTCTACATCACCAATTCGCTGCAGAACGCCGACATGAACGCAGTGCTCGGCGGCACCATCGTCATCGGCTCGGTCTTCATCGCCATCAACCTTCTCTCCGACCTTCTCTACCGCGTGCTCGATCCGAGGACGAAGTCCGCATGAGCGCCGACGCCATCCAGACCCGTCGCGACTGGCTGCTCAGCGAGCGCCCGGCGTCGCGCATGCAGGCAAGGCTCGGCCGCGCCTATGTGGCGTGGCGGCGCTTTTCCGCCAACCGGCTGGCATTTCTCGGCCTGCTCATCATTATTGCCTTGCTGGTCGTTGCCGCCACTGCCGGCGTGCTGGCGCCCTATTCGCCGACATTCGGCGACCTCAAGGGCTCGCGCCTGCTGGCGCCGAGCGCCGAGCACTGGTTCGGGACCGACGATCTCGGCCGCGACATCCTATCGCGCATTCTCTACGGCTCGCGCTGGACGCTCTACGTGGTCATCCTGGTTGCCATCATCGCCGCACCGATCGGCCTCTTGGTCGGCACAGTCGCCGGCTATGCCGGCGGCTGGACCGATGCCATCCTGATGCGCATAACCGACATCTTCCTCGCTTTCCCAAAGCTGATCCTGGCGTTGGCCTTCGTCGCGGCCCTGGGTCCCGGCATCGAGAATGCGGTGCTCGCCATCGCCATCACCTCGTGGCCGCCCTACGCTCGAATTGCCCGCGCGGAAACGCTGACCGTGCGCAATTCCGATTACATCAAGGCGGTGCAATTGATGGGCGCCTCGCCCTTCCGCATCGTACTGCGCCACATCATGCCGCTCTGCATCTCCTCGCTGATCATCCGGGTGACGCTCGATATGGCCGGCATCATCCTGACCGCCGCCGGTCTCGGCTTCCTTGGCCTCGGCGCGCAGCCGCCGCTGCCCGAATGGGGCACCATGATCGCGTCGGGCCGCCGCTTCGTGCTCGACCAGTGGTGGGTGGCCGGTGCGCCGGGCTTTGCCATCCTGATCGTCAGCCTTGGCTTCAACCTGCTTGGCGATGGCCTTCGCGACGCGCTCGATCCGCGCAGTGGTGACCAATGAGCACGCTTCTCGACGTCGAGGACCTGCGCGTCACCTTCCCGACCCGCACCGGGCTGGTCGAGGCGGTGCGTGGCGTCACCTTCTCGCTTGGCCGCGAACGGCTCGGCATTGTCGGCGAGTCCGGCTCCGGCAAGTCGCAGACCGGCCGCGCCATCATGGGGCTCACGCCGCCGCAGGCCCGGATATCGGCGAACAAGCTTGCCTTCGACGGCATCGACCTGCTCAGCGTCTCGCCACGCGAACGCCGCGCGTTGCGCGGAAAACGCATCGCCATGATCCTACAGGATCCGAAATATTCGCTCGATCCGGTGATGAGCATCGGCCGCCAGATCGTCGAGACGCTGCGCACCCATGAAAAGGTCGGCAAGGCCGAGGCGCGCGACCGCGCCCTGGCGATGCTGGAAGCGGTGCAGATCCGCGACCCGGCCCGCGTCTTCGACCTGCATCCGCATGAAGTGTCCGGCGGCATGGGCCAGCGCGCCATGATCGCCATGATGCTGATCGCCGGACCGGAAATGATGATCGCCGACGAGCCGACCTCAGCGCTCGACGTCACCGTGCAGCTCGATGTGCTCGGCATCCTCGACCGGCTGGTCAGCGAGCGCGGCATGGGGCTGATCTTTATCTCGCACGATTTGCGCCTGGTTTCGTCCTTCTGCGACCGCGTCATCGTCATGTATGCCGGCAAGGTGGTCGAACAGCTCAAGGCGTCCGAACTCGGCCGCGCCCAGCATCCCTATACGCGCGGCCTGCTCAACTGCATGCCCAAGATCGGCGCTGACCGTCACCCGCTGCCGGTGCTCGACCGCAAGCCGGAGTGGGCGGCATGACAGCAGCGATTGCCGTCGACAGGCTGGGAGTGATCTTCGACCGCTTTCACGCGCTGAAAGGCGTCAGCCTCGACGTGCAGCCGGGCGAATCCTTTGGCCTGGTCGGCGAATCCGGCTCCGGCAAATCGACGCTGCTGCGAGCCATCGCCGGCCTAGCGCCGGTTGCGTCGGGGAGCATCGCCGTCAACGGCAAAAAACTTGGTACTCGCCGCGACAAGGCCTTTTACCGCGAAGTGCAGATAGTCTTCCAGGATCCGTACGGGTCGCTGCACCCACGCCAGACCGTCGATCGCCTGCTGCAGGAACCGCTCGCCATCCACGGTTTTGCCGACGGCGAAAAGCGCATCCAGCGGGCGCTCGACGAGGTCGGCCTCGGTAACGGTTTTCGCTTCCGCTACTCGCATCAATTGTCGGGCGGCCAGCGCCAGCGCGTGGCGATCGCGCGCGCGCTCATCCTCGAACCGTCGATCCTGCTGCTCGACGAGCCGACCTCGGCACTCGATGCCTCGGTACAGGCGGAAGTGCTCAACCTTTTGGAAGAGGTCCGCCGGCGGCGCAAGCTGACCTTCCTGATGGTCAGCCACGATCTCGCCATCATCACCCATATGTGTGGGCGGCTGATGGTGATGCAAAGCGGCGAGGCGGTGGAGAATCTGAGCGCGGACGACCTTGTCGAGCGGCGTGTGACGAAGGATTATACGCGCAATCTGCTCAGGGCGAGCGAAGGGTTTGTAAGAACCGCTTGAAGCGTCTTCCTTATGCGCAGCACCAACCGTCTTCAGGGAAATTCCATGGACGAATGGAAGTTTGCAGACCCACCCAATGTCGCGGTGTTATCGGACAGGAGCATATTCAAAGGTGGCGACTGGATCGCATACGTTGTGCATGAAGATGACGACGACGACCACTACAGCGATCTAGGCGGCAGTTGGCAATTTCACAGCAGCGATACTCGAGATTGGGATGAACGCGAGATAATGCTCGTCGGCCTGCAAGAGGTGGTTCAGCAGGATGAAAGCATTCTGGCATTGGTCGATTTGCCAAAAGGTTGGCATGCTTGGCGCAGTTCCAAATCATCGCCGTGGCAGCGCGCCAAATCACTCCCTGTACCCTCCAACGACAACGAGTGATGCAGCAGAGTCTTAAATCGAACTTTGCGCCAGTTCGCCGCTCTCCGGAACGGGTGGTTCTTCCTTGGCTTTCGGCTCCTTGATCCGGAACCATGCCACGTAGAGCGCCGGCAGGAACAACAGCGTGATCGCGGTGCCGGCGATGATGCCGCCCATCATGGCATAGGCCATCGGTCCCCAGAACACCTCACGCGCGATCGGGATCAGCGCGAGGCTCGCGGCCGCTGCCGTCAGCGCAATCGGCCGCATGCGGTGCTCGGTCGCCTCGATCACCGCCGCCCAGCGGTCCTTGCCTTCGGTGACAAGATCCTCGATCTGCACGATCAGGATGACCGAGTTGCGGATCAGGATGCCGATCAGCGCCAGCACGCCGAGGATGGCGACGAAGCCGAGCGGCGCGCCGCTCGGCACCAGTGCGGCCACCACGCCGATCAGGCCGAGCGGCGCCACGGCAACGACCAGGAACAGGCGCTGGAAGCTCTGCAACTGCACCATCAGGATGGTCGCCATGACGAACAGCATCAGTGGCACGACGGCGGCGATGGGTCCCTGGCTCTTAGCGCTCTCCTCGACCGAGCCCGCGGTCTCGATCGAATAGCCCGGCGGCAGTTTGGCGATAAAGGCATCGACGGCTGGCCTCAGTTCATTGACCACGGTCGCCGGCAGCGTGTCGCCGACCAATCCGGCGCGCACGGTGATCGTCGGAATGCGGTTACGCCGCCACACCGTCGGCTGCTCCAGCTCGTAGCGGAAGTTGGCCACCGCCGCGAGCGGGATCGCCTCGCCGGTACCGGTAGGCAACTGCATGTTCTGCAACGTGCTGATCGAGCCGCGTTCGGCATCGCGTGAGCGCGCCACGACGTTGATCAGATAGGTGGCATCGCGCACCTGCGTGATGGTGTCGCCGCCGACCGTGCTGTTCAGTGCGCTGGCGATATCGGAGGAGGTGATGCCGAGCTGGCGCGCCTTGTCCTGCAGCACGTCGACCCTCAGCACACGCTGCGGCTCGTTCCAGTCGAAGGTTGGCGCGGCAAGCTTCGGATTGGTCGAGATGAGGCCGGCGAATTGCTGCGCCAGGCCGCGCACCGTCTGGATGTCGGGACCGCCGACGCGGTACTGCACCGGGCGGCCGACCGGCGGCCCCAGTTCGAGCGGCTTGACGAAGGCATCGGTGCCGACGAACTCCTCGCGCAGCAGCTTCTCCAGTTGCGGCTTCAGCCGGTTGCGAGCCTCGATGCTCTTGGTGACAATGACGGTCTGGCCGAAGTACGGATTGGCCGGTTGCACGTCGAAGGCGAGCAGGAAGCGCACCGCGCCCTGGCCGATATAGGAGCTGAAATGGTCGATGTCGGGGTTGCCGGCCAGCGCGCGCCCTTCGAAACGCTCGATCTGGTCCCGGGTCTCGGTGATCGACGAGTTCTGCGGCAGGTTCCAGTCGACGATCAGCTCCGGCCGGTCGGAAGGCGGAAAGAACTGCTGCTGGACGAGGCCAAAGCCGGCTATCGAGCCGGCAAACAACAGCACCGTGGCGATGATGGTCAGCCAGTGATACCGCACAGAGCCGATAAGCACACGCCGGAACAGTGACGTGAAGCGGCCCGGCTGGTCATGG
Organism: Mesorhizobium sp. P2_F8; assembly: GCF_056403655.1. Classification (NCBI taxonomy): domain Bacteria; kingdom Pseudomonadati; phylum Pseudomonadota; class Alphaproteobacteria; order Hyphomicrobiales; family Phyllobacteriaceae; genus Mesorhizobium; species Mesorhizobium sp. P2_F8. Next base: position 163,774 of record NZ_JBFUFB010000008.1, read on the forward strand.
TGCTTCGTCTTCATCGTCGCCGGAAGAATTGTGACGCCGAGTAGAGGTGCAAACAGCACGGCCACGATCCATGATACCAGAAGCGATACCGCGATAACGACGAACAGGGTGAAGGTGTATTCGCCGGCGGCGCTGTTGTTGAGGCCGATCGGGATAAAGCCGGCGACCGTCACCAGCGTACCGGTCAGCATTGGGAAGGCAGTCGATGTGTAGACGTAAGTCGCCGCTTTGCGCAGATTGTCGCCGACCTCAAGCCGCGCCACCATCATTTCGACCGCGATCATCGCGTCGTCGACCAGGAGACCGAGCGCGATGATCAGCGCCCCCAGCGAGATGCGCTGCAGCGAGATGCCGAGATAGGCCATGACCGTGAAGGTGATGGCCAGCACCAGCGGGATCGACAGCGCCACGACGAAGCCGGCGCGCATGCCGAGACTGATGAAGGACACCGCCAGCACGATGGCGACCGCCTCGAACAGCGCGCGCGTGAAGCCCGAGACGGCCTCCTCGACGATGACCGGCTGGTCCGCGACCAGATGCACACCGACGCCGACAGGCAGGTCGGCCAGCACCCTGTTCATCTCCGTGTGCAGCGCCTCGCCGAACTGCAGCAGATTGGCGTTGGGCTTCATGCCGATGGCGAGCGCGATAGCGTCCTGGCCATTGAAGCGGAACAGCGCCGTCGGCGGATCGACATAGCCGCGCGTGATCGTCGCCACATCGCTGAGCCGGAAGAAGCGGTCGTTGACGCGCAGATTGATGGCACGCAGACTCTCTTCGGACGTGAACTGGCCACCGACGCGCACGCTGATGCGCTCCGGTCCGGACTCGATGACACCGGACGGCGTGATCGCGTTCTGCGCTTGCAGGCTGGCAATGATCGCTTGCTGGTTGAGGCCAAGGGCGGCGATCTGGCGGGTCGAGAATTCGAGATAGATCGCCTCGTCCTGCGCGCCGACGAGATCGACCTTGCCGGCATTCGGCACGGTCAGGATTTTGGTGCGGACGTCCTCGACATAGTCGCGCAGCTGGCGCGGCGTCAGCCCGTCCGACGTGAAGGCGTAGATGTTTCCGAAGACATCGCCAAAGCGGTCGTTGAAGAACGGCCCCTGCACGCCTTGCGGAAACTGCGTCCGGATGTCGTTGACCATGTTGCGGACCTGAATCCAGTTCGGCACGACATCGCGCGCCTTGGTGGTGTCCTTCAGGTTGACGAAGATGACGGTCTGGCCGGCGGTGGTGACGGATCTGGTGAAATCGAGGCTGTCGAGCTCCTCGAGCTTCTTCTCTATGCGGTCGGTCACCTGCTGCCCGGTCTCCTTGACCGACGCGCCCGGCCAGTTGGCCTGGATGATCATCGTCTTGATGGTGAAGTTGGGATCTTCCTCACGACCGAGATTGAGGTAGGAGAAGATGCCGGCCACCACGAACACCAGCATGAAGTACCAGACCATGGAGCGGTGGCTGAGCGCCCAGTCGGAGAGATTGAAGCCCTTCATCAGACGCCGCCCTCTGGCACTCTGACCTTCTGGCCTTCGCTCAGGCTGTGGACGCCGGCTGTGACGACGCGCATACCGGCTTCCAGCCCTTCGGCGACGGTGAAGGTAGCGGCGCCCTTTGCGGCGACCTTGATTTCTTTGGCGTTAACGCTCGATGTCTGCGCATCGACGATCCAGACCTTGTCGACGCCGTCGCCTTCAAACAGTGCTGACATGGGCAATTCTATCGTCGGCGTAACCTTGGTTACGCGGGTCGCCGTCACTGTCGAGCCGAGTCGGAAGGCTCGCGGCGGATCGGTGAGCGTCAGCCGCACGCGCCGCGTGCGGGTCGAGCCTTCGGCCTGCGGCGCGATCTCGCGCAGCTTGGCCTCGGTCTGGATCGTCGGCTGCGATTGCAGGATGACCTGGAATGGCGTGCCGGCCGTGAGGTCACCGATCAACTGGTCGGGAATGTCGACCACCGCCTCGCGCAGGTCCGAGCGCGCCACCGTGACGACCGTCTGGCCAGGCGAGACCGTCTGGCCGACCTCGGCGCCGGTGGCGGTGACAACGCCGTCGAAATCCGAGAACAGCCGCGCGTAGCCAAGCTGCTCCTGCGATTTGGCAAGTGAGGCCTTGGCCCGTTCGACGCCGGCCTCCGCCGCTTTCCTCGCCTGCTCCGCCGCATCGAAGGCCGCCTGCGTGGTGTTGGCGGCGGCAAGCAGCTGGCGCTGGCGTTCCTCGCTGCCTGCGGCGTTGGCGAACTGCGCCTCGGTATTGGAGAGTTCCGCCTTGGCGGCCTGGACGGCCAGCTCCAGTGCGGTCGGGTCGAGCGCGGCGATCGTCGTGCCCTTGCTGACGATGTCGCCGACATTGACGTCGCGCGACACAACCCGGCCAAGCAGGCGGAAGGCGAGGTCGGCACTGACCTGCGGCTCGACCGAGCCGGCAAAGCCGAAGGTCTGGGTGGTGCGCGGCTCAATGACTATCGACAGCACCGGCCGGATGATCTCGGGCGGCTTTTCCTCGGACTTCGAGCAGGACACGAGCGTGCCAAGTGCAAACAGGCCAAGCATGAGGTGCGGCAGCCTTCTCATTGGCCCGCTCCCGATATCTCGACCGTTTGCCCGGGACTGAGCAACTGCCCGCCTGCCGTAACGACACTTTGGCCTGCGTTCAGCCCGCTGGCGATGACGACCGTGCCCGATTCGAATGCCAGCACCTCGACCGGCGCCGTCACAACCGCCTTGGTCGAGGGGTCGACGATCCAGACAGCCGGTTTGCCGGCAGTGGAGGTCAGCGCCTGCCAGGGCAACAGGATAGCCTTCGTCGGACTGGCGCTGACCGAGCCGATGACAGCCGCGCCCAGTGGCATACCGGCGGGCGTGTCGGGAATGGCGACCTTGACCCGGATCGAGCCCGAAGCCGGATCCACCGCTGGCGAGACTTCGCGCACCTTGCCCACGGCCTTCACCTGCGGGTCGGACAACAGCGTGATCGTCACCGTCGGCGATGGCGGTGTTTTGGCAACCAATGTTTCCTGGACATTGAACACCGCGTCGCGATCGCCGTCCTCGGCGACGGTGAAGACGGTCTGCGCCGCCTGCACCACCTGTCCGGTTTCGACCTGGCGGGCGGTGATGACGCCGGCGGCACCCGCCTTGAGCTCGGTGTAGGACAGGTTCTGCTGGGCGTTGGTGAGTGCGCTCCGTGCGGCATCGACACTACCTTGCGCCACCTTCAGCGCCTGATCGGCGGCGTCATAGTCGCGCCTGGTCGTAAAACCCTGGGCAAGCAGCGTCTTCTGCCGCTCGAAGGCGGCGGCGGACTGGGTCAGCTGTGCCTGCGCGGCGTCAAGATCGGCCTGTGCCGAGCGCAAATCGGATTCCTGCTCCTGCGGATCGATGCGGGCGAGCACAGCACCTTGATCGACATGCTGGCCGACATCGACCAGCCGCTCGGCGACGCGGCCACCCACCCGGAACGACAGATTGTTCAGCGTGCGCGCCGCGATCACGCCGGTCAGCGAGGTCCTTGGCGAAAAGTCTGCGATCGCAACTGTCTCGGTGCGCACCATCACCGGCAGCCTGTGTTCGGCTGCCTCCTGCTTCTGGCAGCCGGCCAGCAGCAGGCTCGCCATCGCGCAGGCAAGGATTGAGGTGTTTCGGTACGGCAAAGGGCTTGGGAGCAATGGTTGCAAGGCGGACGATTTCGCGTTCCTGCTCATGGCTTCCCCTGCCTGCGTAGGACGCTCCCACCGCGGAGCCTCGCGGGCCGTCCAAAGATAATCGATCCCGATGAAAAGGGAACCTCTCTCGTACGCGCATCGGTCGACTGGTCAAGGCGGCGCCCGGCGGCAGGCCCAATCGCCTGTTGACGGTGCCGACTTGAGGAAAACGTGAAATAAGGTCAGAAGACGTGTCAGCGACATCAAACAAGAACGGGCGCCGGCCCGATGAGGGATCCCATGAAGAATTCAGCAATTTCCGAACGCAAGAACCAGTCCATCTCGCGCGGCGTCGGCATGACCACGCAAATCTACGCGGACCGGGCTGAAAACTCGGAGATCTGGGATGTCGAGGGCCGCCGCTACATCGACTTCTCGTCGGGCATCGCCGTCGTCAACACCGGTCATCGCCATCCGAAGGTGATCGAGGCGGTCAAGGCGCAGCTCGACCGCTTCACCCACACCTGCCACCAGGTGGTGCCCTATGAGAGCTATGTGCGCTTGGCCGAACGGCTGAACGGCATGCTGCCCGGCAAGTTCGAGAAGAAGACGATCTTCGTCACCACCGGCGCCGAGGCGGTCGAGAACGCCATCAAGATCGCCCGCAACGCCACCGGCCGCCAGGCGGTCATCGCCTTCGCCGGGGGCTTCCACGGCCGCACCTTCATGGGCATGGCGCTGACCGGCAAGGTCGTGCCCTACAAGGTCGGCTTCGGCGCCATGCCGGGCGATGTCTACCACGCGCCGTTCCCGGTGCCGCTGCATGGCGTGTCGATCGCCGATTCGCTGGCCGCACTCGACCGGTTGTTCAAGGCCGATGTCGATCCGGCCCGCGTCGCCGCCATCATCATCGAGCCGGTGCAGGGCGAGGGTGGCTTCTACGACGCGCCGCGTGAGTTCCTGACCGCGCTGCGCAAGCTCTGCGACCAGCACGGCATGCTTTTGATTGCCGACGAAGTGCAGACCGGCTTTGCCCGGACCGGCAAGATGTTTGCCATGGATCACCATGAGGTGGCGGCCGACATCACCACCATGGCGAAAAGCCTGGCCGGCGGCTTCCCGCTGGCCGCGGTCACCGGCCGTGCCGAGATCATGGATGCGCCCGGCCCCGGCGGGCTCGGCGGCACCTATGGCGGCAGCCCGATCGGTGTCGCCGCCGCGCATGCCGTGCTCGACGTGATCGAAGACGAGAAGCTTTGCGACCGCGCCAACACGCTGGGTGCACGGTTGAAGCAGCGGCTGCAGTCGATCCGTGACGACGTGCCCGAGATCGTCGATATCAGAGGCCTCGGTTTCATGAACGCCGTCGAGTTCAACGACGTCAAGAAAGGCCTGCCGTCGGCCGAGATCGCCAATGCGATCAGGCTGAAGGCACTCGACAAGGGACTGATCCTGCTGACGTGCGGCGTCTATGGCAACGTCATCCGCTTCCTGGCGCCGATCACCATCCAGGACGGCGTCATGAACGAGGCGCTCGACATTCTGGAAAGCTCGATCCGCGAAGTCTGCGCTGCCTGATCGACGGCGAGTCGGCCTGGAGGGCCGGAATTATCCAGCCGCTCTGGCTGGTTCACCCTCGATGAAAGCGGCCAGCGCCGCTTTCAAGCCTTCGGGGCCCGCCGCAATTGTCTGCGGCGTCGGCGAGAAGCCGGAGCCGAGCATCTTGCGGCCAAGCATGTGGTCGCCGGGCCGGTTGACCGATTCGATGCCGAGCAGCCGGTCTCCGGCGTAGTGGTAGATCGAGAACTTGTTGTCGGGCAGGTCGCCCAGCACGACATGGCTGTCGCCGCCGGCGGTCAGGCCGACCATCTGCAGCTTCATGTCGCCGATGTCGGACCAGAACCACGGCACCGCCGAATAGGCGTCCGCATGGCCGGTAATGGTGCGGGCGGCGAGCCGCGCCTGGTCGGTGGCGTTCTGCACCGATTCCAGCCGCACGTCGCCGCCTGTGAACCAGTGCCGGTAAGAGGCGGCATCGCCAATGGCGAGGATTTCTGGCGCCGAGCTGCGCATCTGGTGATCGACGCGGATGCCGTTGGCGACAGCGAGGCCGGCTTCCTGCGCCAGCTCGACATTCGGCACGGCGCCGATGCCGACGATGACCATGCGTGCTGGCAGCCTTTCACCGGTTGAGGTGATCGCGGCCGAGACATGGCCGTTTTCGCCTTCGAGCCTTGCAATCGAGGTGCCGGTGAGGATCCGCACACCGATCGCTTCCAGCCTTTGGCGGACATGGCTCGCCACGACCGGCGCCACGGCGCGGCCGAGCAGCCGGTCGACCGCTTCGACCACCGTCACTGCACGGCCGGCCACCCGCAGCGTGGCGGCGATCTCCAGACCGATGAAGCCGCCGCCGAGGATAACGACATCGTCGCTCTGTGCGCTCAACTCGCGGATCAGCCGCGCATCAGCCAGCGAGCGCAGCGACAGCACGCCGGAAAGCTCTGAGCCGGCCAGCGGCAGGGTGCGCGGGCGCGAGCCGGTCGCCAGGATCAGGTGATCGAAGGCAAGCGCGCCACCACCGGCAACGTCCAGGCTACGACGGGGAGCGTCGATACGCTCGATCCTGACGCCGGGCCGGTAGTCAATGGCGCTGCCGGTGTAGAAGGCCTCGCCGCGCAGCGGCTGTGGCTTGGCCTCGGCGTCCTTGATGAAGGTCTTCGACAGCGGCGGCTTGTGGTACGGCAATTCATTCTCGTCACTGACGAGGATCACCGGTCCGTCATAACCCTCCTCGCGCAGACTTGCGGCCGCTTGAACCCCCGCATGACCCGCGCCGACAATGACCACACCGTTCTTCATCGCATTCCAATCCCGCTTCAATTCTAGGATGTCCCGCCAAGTGGCAATTGTCTGGCACCGCCGCAAGAGAGCTTTTGCGGGTCGCACCCGGAATGGCGGCTGTCAATCGCAGCGTTCATCGGCAAGACCCGGGCATAAAGTTGACTGTCGTAGTTTAGAATAATTCTAAACTATTGTTTCAATTGGCTTTTCCTGTCGATTTTCATTGACTTCCACCAACGTCGAAGCTTTATGGGGGCTCGCGCAATGGCGCATCCCTTTGATGTCTGGGCCTTGAACCCTTTCGATTGGAGGCATTTCGGTGTCTTTCTTCCGCAGACCACGTCTTGTCGTGGCCATTTTTTTGCCGGATGGCGTTGCCCTGCCCGACTTGTGCAGGCCGCCTGTTGCCGCGCCCATATTTCAGTGAATTCCTGAGGAGATGACAGTCATGAGAGCGATGATATCGGCACGGTATGGCAGCAGGCTCGCCGCGATCGGCGCCACCGCCCTGCTGACGGCGGCTGTGTTCGTGCTGCCGGCCAAGGCCGAAACCGACGCGAAGGCGGTCATCAAGACCTATGCCGATATCGGGCTCGCCAAATACGAGGATTCGCTGACCACCGCGCAGGCGCTCGACAAGGCGGTCGACGCCCTGCTTGCCCAACCATCGGTGGAAACCCTCAACGCCGCCCGTGACGCCTGGAAGGCAGCGCGCGTTCCCTACCAACAGACAGAAGTCTACCGGTTCGGCAACAAGATCGTCGATGATTGGGAAGGCGAGGTGAATTCCTGGCCGCTCGACGAAGGGCTGATCGACTATGTCGCCAAGAGCTATGGCACGGAATCGGACGCAAATTCGCTCTATACCGCCAATGTGATCGCCAACAAGGAGATCGAGATCAACGGCAAGAAGGTCGATGCCACGAACCTGACGCCGGAATTCCTCTCCGGCACGCTGCAGCAGGCCGGCGGCATCGAGGCCAATGTCGCCACCGGCTATCACGCCATCGAGTTCCTGCTCTGGGGCCAGGACCTGCACGGCACCGGCCCGGGGGCCGGCGAGCGCCCGTACACCGACTATGACCTCAAAAACTGCACCGGCGGCAATTGCGACCGCCGAGCGCAATATCTGAAGTCGGCGAGCGACCTTCTGGTCTCCGACCTGCAGAAGATGGTCAACGACTGGAAGGAAGACGGTGCCGCCCGCAAGAACCTCGTCGACGGCGAGCCGAACACCGCCATCTCGATCATCTTCACCGGCATGGGCTCGCTGTCCTACGGTGAACTGGCCGGCGAACGCATGAAGCTCGGCCTGCTGCTGCATGATCCCGAGGAGGAGCATGACTGCTTTTCCGACAACACCTACAACTCCCATCTCTACGACGCCATCGGCATTCGCGCCGCCTACCATGCCAGCTATACCAGGCTCGACGGAACCGTCGTTTCGGGACCTTCGGTGGCCGATATGGTGAAGGCGGCCGATCCGGCGATCGACAAGGAGCTGTCGGGCAAGCTCGATGTCACCGTTGCCAAGATGGAGGCGATCAAGGCGCGGGCACTGGCCGGCGAGGCCTACGACCAGCAGATCGCCGAGGGAAACACCGAAGGCAACGCCACCGTGCAGGCGGCGATCGACGCGCTGATCGACCAGACCAAGTCGATCGAACGCGCCGTCGGCACCCTGAAGCTCAATGCCATCGCCTTCGAGGGTTCCGACAGTCTCGACGCGCCGGACAAGGTGTTCAAGTAACCGCCGACAGGCCATGGCCTGATCCGAAGCCTGACACCCGGCTTCGAAATAGGCCATGGTAAGAAATCAAGCCACACGGCGCGGGAGGCGCCGTCAGCCATCTGAGCCGCCAAATGCTGATATGCCATTGCAACATCATCACCGAGAGGGAAATCGAGCAGACGATCATCGGGCTGCTGGATCAGGATCCCTGGCAATTGATCGTGCCGGCGAAGGTCTATCACACCATGCAGAAGCGCGGCCGCTGTTGCGGCTGCTTCCCAAATGTGGTCGAAACGATCATTCGGGTCACCGAAAATTACCACGCCCGCTCGGAGGCGAGCGGCGTCGACATCGTTTCACACATGGACCGCGTCAGAGGCCTGCGCGTCCAATATGGGAGCAGGATCCATGAAAGGCGAACCGCAGATCATCGAGCGGCTTAACGAGGCTCTTTTTCTGGAGCTCGGAGCCGTCAACCAGTATTGGGTACATTTCCGTCTGCTGGAGGACTGGGGATACGCCAAACTGGCAAAGAAGGAGCGGGCGGAATCGATCGAGGAGATGCACCATGCCGACCGGCTCGTGGCCCGCATCATCTTCCTCGAAGGCCATCCGAACCTGCAGTCCGTGGCGCCGTTGCGCATCGGGCAGAACGTCAAGGAAGTGCTCGAATCCGACCTTGCCGGCGAATATGACGCGCGTACCGCCTACAAGCGCTCGCGTGAGATCTGCGAGGAAGCGGGCGATTACGTGTCGATGAAGCTGTTTGAGGAATTGCTGTCCGACGAGGAAGGTCACATCGACTTCCTCGAGACGCAGCTCGACCTGCTTGCTTCGATCGGCGAGGAAAAATACGGCCAGCTCAACGCCGCATCGGCGGACGAGGCGGACTAAGGACATGCGGGAATGCGGCGCCTGCTAGAATTCGTGCGCCGCTTGCGGCGGGCCAATGGCTCGCCGCCTCGTCACAAAACGCCAGCCGGATCGGCGCGTGGGCGCTGTGTCGTCCTCGTGGTGGCGCTCACCTCTTCAGCGATTGCCGGCGACCTTCAGCCCGCCGGCCTCGCCACCACGCGCAACGACCTCAATCCGAAGGATCAGGCGCGCGTCACAGCCATCACCAGGCCGACGTCGGATTTTTCCAAGCCCGAGCAGTTCGAACGGATGCAAGGTGGCGCCGGCACGTCCAGGAAGGACGTCAGCCGCGATTCCTTCTCCCAATCCTCAGCCAACATCACCTTCGAGGAAGAGGGCACATTCAAGCTCGGCAACGCCCTGTTCCGCAAGAACTGGGTGTCGTCGCCATCCTCGACGCAGGCTTCGGACGGGCTCGGTCCGCTGTTCAATGAACGCGCCTGCCAGAATTGCCATCTGAAGGATGGCCGCGGCCGTCCACCGCAAGGCGACGTCGGCACCACCTCGATGTTCCTGCGCCTGGCCCGCGAGGCGAGCAGCGCGGAAGAGAAGGCAGCGCTTGCCGATCACCGGCTGCCTAACCTTCCCGACCCTGTCTACGGCTCGCAATTACAGGAGCTGGCCGTGCCAGGCCTGCGCGGCGAAGGCAGGATGCATGTCGACTATCAGGAACGGCCGGTGACGCTGGCGGACGGCACGGTGATTTCGCTGCGCAAACCCAGCTATTCGGTCATCGATTCCGGCTATGGGCCGCTTGATCCGCGCACCACGCTATCGCCGCGCCTGACGCCGCCGATGATCGGCCTTGGCCTGATCGAGGAGATCGCACCGGCGGATATCCTTGCCAATGCCGACCCGGACGACCGGAACGGTGACGGCATTTCCGGCAGGCCCAACATCGTGCGCGACGGCCAGAGCGGGGAGCTGACGCTTGGCCGTTTTGGCTGGAAGGCGCAGACCGCCTCGATCCGCCAGCAGGCGGCGGATGCCTTTGCCGGCGACATCGGCATCTCGACGCTTGAAGAGCCGAAACATTGGGGCGACTGCACCACCGCGCAGGAAAAATGCCTGACCATGCCGAATGGCGTGCAGCAGCGCCTCGGCCCGGTCGAGGCACCGGCGCCGGTGATGGATCTCGTCACCTTCTATTCGCAGAACCTGGCGGTGCCGGCACGCCGCGACCTCGACGCGCAGCAAGTGCTCGCCGGCAAGAAGATCTTCTACGAGATAGGCTGCATTGCCTGTCATACGCCGAAATTCGTCACCCGTCGCGATACCCCGAACAAGGCACAGGCCTTCCAGTTGGTCTGGCCTTATTCCGACTTCCTGCTGCACGACATGGGGCCGGATCTGGCCGACGGCCAGGCCGTGGGCGAAGCGACAGGCAATGAGTGGCGTACCCCGCCACTGTGGGGCATCGGTCTCACCGAAACAGTCAACGGCAATTCTTTCTTCCTTCATGACGRCCGCGCGCGCACCCTGACCGAGGCGATCCTGTGGCATGGTGGCGAGGCCCAGAAGACGCGCGACCGCTTTGCCGCCGCCAGCGCGGCCGACCGCGATGCACTGCTCAAATTTCTGGAGTCACTGTGATGCTCAAGCGCTCTGCACTGGTTCTCGTTCTGCCGCTGGCTCTGCTGGGCGTCGCCCCGGCGTCGGCGGCTGTGAAAGCCTCCGAAATCATCCAGCGGGCGGTCGACGGCTTTGTCCGCCCGGCCTATGCCAGCCTGCACGACCACGCCGGCCATTTGACCAAGGCGATGCACACGCTCTGCACCGGGCCCTCGCAAGAAGACCTCGATGCGGCTCGGGCCCAGTTTTCGGCGACGGTCGATGCCTGGTCGTCAGCCGAGATCATCGGGTTCGGGCCGATCAAGGAGAACAATCGGCTGGAACGCATGCTGTTCTGGCCGGACCGCAAGAGCATCGGCCTGAAGCAGGTGCAGGCGGCGCTGTCCGACAAGGACCCGACAGCAACCGATCCGGCACAGCTCGCCGGCAAGAGCGTCGCCATGCAGGGGTTGGGCGCGCTGGAATTCGTCCTCTACGGTGATGGCGCCGAGGCGTTGACGGGCAAGGCCGATCCCTATCGCTGCGCCTATGGTGCCGCGGTTGCCGGCAACATCGAAACCATGGCTGGCGAGGTCAGCGCCGCCTGGAACAAGCCCGACGGTTTTGCCGCCCTTTGGGCCAATCCGGGGCCGCAGAATGCGCTTTATCGCGACGGCAACGAAGCGGTGACCGAACTGGTCGGTGTTTTCATCAATGAACTGGAAATGGTGCGCGACGTGCGCCTGAAGGGCTTTTTCGGTGGCAAGCCGGATGCGGACAAGCCCAGGCAAGCAATCTACTGGCGGTCGCAAAACACCACCAATTCGCTGGCCGCCAATCTGTCGGGAATAGACGATCTGTTCCAGGCCTCGAAGCTCGGCGACGCACTGCCGCCCGACGCGCGCTGGATGGCGGAATCGATCCATATCCAATTGGTCAATGGCATCGCCACTGCCAAGGCGGTCAGCGGTCCGATCGACAAAGCGCTTGCCGATCCGACACTGCGCGAAAAGCTCGATCATTTCGCACTGATCACCTCCAGCCTGTCGACTCTGATCGGCACCAGGCTGACCGCCGAATTCGGCCTGACCGCCGGCTTCTCGTCGCTCGACGGAGACTGAGCATGCGTACGCCGCTGATCGACCGCCGCGATTTCCTCCGGGCCGCAGGCATTGGCTTTGCCGCAGCCATGGCGCCGTCGGCCTGGGCAGCGACACTGGCGGCCGACGCCGTCTTCGCCACCGCCTTTGTCAAGCGCGACGGCAGTTATGGCGCGGCCGTCCTGTCCGAGGGCGGCAAGCTCCTGCATGCGATCGACCTGCCCGATCGCGGCCACGACATCACTTTCGATCCGGTCTCGAAGCGCTCCGTGGTCTTCGCTCGCCAGCCGGGCACATTCGCCGTGGCCTTCGATCATTCGGGCCGCGAGAAGCCGCTGACCGTCACCAGCATCACCGGCCGGCATTTCTTCGGCCATGGCGTGTTCTCGCCCGACGGCGCTTTGCTCTATGCAACCGAGAATGATTTCGACAATGCCGCCGGTGTGGTCGGTATCTACGATGCGCGGGCGAAATTCAGCCGCATCGGCGAATTCCCGACCTATGGCATGGGTCCGCACGAGCTTCTGCTCCTGGGCGACGGCAGGACGATTGCGGTTGCCAATGGCGGCATCGAGACCCATCCGGACTATGGTCGCGCCGAGCTCAACATCGCCACCATGAAGCCGTCCTATGTGCTGATCGACCGCGTCACCGGAGACCTCATCGAGAAGCACGAACTGCCGGCGGCATTGCACCAGCTGTCGATCCGCCATATGGACACCGACCGGTCCGGCACCGTCTGGTTCGGCTGTCAGTACAGGGGGCCGGGCACCGATCGACCGCTGCTGGTCGGCCGAGCCGCGCGTGGCAAGGAGTTGCAGCTGCTCGACATGCCGCAGGACGTGCTGTCCGGTTTCCGCAACTACATCGGCTCGGTCGCCGCCAATCCGCTTGCCGGCACCGTCGCCGTCTCTTCGCCGGAAGGCAATTCGCTCGTGGTGATCGACGCGGCGAGCGGCCGGGTCGTCTCGAACAGCGCGCTGGTCGAGGTCTGCGGCGTGGCGCCCGATGGAACCAGCTTCATGGCGACCACAGGCGCCGGCGAAATCATCGAGGGCAGCGGTGCGACACGCTCCGAACCGGACTTTGTCTGGGACAACCATATGCTGCGCATCGAACAGGCTGCGTAGATACTTTTCTGCAGGGCCGAAACGAAGCCGCTTAACAAAATATGCACTATCCCCTTGCGGTGGCGGGCCGTGGCGGGCACAGGGAATTGTTTCTCGAACCGGTCGTTTCATGAAATTGCTTGCCATCGACTGTGCCGCCAACCTCTGCGCCGCTTGCGTCTATGACACCGGGGCGAAGCAGGAGCTTGGCCGCTCGGTGCTCGATCTCGGCAAGGGCCATGCCGAGCACCTGATGGCCGCCATTGCCGAAGCGCTGAAGGCAGGCGCAACCGACTATGCCGGTCTCGGCGCCATTGCCGTCTCTGTCGGTCCCGGCTCCTTCACCGGCCTGCGCGTCGGCGTGTCGACCGCACGCGGCCTGGCGCTGGCGCTGAAGGTTCCGGCGATCGGGGTGACGACGCTGGAGGCGCTGGCTGCCGAGGCAGCCGGGACATTTCCTGGCCGCGCCGTGCTGGCGGCGCTCGACGCCGGCCGCGAGGAACTCCATGCCGCCCTTTTCGATCAAATGTCAGTTTTGACTTACGGTCCGGCTGTGGCCACACTGGCAAATGCCGTGGCCATGGCGACGGAAAGCGCTTCGGTGCTCGCCGGCACCGCGGCTGGGCAAATCGCTGCCTCAGCAGGGCGCGCCTTCGATATCGGCCCCGAGACGGCCACCGCCGACATTCTCACCTACGCTCGCCTGGCGGCCGGCAAGGGCGCGGGCGAAAGGCCGAAACCGCTTTATTTGCGTGGTGCGGACGCCAAGCCGCAGGCTGGGTTCATACTATCAAGGCAACAAAACTAATGCGCATACCTTTTCTCCAACCACGCCGCCGGGACTATGCGCTCGAGCCGCTGAGGATCACCGACAGCCCGGCGGTCTCGCTTCTGCATCGCGAGGATTTTGTCCGCCCCTGGACCGACGGCGAATTCGCCGCCTTGCTCGAACAGGACACCGTCTTTGGCTATGCCGCGCGCGAAACCGGGCAGGGCGCCAAGCCGCCGGTGGGCTTCGTGCTGGCCAGGCTAGCTGCCGGCGAGGGCGAGATCCTGACCGTTGCGGTGGCGCGCTCGCACCGCCGGCAGGGGCTGGGCTGGCAGTTGATGGACGCGGTGCTGCGCGAACTGCACGCTCAGCGCGCCGAAGCGCTGTTCCTCGAGGTCGACGAGACCAATGTCGCGGCGATCGCCCTCTACCGGCGGCTGGGCTTCCGCGAGGTCGGCAAACGCCCCAATTACTACAGGTCGTCCGAGCACGGACCGACCGGGGCGCTTGTCATGCGCCGCGATCTTCGCTAGCCAGAGGCGCCAAATCCAAGGGTTAGCGCTTCCAAAAAAGGACGCGCGGCGCTGTAACGGCAGGGCCGGGACTGTATGATCGCAAAAATCAGGATTTTCCTGGCGCTTGGCCTCGTCACCGCCGGTTCGCTGGTCCTCGTGCCGTTGCAGATCCTGTCGATGAAGACCGGCTGGTGGCCGGAAACCTTCATCCTCAAGATCTGGCACAGGCTGATCGTCCGGGCGTTGGGGATGCGCATCCATGTCAAGGGCGCGCTGTCCGACAAACGTCCACTGCTGGTCGCGTCCAATCACATCTCCTGGACCGACATCATGGTGCTCGGTTCCATGGTCGATGTGAAGTTCATCGCCAGAGCCGATATGGAAGGCTGGCCGCTGATCGGCATGCTGTCGAAGCTGCAGCGCACCGTTTTCATCGAGCGCGAGCGCAAGCGTTCGTCCGGCGACCAGGCCAGCGAGATCGCCAGCCGCATGGCCAAGGGCGACGCCATGGTGCTGTTCGCCGAGGGATCGACCGGCGACGGCAACATCGTCCTGCCCTTCAAGAGCACGCTGTTCGGCGCCGCCTCGATGGCGATTTCAGAAGGCGCGGCCGAACAGGTCTTCATCCAGCCGGTGGCGATCGCCTACACGCGCCTGCACGGCGTGCCGCTCGGCCGTCGGCACCGGCCGCTTGCCGCCTGGATCGGCGATGAAGACCTGATGCCGCATCTCAAGGTGTTGCTGAAGGAGGGGGCACTCGACGTCGAGGTGCATTTCGGCGAACCGATCGCCTTTTCCAAGGGCTCGAACCGCAAGGAAACGTCGAAGCTGATGGAAAGCCAGGTGCGCGCGATGATGCAGGCGGCACTCGCCGATCCGCGCCCGAGCCGATAGACTGGTGATGGGTGCGCCAGTCTGTGCGTGACGGCCGTGGTGGAGAATCGTCTGTTTTTTGTCATCGAAAGGCGTTAGAAGCCGCCGGATGGACTTGAACACGATAGAGCGTGACGACATTGACGCCGCGGCCGAAGCGATGGCCGTGCCGGCGGCAGCCACCAGGAAGGTCTTCATCAAGACCTATGGCTGCCAGATGAACGTCTATGATTCACAGCGCATGGCCGATGCGCTGGCCGCCGACGGCTATGCCGCCACCGATGCCATCGGCGAGGCCGATCTGGTGCTGCTCAACACCTGCCATATCAGGGAGAAGGCGGCCGAAAAGGTCTATTCCGAGCTCGGCCGTATCCGTGATATGAAGGCAGAACGCGCCGTGGCAGGCCGCGAGATGCTGGTCGGCGTCGCCGGCTGCGTGGCGCAGGCCGAAGGGGCCGAGATCATCCGCCGTTCGCCGGCCGTCGATCTGGTCATCGGCCCGCAGACCTATCACCGGCTGCCCGACGTGTTGGCGCGGGTGCGCGGCGGCGAAAAGATAGTCGAGACCGACTACGCCATCGAGGACAAGTTCGAGCATCTGCCGCAGCCCAAACGCGCCGAGGTCATCAAGCGCGGCGTCACCGCGTTCCTCACCGTCCAGGAAGGCTGCGACAAGTTCTGCACCTTCTGCGTCGTGCCTTACACCAGGGGCTCCGAAGTGTCGCGGCCGGTGGCGCAGATCGTTGCCGAGGCGCAACGTCTGGCCGAAGCCGGCGTGCGCGAGGTGACGCTGCTTGGCCAGAACGTCAATGCCTGGCATGGCCAGGGCGAAAACGGCGAGGAATGGGGCCTTGGCCGCCTGCTGCTCAGGCTGGCCGAAATCCCAGGGCTGGCGCGGCTGCGCTACACCACCAGCCACCCGCGCGACATGGACGATGAACTGATATCAGCCCATCGTGATCTGCCGGCGTTGATGCCCTATCTGCACCTGCCGGTACAATCCGGGTCCAACCGCATCCTCAAGGCGATGAACCGCAGGCACACCGCGAAGGATTATCTGACGCTGCTCGACCGCATTCGTGCCGCGCGACCGGATATCGCGCTTTCCGGCGACTTCATCGTCGGTTTCCCCGGCGAGACCGAGGCGGATTTCGAGGCGACCATGGAACTGGTGCGCCAGGTGAACTATGCCTCGGCTTTCTCGTTCAAATATTCGCCGCGTCCCGGCACGCCGGGCGCCGAGATGGCTGACCATGTGCCGGAAATGGTGAAGGATGAGCGCCTGCAGCGGCTGCAGGCCTTGCTTCTGAAGCAGCAGCAGGATTTCGGCGCAAGCCTCGTCGGCAGCACCATCGACACGCTGATCGAGAAGCCCGGCCGCCAGGCCGGCCAGAAGGTCGGCCGCTCACCTTGGCTGCAGCCCGTTATTGTTGATGAAAAGGCCGGCGAAATCGGTGACATTATCCAGGTGCGAATCACGAAGACGGGCTACAACAGCCTGTTCGCCGAATTGGCCTGAGGGTCTCGGCAGATGAGGAGAGACGGTTGAGCGCTGCAGAAGTGAAGAGCCTGCCCCCGGCACCGGCGTCTGGGGCTTCTGACATGGCGCACATCGTTCTGACTTTCGACAACAACAAGCTTGCCAGCGCCCTTTACGGTCAGTTCGACGAGAACCTGGCCAGGCTCGAGCAGAAGCTCGGCGTCGACATCCGCTCGCGCGGCAACCAGCTGACGATCAAGGGCTCGGCGTCGGCCGCCGAGCAGGCCCGCCGGGCTTTGGACAATCTCTACGGCATTCTCCAGAAGGGCGTCGACATCGGCCAGTCCGACGTCGACGGCGCCGTGCGCATGGCGATTGCCGCCGACGATCAGCTGACCTTGCCGACGTTGGAACGCAAGGGGAAGGTCTCCGCCGCCCAGATCGCCACCCGCAAGAAGACGATCTATGCCCGCTCGCTCAACCAGGACGCCTATATGCGCGCGCTGGAGCGGTCGGAACTGGTGTTCGGCATCGGCCCGGCCGGGACCGGCAAGACCTATCTGGCGGTGGCGCATGCCGCGATGCTGCTTGAGCGCGGCATGGTCGAACGCATCATCCTGTCGCGGCCGGCCGTGGAGGCCGGCGAACGGCTGGGCTTCCTGCCGGGCGACATGAAGGAGAAGGTCGATCCCTATCTGCGCCCTCTCTATGATGCGCTTTACGACATGATGCCCGCCGACAAGGTCGAGCGCGCCATTGCCGCGGAGGTGATCGAGATCGCGCCGCTCGCCTTCATGCGCGGCCGCACGCTGGCGCATGCCGCCGTCATCCTTGACGAAGCGCAGAACACCACGCCGATGCAGATGAAGATGTTCCTGACCCGTCTCGGCGAGAACTCGCGCATGATCGTCACTGGCGATCCGACCCAGATCGACCTGCCCTCGAACACCAAATCGGGCCTGGTCGAAGCCTTGCGCGTGCTGGATGGCGTGGCCGGCGCGGTAACTGTGCGCTTCAACGATGGCGACGTCGTCCGCCATCCGTTGGTGGCGGAAATCGTCAGGGCGTATGACCGGGATGCCAAACTGGCGCGCGGCCTCGGCGCCGAGAATTGATGTGACGATGCGGCCTCATGCCTGAGGACAACATATCCGGCGACGGGGCACGTCCGGTCCCCGTCGAAATTGATATATCAGTCGAGGCGGGCAATTGGCCCGATGAGGCAAGCCTGACACGGCTGGTCGATGGCGCTGTCGCGGCTGCTTTTGCCGAAACCGGCGTGTCGGGCCGTTCCGAACTCAGCCTCGTTTTTTCCGACGACGCCCATATCCGGACCCTCAACGCCGGCTGGCGCGGCAAGGACAAACCGACCAACGTCTTGTCTTTCCCAGCTTTTCCGCTTGTGCAAGGCGCTCCATTGCCGCCAATGCTGGGTGACATCGTGCTCGCCGCCGAGACGGTCGCGCGTGAAGCGGCACTGGAAGACAAGCCTGTCGAGAACCATATCACTCATCTCGTGGTCCATGGCCTGCTGCACCTTTTGGGCTATGACCACGAGACCGACGCCGAGGCCGAGGCGATGGAGGCCATCGAGCGCGCAGCGCTCGCGAGGCTTGCCATTCCCGATCCCTACGCGTAACTACGTCTGACCAATTGACCGGACGACGATGAACGACAAACCAGAGACTGCCGCCCGCCCCGACGCCGGCAGTGCGAACAAGGCTTCCGATACGTCGGAAGAGGGATCAAGTCCGAGTACCGTTACCGGCAGCGTTGCCAGCGAAACATCGCCAGCCGGTCCCTCCCTATTCGACCGCGTGCTGGGCCTGTTCCGGCAGCGCAACGGGACCAGCCTGCGTGAGGAAATCGCCGGGGCGCTTGCCGAAACCGCGAGCGACGCCGGCGCCTTCTCGCCCGGCGAACGCGCCATGCTCAACAACATCCTGCGTTTGCGCGAGGTGCGCGTCGAGGACGTCATGGTGCCGCGCGCCGACATCGAGGCGGTCGAGATCACGACGACGCTCGGCGATCTGCTGGGCACCTTCGAGCAGTCCGGCCATTCGCGCATGCCGGTCTATTCCGAGACGCTCGATGATCCGCGCGGCATGGTGCACATTCGCGACGTGCTGGCCCACATCACCAAGATCGCGCGCGTCAAGAAGGGCCGCTCGACACGGAAAACCCCTGCCGCCACGGTTCTCGACCTCACGCAGGTCGACCTCGCGCGCACCATTGGCGACCTCAACCTGATCCGCCAGGTGCTGTTCGTGCCGCCGTCGATGCTTGCCTCCGACCTGATGGGCCGCATGCAGACGACGCGCACGCAGATGGCGCTGGTCATCGATGAATATGGCGGCACCGATGGCCTTGCCTCGCTGGAAGACATCGTCGAGATGGTGGTCGGCGACATCGAGGACGAGCATGACGACGATGAGCCGATGATCACCCAGAGCGGCGACGGCGTGTTCATCGTCGACGGCAAGGCCGAGATCGACGACGTCGCCAAAATGATCGGCGAGGATTTCGCCGCCGGCGAACATGGCGAATATGTCGATACCATCGGCGGTATGATCTTCAACACGCTTGGCCGCGTGCCTGCGCGCGGCGAGGTGGTGCAGGCCATCCCCGGCTTCGAATTCCACGTCCTTGATGCCGATCCGCGCCGCGTCAAGCGCGTGCGCATCGTGCAGAGCCAGAAGGGTGAGCGCCGCCGGCGCGCCGCACGCACGGAGCAGGCTTAGGCACGATGCCGAAAAGTTGCAGACTTTTCGGATAAACATCATGCGACAAGACCAAAGCACGATGCCGAAAAGTTGCAGACTTTTCGGACGAACATCATGCGACAAAACAAGGACATAAGCGCTCGCAGATGACGGTCGAGGACCCCTTCAAGCATTCCACCTTGGGGTCCGGGGTGTTCTACAGGGACCCTCGCGCCGCTCTGGACTGGCTGGAAACGGCCTTCGGCTTCGAGCGCAGCATGGTGGTCAGCGACACCGATGGAAGGCTCGTCCACTCCGAGATGCGGTTCGGCGACGGCTACATCATCGTCGATTCCGAATGGACCGATTACGTCGCCAGCCCCTGTTCCGTCTCCGGCAAGAACACCCAATCAGTCTATGTGCGGCTGAAGGACGGCCTGGACGCCCATTGTGAGCACGCCAGGGCAAACGGCGCCGAGATCATCCAGGAGCCTGCCGACCAGTTCTACGGCGAACGGCAGTATCGGACACGTGATCCCGAAGGCCATGTCTGGACCTTCACCCAGACCATTCGAGCTGTTTCGCGTGAAGAGGCCGAACGGCTGGGCGGCGTGCGCATCGACGGCTGGCACCGGTAGGCGGAGCTTGCATCGCAGCCAGCCATCCGGCGTTTGGAACGCGGACCGCGGCCTGTTAAATCTTGCTTCCTGATTCGCGCGACTCGGAAGTTTGCATGGAGCGCCTGGCCGGCCGGATAATTCTGCTTTGGGGTTGGCGGCGCGCGCTGGTGGCGTTTCTCGCCGGGGCGTTTGCCGTGCTTGGACAGGCCCCTTACGATTTCTTCGCTGCCTGTTTCATCTCGTTTCCCTTGCTGGTCTGGCTGATCGATGGCGCCACCGGCGAAGCCTCCGGCAGCCTGTTTCGTCGCCTGCGGCCTGCCTTCGCCGTCGGCTGGTGGTTCGGCTTCGGCTATTTCCTTGCCGGCCTCTGGTGGATCGGCTCGGCACTGCTGGTCGAGGCCGACAGCTTTGCCTGGGCGCTTCCCTTCGCGGTGGTCGGCATTCCCTTCGCTCTCGCTTTTTTCTACGGCTTTGCGGCAATGGTTGCCCGCCTGCTGTGGAGCAGCGATATCGGCCGCATCGCCGCCCTTGCCTTCGGTTTCGGGCTGGCGGAGTGGCTGCGCGACTTCCTGTTCACCGGTTTTCCCTGGAATGCGATCGGCTATGCGGCCATGCCCGTGCCCTTGCTGATGCAGAGCGTCTCGGTGACCGGCATGATCGGCATGAACGCGCTAGCTGTGTTCGTCTTCGCATTGCCGGCGCTGCTGGTGGCGCGCCGGCATCTGCGCCTCGGCGCGGCACTGTTTGCCGTCCTCGCCGCCGCCCATATCGGTTTCGGCTATGTCAGGCTTGCCACTCCCGAAAAGCCGGCGACGCACAGCCTTGATGTCCGCATCGTCCAGCCGGCCGTGGATCTGTCGGAAAAGTGGGATGCCTCGGTGCGCGACCGCATCTTCGCAACTTTGATGGGGCTGTCGGCCAAGGCGCCGGATCCCGGTCATGAAAAGCCGCAATTGATCCTGTGGCCCGAGACCTCGGTGCCATTCCTCTTCACCGAGCGCCCGGACGCATTGACGGCGCTGGGCGACATGCTCGGACCCGGCCAGATGCTGATCGCCGGCGTCGTCCGCGAGGAAGGCGGCTCGGCGGCGAATGCCGACAGCCGCTACTACAACTCCGTAGTGGCGATCGACGACAAGGGTGAAATCGCCGACGCCGTCGACAAGGTTCATCTGGTGCCGTTCGGCGAATACCTGCCTTTCGCCGATCTGCTCGAGCGTTTCGGCATCGAGCAACTGGTTGCCGGGCCGATGACATTTGCGGCCGGCAACGAGCGGCACGCCATCACTTTGCCTGACGGCATCCGTGCGCTGCCATTTATCTGTTATGAGGTGATCTTTCCCGATCTGGTGGCAGTTGACGCTACGTCAGCGCAGCTTATTGTGAACGTTACCAATGATGCGTGGTTCGGTGACACGCCGGGTCCGTATCAGCATTTCAGGCAGGCCCAGATCCGTGCGGTGGAGAATGGATTGCCATTGTTGCGTGCTGCCAACAACGGTATCTCGGCCGTCGTCGATACGCGCGGGCGCGTCGTCGATGCGCTGGCGATCAATGCGCGCGGCGCCATCGATGCACGCGTGCCGATTTCCGGACAGGCGTTCATATCCGCCGGCCAGAGACGCATTAACGGAATGCTGATCATGTTGCTGTTTGCCATCGCCGCCGCATTGTTGAACGTAAGGCAAAGGCTACGGGTGAATTGACAGCCCACACATTAGAAACTCATACTGTAAGCGCCTGAAATTTTCTCGAAGTCGGTGGATCGTTCTGTTGGGGCAGTTGCCGCCGGCGTCGTTTGGGCAAAGAAAAAATAGAGAAAGCCGAAAAAATTCGGCGAGGAAAAAATGACAGAAGACAACAAGAAGAAACCGAATCCGATCGACATCCATGTTGGCAGTCGCATCCGGCTTCGCCGCAATATGCTCGGAATGAGCCAGGAGAAACTGGGCGAGAATCTCGGCATCACATTTCAACAGATTCAGAAATATGAAAAGGGCACCAACCGCGTCGGCGCCAGCCGCCTGCAGGCGATAGCGTCGATTCTCGGTGTGCCAGTCGCCTTCTTTTTCGAGGATGCGCCCGGCCAGGAGGCCGCGCACGGCCGTGGCTTTGCCGAAGACACGTCGATGGCTTTCGCCGTCGAATTCTGCGGCAGTCCTGAAGGCCTTCAGCTTAACCGCGCCTTCGTCAAGATTGCCGATGCCAAGGTGCGCCGCAGGATCATTGACTTGGTCAAATCGCTCTCCACGGACGATCTCGACTGATCCGCAATCCCGTTTGGACCGGCGGCAACCTGCCGCCGGTGGCACAAGATAACTGCATCGACATTCATGCCAGAACGGCAGCACCGCTTGACGAGCGGCGCTCCACCCCGCTAACACGTGGCGCGCCAAAATCGGCAGCCTGCCGATCGTTTTTTCAAGAGGGGACACCCGTGACGCGGCAGAATTACTTCTTTACCTCGGAATCCGTTGCCGAGGGCCATCCCGACAAAGTCTGCGACCGGATCTCCGACGAGATCGTCGATCTGGTCTATCGCGAAGCCAAGAAGACCGGCATGGACCCATGGAAAGTCCGTGTCGCCTGCGAGACGCTGGCCACCACCAACCGCGTCGTCATCGCCGGTGAGGTGCGCGTCCCCGAGACGCTGCTGAAGAAGGACAAGGAAGGCAACATCCTCAAGGATGCCGCCGGCCACCCGGTGGTCAATCCGGCGAAGTTCAAGTCGGTAGCCCGCAAGGCGATCCGTGAAATCGGCTATGAGCAGGCCGGCTTCCACTGGAAGAACGCGAAAATCGAGGTCCTGCTGCACGGTCAGTCGCCCGATATCGGCCAGGGTGTCGACAATGCGTCCGACCGCCAGGGCGAGGAAGGTGCCGGCGATCAGGGCATCATGTTCGGCTATGCCTGCCGCGAGACGCCGGATCTGATGCCGGCGCCGATCTACTACAGCCACAAGATCCTCGAACTGCTAGCCGCCGCCCGCCACGAAGGCAGCGGTGAAGCCGGCAGGCT
The DNA here is from genome assembly GCF_056403655.1 of Mesorhizobium sp. P2_F8. NCBI lineage: Bacteria > Pseudomonadati > Pseudomonadota > Alphaproteobacteria > Hyphomicrobiales > Phyllobacteriaceae > Mesorhizobium > Mesorhizobium sp. P2_F8. The sequence continues at coordinate 186,647 of NZ_JBFUFB010000008.1, forward strand.
CGGTCCGGACGCCAAGAGCCAGGTCACTGTCCGCTATGTCGACGGCAAGGCCGCCGAGGCGACGCAGATCGTGCTGTCGACACAGCACCTCGATGCGAGCTGGGATTCGAAGAAGGTCCGCAAGGTCGTCGAACCCTATATCCGCGAGGCGCTGGGCGAGCTCAAGATCGCCGACAACTGCATGTGGTACATCAACCCGACCGGCAAGTTCGTCATTGGCGGGCCGGATGGCGACGCCGGGCTGACTGGCCGCAAGATCATCGTCGACACCTATGGCGGTGCCGCACCGCATGGCGGCGGCGCTTTCTCGGGCAAGGACACCACCAAGGTCGATCGTTCCGCTGCCTATGCGGCGCGCTACCTCGCCAAGAACGTCGTGGCGGCGAAACTCGCCGACCGCTGCACCATTCAGCTTTCCTACGCCATCGGCGTCGCCCAGCCGCTGTCGGTCTATGTCGACCTGCACGGCACCGGCAAGGTCGACGAGGCCAAGCTTGAAGAGGCGCTGCGCACGGTGATGGATCTGTCGCCGTCAGGCATCCGCCGCCATCTCGATCTCAACAAGCCGATCTACGCCAAGACGTCGTCCTACGGCCATTTTGGCCGCAAAGCCGGCCGCGATGGGTCCTTCTCCTGGGAAAAGACCGATCTCGCCAAGGCGCTCAAGGACGCGGTCGCCGCCTGACAGCGGCGCCGCAAAGTCCTGCCATGGACCCGAAGGACAGACCAAGCCGCGCGACCGAAGCCTTCTTCGGTCGCCGGCGCGGCAAGACCATGCGTCCGCAGCAGGCGGCCGCACTGGAAAGCGGCTTTGGCACGTATCGGCTCGATCTGACGGGTGAACCTCCGGCAGATCTCAGCACCCTGTTTGAAGCGGATGTTTCGGCGGTTCGTCTCGAAATCGGCTTCGGCGGCGGCGAACATCTCTTGCATCGCGCCACCGAGGCGCCATCGATTGGCTTTATCGGCGTCGAGCCCTTCGTCAACGGCATGGCCAAGATGATGATGGCGGTGAGGGAAAGGCCGCTTGCCAATCTCAGGGTCTATGACGACGACGCCACCCGGCTGCTCGACTGGCTGCCGCAGGCGTCGCTCGCCGGCATTGATCTTCTCTATCCGGATCCGTGGCCGAAGAAGAAGCACTGGAAGCGCCGTTTCGTCAGCCCGATCAATCTCGACCGTTTCGCGCGCGTGCTGAAGCAGGGTTCAAAATTCCGCTTTGCCTCCGATATCGACACCTATGTGAACTGGACCTTGCTGCACTGTCGGGCGCATGGTGCATTCGCGTGGCAGGCTTCGGAGGCGGCGGATTGGCATCGGCCCTACGATGGCTGGCCGGGTACCCGTTACGAGGCGAAGGCTGTTCGTGAGGGCCGGCGGCCCGCCTATCTTACCTTCATCAGGACGTAAGCAGGCCGACCGCACGCGGCCTCCGGCGTTCGCCGGCGGCAAGCGGGTGCGTCGTCAGCCCGCCAAATCCTTAGAAACGGCCGATCCTGTTGAAGACAGCCGGATCCATGCCGAGCTTGCGCAGGTCGTCCGCGCGCGGCCTACGGCCGGCTTCCACGGAACGCGACGCAGCGACTGCACTGCCAAATGTCGTGAAGAGATCGCCTATGGCGGATAGAATCTTGCGGTTGGTCATGGTCGTATCCTTTCGCTGCTGTGACATGTCGTCATCTTTGTGCGATGCAACATAGATGGTGATGCAGCGTTGAGGCTCACAGGGGTACTGCCGCATGGAGGCCATGCGTCTGGCGCAACACTGGCGTTGCCACGGCTTTTGTCCGTGAGGGTACGGCGGGCTTGAAACAGCGGCCATGATCGGTTATATCAGCCTCAAATTCTTGGTCGGTATGACGAAGAGTGGGTCCACCCGGTCCCGCTCTTTTTTATTACCTGCCGGTAGCTTCGGGTAGAACGACAGGGATCGAATGACTGCAACGGCAAGCGAAGGCGACGACCGCATCATCCGCGAAAGCGGCATCGATGCGCGCATCGCGCTGATCGTCCAGCCGGTTCTGCGCGGCATCGGCTTCCGCCTCGTGCGGGTGCATCTGTCGGGCCAGAACGGGCTGACGCTGCAGATCATGGCCGAGCGCGAGGACGGCACCATGACCGTCGAGGACTGCGAAGAGGTCAGCCGCGCGGTGTCGCCGGCCCTCGACGTCGATGATCCGATCGAAAAGGCCTATCACCTCGAAGTCTCTTCGCCCGGCATCGACCGGCCGCTGGTCCGCAAATCGGATTTCGCGACCTGGACCGGCCATCTGGTCAAGATGGAGACGTCGATCATCGTCGCCGACCGCAAGCGGTTCAAGGGCAAGATCGTCGAGGCCGGTGACAACGATGTGCTGATCGAGCGCGAAAAGGCCGCCTATGGCGAGGAGCCGACGGTGCGGGTCCCCTATGACGCGATTTCCGAAACGCGCCTGATCCTGACCGACGATCTCATTCGCGATGCCCTGTCGAAAGACAACAGGGCGCGCAAGGAAGCCAAGAAACGCCGTGGCGAACCGGACGATGATGCGCCCGAGGGTGCGGATGCCGGCGCGGGAAACGAAACCGAACAGGAACTATGATTGAGCTGCCGGGCGTAAAGGTCCGGCAAACAGGCTCGGGAGAAAAACGATGGTTGTAAGCGCCAACAGGCTTGAACTGCTGCAGATCGCCGATGCGGTCGCGCGTGAAAAGTCGATCGACAAGTCGATCGTCATCGCCGCCATGGCCGATGCGATCCAGAAGGCAGCGCGTTCGCGTTACGGCCAGGAGACCAACATCCGCGCCGACATCAATCCGAACACCGGCGAGATGAAGCTGCAGCGGCTGATGGAAGTGGTCGAGAAGGTCGACGACTACGCCACCCAGATCGCCATTTCCTCGGCGCGCGAGCGCAATCCCGACGCCCAGCTCGGCGACTTCATCGCCGAACAGCTGCCGCCGATGGATTTCGGCCGCATCGCCGCCCAGTCGGCCAAGCAGGTCATCGTGCAGAAGGTGCGTGAGGCCGAGCGCGACCGCCAATATGACGAATACAAGGACCGCATCGGCGAGATCGTCAACGGCACCGTCAAGCGTGTCGAATATGGCAACGTCATCGTCGATCTCGGTCGTGGCGAGGCGATCATCCGTCGCGACGAACTGATCCCGCGCGAAAACTACAAATATGGCGACCGCGTCCGCGCCTATGTCTACGACGTGCGCCGCGAGCAGCGCGGCCCGCAGATCTTCCTGTCGCGCACCCATCCGCAGTTCATGGCCAAGCTCTTCACGATGGAAGTGCCGGAAATCTATGACGGCATCATCGAAATCAAGTCGGTCGCCCGCGACCCCGGTTCTCGCGCCAAGATCGCCGTCATCTCGCGCGATTCCTCGATCGATCCGGTCGGTGCCTGCGTCGGCATGCGCGGCAGCCGCGTCCAGGCCGTCGTCGGCGAATTGCAGGGCGAGAAGATCGACATCATTCCGTGGTCGCCTTCGGCCGCGTCCTTCATCGTCAACGCGCTGCAGCCGGCGGAAGTCGCCAAGGTCGTGCTCGACGAGGATGCCGAACGCATCGAAGTCGTGGTTCCCGACGACCAGCTGTCGCTGGCCATCGGCCGCCGCGGCCAGAACGTGCGGCTCGCTTCGCAGCTGACCGGCTGGGACATCGACATCCTGACCGAGGCCGAAGAATCCGAGCGTCGCCAGAAGGAATTCGTCGAGCGTTCGTCGCTGTTCATGGAAGCCCTCGACGTCGACGAGATGGTCGGCCAGGTGCTGGCCTCCGAAGGCTTCACCAGCGTCGAGGAAGTCGCCTATGTCGATTCCGGCGAAATCGCCTCGATCGATGGCTTCGACGAAGACACCGCTTCGGAAATCCAGACCCGCGCCCGCGAGTATCTGGAGAAGATTGAAGCCGAGCACGACGACAAGCGCAAGGCGCTCGGCGTCTCCGACGAATTGCGCGAAATCCCCGGCGTCACCACCGCCATGATGGTGACGCTCGGCGAGGACGGCGTGAAGACGATCGAGGATTTCGCCGGCTATGCCGCCGACGACCTGACCGGCTGGAAGGAACGCAAGGACGGCGAGACGAAGGTTTATCCGGGCGTGCTGGCCAGTCATGGCGTGACACGCGCCGATGCCGAGCAGATGGTTCTGGCCGCCCGCCTCAAGGCTGGCTGGATCACCGAAGACGAGCTTGCAGCCGAAGAAGAAACGGCTGACGAAGCCGTTGGTGCGTGAGGTGAAACCGCATCGCACCGAACCCGCCCTTGGACGAGATGAACGATCGCACCTGCATCGTCACCCGCAGGCAGGCCGAACCGGATGAATTGATCCGGTTCGTCGTCGGCCCGGATTCGGCCGTCGTTCCCGACATCAAGAGAAATCTGCCCGGCCGTGGTTGCTGGGTGAGCGCCGACCGCCTACATATCGACAAGGCGGCGGCGAAGAACCTTTTTGCCCGTGCCTTCAAGGCACAGGTGGTCGTGCCGCCCGATCTTGGCGGCATGGTCGACGGGCTGCTTTCCAGATCCGCTCTGGGCATGCTTGGGCTTGCTCGCAAGGCAGGCGCGATTTCTCTTGGAGCCACCAAGGTCGAGAGCGCGGTGCGCGGCGGATTGGCGCTTTTCGTGCTCCATGCGACCGAGGCGTCCGACGACGGCGTGCGCAAGATCAGCCAGGCGCGACGGGCGACAGTCCATCTCGGCGGGCCCGCTATCCTTGCCTACAAACTTTTCTCCGAGGCCGAGTTGAGCTTGGCATTGGGGGGTACAAATGTGATACATGCTGCCGTTCTCGCGGGAGACGCGGGCAGGGCGGTCCAGAAGCGCATGGTTGCGCTCGACCGGTATCGGGGCGGTTCCCCGGACGATCTGGCAATGCTTGCGGCTGTTGCTGACGAAGATGATGCCGCAGAGGATATGGAATGAGCGATACGAAATCGGGTGACGACAATACGCTGAGTGTGACGCCGAAGAAGACCTTGACGCTAAAGCGCCCCGGTATGGAACAGGGCACTGTGCGCCAGAACTTCTCGCACGGCCGCACCAAGCAGGTCGTCGTCGAAACCAAGAAGCGCAAGTTCTCGATGCCCGGCGACAAGCCGGAGCCGGTTGCCGCACCCGTCTTCACACCGAAGCCGTCGGTTGTGGCCGCGCCCGTCGTGCAGGAAGCGCCGAAGGCGCCGCCACCGCCGCCGCCTCCGGTCGAGCGCAGCGGCATGGTGCTGAACGAACTGTCGCGCAGTGAAATGGAAGCGCGCCGCAGGGCGCTCGAAGGCTCGAAGGTGCGCGAGGTCGAGGACCGTCAGCGCGCTGCCGAGGACGCCAAGCGCCGCGCCGAGGACGAAGAGCGCCGCAAGCGCGAACGCGAAGAATCCGCGCGCCGCCAGGCTGAGGAAGAGGCGCGGTTGCAGACCGAGGCCGAGTCCCGCCGTCGCGCCGAGGAAGAGGCACGCCGCCGCGCGCCGCTGGCCGCGGAACTGGCAACGGTCGACGACGAGGAAGAGGTCAAGCCGAAGCGGATTGGCGCTGGCGCGCCGGTGCGCCGTCCGGTCACGCCTGAAGTGGCGCGTCCGGCCAAGCCGACCAAGGCCGAGGAAGATCGCCGTCGTGGCAAGCTGACGCTGAATTCCGCATTGTCCGATGAGGACGCGCGGGCCCGTTCGCTGTCGTCGATGCGCCGCCGCCAGGAAAAATTCAAGCGCGCGATGCACAATGAGCCGCGCGAGAAAGTCATGCGCGAAGTGATCTTGCCAGAGACCATCACCATCCAGGAACTTGCGCAACGCATGTCCGAGCGTGCGGTCGATCTGGTCAAGTTCTTCATGAAGCAGGGCCAGATCCTGAAGCCGGGCGACGTCATCGACGCCGATACGGCGGAGCTGGTTGCCACCGAATTCGGCCACACGGTCCGCCGCGTCGCCGAGTCCGACATCGAGGAAGGCCTGTTCAACATCGCCGACAATGCCGAGGATCTGGTGACGCGTCCGCCCGTCGTGACGATCATGGGCCACGTCGATCACGGCAAGACCTCGCTGCTCGACGCCATCCGCAATGCCAATGTCGTCTCTGGCGAAGCCGGTGGCATCACCCAGCATATCGGCGCCTACCAGGTCGAGAAGAACGGTCACAAGATCACCTTCATCGACACGCCCGGCCACGCTGCCTTCACGGCGATGCGTGCTCGTGGCGCCCAGGCGACCGACATCGCCATCCTGGTGGTTGCGGCCGACGACAGCGTCATGCCGCAGACGATCGAATCGATCAGCCACGCCAAGGCGGCCGGCGTTCCGATCATCGTGGCGATCAACAAGATCGACAAACATGATGCCGATCCGCAGAAGGTGCGCTCCGAACTGCTGCGCCATGAGGTCTTCGTCGAATCCATGGGCGGTGAAGTGCTGGACGTCGAAGTGTCGGCGACCAAGGGCACCAATCTCGACAAGCTGCTCGAGGCGATCCTGCTGCAGGCCGAAATCCTCGACCTCAAGGCCAATCCGGACCGTACCGCCGAGGGTGTTGTCATCGAGGCCCAACTCGACAAGGGCCGTGGCCCCGTCGCCACCGTGCTGGTGCAGACCGGCACGCTGATGCCGGGTGACATCCTTGTCGCCGGCAACGAATGGGGCCGGGTGCGCGCGCTGGTCAACGATCGTGGCGGGCAGATCAAGGAAGCACCGCCGGCGATGCCGGTCGAAGTGCTTGGCCTGCAGGGAACCCCACAGGCCGGCGACCGCTTCGCCGTGGTCAACAATGAAGCCCGTGCCCGCGAGATCACCGAATATCGCCAGCGTCTGGCGCGCGAGAAGGCGGTTGCCAAGCATGCCGGTCAGCGCGGTTCGCTCGAGCAGATGATGTCGCAGTTGCAGACGAGCGGGCTGAAGGAATTCCCGCTGGTCATCAAGGGCGACGTGCAGGGCTCGATCGAAGCAATCAACGCGGCGCTCGACAAGCTCGGCACCGACGAAGTGCGTGCGCGCATCGTCCATGCCGGCGCCGGTGCCATCACCGAGAGCGACGTGTCGCTGGCGGAGACTTCGGGTGCGGCGATCATCGGCTTCAACGTTCGTGCCAACGTGCAGGCACGTGCCGCCGCCGCTGCCGCGGGCATCGAGATCCGCTATTACTCGATCATCTACAACCTTGTGGATGACGTGAAGGCGGCTCTGTCGGGCCTGCTGTCGCCGGAGCGTCGCGAGACCTTCATCGGCAATGCGCAGATCCTCGAAATCTTCGACATCACCAAGGTCGGCAAGATCGCCGGCTGCCGTGTCACCGAAGGCAAGGTCGAGCGTGGTGCGGGCGTGCGTCTGATCCGCGACAACGTCGTCATCCACGAAGGCACGCTGAAGACCCTGAAGCGCTTCAAGGACGAGGTTGCGGAAGTTCCCGGCGGCCAGGAGTGCGGCATGGCCTTCCAGAACTACGAGGACATGCGCGTCGGCGACATCATCGAGTGCTTCCGCGTCGAGATGGTGACCCGTACGCTCTGAGTTCGAGTGACTTGTCGATACTGGGCGGTGGTCGAAAGACCGCCGCCCCCAAGTCTATTGAGCAGGTCCTATTGAGAATGACCATATGAGACATGCGGCACGGTTCCATCCCGCGCCTCACGCTTTCAGGATCGAGAAAAATGCCCCGTCCAACCACATCCAGCCCATCCCAGCGCATGCTGCGCGTCGCCGAACAGGTGCGCCATGCCTTGTCCGAAACCTTGCAGCGCGGCGAGATCATCGATCCGCTGATCGAGAACACCGTGGTTTCGGTCTCGGAAGTGCGCATGTCGCCCGACCTGAAGGTCGCCACCGCTTTCGTCTCGCCGCTCGGCGCCAAGGATACCGATGCGGTGGTCGAGGCGCTGAACAAGCATGCGAAGTTCGTGCGTGGCCGTGTCTCCGGCGCGCTGCGGCAGATGAAGTTCATGCCGGAGTTCCGCTTCAAGCTGGACACTTCCTTCGACAATTTCGCCAGGATCAACGATCTCTTGAAGTCGCCTGAAGTGGCGCGCGATCTGGGCTCCGAAGGCCAGGACAAAGAAGACAACAAGGACTCTGAATAGTGGCGCGTCGCGGCAAGAAGAAGGGCCGGCCGATCTCGGGCTGGCTGGTCCTGGACAAGCCGGTCGGCATGGGTTCGACCGAAGCCGTCTCCAAGATCAAATGGCTGTTCCAGGCGGAAAAGGCCGGCCACGCCGGCACGCTCGATCCGCTGGCGTCCGGCATGCTGCCGATCGCGCTTGGCGAAGCCACCAAGACCGTGCCTTACGTGCAGGACGGCGCCAAGATCTATCGCTTCACCGTTGCCTGGGGGCAGGAGCGTTCGACCGATGACCTCGAAGGTCCGGTGACGAAGAGCTCAGACCTGCGTCCGGCGGAACCCGAGGTGCTTGCGCTGCTGCCGAAATACACCGGCGTCATCATGCAGACGCCGCCGCAATTCTCGGCCATCAAGATATCGGGCGAGCGCGCGTATGATCTGGCCCGTGACGGCGCGACGGTCGACATACCCGCACGAGAGGTCGAGATCGGCCGGCTCGATATTGTCGAGCACGATGCCGACCATACTGTTTTCGAAGTCGAATGCGGCAAGGGCACCTATGTGCGCTCGCTGGCCCGCGACATGGGCCGCGATCTCGGCTGTTTCGGCCATATTTCCGAACTGCGCCGGGTTGAGGTCGAGCCGTTCACGCCGGAGGACTTCGTCACCATCGCCGAACTGGAGGCCGCCCGTTTCGGCGTGCCGGGTGAAGACGAGCCGGACGCGACAGATGCCTCTGATATGGTTGAAGCCGCTGGCGCGGTGGCAGCGCCGATCGACTTCGACGCCATCGACGCACTTCTGGTGGATACATCCGCTGCCCTCGACTGCCTACCGCAGGTCGCCATCAGCGACGACGCGGCGACGAAAATCCGCCTCGGCAATCCGGTCATCATCCGCGGCCGCGACGCACCGGTGGAAGCCGAAGAAGCCTGCGCCACGGCGCGCGGCAAGCTGGTCGCCATCGGTGCCATCGAGCAAGGCATGTTCAAGCCCAAGCGAGTCTTTGCCGGCTGACGGCCAAGGCAATTCCAGGAAAAGCGAGAGCGGTTTTCCGTCCGGAATTGCGACAAAACGAGGTTCTAACTTCAGGTCGACTTTACGCTCGAGGGGCATATGGAAAAGGCCGAGGCGGTGAAAAAGCGGGCGCCGGTGAAGACGCGGCGGCCGCCGGTGGGGGCGTCGCCTGGCACGCTGATCGCCGATCCGGCGGCGCGGCGCTCGGAACTGCGGCTGACCCTCATCTCGCCGCAGAAATTCAAGACCATCGAAAATGCCAGCATCGACGACCTGAACACCCATTGCGACAAATGGCCGGTCATTTGGCTCGACTGCACTGGCCTCGCCAACATTCCGCTGATCGAGGAGATCGGCCGCATTTTCAGTCTGCATCCGCTGGCGTTGGAGGACGTCGTCAACACCGGCCAGCGGCCGAAGGTCGACTTCTTCGAGGATCATGCCTTCGTCGTCGTCAGGATGATTGATGATGTCACGTCGCACCGCTACGAGCAGATCGCCGTCTTCTTCGGCAACAACTTCGTCGTCACCTTCCAGGAGCGTGAAGGCGATCCGTTCAATCCCGTACGCAAGCGCATCGAGAGCTCGGCACCCAACCGGTTGCGCGCGCGCGGCGCCGACTACCTCGCCTACGCGCTGATCGACGCTGTCGTCGACAGCTATTTCCCGCCGATCGAGGCCGCCGGCGACATGGTCGACGGCATCGAGGACGAAATGCTGCACACGACGCACAAGCATCAGATGCGGCAGCTGCATGAATTGCGGCGCGATGCCAATGTGCTGAAGGGGGTGCTGTGGCCGATGCGCGATGCGCTGGCAACGCTGATCCGCAACGACGTGCCTTATGTGAAGGCTGAGACCAAGATCTTTCTCAACGACACGCTCGACCATTCGCTCAGGCTGATCGAACTGGTCGAAACCCAGCGCGATATGCTGACCGGCCTGATCGAGATGCATCTGTCGCTGAGTCAGGCGCGCACCAACGACGTCATCAGCTACCTCACCATCGTCTCGGTCATCTTCATGCCGCTCACCTTCCTGGTCGGCATCTGGGGCATGAATTTCGATCCGGAGTCTTCGCCCTGGAACATGCCGGAGCTGAAAGCCTATTATGGCTATCCGGCATCGTTGCTGTTCATGGCGCTTGTCGCGTTTGGGCTGATCGCCTTCTTCAAATGGAAGAAATGGCTATAACAAGGATAAAACCTGTCATTTTGGGCTGAAAAGCCGGCTTGTGAATTGGGCTGGTGTTTTCTCGGGAATTGCACTATACGCGCCGCAGCATAGCGCTATGACGCTTTGCTTGCACCGGCCCCTGCTGGACGACATCCCGGCTGAGGGCGACCCGTTTCCTCAAACAGATAAGGAAAAACACGATGTCGATTACTGCCGAGCGCAAACAGGAATTGATGGGTGAATTCGCAACCGCCAAGGGCGATACCGGGTCTCCGGAAGTCCAGGTGGCCATCCTTTCCGAGCGCATCAAGAACCTGACCGACCATTTCAAGGACCACAAGAAGGATAACCATTCCCGCCGTGGTCTGCTCGCTCTCGTCTCCCAGCGCCGCAGCCTGCTTGATTATCTCAAGCGCAAGGACGACGCGCGCTACCAGACGCTGATCGAGAAGCTCGGTCTGCGCCGTTGACGAATTGACCGGCGGGCTTTCTTCGGAGGGCCCGCCGGTCGCGCATTCTGCCAGTCGTATCGACTGGCCAGACCCGGTTTCGAGCCGTGCAGAGGGCCACTCGAAACCGCCCATGGACGGTCATGGGGCAGGATTGCAGGACGCTCGCGCGCTCGCCGCGCTGAAATCACCCGAGCTTCCCGTTGTCTTGCCCGTGGCTGCCCGAGAAAGGAAGCCAGGGAAAGGGCATCCGCGCACCGTGAAACGGCGCGGCCCTTTCCGCTTATTAAGGACAAGATATGTTCAATCACCACAAAGTGGAAATCGAATGGGGCGGTCGTCCGCTCATCCTCGAAACCGGCAAGATCGCGCGCCAGGCCGACGGCGCGGTGCTCGCGACCTACGGCGAGACCAAGGTTCTCGCCACCGTCGTTTCGATGAAGGAGCCGAAGCCAGGTCTCGATTTCTTCCCGCTGACCGTCAACTACCAGGAAAAGACGTACGCCGCCGGCAAGATCCCAGGCGGCTATTTCAAGCGCGAAGGCCGTCCGAGCGAAAAGGAAACGCTGGTTTCCCGCCTCATCGACCGCCCGATCCGCCCGCTTTTCGCCGCCGGCTACAAGAACGACACCCAGATCGTCGTCACCGTCGTCCAGCATGATCTCGAGAACGATCCCGACATTCTGTCGATCGTCGCCACCTCGGCGGCCCTGACCCTTTCGGGCGTTCCCTTCATGGGTCCGATCGGCGGCGCTCGCGTCGGCTACATCAACGGCGAATACGTGCTCAACCCGCATGTCGACGAGATGCAGGAATCCAAGCTCGACCTCGTCGTCGCCGGCACCACCGACGCCGTTCTGATGGTCGAGTCCGAAGCCAAGGAACTTGGCGAAGAGCTGATGCTCGGCGCCGTCATGTTCGGCCACAAGGGCTTCCAGCCGGTCATCGACGCCATCATCAAGCTGGCCGAAGTTGCCGCCAAGGAGCCGCGCGACTTCACCGCGCCGGACTATTCCGCGCTCGAAGCCGAAATGCTGAAGATCGTCGAAGGCGAGCTTCGCGATGCCTACAAGAACATCGACAAGCAGAAGCGCTACGCCGCCGTCGACGCCGTCAAGGCGAAGGTCAAGGCCGCGTTTGCTCCGGCTGAAGGCGAAGACGCCAAGTACACGTCCGAGCAGATCGGCGCCGTGTTCAAGGAACTCCAGGCCAAGGTCGTGCGCTGGAACATCCTCGACACCGGCTCGCGCATCGATGGCCGCGACCTCAAGACGGTCCGCAAGATCGTCTCCGAAGTCGGCGTGCTGCCGCGCACCCACGGTTCGGCGCTGTTCACCCGCGGCGAGACCCAGGCGCTGGTCGTTGCCACGCTCGGCACCGGCGAGGACGAGCAGTATGTCGATTCGCTGACCGGCATGTACAAGGAGAAGTTCCTCCTTCACTACAACTTCCCTCCCTACTCGGTCGGTGAAACCGGCCGCATGGGTTCGCCGGGCCGCCGTGAGATCGGCCATGGCAAGCTCGCCTGGCGCGCCATCCGCCCGATGCTGCCGAGCGCTGACCAGTTCCCCTACACGCTGCGCGTCGTTTCGGAGATCACCGAGTCCAACGGCTCGTCGTCGATGGCGACCGTCTGCGGCACTTCGCTGGCGCTGATGGATGCCGGCGTGCCGCTGGCTAAGCCAGTCGCCGGTATCGCCATGGGCCTGATCAAGGAAGGCGAGCGTTTCGCCGTTCTCTCCGACATCCTTGGCGACGAGGATCACCTCGGCGACATGGACTTCAAGGTCGCTGGCACCGCCAACGGCATCACCTCGCTGCAGATGGACATCAAGATCGACGGCATCACCGAGGAGATCATGCAGATCGCGCTTGGCCAGGCCAAGGACGGCCGCCTGCATATCCTCGGCGAAATGGGCCACGCGCTCTCCGGCGCGCGTTCGGAACTCGGTGAGTTCGCGCCGCGCATCGAAGTCATGCACATCCCGACCGACAAGATCCGCGACGTTATCGGCTCGGGCGGCAAGGTCATCCGCGAGATCGTCGAAAAGACCGGCGCCAAGATCAACATCGAGGACGACGGCACGGTCAAGATTGCTTCGTCGAACGCCAAGGAGATCGAGGCGGCGAAGAAGTGGATCCACACCATCGTCGCCGAGCCGGAAGTCGGCGAGATCTACGAAGGTACAGTCGTCAAGACCGCCGACTTCGGCGCTTTCGTCAACTTCTTCGGTCCGCGTGACGGTCTCGTCCACATCTCGCAGCTTGCCAACGACCGGGTCGCCAAGACCTCGGACGTCGTCAAGGAAGGCGACAAGGTCTGGGTCAAGCTGATGGGCTTCGACGAGCGCGGCAAGGTCCGCCTGTCGATGAAGGTCGTCGACCAGGCCACCGGCAAGGAACTCGCCCGCGACAAGAAGACCGAAGGCGAAGAAAACGCCGCCTGATCGGCCTGAAATTGTAAATCGAAGCGGGCGCGGCTTATGTCGCGCCCGTTTTCATTTTCAGCCCGTCTTTTCATTCTCAGCCCGTTTTTTCATCCTCAGACTGTCAAGACAGGCCTCGTTTCGAGATCGAACAATGTCCGCCGAGCCGCTGAAGACGCTTTTTCATCCCTTTGAGGCCGAGGCTGTTCCTTTGCCGGGAAAGGGCGATCGCGCGTTGTTTCTTGGCGCTGAACCGGGCTTTCGCCCGCCCGAAGGCTTCGGGGCCGAGCTTCATCTGGTACAGGGCTTCCGGCCGCATTTTCGCGCGTTGCAGGCGTCTGGGCTCATCGTCACCGCTCAGGCCGAAGGTGGTGGCTTCGACATGGCACTTGTGCTTGCTGGCCGGCATCGCGGGCTGAACGAATTGCGCCTCGCCGAGGCGCTCGAGCGGGTGGCGCCGGGCGGCTTGATCGTCATTGCCGGCGGCAAGGACGACGGTATCGCCAGCCTGCGCAAGCGCGTCGGCGAACTGGTGCCGCTCGAGGGGCATCTGCCGAAGTATCACGGCATTGCCTTCTGGTTTCGCCGTCCTGCCGATCCGGCCGCTACGCAAAACCTGCGCGCTGCCAATCCCGCTCTGCTTGTTGAAGGCCGGTTCCGCACCGCGCCCGGCATGTTTTCGTTCGACCGGATCGATACCGGCTCGAGATTGCTGGTCGAGAACCTGCCCAATGATCTGCGTGGGAGCGTTGCCGATTTCTGCGCCGGCTGGGGGTATGTGGCTGCCGAGATAGCCGCCCGGGCGCCGGGCATCTCGGCGCTCGACCTCTATGAGGCGGACTTCGCCTCGCTCGAAGCCGCAAAGCTCAATCTGGCAGCGGTTGGTCAGTCGATCACCAGGGAATTCTTCTGGACTGATCTGCTGAAGGAGCCGGTCGAGAAGCGCTACGACGCGATCGCCATGAACCCGCCCTTTCACCGCAGCCGCGCGGCCGAGCCTGAGATCGGCGCCGGCATGATCCGCGCGGCGGCCAAGGCCCTGAAGCCCGGCGGGCGGCTGTTCATGGTTGCCAACCGCCAGCTTCCCTATGAGCCGGTGCTGTCTGCTACTTTTTCGAGCCATGCAGAGCTCGCCCGCGACGGTATGTTCAAGGTGCTTGTCGCGCGTCGTTAAAGCTTGATCCCGAAAAGTGGGAACCGGTTTTCGAAAAAGATCATCATCGAGAGAGCAGATGCGGCGCCGCGTTCAATGCAGATTGGCGACGCGCCGCGTCTCGTCGGTAACGTGAGCGTCACCGACCCTGAACCTGAGTGGCGCCGGCCTGCCGAACAGGTAGCCTTGCACCACTTCGCAGCCGGCTGCCCTAAGCAGCGTCGCCTGGCTTTCGGTTTCGACGCCTTCGGCGATGATGCTGACGCCAAGTGCGCGCGAAAGCCCGACGATGGTCGAAACGACTGCGCCGGAGCTGGAGTCCGTGTCGAGGCGGCTGACGAACGAGCGATCGATCTTCAGCTTGCCGAACGAGAAGTCGATCAGATAGCTCAGATTGGAATAGCCGGTGCCGAAATCGTCGACGGCAACCGAGATGCCCATGTCTGCCAACTCCTTCAGGATGGTGGCGGCGCGGTCGCGGTCCTGCATCATCGCCGTCTCGGTCACTTCCAGTTCCAGCCGCGACGGCTTGATGCCGGTGCTGGTCATGGTGTCGCGCACGATACCGACGAAGTCCTTGGTCATGAACTGCACGGGCGAGATGTTGACGGCGACGAAGCAGTCTTCGGGCAGATGGCGCGCGTCGCTGCAGGCCTTGCGCAGCACCCATTCTCCGATCGGACCGATCATGCCGGTTTCCTCGGCGATCGGAATGAACTCCATCGGCGGGATCATGCCGCGTTCAGGATGCCGCCAGCGGATCAGCGCTTCATAGCCGACGATTCGGCCGGTCGGGAGATCGAGCTGCGGCTGGTAGTGAAGGTCGAAGTCGCCCCGCTCGAAGGCAACGTTCAACTCGGATTCGACCCACTGGCGATGGTCGGCGACCCTGCCCATTTCTGCGTGGAAGACCGACCAGTTGCCGAGGCCGCTGGCGCGCGCATTCTGCAGTGCCAGATTGGAGCGGCGCAGGATGAGGACGGGATCGACACCGTCCTTTGGCATCGCCACGATGCCCACTGACAGGCTGACCGATTGCATGTGCGTGCTGAGCTCATAGGGCTCCATCATCTCGTCGATGAGCCTCTCGATGGCACTTTCCAGTGACCCTGACACCTGATTGTCGGGGAGAAGGATCGCGAATTCACCGGCGCCGATGCGTCCGATCACCGCGCGTTGCGGCAGGCAAGTCTTCAATCGCTTGGTGAACTCACGGATCAACTCGTCGCCCTGGCTGTAGCCGATGGCGTCGTTGATCTGCTTGAACCGATCGATGTCGATGTCGATGAGGAACACCGGCTCGCCGGTCCGGCTCGTCGCGCATGCCGCCTCGGCGATCTTGCCGACCATCGCCGGACGTGCCAGCAGGCCGGTCAACTTGTCGAAATGGGTCTCCTCGAAGACGAAATCCGCTGATTCATCGACGCCGGCGAAGAAGGACATCGCGGCTACCGACGCCGCCAGTGCGCACAGGGCGGCCATCATCGCGACCATCATGTCCGCCGATATGCCGGCAAAACTATCGCTGAGACCGTGCTTCAAGCCCCAGAGTCCGAGGACAAAACTGCCGATACCCGAGCTTGCTATGGTGAGCAGCCGGAACACCGGTGTTCGCTTCGGGTTGCTGACGGCCGACATTGAAAGGTCCCCAGAGTACAGGGCTTTCTAGCGGATATGTCCTTAAAATGAGTTTCCGCGAATGCGTCCAATTTTATTGGACCGGAAGTATTTCATGTGCGGACTAAAGCGCGTCGCGTTGAAACGGATTTCGTCGGCGCATCTTAAGCTTTTGTTTTATACGCGTCGCCGTCCCAAAACCGCTGCGCACTTTTGGGAGCTAGGTATTAATCTCGCCCGCCATCGGTCTGCTTCAATTCATCGAGCGTCGGCATTGAAACGATGTGATAGCCGGAATCGACATAGTGGATTTCGCCGGTAACGCCCGAAGACAGATCGGACAACAGGTAGAGCGCGGAACCGCCGACCTCGTCGATGGTCACGGTGCGGCGCAGCGGCGAGTTGCGCTGCTGGTAGGAGAACATATGGCGCGCATCGGAAATCCCGGCGCCGGCGAGCGTGCGCACCGGTCCAGCCGATATGCCGTTCACCCGGATGCCGCGCGGACCGTAGTCGTTGGCGAGGTAACGCACACTGGCCTCAAGTCCGGCCTTGGCGACGCCCATGACATTGTAGTTCGGCATGACACGGACCGAGCCCGCATAGGTCAGCGTGATCATCGATCCGCCATCCTTCATCAAGGCGGCCGCATGGCGGGCGATCTCGGTGAAGGAAAAGCAGGAGATCACCATGGTGCGGACGAAATTGTCCCGGCTGGTGTCAGCGTAGAGGCCCTTCAGTTCGTTCTTGTCGGAAAAGCCGATGGCGTGGACGACGAAATCAAGCCCGCCCCAGGCATTGCCCAGGGTCTCGAAGGTGGCGGCGACCGAAGCGCTGTCCTCGACATCGCACGGCACGACCAGCGAGGCGCCGAGCTTGTCGGCGAGTGGCTTGACCCGGCGCCCGAAGGCGTCACCCTGATAGGTGAAGGCAAGGTCCGCTCCATGTTCGGACAATTTCCGAGCGATGCCCCAGGCGATCGAATGATCGTTGGCGACACCCATGACGAGCCCGCGCTTGCCCTTCATCAATCCGTCCATGGCCGCCAATCCTTATGAAAACAACGCTGGCCTTATGCGGAATAGCGCTGGAAAATGAGCGTTGCGTTGGTGCCACCGAAGCCGAACGAATTTGACAAAACAGTGTCGATCTTGGCGTTGTCGATGCGCTTTCGCACGATTGGCATGCCCTCGAATTCGGGGTCGAGGGTCTCGATATGAGCGCTTTCGCCGATAAAACCGCCCTGCATCATCAGGATCGAGTAGATGGACTCCTGTACGCCGGCGGCGCCCAGCGAGTGGCCGGTCAGCGATTTCGTCGACGTGATGTACGGCATCTCTTGGCCGAACACCTCGCGGATCGCGGCCATTTCCTTGGAATCGCCCACTGGCGTCGACGTGCCATGGGTGTTGATGTAGTCCACCGGTGTGGAAACCGTCGCCATTGCCTGGCGCATGCAGCGGGCCGCGCCTTCGCCGGATGGCGCCACCATGTCGAAGCCGTCTGAGGTCGCGCCGTAGCCGACGATCTCGGCATAGATCTTGGCGCCGCGCGCCTTGGCATGTTCCAACTCTTCCAGCACCAGCACGCCGGCGCCGCCGGCGATGACGAAGCCGTCGCGATTGGCGTCATAGGCGCGCGAGGCGGCGGATGCACGGTCGTTGAATTTCGACGACATGGCGCCCATGGCGTCGAACAGGTCGGACATCGTCCAGTCGAGGTCCTCGTGGCCGCCGGCAAAGACCATGTCCTGCTTGCCCCATTGGATCAGTTCGTAGCCATTGCCGATGCAATGCGCCGAGGTCGAGCAGGCCGACGAGATCGAGTAGTTGACGCCGTGGATCTTGAACCAGGTGGCAAGCGTTGCCGATGCGGTCGACGACATCGCTTTCGGCACCGCGAACGGACCGATGCGCTTGGGGCTGCCGTTCTTCAGCGTGATCTCCGCCGCCTCGACGATGGTGCTGGTGGATGGTCCGCCCGATCCCATGACGATGCCGGTGCGCTCATTGGTGATGTCGCTCTCGCTGAGGCCGGCATCCGCGATCGCCTGATCCATGGCGACGTGGTTCCAGGCGGCACCCTTCGACAGGAAGCGCATTGCACGACGATCGATCATGGCGGATGGATCGAGCGTCGGCGCTCCCCAGACATGGCAGCGAAAACCATGCTCGGCGAAGGAATCGGAGAAGCTGATGCCGGATCTGGCGTCATGCAGCGAGGTCTGAACCTCGTTGGCATTGTTGCCGATCGACGACACGATGCCGAGGCCTGTGACTACGACACGTCTCATTCGCAACTCCTTCCAGGGGTCAGCCGGTGATGCCGGTCAGCCGACCGCCGACTGCTTGGACAGACCGACCTTCAAATCCGTTGCCGCGTATATGGGTTCGCCATCCGCCTTCAGCCAGCCATCGGCGATGCCGAGTACCAGCCGGCCGCGCATCACGCGCTTGAAGTCGATCCCGTACTCGACCTTTTTCACCGAGGGCGTCACCATGCCCTTGAATTTTACCTCGCCTGTCGACAACGCCATTCCCTTGCCGGGTTCGCCGAGCCAGCCGAGATAGAAGCCCGTCAATTGCCACATCGCGTCGAGGCCGAGGCATCCGGGCATGATCGGATTGCCGATGAAATGGCAGGCAAAGAACCACAGGTCCGGCTTGATGTCGAATTCCGCGCGGATGAAGCCCTTGTCGAAGGCGCCGCCTGTCTGGCTGATCTCGGTGATGCGGTCGAACATCAGCATGGGCGGATAGGGAAGCTGGGCATTGCCCGGTCCGAAAAGTTCGCCGCGGGCGCAGGCCAGCAATTCGTCGTAGTCGTAGCTGGATTTCGAACCCGCCATCAATTTCGTCCCCACATCGTTCCGGGCTATCGGGCGCCCTTGTCGTTGGTTTCCTAACACAATCTGTTTCAGGCCGGAAACCGGCGTTTGCGCTTAACCTGCTCGTCTGCTCGGGTCAATGCGCGCTATTGATCGCTTTCAGGCGACAGAATATATGTCAGCAGGGGTCCGGTTTCGGCAGACATTCATTTTTTTGCCATTCTGGGCGTGTCTTAGGGCGGAACTGTGGGGTTCGACGAGAAGATGGGCCTGGACGGTCGGAAGGAAAATGTCGCTGTGGACAAGCGGGTCCGTGAAGCCGGCCTGAGGCCGACGCGCCAGCGCATTGCGCTGGCCGATCTGCTTTTCGCTAAGGGCGACCGCCATCTGTCGGCCGAGGAACTGCACGAGGAGGCGGTCGCGGCCGGCGTGCCGGTGTCGCTGGCCACCGTCTACAATGCCCTTCACCAGTTCACCCAGGCGGGCCTGTTGCGCATCCTCGCCGTCGAGGGCGCGAAGACCTATTTCGACACCAACACCTCCGACCACCACCATTTCTACATCGAAGGTGAAAACCGCATATTCGACATCGACAGCGGTCCGGTGACGGTCGCCAACCTGCCGGAGCCGCCGGAGGGGATGGAGATCGCCAATGTCGACATCGTGGTGAGGCTGCGCCCCAAGCGCTGCGAATGAATGGCGACGCCCGAATAAACGGCAGGGCCGGAATGATCAGCCAAGAATGATCCGCCAGGAATGAAACCCCTCGACCTGACAATCCGGCTCGAATGGGCCATCGTTGCGGCGGCTGCTGTCGTCTTCTACGCTTCAACCGGCATAACCTGGTGGCTCTTCGGATTGCTTATCCTGGCGCCTGACCTGTCTATGTTCGGTTATCTGGCGGGGCCGCGCGTCGGTGCCCTGGCCTACAACGCCTTGCATATCCTGATTGTGCCCGTGCTGCTGCTGCTGGCCGGTCACCTGTCCGGCAAAGCGACCGCGACGGCGGTTGCATTGATCTGGATCGCCCACATCGGCATCGATCGTGCGCTGGGCTACGGCCTGAAGCTGTCAACAGGCTTTCAGGACACGCATCTTGGCCGTATCGGCCGCTAGACTAAGCAGCTGTTTGGAAACTCTTTGGTCCGGAACGATCGTGGTCAAACGGTCAAAAGATCAGTCCTTGACCCGTTCACCGGGATAGGCGCCCCAGACAAGCGACTGAGCGAGCCAGCCGGTGTGGCCCTCGAACGTCATTTCGCACCACTGGCCGTCGCATGACTTGATCGTGCCCATGACGCCAGGCTCGACCATCGCGACCACCCTTGCGTCCTGTTCAGGGCTGTTGAGAAGGTTCACCTGGGCGCCCTTGCCGCGCTGCCACGGGGCGACGATTGCGGTGCGCCGGCCGGAAAGCAGCGACTGGTTGATCCAGCCCTCCGAACCGTCGGCATCGCGTACACGGCGCCATGTATCGAATTCCTGGATGATCTCCATCGGCAGGCCGGCCTTCATATACATCCAGTCGACCGAGTAGTTGGCGCCGGGGCCGACGCGCGAGTTGACGCGGCCGGATTTCAGGCTGACGAATCGCGGCAGCGGCAGACCGCTCGGGCCGAGCGTGACGACGCTCTGGGCAGGTGCTGCCGCACTCTGCGCCGCGGCAAGCGGAGAATGAAGCAGAGCGCCGAGAAATGCTGCACTGAGGGTCAGGCGAAGCGACGCGAAACCAGACACTTTCATTCCTTTCGGCGCTTGCCTTGGCGCCCCTTTTTCTTTGTCTTCGGCGGCACCGCTTGTTACATGGGGTAATCGGCACCGCGACCGGCTTTCAGTTTCGCCGGTCTTGGTTAAAGAGGTCTCAACGAGATCGGGGTACGAGGAAACAATGGTAGGCAAAAAGAAGCCTCTCGTGGTCATCACGCGAAAGCTGCCCGATCCGGTCGAGACCCGCATGCGCGAACTGTTCGACGCCCGGCTGAATGTCGAGGACAGGCCGATGACGCAGCCGGAATTGGTCGCGGCGGTCAAGGAAGCCGACGTGCTGGTGCCGACGGTGACCGATCAGATCGACGCGGCGCTGCTCGCCCAGGCCGGCGACAATCTCAAGCTGATCGCCAATTTCGGCAATGGCGTCGACAAGATCGATGTCACGGCGGCGGCCAAGAAGGGCATCACCGTCACCAACACGCCCAATGTGCTGACCGAGGACACCGCCGACATGACCTTGGCGCTGATGCTGGCTGTGCCGCGGCGGCTGGCGGAAGGCGCCAACGTGCTCACCGGCGACAAGAAATGGGCCGGCTGGTCGCCGACCTGGATGCTTGGGCGCCGCATCTGGGGCAAACGGCTCGGCATTGTCGGCATGGGGCGCATCGGCACCGCGGTCGCGAGGCGCGCCAAGGCCTTCGGCCTGTCGATCCACTACCACAACCGCCATCGCGTGCTGCCGGCCGTGGAAGACGAGTTGGAGGCGACCTATTGGGAAAGCCTTGACCAGATGTTGGCCCGCATGGACATCATTTCGGTCAATTGCCCGTCGACGCCGGCGACCTTCCATCTGCTTTCGGCGCGGCGGCTGGCGCTGCTGCAGCCCACGGCCTATGTCGTCAACACCGCACGCGGCGACATCATCGACGAAGAGGCGCTGGTGAAGATGATCCAGGACGGCAAGCTCGCTGGAGCCGGCCTCGACGTGTACGAGCACGAGCCGGCACTGAACGGGAAGCTGCTGAAGCTCGCCGCCAAGGGCAAGGTCGTGCTTCTGCCGCATATGGGCTCGGCAACACTCGAAGGCCGCATCGACATGGGCGAAAGGGTCATCATCAACATCCGCGCATTCGTCGACGGCCACCGGCCACCGGATCGCGTGCTGCCGCTCAGAACCTGACGTCAGCCTTCGAACGAAAGCCCAGGCTTACGCAAGGACCTTGCGCATGGTGATCGAGGTCGGCCTGATGTAGCCCTCATGCGCCGTCCGTTCGGTCTCGTGAAAGCCGAGGCGGGCAAAGGCGGCATGGTTTCCGGTCAGCTCGATCCGCGTCTGAAGTTCGACCGCAGCCTTGCCGCGGCTGCGGGCAAGATCCTCGACCGCCAGCATCAGCCGCCGGCCAATGCCTTGTCCCTGACAATCCGGCGCGACGGCGAGCTTGCCGACGTAAAATTCCGCCGTCCTTTCAAGGGCAAAAACGCAACCGACGATCCTGTCCCCCTCGAACGCCACGAATCCGGTCTCACGCCGCGCCTTGTCGCGCAAGGTTTCGGCGGTCAGCAGGTGCGCCGAGGAGGGTGGGTCGATGATACCGTCCATGGTGGCGAACGCGTGCATGATCAGTGCGAGCATATCGTCCCAATGGTCGAATTCGGCCGGGATCCTCATGACGGTGACAACTTCGGTCCGATCCACGATGTCAGCTTCTCTTGTAGCGGATCGTATCGAACCGCGCGGCCAGCCCATCATAGAGCAGCAGCCGGCCGACCAACGGCTCGCCGATGCCGGTGATCAGCTTGATCGCCTCCATCGCCTGCAGCGTGCCGACGACACCGGTCAGCGCACCAAGCACCCCGGCCTCGGCACAGGACGGCACCAGGCCAGGCGGCGGTGCTTCCGGAAACAGATCGCGATAGCCCGGATTTGGCACCCCGTCCTTGCCGTCTTCGAACGGCTTCAGCACGGTCACCGAACCATCGAAGCGTCCAACGGCGGCGTGCACCAGCGGTTTCCTCTCGCTCGCGCAGGCGTCGGCCACCGTATAGCGGGTTTCAAAATTGTCGGAACCGTCGACGACGATGTCATAACGGGCGACGAGGGCAGCGGCGTTGTCCGCGTTCAGCCGGAACGTATGTGTCTCGACGGCGGTGTTGGGATTGATGCGCGAGATTGCCGCCTTGGCGCTATCGGTTTTCAGCATGCCGACGGTGTCGGTGCCGTGAATGACCTGGCGCTGCAGGTTGGAAAGCGACACGGTGTCATCGTCGATCACGCCGAGCGTGCCGACGCCGGCGGCGGCAAGATATTCGAGCACCGGCGCACCCAGCCCGCCGGCGCCGATCACCAGCACCCGCGCCTGTTTCAGCCTCTGCTGGCCGGCGCCGCCGACCTCGGGCAGCACGATGTGGCGGGCATAGCGTTCGATCTCTTCGTCGGTCAGGGCGGCAGCGGTCATTGCCGGACCATATAGCGGCTGAAAAACCTTGTCAGGAGCCAATCCATGTCGCCAAAAAGTGTAAAGCGGTTTTGGGACCACGACATACGTAGACAAAGATCTAGATCGTTGGCCCAACCGTGCCGTGGTCGACAGTCAGGAATTGCGCACGTCCCTTGAGACTGGAAAACAGCGCCGCATCGGTTCCGGTCATGAACGCCTGGCAGTTCAGGTCTTCGAGGATGGAAAACAGCGCCGCGCGCCGCCCGCCATCCAGATGCGCGGCGATTTCGTCGAGCAGCAGGATCGGTGTCATGCCAGACATCTCGCCGGTCAGCCGGGCGTGTGACAGGACGATGCCGACCAGCAGCGCCTTCTGCTCGCCTGTCGAGCAGAGCTCGGCCGGCATCGCCTTGGGACGGTGCCGAACCACCAGATCCGAACGGTGCGGTCCCTCGAGCGTGCGCCCGGCGGCTCGGTCGCGGTCACGACCTTCGGCAAGCGTCCGGCGGAACCGCTCCTCGACGTCGACCGCCGGCGCGATGGCAATCTCGGCCTCAAGCTCACCCGAAAGGCCGATATCGGCCTGCGGAAACGGTCCGGTGTCGGGCAGCCTGTCGATCATCGCGGCCAGCAGGCGCACCATCTCGGCGCGTGCAGCAGCGATCGCCACACCGGTTTCGGCCATTTGTGTCTCGATCGCGTCGAACCAGCGGTCGTCCCGGGAGCCTTCAGTAAGCAACCGATTGCGGCCGCGCATCGCCTTTTCGTAGTCGATTGCGCGCTGGCCGTGCCCGGGATCGATCGCCAGCACCAGCCGATCGAGAAAGCGCCGGCGATCCGCGGCTGGTCCGGTGAACAAGGCATCCATCGCCGGCGTCAGCCACACCACGCGCAGCCACTCCAGCATCTCCTCAGCCGATCGCGCCGAAGAGCCGTTGATACGCACCCGCCTGCCGCCTTCGCCGGCACTGTCGCCACCTGAAATGCCCGTACCGATCTCGACCTGGCCGTCGGGCCCATCGAGCCGGGCGTGCAGGGCAAAGCCGCCGTCGCCGCCTTCGCGCGCGACATCCGCGTAAGGCGCGCGGCGCAAGCCGCGTCCCGGTGTCAGCAAGGAGATCGCTTCGAGAAGATTGGTCTTGCCCGCACCGTTATCGCCGGAAAAGACCACGGCACCCGGCGCCAGGTCGATCGCCAATCCCGCATAGTTGCGGAAATTAGTAAGTGTAAGCTTACTTATGTGAGTCTGTGCCGGCAACCGCTATCCGCCTATAGAGCGGTTCGTCGTTTCAAGGAAACGCAGACCTGCTCTAACTCTTTGTTTCGACGCAATTCCGGGCGGAAAACCGTTTCATACTTTTCCTGGAATTGCTCTGGAAGTCGCCGCAACCATAATTCTCGCTGCCGGTCCAGTAGCAGGCCGGATTGGTGACGCCGCGCCGGCTAGACCCGCATCGGCATCAGCACGTAAAGCGCGGTCTCGTCGGCCATGTCGTGGATCAGAGTCGGCGAACCCGCGTCGGCCAGCATGAACTTGGCCTCCGTGCCGGTCAGCTGCGCGGCAACGTCGAGCAGGTACTTGGCGTTGAAGCCGATCTCGATCGGATCGGACGAATAGTCGGCGGCCAGCTCCTCGGTGGCGCTGCCTGAATCCGGATTGTTGACCGCAAGCGTCACCTGACCGTCGCTGATCGAAAGCTTCACCGCGCGGCCGCGTTCGGAGGAGATGGTAGAGACGCGATCGACAGCGGCAGCGAAACTCTGGCGGTCTATGATCAGCCTCTTGTCGTTACCGGTCGGAATGACCCGCTGATAGTCCGGGAAGGTGCCGTCGATCAGCTTCGAGGTCAAAACCACGCTGCCGATGGTGAAGCGGATCTTGGTGTCCGACAGTTCGGTGGTGACCGCGACATCCGGATCGTCGACCAGCTTCTGTAGCTCGCTCACGGTCTTGCGCGGAATGATGATGCCCGGCATGCCCTCGGAACCCGCCGGCGCGTCGATCTCGGCGCGTGCCAGGCGGTGGCCGTCGGTCGCCACCGAGCGCAGCTTCAGCTTGCCGCCGACCTCGTGCGTGTGCAGGTAGATGCCGTTCAGATAATAGCGCGTCTCTTCGGTGGAGATGGCGAACTGGGTCTTCTCGATCAGGCCCTTCAGGGCAACCGAGTCGAGACGGAAGATATGCGAGAAGGATCCGGCCGAAAGCTCGGGGAAATCGGATTGCGGCAGGCACTGGAGGCGGAAGCTTGAACGGCCGGACGTCACCGTCATGGCGTTGCCATCCTCGTCCGTCTTCAGCATCACCTCGGCGCCGTCGGCGAGCTTGCGCACGATGTCGTAGAGCAGATGTGCCGGAACCGTCGTCGCCCCGCCGCGCTCCACCTTGGCGGGCGTCGCTTCCGTCACCTCCAGGTCGAGGTCGGTCGCCTTCATTTCGAGGCTGGCGCCCTCGGCGCTGAGCAGCACGTTGGACAGGATCGGTATGGTGTTACGCCGCTCGACGACACGGTGGACGTGGTTGAGCGACTTCAGGAGATTTGACCGTTCCAGGATAACACGCATGACGAAACAGGCTCGCTTGAATGAATGACGGGTCACCAGTAAGCGGCGCCCCGCGAAAGGTCTGAACAGGCTCAGAATCTGCGTAAACTGACAGGAAAAAACCAGCAAACGCAAGCCCGCGACACCGGTTCAGGCCGGCTACGCGGGCTTTCTGGGGATAAAGGCCACGAAGTCCGCGAGCCGGTGTCGCAAAACCAAATTCCGGATCGCCCCCAGGCGACACCACGAACCCATTTCGGATCCAGGACCGCACCGGCAAGTCATTGAATTCCGGTGCTGTTCTGGTTTCGTCTTCGCCAGACCGGTCAGGCCTGGTCGTTGATCAACCGCCTCAGGAGCTCGAGTTCCTGCGCCAGCGTATTGTCGTTGCCCGAAAGGTCCTCGATCTTGCGAACGGCGTGCAGCACCGTGGTGTGATCGCGGCCGCCGAAACGCCGTCCGATCTCGGGCAGGGAGCGCGGCGTCATCACCTTCGACAGGTACATGGCCACCTGCCGCGGCTTGACGATGGTGCGCGTGCGCCGGTTGGACAGCAACTCGGTCTTCGACACGTTGTAGTGGCGCGCGACGATGCGCTGGATGTCCTCGATACGAACCCGCTTCGGCTCGCCGGTGCGATAGATGTGGCCGAGGATCTCGTCGATCCGGTCGATGGTGATCTGCGGTTCGAAGGACTGGCGGAACAGCAGCTGATTGAACGCCCCTTCCAGCTCGCGTCCGCTGCCGGTCACGGTGCGGGCGACGTGATTGAGGATCTCCTCCGAAATATTGAGCGATGCGTCATCGACCCTTGCGGTGGCAAGGCGCAAGTTGAGCATGCCAAGGCGCATGGCGAAATCGGGCGCCGACATTTCAAGCGCGACGCCGCCATTGAGGCGCGACCGGACCCGCGGTTCGAGCGATTCCAATTCCGACGGCGGCCGGTCGGCGGCAACGACGACTTGCTTGGCGCTGTCGAGCAACATGTTGATCAGGTGGCAGAATTCATGCTGGATCGACTTGCCCTGCAGGAACTGCATGTCGTCGATGATGAGCAGGTCGATGTCGCGCAGCTGTTCCTTGAGCGTCAGCGCATTGTTGTCACGGATCGCGGTGGCAAAGCGCCACATGAAATACTCGGCCGTGAGATAGACGACGCGCGACTTGGGGTTCTGCTTCAGCGATTCCGCGGCGATCGCCTGCAACAGGTGTGTCTTGCCGAGCCCGACGGTTGCGTGAAGGAAAAGCGGGTTGAAGCGCACCGCGCTGGACTGCGATTCCGCAACTGCCTTGGCGGCGGCGAAGGCCACCCGGTTCGACGGTCCCTCGATGAAGGAGCCGAATGTGTAGCGCGGATCAAGCGGCGAGCCGAGCACATTGTGCCGGAACTCGCTCTCGACCGGTGTGCCCGGACGCGGAGCCGGTGCGCGCTCAGTCCGGCCGGGGCTGACGGTGCCGGCGGCGAGCGCCGTCTGCGTCTGCCGCGTCATCTTGGCTCGCGCAGGGGCCACTTCCGGCTCGGCATGGCTGTGCCCCTGGCGGGTCGCCGTCCGCACGACGATCTCGATCTTGAGGAGATCGGGATCCTCCTGCTTCCACAACTCGGAAATGAGGTCGAGATAGTGACCGTTGATCCATGAGCGCAGGAAAGCGGTGGGCACCGAGATGCGGATGATGCCCTTGGAAGCCTCCGCGACTTTCATGCGGCCGAACCAGCTCGAATAAACTTCAGTTCCCAGGCGCGCCTTCAACTGGGTCTTGACCCGATCGAACTTCTGTTCCGCGTCGCTGGACACCGCCATGTCGTTTGCTCCGGTCAAAGTTCCAGGAAATGGGAGGTCGCCCGTAAGCTCCCGTTCGATGCCGCTCTGCATGGTCTTTTCCTTGTCCTTCCGTACCCTGTTTCCACCGGGGGTGCGCCCCTGCACCGTGTCCCGGCAACTGCGTCTTCGCTACGATGCGTGCTGCCGCCGCCGGCAGATGACATCGCCAATATTCGGGGGAAACCGGTGCCGGCCCATGGAAGCCAGTCCGCGTTGAGTATGTCTGGGCAATACGACACCATCCGGCGAAAAGTGCGCCGGCGCGCCGTCTACCTGCCATGTCTAGTTACGCCAGTCCCCTACCGTATCGAAAAAGACAAACCAAAGCCGTCCACGGACTTGATCCGCGTTGCAAATCCCGCCAATTTAAGCTGGCCGTTACAAGCTGGGTTAAGGCCCGGAGCCCGTCCCTTTCGATAGACCGACATTACCGAAATCGCTGTGGATAGGGCAAGGCCGGGACTAACTGATTTTTAAGGAATCTGGTTAGTGGAGGCGGGTTCGAGTGGCGTGCCGCTACGGCACTTTTTAACAAAGCCATTGTGATTCAAACTCTTTTCCGGCGAATATGAAAAAGCCGGCCCGTCACGAAATTTTATGAAATAATTCGCTTGACAGCGACTTGTCCCCCATCCCCCCGGCTCGATGTGAACAAGCTGTGGACGACTGTCCGCAACTATTTGAAAAGTATAGATTATTTCTGAGTGTCGACTTTTTCCGAGTGAACCCTTTTCAGGGATACCGGCGATCAACCTGCATGGCAGTGCCGGCAAAGCATTTCGAGCCGCCAAAGGGCTGTTTCCGGCCATTCTTTTTAAGTGCTTGCCGGCAAACGAAAAAACCCGGCACAATCGGCCGGGTTCTCAGAACGTCAGTCCAGGACGTGATGTCAGGCAGACAAAACCTTGACCCGCTGGGCCAGTCGCGACACCTTGCGGGACGCCGTGTTCTTGTGGATCACGCCCTTGGTTGCGGCGCGCATCAATTCCGGCTCCGCGATCTTGAACGCAGCCTGTGCGGCAGCCTTGTCGCCGGAGGCAAGTGCCTCTTCGACCTGGCGGATATAGGTGCGGACGCGCGAGCGACGGTTCTTGTTGACCGCCGCGCGGCGTGCGATCTTGCGCGTTGCCTTTTTGGCCGAGGATGTATTGGCCATGATGCCTCTCTTCTGATCTGGTCGGCGCATGCGGGATGCCGCAGGGCGCAAAAAACAAACGGGCAGCCACGGGGCCGCCTCGGTTGGTGCGGCTTATAGTTCAGCTTTTCCGGCGCGTCAACGCTGCCTGGCCTTCTTTTTGGCGGCTGTCAAACTGGCGTCAGCGGTTGCTGAAATTCGGCTTCCGCTTCTCTGTGAAGGCCGCCATGCCTTCCTTCTGGTCCTCGAGCGCGAACAGCGAGTGAAACAGTCGGCGCTCGAAGCGCAATCCCTCGGCGAGCGTTGTCTCAAAGGCGCGGTTGACAGCCTCCTTGGCCATCATCACCGATGGCAGCGAGAAGTCGGCGATCCTGGCAGCCGCCTTCAGCGCCTCCTCGACGAGCTCGCCGGCAGGTACGACCCGCGACACCAGGCCCGAACGCTCGGCTTCGGCTGCATCCATCATCCGCCCGGTCAGGCACATGTCCATCGCCTTCGACTTGCCGACGAAGCGGGTCAGCCGTTGCGACCCGCCCATGCCGGGAATGACGCCGAGCGTGATTTCGGGTTGGCCGAACTTGGCCGTGTCGGCGGCAATGATGAAGTCGCACATCATCGCCAGCTCGCAGCCGCCGCCCAGCGCATAGCCGGCCACCGCAGCGATGATCGGCTTCCGCGCCCGCGTAAACTCCTCCCAGCCGACGAAGAAGTCTTGGCAGTACGCATCCACATAGGAGATTGCCTGCATCTCCTTGATATCGGCGCCGGCGGCGAAGGCTTTTTCGGAACCGGTGATGACCATGGCGCCGATGCCGGCATCGGCGCCGAAACCGTTCACGGCTGCCACCAGTTCGGCCAGGATCTGGGAATTCAGCGCGTTGAGCGCCTGTGGCCTGTTCAGCGTGATCAACCCGACCTTGCCGCGCGCTTCGGTGACGATCGTCTCATAGGCCATGACTTGCTTCTCCTCGCTCGCCCATCGTCCAGAGCGGGTCATCGTTTCACGGAAACGCGGAACCCGTCTATCTCCTTGTTTTGATGCAACTCCCTAGGGAAAGCGCTACGCGCTTTTCCCAGGAAAGCCGTCTCACACGTTTCCTGGAACTGCTCTAACTCACCGCTGACACGTCCGGCAATAGAAGGTCGATCGGCCGCTCTGCACGATCCGCTCGATGTGGCCGCTACAGCCGGGTTTCGAGCAAGGCTCACCCTCGCGGTCGTAGACGGCGAAGGAATGCTGGAAGTAGCCCAGCGATCCATCAGCCTGCATATAGTCCCTGAGCGAGGATCCGCCGGCCGCGATCGCATCTGATATCACCGAGCGAATGGCTTCGGCGAGGCGCTCGCTTTGAGCCTGGGCCTTCTTCCCGGGCTTGGCGATCGTGCCCGCCTCGCGCAGCGGCGACAGGCTGGCGCGCCACAGCGCCTCCGAGACATAGATGTTGCCGAGCCCGGCGATCAGTCTCTGGTCGAGAAGCGCTGCCTTCAGCGGTGATCGCCGCCCTTTCATCAATGAGGCAAGCAGCGGGCCGTCCAATGTGTTGCCGGTTGGCTCAACGCCGAGCCCTGCCAGCATCGGATGGACATCCGGCGGTCCTTCGGCAAACAACATGAAGCCGAAGCGGCGCGGATCATTGAAGATCACGCGCGAACTGGCGCCGCCCACGGATACGACATGGAAGACGACGTGGTCGTGGTTGGAGCTCTTCGAGCGGTCGTGGTGGAAGATACCAGGCATGTCGCTGCCATCCGCCGTCTCGATGCGGAATGAGCCCGACATGCCGAGATGGCAGATCAGCACCGGACCGCCTTCAACGTCCATCGTCAGATATTTGGCCCGGCGGCCGAGCGCGGTGATCGTCTTGCCGGTCAGCCGCTGCGAGAATTTTTCGGGAAATGGAAAGCGCAAATCCGGTCGGCGCGCCTCGACACGGGTGATGGTGGCGCCTTCCAGAACCGGCTGCAGCCCACGCCGGACCGTTTCGACCTCGGGCAGTTCAGGCATGGCCGCCAATCGCTGCATAGAAAGACGTGCCGTAACGGCCGGCCGCCAGCCCAAGATGCTCCGCCACGGTTTCACCGATGTCGGCGAATGTCGTTCTCAGTCCGATGTCACCGCCCTTGAAAGCCGGTCCGGTGCCGATCACCGGAATGCGTTCGCGCGTATGGTCGGTCCCGCGCCAGGTCGGATCGTTGCCATGGTCGGCCGTCAGGATGAGAAGATCGCCCTGCCGCAGCCTTGCAAATGCCTCCGGGAGCCGCCGGTCGAAGGCCTCGAGCGCGGCAGCATAACCCGCAACGTCGCGGCGATGCCCGAATTCGGTGTCGAAGTCGACGAAATTGGCGAAGACGAGGTCGCCATCGCCGGCATCATCCATCGCGCCCAGCGCCTCGTCGAACATGGCCATGTTGCCCGCCGCCTTGCGCACTTGCGAAATTCCGCGATGGGCGAAGATGTCGCCGATCTTGCCGATCGCGATGACACGGCTGCCACGCGCCGTCAGCCGGTCGAGCAGGGTCGGCTCCGGTGGCGGCACCGCGTAATCATGACGGTTGTAGGTTCGCTCGAAGGTCGCGGTGGTTTCGCCGACGAACGGCCGTGCAATCACCCGCCCGATCCTCAGCGGGTCAACCAGTCTGCGCACCACCTTGCAGAATTCATAAAGCCGCTCGAGGCCGAAATGGGTTTCATGCGCGGCAATTTGCAGGACCGAGTCGACCGACGTGTAGCAAATCGGCTTGCCGGTACGGATGTGCTCCTCGCCGAACCGCTCGATGATTTCGGTGCCCGGCGCATGACAGTTGCCGAGAATGCCCGGCACCTTGCCCTCGCGGATGATCGCCTCGGTCAGATCCGCCGGAAAGGCGGGAACCGTATCCGGGAAATAGCCCCAGTCGAATCGCACCGGCAGGCCGGCGATTTCCCAATGGCCCGACGGCGTGTCCTTGCCGCTCGAAACCTCTTGCGCCGCGCCGTGGAAGGCCGTGGTGAGCAGATCCGTGCCGCTGCTCGCGAAGCCCAGTCCCGTGGCGGTTTCGGCGGCCTTGCCAAGCCCGAGCGAGGCCATGTAGGGGACAAACAGCGGTCCACTGCGAAGCCCTTCGCGATCCGCGCGGCCTTCGGCACAGGCTTCCGTGATGTGCGCGAATGTGTTGGCACCTGCGTCGCCATAGCGGTCGGCGTCGGCCGCCCCGCCGATGCCGAAGGAGTCCAGAACGAAGAGGAAAGCGCGCGCCATCGAATTGTTGCCAGTTTGAACGCCCAGACATAGGGTTCCGCGACTTCGTTGGCAATTCGGAAACCAAACGGCAACGACCAGGCGTGATAGTCCGATGCATGTCGCCCAAAAGTGCGCCGCGGCTTTGGGGCAACGACACGCATAAACTGAGAATGCATGTCGCCCAAAAGTGCGCGGCGCTTTTGGGGCAACGACATGCATGGTGCGTGGCGGTTTTGGCATGTCGCAACGATGCGGCGGGCAAGGGCATGGATCAAGGAAAGCAGACGGCGGTTCTGTCATGAGGGTTACCCTGAAGGCATACGCCGCTCTCATGCTGGTGCAGGGTGCGCTCTGGTCCAATCCGGCGCATGCCGACTGGCGCGATGATATCGGCACGTTCCGCATCGGCATTGTTGCCGAGCCAGGCGCCGGCAACACCGTTCCGGGGCTGGCACGGTTGACCGACGCCTATACCAAGGCCTTGGGGATGAAGGTCGAGATTGTCGTTGCCCGCGACTATGCCGCGCTGATCGAGGCGCAGGCCAATGCCCGCATCCAATACGCAATCTATTCGGCGACCGCCTACGCGACGGCGTCGCAACGCTGCGGATGCATCGAGCCGCTTGTGGCTCCGGTCGATTTTGACGGCGCGATCGGTATCCGCTCGGTTCTGCTGACGCGCGACGGCAAGCTGCCTGATCTGGCGGCAATGGAAAGCCATCGCATTGCCATGGCCCCTTCGGACAGCGTCGGCGGTTCTCTGTTGCCATTGGCGGCGTTGACGGCGGAAGGCCGCAAGATTTCGCAAGATGCACCATTTCTGGTCCATGCCGAGTCGGCTGCGGCGGCGGAAACAATGCTGCTCGACGGCAAGGCCGATGGCCTGTTCGGCTGGGTGACGGCTGCTGCCGACGGCCAGCCGGAAGCATCGGGCCCTCAAGCATCGGGCACCCAGGCATCGGGCACCGAGGCGAGGCTCGAAGCTGCGGGACTTTCGGCAACGGCGCTTCAGGTCGTATGGGCGTCAGGCCTGCTGAGATATGGTCCCCACGCCGTCCGCAGCGACCTCGATCCGGAAGCCAAGCGCCGGCTCACCGTCTTCCTCACCAACCTCAAGTCGATGACGCCGGACGTCTACGATCTCTTGGAATCAAAGCATTCCGGCGGGTTCGCTGTCGTGATGCCAAAGGATTACGACATGGCCGCGGCTGTCGTGCGCTTCGTCGCGGGCAGTGGTCCGGGGCAGTAACGCGAGGCTTTGGAGCGGTTTTGCGAACGGCTCAGCGCGTCCGGTTCAGCAATCGCCGCAAGGGATCGTCACGCTTCTACGCGGACGCAGATAATAGGACTCGCCCATCGTCAGGGCGTTGAAAGCCGAGGTCAATCCAAGCTTCTGTTGGCTGCCCGCCGACCAGGTGATGACCGGCTTGTAGCCAAGAGTGCTGTCGACGCGAATGAGGAAGGTGCCGGCGACCTTGAGTTTTGCTGGAACCGTGGTGGTGGTGGGGCCAGTGCTGGCGACGCCATTGACCAGCTTGCGCGACCACACCACTTGCACCAGCGGCGTTGCGTCGGTCGTGACCTGTATGGCCGTGATGGTGATGCTCGGGACCGAGCGGTTGTAGGGCTGAAGGGTGACGGCGCCGATCGCCATGATGGCGTCGATATCCGCCTTGACGACTGTCGTCTGCTGGGTGACGAGATCAGCCACCATGCTGCCGAGACGACTGACCTTCTTGCTGGTCTCGATGGCTTGTGACGCCTCCATGGTGATGAAATACATTGACAGCAGAAGAGGCATGATCAAGGCGAACTCGACTGCCGCGATACCGCGGCGATCGGACCCGAATCGAATTGCTTTGCGCCAAATTCCTGAAGTCTTGAGATGTGCCCCCGCACGCATCATGCCCATTGCCCTCTTTCTTTTACTGCTCGTGTATCCGCCTCGAACTCAATTGTCGAACGGCTCGTTCTGCCAGGTTACCGACGCGAAATGCAGGGTCTTGTTGCCGCCCATCGACTGGGCCAGTAGATCGGTCATGATCGGCCATTTGTAAAAGACTCGCAGCATGTTCTTCGATTCCGCAGCACCCGCCGTAACAGCAAAGGACTGGTTGGCGCCGCCGTTGGTCAGGACGACTTGGCCAGCCTGTATCTTGAAGCCGGCCGCGGCGGCAGYGGCGAACGTCGTATATTGGCGAAGATCCACGTCCAGCTGATTGGGACAATCCTGCGAGACGATGATCTCCAGTTTGTCGCAGATCATGTTCTTCAAATTGTCTCCGGCGACGTCGGCCGCCCTTAGCTGGCCGGTGCGCAAGCGGCGCGCGACATCGTCGGTGATGTTGGACAACACTTCCTGGCCGGCAAATGCGATGCAGCTCTCCAGAATGGCAAAGACAAGCAGCGCAAACGGGATTGCAAGGATTCCGAATTCAATTGCCGTACTGCCGCGCCGGTCGCGAAGGAAGCGAGCGAAAAACCTTGGGCGTCTCGCTCTGTGCTCGTCTGCGGAGCCGAATTCCTTGCTCATGTCTGATCCTGCCGATCTCTATGCGGTCTCGGAAGGCGTATTAGCGCAAACCAATTGAGGCCCGGTTTGAATGATCGTTAAAGTCGTCGATGGCGTCTTAACCAGCCGATAACCTGAACGGCATTCCACCGCGCCATCCTATCGGATGCCGTTCATCTCAGCCTCGGAGGATTTCTCCGCATCACTCTTATAGGAGCTTTCGCAATAGGGCGTGCAGGACATGGTCTGTATTTCTGCACGGCGATAGATACGCACCGACGAGGCGGCCTGCCGCACGACGGTAACCTGTTCGTCGACGATCGGGCTGCCGTCCGTATCGAGCACGACCAGATTGGTGACGCCGAAACCCTTGCCGGTCAACACGATCGTCGAGGCGTCCTGTACGGAAGCGTCGGCGATTGCTGGATTGCCGACCACGATCGTATCGGCCGGACGCGACAGTTTGACGATCTTGGCCTGGTTCATCGTGACCTCGATGCCGGCCCCGGCCATGGCGGGCGCGACGAAGTTCGCGGCGACAAGAAGCGCAGCAATCACGATTAACGATCTCGGCTGGGCCATTGAGGCGCTCCACGCAAGCAGACTGATCAACGGAACATGAACGAGATTGGTGAACCAACGGTTAAGCGGACACCCTGGTCGAAGGGTGCGGGGTGCCGAGTTGATTACCTGCGGAGCGCGATCTCCCCACCATCGACCCCTGCAAACGGATGAGGCCGGCCGGCATTTAGTGCTGGGTTAACCACGCAATATATTCGAACCGGGAAAGGAATCGGTAAGGCTGTTTATTAAGCCGATCGAAAGAGCTTCTCCCTAGATTGCCAGTATCCGATCAACCAACGCAGAAGTTGACGGAAGTGCTGTAACACGTGGAGTAGGAGCTCTCGAATGTCTAATCTCATCGCACGTTTTGTGAAGGACGAATCCGGCGCGACCGCTATCGAATATGGTCTGATCGCCGCTCTCATCGCGCTCGCCATCATCACTGGCGCTGGCGCGCTCGGCAATGCACTCAACACCAAGTTCCTGGCTATCGGAAACACCCTGAACAGCAGCGGCAGCTAATATGGCGCATAGCTGAGCGCTGAGCGCTCGGATCACGTTCTAGAGAAGGGCTGCCGCGTGGCGGCCCTTCTCTATTCCGCTGCCAATACCAGTCGCCTCTTCGTTCCGGGCCTCACCAATCGTTAATCGAACATGGCTAGATTGAGCCCTGTGAAATCGGACAATAGGCATAGCGCCGATGCTTGAAGCCCTGATCTTCGTCGTGTTTCCGTTCTGCATGCTGTTTGCCGCGATCTCCGACATGCTGTCGATGACGATCGCCAATCGCGTGCCGGTGCTGCTTGTTGTTGTTTTCGCGCTGGTTGCGCCGCTGACGGGTATGGAATGGGCAGCCTATGGCGGACATATCGCCACCGGCGCCCTGGTCCTGGCCGTGACGTTCGGCCTGTTTGCAATGGGTGGCATGGGTGGTGGCGACGCCAAGCTGCTGGCCGCCTCCGCGATGTGGATGGGTCTCAATATACATCTCGTCGAATATCTTGTGGTCTCGA
This sequence comes from Mesorhizobium sp. P2_F8, assembly GCF_056403655.1. Classification (NCBI taxonomy): domain Bacteria; kingdom Pseudomonadati; phylum Pseudomonadota; class Alphaproteobacteria; order Hyphomicrobiales; family Phyllobacteriaceae; genus Mesorhizobium; species Mesorhizobium sp. P2_F8. The sequence goes on from NZ_JBFUFB010000008.1 coordinate 222,293, forward strand.
CAATCATCGGCGGCCTGCTGACGCTCGCCATCCTCCTCTACCGGAAATCGCTGCTTGCGGCCGTTACCGGCCAAAATCCGTTTCTGCGCCATTTCGCCGAAGAGTCAAATGGGGTTCCCTACGGCATCGCGCTTGGCCTTGGTGGGTTGCTGACCTATCCGGATTCGCCCTTGATGGTCTGGGCGCTGACCAGGCTGGCGACCTGAACACGATCCGATTTCGGTTATCCACCAGCATTGCCGCAGCCGGCTTTCGACAACGCCGGGACGGCCCGTTTTGGCCGGTCAGGCCACATTCCGGCTAATTTATGTAAACGTTAAATTAATCACGATCGTAAGCATTACATTAACCTTGTTTTGACGATTGCCGCTGCAAAGTCCGGCCTGGCTACGTGGTTTGCCAGGGCAAGGGTTCGGACAGATGCCAGCATCGCGATTGATAATTCTGAGCGTGGCGGTGGCCGCGGCGGGTGGTGCCGGTTATGTCGCGAAGAACATGGTGGCACCGCCGCCCCAGATCGTCGTCGATTCCGGGCCCCAGGCGCCGGCGGTGTCGCTGCAGGATGTGCTAGTGCTTTCGGGCGACGTTCCGATGGGCAGTCCGCTCGAGAAAAACATCGCCTGGCAATCCTGGCCCGCCGACGGCATCAACGCGAATTTCATCACCCGCACCGCCGAGCCAGAGGCGCTGGAAAAGCTGAAGGGATCCGTTGCCCGCGTGGCGATGTACGCCGGAGAGCCCCTGCGGCGTTCCAAGCTGATCGGCGAGGGGCAGAGCTTCATGTCGTCGATCCTGCCTTCCGGCATGCGCGCGGTCGCCACCGCCATCTCGGCCGACACATCGGCCGGCGGCTTCATTCTTCCGAACGACTTCGTCGATGTGATCATGACCCGCAGGGGCGATGCCAGCGGCGGCGGCGCCACCAGTTTCAACACTGAAACCATCCTCAAGAACATCCGCGTGCTGGCAATCGACCAGACCATTCAGGAGGACGAGGAAGGCAAGAAGACCAGAGTGGGCCAGACCGCCACGCTGGAACTGACACCGCGTCAGGCGGAGATCATCACGGTTGCCCAGCAGATGGCGGATCGCCTGACCCTGGCGCTGCGGGCGGTCGCGGACACCCAGGAAAAGAATCTAGGCGAGGCTGACTATCTCGTTTCCGGCAATGGCCGCAGGGGAACGGTGAGGCTGATCAAGTCGGGCGAAGTTTCCGAAGTGGGGGCAAGGAAATGAGGCTAAGTGGTAAACTGCCGGCAATTGTAGCCGCGGCATTCAGCCTGCTGCTCATCGGGACGAATCTGCAAGGCGTTGTCGAGGCAAAGAACGCGCAGGTCACTGCATCGACGGCAACCCAGCGCGTCAAGCTTGGCCTCAACAAGTCGGTGGTCATCGACCTGCCGAGCGATGCCTACGATATTCTCGTCGCCAACCCGGCGGTTGCCGATGCGGTGACCCGCACCGCAAGGCGTATCTATCTGTTCGGCAAGGCGGTCGGCGAGACGAACATCTTTGTCTTCGGTCCGAATGGCGAGCAGATCGTCAGCCTGGATCTGGCTGTCGAACGCGACGTTGCCGGCCTTGAAGACTATATCAAGCGCTTCATTCCAACGTCGGCAATCAAGGTGGAACTGCTGAATGACAACGTCGTCCTGACAGGGACGGTCGACACGCCGCTGGACGCAAAACGCGCCGTCGACCTGGCGACGATCTTCGTGTCGGGCGGTGAAGCGACCACGGGACAATATTCGCAGACCGCGGCCGGCGGTTCGGCGCAGAACGGTGTCCAGATCGACAATCCGGACCAGGAACGCCGCACCAGCAAGATCGTCAACCTGCTTCAGATCATCGGCGACGATCAGGTCACGCTGAAGGTGACGGTCGCCGAAGTCAGCCGCTCGGTGATGAAGCAGCTCGGCGTCAACATGGTCGGCAGTGGCGGCAGCAACGGCATCAGCTACGGCGCGGTCAGCGACAATTTCACCGGCCTCGGCAAGCAGCTGTCGAATTCGGGCTTCAACATCGGCGCCTCGGGGCTGCAGGCCTATATCAACGCCATGGAGCAGTCCGGCGTCATGAAGACACTGGCTGAGCCGACCTTGACCGCCGTGTCCGGCGAGAAGGCGACCTTCAAGGTCGGTGGTGAATACAACATGGTGAGCGGCGTCTCCCAGAATGTATCGACCGACAACCAGACCGGCCTGAAGACCTACAGCGTCGACAAGATCGAGTACGGCATCGGTCTGGAATTCCAGCCGGTGGTGTTGTCTCCCGGCCGCATAAGCCTGAAAGTCAGAACCTCGGTTTCCGAGCCGACAACGGAAGGGTCGGTTTCGTTTTCCAGTGGCGTGACCAGCCCCGGCATGAATGCCCTGTCACTGCGCAAGCGCCTTGCCGATACGACCGTTGAACTGCCCTCGGGCGGCTCCATGATGATCGCCGGCCTGGTTCGCGACGATGTCAGGCAAGCCGTCAACGGGTTGCCAGGGCTGACAAAGATTCCGGTGCTCGGCGCGCTGTTCCGCAGCAGGGATTTCGTGCGCAACGAAACCGAGCTGGTGATCATCATCACGCCGTATCTCGCACGGCCCGTGGCACGCAACGACCTTGCCAAGCCGGACGACAATTTCAACGCTGCCAGCGATGGCGCCGCCATGTTCCTTGGCAGGGTCAATCGCGTCTACGGCACCATGCAGACTGACAAGCCCAACGGCCGTTACCATGGCGTTGTCGGCTTCATCTACAAATAGGCGGGAGCGGATATGTCTCAGTCAGCATTGAAGGCAAGCACCATCGCCACGACGATGCGCTTTGGCCGTTCGCGGATTTGCGGGCGAGCCGTTCCGGTCCTGGCAATTGCGGTAGCGGCGCTTCTGTCCGGCTGCGCCAATCGCGACAGCGTCACCGTCGGTGCGATTCCGGATGATTATCGTACCAATCATCCGATCGTGATCGCGGAGAAGAACCAGAAGATCGACCTGCCTGTCGGCGCCGGCGATCGCGGCATGACCGGATCGCAGCGCGACACGCTTCTGGGCTTCCTCGACAGCTATGACAAGAGTGCCGCCCCGACGCTGACGATCCAGGTCCCGAGCGGGTCGGCCAACGAGGTCGCCGCGACGGCGGCGGCCCGCGATTTCGCCCGGCTCGCGGTCGCCGCCGGTGTCAAGCGCAACCGGGTCGTCGTCACCTCCTATCAGGCCGCCTCGAGCGAGATCTCCTCGCCGGTTCGCGTCTCCTTTGTCTCGGTCAGAGCCCAGACCGACAAATGCGGACGCTGGCCAGCTGACCTGGTCGAGACCTCGGAAAACAAGCATTATGCCGACTTCGGCTGCTCCTATCAGAACAATCTCGCCGCGCAGATGGCCAACCCGGCCGATCTGCTCGGCCCGCGCAAATCTACCGACATCGATGCTGAAAATCGCGGCGCGGTGATCGATGTCTACCGTCAGAGGGGCATCTCGGGCGAGTTCCTTAGCAATTCGGAAGTAGATTTCTGAGCCGCCGTCTCGGACAGAACAGGCCACGCGAAAGAGTATGATCATGAGCAACCTTGCCTACGACGCCCCGGTGGATGGCAGCGATACTTCGCAGCAAGACATCGCCGCGATGCAGGCATTGCGGCCGATCCCGCGCATCTCGATCCAGGCATTCTGCGAGACCGAGGGCGTTGCAAATCCGGTCGAGCGCGCCGGCGAGGACCGCCGCATGACGAAGGCGCATCTCAAGGTGCATATGGGCGGCGTCCCCACCGCCATCGAATTCTATCGGTCGGCGCCGACGCCCAATCTTATCCTGCTGGAATCGCGCAGCGAGCCGAAGCAATTGCTGGAGCAACTCGCCCAGCTCTCGGAATATTGCGATCCGACCTCGAAGGTGGTGGTGATAGGTCATTACAATGATGTCGGTCTCTATCGCGAGCTCATCCGCTCCGGCATTTCCGAATATGTGATCGCACCTGTGTCGATGGCTGACATCGTCAGCGTGGTGTCGTCGATTTTCATTGATCCGGAAGCCGAGCCGCTCGGCCGCTCGATCGCCTTTGTCGGCGCCAAGGGCGGCGTCGGTTCCTCCACGATTGCCCACAATGTGGCCTGGGCGATGTCCACCCTGTTCAAATCCGAGGTGGTCGTCGCCGATCTCGACCTCGCTTTCGGTACGGCCAACATCAATTTCGACCGGGATCCGGCGCAAGGCATCGCCGAGGCGGTGTTTTCGCCGGAGCGCATCGATGAAGTCTATCTCGACCGTCTGCTGACCCAGTGCGCCGAACACCTGTCGCTGCTGGCAGCCCCTTCGACGCTCGAAAGGGTCTATGACTTCGATCCCGAAGCCTTCGCGCAGCTCATCGACACCGCCCAGCGCAGCGTGCCGCTACTGGTGCTCGATATTCCCCATGCCTGGACGGGCTGGACCAAGAACACGCTGATCAAGGCCGACGAGATCGTCATCACGGCGACGCCGGAACTGGCCAATCTGCGCAACACCAAGAACATGGTCGACATGTTGAAGCGGCTTCGTCCCAACGACCCGCCGCCGAAGCTGATCATCAACCAGGCCGGCGTTCCCAAGCGCCCGGAGATTTCACCGTCCGATTTCACCGAGCCGCTCGGCCTGACGCCGATGTCGGTCATTGGCTTTGATCCGTTGCTGTTCGGCAATGCCGCCAACAACGGGCGCATGCTTGGCGAAATGGATGCCAAGAACTCGGTTGTCGCGATGATCAACGAAATCGCGCACGTGCTGACTGGGCGCAGTGAAATCAAGACGAAGAAGAAGGCAGGGCTTGGCAATCTGCTTGGCAGGCTCTCGCGCAACAAGAAATGACGTTTCAGCGGTGGAATCGGTAGCAGATCATGTTTGGTAAAAGAGGCAGCGACGACGGAAACCGGTTCACGCCGGAATTTCGCCAGCCGGCACCGACCCCGGTTGCGCCGGCGGCCGCAAGTTCTGCGGATACGGCGGTGCTTTCCCGCCCCGCTGCGCCTCCGCCAAGCGCACCTGTCGCGCCGCCGGCGCGCCGCACAATCGATGCGCCGTCATCGGCACCGGACCTGAAGCGGGTCCAACGCGAAAAGAGCGAATCCTATTACGACACCAAGAGCCAGGTTTTCTCCGCGCTCATAGACACCATCGATCTGTCGCAGCTCTCCAAGCTTGATCCCGAAAGCGCACGCGAAGAAATTCGCGACATCGTCAACGACATCATCGCGATCAAGAATTTCGCGATGACGATCGCTGAGCAGGAGGAACTTCTCGAGGACATCTGCAACGATGTACTCGGCTATGGGCCACTCGAGCCGTTGCTGGCGCGCGATGACATCGCCGACATCATGGTCAACGGCTCCAAGAACGTCTACATCGAAGTCAACGGCAAGGTCGAACAGACCGGCATCCGCTTTCGCGACAACCAGCAGCTCCTCAACATCTGCCAGCGCATCGTCAGCCAGGTTGGCCGCCGTGTCGACGAATCCAGCCCGATCTGCGACGCGCGTCTTCCCGACGGTTCACGCGTCAACGTCATCGCGCCGCCGCTCTCCATCGACGGTGCCACGCTCACCATCCGCAAATTCAAGAAGGACAAGCTGACCCTGGATCAGCTGGTCAGGTTCGGCGCCATCTCACCGCAGGGAGCCGAAGTTCTCAAGATCATCAGTCGTGTTCGCTGCAACATCGTCATCTCGGGCGGTACCGGCTCGGGCAAGACGACTCTGCTCAACTGCCTGACCAACTATATCGACCGCGAGGAGCGCGTCATCACCTGCGAGGACTCGGCCGAGCTGCAATTGCAGCAGCCGCATGTCGTGCGCCTCGAAACCCGCCCGCCCAATCTGGAGGGCGAGGGTGAGGTAACGATGCGCGACCTTGTCAAGAACTGCCTGCGCATGCGTCCCGAGCGCATCATAGTCGGCGAAGTGCGCGGACCCGAGGTGTTCGACCTTCTGCAGGCGATGAACACCGGCCATGATGGTTCGATGGGAACGATCCACTCGAACAGCCCGCGCGAGTGCCTGAACCGTATCGAATCCATGATCGCGATGGGCGGTTATTCGCTGCCTCAGAAAACCGTGCGCGAAATCGTCGTCGGCTCCATCGACGTGATCATCCAGGCGGCGCGCCTGCGCGATGGATCGCGTCGCATCACCCACATCACCGAGGTGATCGGCATGGAGGGCGACGTCATCATCACGCAGGATATCGTCCTCTATAACATCAAGGGCGAGGACGCCAATGGCAGGCTGCTGGGAGAGCATGTATCGACCGGCATCGGTCGTCCGCATTTCTGGGACCGGGCTCGCTACTATGGCGAGGAGCAGCGCCTCGCCACTGCGCTCGAAGCGATGGAGAAACGCGCTGACTGACGGCGTGAGGGTTCTGGCCAATGTTTGGAATTGACGGCACAGTACTGGCGTTTGTCGTGCTCGCCGGCTTTAGCGCCGGCGCGGTCGCCTATGCATTCCTGTTCACCCGGATCAGCAACGAGAAACAGGTCGGCAAGCGGCTTGAAACGATCAAGTCCGCCGAGACTGATCGCTCCGTCGTCAAGGCCTCGCGTGATCGCGCGGCGGAAGCCGTCAAGCGGCGCAAGTCGGTTCAGGATTCGCTGAACGAGCTCGACGCAAAGCAGAAAACCAACGACAGCAGGGTCAAGAAACCACCGCTGAAAGCCCAACTCCGTCAGGCTGGCCTGAAGATCACCGTCGAGCGCTTCTATATATACTCCGCCATATGCGGCCTCGCTTTGACGATGGTTGCCTTTGTGGCCGGAGCGCCGCGGCTCGTTCTGCCGGGCGTGCTGCTGGCCGGCGCATTCGGCCTGCCGCGCTGGTTCGTCTCGTTTCGTCGCGCCCGCCGCGTCAAGGCATTCCTCAACGAATTTCCAAACGCGCTCGATATCATCGTGCGTGCAGTCAAGTCCGGCCTGCCGCTGAACGACGCCGTGCGCCTGATAGCCAACGAATCTCCCGAACCGGTGAAGACCGAATTTCGTCGTATCGTCGATTCCCAGCAGATGGGCCTGTCGATCCCCGATGCGACCTTGCGCATGCCCGAAACCATGCCTTGCACGGAGGCGAGCTTCTTCGGCATCGTCATCCAGATTCAATCGCAGGCTGGCGGCAACCTATCCGAGGCGCTGGGCAATCTTTCGCGCGTGCTGCGCGATCGCAAGAAGATGAAAGCCAAGGTCCAAGCACTGTCGATGGAAGCGAAAGCGTCCGCCGCCATCATCGGTGCGCTGCCTTTCATCGTTGCGTTTCTCGTCTACCTGTCGAGCCCGAACTACCTGATGCCGCTGTTCGTCACCAACGTTGGACACCTGATCCTTGGGTGCTCGGCGGTCTGGATGTCGATCGGCATCTTTGTGATGCGCAAGATGATGAACTTCGAAGTCTAGGATGCTGGCATGACCGACCAAGTCATCAAATCCCTGACCGATCCGAGCTTCCTGATCGCGATGCTGGTCGCCATAGCGGTGTTTGCGACCGTTTTCACCTTGCTACCGGCGTTTGGCGGAAACCAGCTCAAGTCACGCATGAAAACCGTCGCGCTGGAACGCGACGAACTGCGTGCCAAGCAGCGCGCCCGGCTTGCCGTCGAAGCGGATCGCCGTCGCAAGGGCCTGCGCGAGGAACAGTCGGTTGGTATGCGCAACATTGTCGACCGGCTGGATCTGAGGCGCGCGCTCGCCGATGAGGGCACATTGCAGAAACTCAAGGTCGCCGGCTTTCGCGGACAGAACCCGCTGACGCGGTTTCTTTTCTTCCGTCTCGTGCTGCCTTTTGTCGGCTTCGCGCTGGGCGCAATCTACACCTTCGTACTCGGAGGATTGCCCGACAAGCCATTGGTCATCAGGGTGTTCGTCTGCATCCTCGTTGCCTATGGCGGCTTCTACGCTCCGGTCGTCTACGTCAACAACCGCGCTACCAAGCGCAAGCAGTCTATCCAGATGGCGTGGCCGGATGCGCTCGATCTGATGCTGATCTGCGTCGAATCGGGCATGTCGGTGGAAGCGGCCCTGCGCAAGGTCGCCGACGAGATCGGCGCGCAATCGGTGGCGCTGGCGGAAGAATTCATCCTCACCAACGCCGAGCTTTCCTATCTGCAGGAGCGCAGGCAGGCCTACGAGAACCTGGCAAGCCGCACCGGCCTGGAATCGGTCAAGTCGGTGTCGCAGGCACTCGTCCAGGCCGAACGTTACGGCACGCCGGTGGCGCATGCACTGCGCGTGCTGGCCGCCGAAAGCCGCGACATGCGCATGAACGCGGCCGAGAAGAAGGCGGCGGCCTTGCCGCCGAAGCTCACCGTGCCGATGATCCTGTTCTTCCTGCCGGTGCTTTTCGCGATCATTCTGGGCCCCGCCGGCATTCAGGTCAGCCAGCGCGGCATCTTCGGCGATCGTTCGGCACCATCATCGACAGCGCAATAGAGACGAGGCTCGTCCCGCATCAGAAATGAAGAAGCCGCGCTGAACGCAGCGCGGCTTCTTCATTTCAAGGTTGTCGCAGATTGTCGTCTATTGCATGTCGGCCAAATGCGCAGCGGTTTTGGTCAACGACATGCATCAAGCAAAGACTTAAAGCGAATTCGGCGCGACGAGATCTAGTTGGTCGCGGACTTGGGCTTGTCCTGGTCCTTGAGCTGGCTCCAGGCGTTCTGCTGGGCCAGCATCTGGCGCAGATAGGCGACGTTTGCCTGTGCCTGTTCGGGCGAGAGTTCCTGCGAGGCGATCTTCTCGGCTTCGTCGAAACGGCCCTGCAGGCCGACGACCAGCGCCAGGTTCTGGCGCACCCGGCTGTCTGCGTTCGGCTGCTGCGCGGCGGAACGCATATAGGTTTCGGCGGTGCGCAGGTCACCTTCCAGCACGTAGGACATGCCGAGATTGGAGAGCACCGAAGGCTCGTTCGGCTTCAGTTCGAGAGCCTTGCGATAAAGCTGGCGCGCGTCGTCCTTCTGGCCGATCTGGTCGAGAATGGCCGCTTCGGCCGACACCAGCCTCCAGTCGGGATATTCCGGTGTCTGGGCGCGGCGCACGGCGTCCAGTGCGGCCTCGAACTGACCATTGGCAGCCAGCGCCTTGCCATAGGAGGCGAGCACGTCGCGATCCTTCGGCAGGGCGATCGCCAGCTTGCGCATCACGGCGAGCGACTGGTCGGCGTCGCCATCCATCTGCAGCGCTGCCGCATAATTGGTGGCGATACGCTTGTCGGTGGGGTTCCTGGCGTAGGATTGGCCAAGTGCCGCCGTTGCAGTGTGCAGTTCCCCGCCCGACATGGCCTCCAGCGGCTTGCCGCTGTTGCGTCCGATCGAACCGGTGGTGAACTTGTCGGTTGCGCAACCGGCGACACCGGCCGCGAGCGCCAGCACGAGCGCCGTGGTGATGAACCGTTTTCCCGTGGCATTGATCGTGCGGTTGGTCGGCATCGGCACCGGGCCTCCATTCATACGCGGCCATTGCGTGGCCATCTTCCCTCCCGAAGAAATATTCTGTTAACCCTAACGGACGGTTAAGAATGGCGACTCAAGGGCGCCGCACGGAGAACATCGAATGCCTGTCGAACTCGTCGAAAAGAAACTGCCGGGCGCGCTGCCGGTCCATCTGGTCGCCAGGGATGGGCTGGAAGCAGCCGGTCTTGCGCCTGCCGCGGTCGCCTGGGCCAGGGCAAACGGCTTTTCAGGCGAGGCAGGCAGGACGCTGGTCGTGCCCGGCGAACAGGGAGCCCTCGGCGGCGCCTTGTTCGGTATCGGCGATGGCGAGGGCGCACTCGCTCTTGGTGCGTTGTCGAAAGCCTTGCCGGAAGGCGATTGGCATTTCGCCTCCGCGCCGGCCGAGCCGGAACTGGCGGCAACTGCGTTGGTGCTCGGCGGCTATGTCTTTACCCGTTATGGCAAGAAATCCGGCAAGGCGCTGCGCTTCGTCTTGCCGGCCGGCGTCGATGCCGGGCGCGTTCGCCGCATTGCCGATGGCGTCTTCCTGACACGCGATCTGGTCAACACGCCGACCAGCGACATGGGTCCGGAGGAATTGGAGAAGGCGGTGCGGAGCCTGGCCGTGGCGCACAGTGCCGAAATCTCGGTGGTGACGGGCGACGATCTCCTCGACCGGAATTTCCCGATGATCCATGCCGTCGGTCGCGCGTCGACCGGCGCGCCGCGCCTGATCGACATGAGATGGGGGCCGCAAGGCGCGCCGAAGGTGACGCTGGTCGGCAAGGGCGTCTGTTTCGACACGGGCGGTCTCGACATCAAGCCGTCGTCCGGCATGCTGTTGATGAAGAAGGACATGGGCGGCGCGGCCAATGTGCTTGGTCTCGCCTCGATGATCATGGCCGCCAGCCTGAAGGTGCGTCTGCGCGTGCTCATTCCCGCGGTCGAGAATTCGATCGCCGGCAACGCCTTCCGGCCGGGCGACGTGCTGACGAGCCGCAAGGGCATCACCGTCGAGATCGGCAACACGGACGCCGAGGGGCGGCTGGTGTTGGCCGATGCACTGGCCTTGGCCGACGAGGAGGAACCGCAGCTTCTGGTCGATATGGCGACGCTGACCGGGGCAGCCCGTGTCGCGCTCGGTCCCGACCTGCCGCCCTTCTATACCGGCGATGAAGCGCTGGCGTCCGACCTGGCGGTGGCTTCCGTCGCGATCGAGGATCCGTTGTGGCGCATGCCGCTGTGGCGGCCTTACGATGCAAAACTGTCGTCGAAGATTGCCGACATCAACAACGTCACCACCGACGGTTTCGCCGGCTCGATCACGGCGGCACTCTTCCTGAAGCGCTTTGTCGAAAAGACCGCCGGCTGGGCGCATTTCGACATCTTCGCCTGGAACCCCGCCGACCGTGCGCATGGCCCCGCGGGCGGCGAGGCGCAAGGCATTCGAGCGCTGGAGCGGATCATCTCGAAACGCTTTGGCTGATAGCGACAAGCAGAGCCGGCAAATTGCAGAAACTGAAACGGAACCGAAACAATTTGCCGTCATGCTGGTCGGATGTCGATTGCCATGCGCCCGAGCCAGGCCTTGCGACTGTGGCAGCAAGTGATGCTGTCGCAGGTGCGCGACGACGCGCCCGACCTGACCATGCGCCAGACGGCGATCCTGTTCACCATCTATCTCGATCCGCCGCCGCACACGGTGCGCGGGCTCGCCGCCCGCCTCAATGTCACCAAGCCGGTGATCACCCGCGCGCTCGACACGATGGGTGCGTTGAAGCTCGTGTCGCGCCATCGCGACGAGCTCGACAAGCGCAATGTGCTGATCAGGCGCACCGTCGAGGGCGCGCTCTTTGTCGAGCGCTTCGGCGATGGTATCATTGCCAAGGCCCACGAATTGCCGATTTGAAGCCTGATCCCAAGAGCGGATCGGTTTTTCGGACAAGATCATGCGTCAACATAACAAAGCAGAGTTGCAGATTTGACCGCCAGGGATGCCCGCCTTCACGCTTTCCGTTCCGACCTTGCCGATGCTCGGCTGAAGGGCGAGGTCGCCGCCGACCGCTTCGTCGCCGGCCGGCCGGCGCGGATCACCGCCTCGGTGGCCGATGTGCGCAAAGCGCCGCGGCCGGATGCCGGCGTCAACACGCAAGCCCTGTTCGGCGATGATGTCCTCGTCTTCGAGGTCGCCGAAGGCTGGGCCTGGATCCAGGCCGAGCGCGATGGTTATGTCGGTTACGTCGCCGATACCATGCTGGGCGGGCGGGATCAGGCGGCGACCCATATCGTGTCGGTGCCGCGCACTTTCCTCTACCCTGCGCCGGATCTGCGGTTTCCGATCGCCGGACAATTGTCGATGGGATCGACGGTTGCGGTGACGGGTGCAGCCGAAACGCGCGGCACGCACTATGCCGTCCTGCCTTCCGGCGAGGCGATCATCGCCGGCCATCTGCGGCCTGTCGGTAATGCGGCAGCCGACTATGTTGCGGTGGCCGAGATGTTTCTCGGCACACCTTATCTGTGGGGCGGCGCTTCGGGTTTCGGCATCGACTGTTCGGGCCTTGTGCAACTGGCGATGCGCATGACCGGAAGCGACGTGCTGCGCGATTCCGACATGCAAGCGGCGACTCTCGGCGAGCCGCTCGATCCTGGTCCGGATTACACCGGGTTGCGGCGCGGCGACCTCGTCTTCTGGAAAGGCCATGTCGCCGTCATGACCGACGCCGATACGATGATCCATGCCAATGGCCACACCATGCTGGTGTCGCGCGAAGGGCTGAAGGAGGCGATCGCCCGCATCGGCTATCTCTATGGCGGCCCGACCGGTTTTCGGCGGCCTTAAGGCCTTCGATCCCCTTTTGTTCCGATTCTTCTTGGCGATTGCCCACCTTCGCGCTACCTCTGGCGCGTGACAGAGCAGCCTCGCCTTGCCGAACAGAATGCCACCGTGGCCCTGCCCGAACCATTCATCAGGTGGTTCGGCGAGAAAGGCTGGTCGCCGCGTGCCCACCAGATCGAATTGCTGGCAAGGGCCCAGGGCGGGCAATCGGTGCTGCTGATCGCCCCGACCGGGGCCGGCAAGACGTTGGCCGGGTTCCTGCCTTCGCTGACCGAGTTGGCCAACCGGCCAAGGCGAAAACCGGGGCAGGCGCATCGCGGCATCCATACCCTCTACATCTCGCCGCTGAAGGCGCTGGCGGTCGACATCGAGCGCAATCTCGGCAAGCCAGTCGAGGAGATCGGACTGCCTGTCACCATCGAGACGCGCACCGGCGACACGCCGTCGCACAAGCGTCAGCGCCAGAAACTGGTGCCGCCCGACATTTTGCTCACCACGCCCGAGCAACTGGCGCTGCTGATTGCGGCGCCCGATGCCCGACGCTTCTTCGAGGATCTGCGCTATGTCGTGCTCGACGAGCTGCACTCGCTGGTGACGTCGAAGCGCGGGCATCTGCTGGCGCTCTGCCTGGCGCGGCTGCGCAGCTACGTGCCTGGCCTGCAGACAATAGGCTTGTCGGCTACGGTCGCCGAGCCCGACGAATTGCGGTGTTGGCTGGTCGGCCAGAATCCGCCAGGCGCCATGGCCGGCCTGATCACCGTGGCCGGCGGAGCCAAGCCCGACATCTCCATTCTCGACTCGGAGCAGCATGTGCCGTGGTCCGGCCATTCGGCCCGATACGCCATTCCTGAAATCTACGAGGTAATCAAAAGGCACCGCACGACGCTGCTGTTCGTCAACACCCGCAGCCAGGCCGAATTGCTGTTCCAGGAACTGTGGCGGGCCAATGAGGACTCGCTGCCGATTGCCTTGCATCACGGTTCGCTCGATGTCGGCCAGCGTCGGCGGGTCGAGAAGGCGATGGGCGAGAATGCGTTGCGCGCCATCGTCGCGACGTCGACGCTCGATCTCGGCATCGACTGGGGCGATGTCGACCTGGTCGTGCATGTCGGCGCGCCGAAGGGCGCGAGCCGCCTGGCGCAGCGCATCGGCCGCGCCAACCACCGCATGGACGAGCCGTCCAAGGCGATCCTCATTCCGGCCAACCGTTTCGAGGTGCTGGAATGCCGTGCCGCACTCGACGCCAACTATCTCGGCGCGCAGGACACGCCGCCGTTGATCACCGGCGCGCTCGACGTGCTGTCGCAGCACGTGCTGGGCGTCGCCTGCGGCGCGCCCTTCGATGCCGACCATTTGTTCGAAGAGGTGCGCAGCGCCGCGCCCTATGCCGGGCTGGCACGCGAGACCTTCGACCGTGTCGTCGATTTCGTCGCCACCGGCGGCTACGCGCTGAAGAACTATGAGCGCTACGCCCGCATTCGAAAGACAGTCGGCGGGCTGTGGCGCGTCTCGCATCCGCGTGTCGCCCAGCAATACCGTCTGAATGTCGGCACCATTGTCGAAATGCCGGAACTCAATGTCCGCTATGTCAGGCAGGGCCGTGGCATGGCTGGACGCGGGGGGCCGGTGCTGGGCAAGATCGAGGAATATTTCGCCGAGACGCTGAGACCCGGCGACAATTTCCTGTTTGCCGGCAAGGTGCTGCGCTTCGAGGGCATCCGCGAGAACGAATGCGTGGTCTCCAACGGCGCCGGCGCCAACATCATCGTGCCGTCCTATGCCGGCGGCAAGTTTCCGCTCTCGACCTATCTCGCCGATCAGGTGCGCGGCATGCTGGCCGACAGCAACCGCTGGCAGGCGCTGCCCGAGCAGGTCGCCGACTGGCTGCGGCTGCAGAAGGAAAAGTCAGTGCTGCCGAAGCGCGGCGACCTTCTGGTCGAGACCTTTCCGCGGGGCAACCGCCACTACATGGTCGCCTATCCCTTCGAAGGCAGGCTGGCGCACCAGACGCTCGGCATGCTGTTGACGCGGCGGCTGGAGCGCGCCAACGCCCGCCCGCTCGGCTTCGTCGCCACCGACTATTCGCTGGCCGTCTGGGCGCTGGACGACATGGCGGCGCTGTTCAAGGCGAAGAAGCCGTCATTGGCCGCCCTGTTCGACGAAGACATGCTCGGCGACGACCTCGAGGCCTGGCTGAACGACAGCTGGATGCTGAAGCGGACGTTTCGCACCTGCGCGGTCATCGCCGGACTGATCGAGAAGCGTTTTCCCGGCCAGGAGAAGAGCGGCCGCCAGGTGACGGTGTCGGCCGACCTGATCTACGATGTGCTGCGCAGCCACGAGCCGGACCACATCCTGCTGCAGGCGACGCGCACCGATGCATCGGCGGGACTGCTCGATGTCAGCAGACTTGCCGAGATGCTCTCGCGTGTCCGCGGTCGAATCATGCATAAGCATCTTGAGCAGATATCGCCGCTGGCCGTGCCGATCATGCTGGAGATCGGCAAGGAATTGGTGAATGGCGGCGCCAATGAGTCCTTGCTCATGGAAGCCGCCGATCTGGTCGAGGAGGCCATGGGCCAAAGATGAGACTGATTTCGAGATGAATTTTTCGCTGGCGCGCACGTCGCTGATCGCCGAGGCCGACCTTGTCGGCATCGCCGGCGAACGTGCGGTCTGCGACCGGCGCGGCGTGCTTTATTTTCCGGATCTGCGGCTTCTGGCCGTTTCCGACCTCCATCTCGAAAAGGGTTCGTCGCTGGCGCGGCGCGGCGCGCTGATCCCGCCTTATGACACCGGCGCGACGTTGCTGAGACTGCAGGCCGTGATCGCCGACTACCAGCCATCCATCGTCATCAGCCTAGGCGACAGCTTCCACGATGGCGGCGGCGCCGAGCGCATGCATGTGAGCTTCCGCGAACGGCTGGAAGCGCTGATATCAGGCCGCGACTGGTTCTGGGTTGCCGGCAATCACGATCCGGAAGCGCCCGCCGACCTACCCGGCGAGACGGTGCGCGAACTTGCCATAGGCTCGCTATTGTTCCGGCATGAGCCATCGAAGGAACGTGTCGAAGGCGAGATAGCGGGTCATCTGCATCCGTGCGCGCGCATCGTGCAGCGTGGGCGTTCGGTGCGGCGGCGCTGCTTTGCCGGCGATGGCGGCCGCATGATCATGCCGGCCTTCGGCGCCTATACCGGTTCGCTCAACGTGCTCGATCGCGCCTATGCCGGGCTGTTCCGGCTGGACACGCTGATGGCCTATATGCTCGGCGCCGAGCGCATTTTTGCGATTTCACGCTCGATGCTGCGGCCTGGCTGAAGCCGCCCTTTCGTCAATAGTACCTACCGCCCGTAATAGAGCGTCACGGTGTGCTTAGCCTCGGCGAAAAACAGCCATCGTTCGACCAGCATGCCGGCGAACTGGACGATCGCGGCGAACACTGACAGCAGCGCCGCGAAGGGCGATGGCAAGGCGAATGCAGCGGCAAGCAGCAGGACGGGCAAAGCGAAGGCCAGACCCTGCGTGATCTGGCGCAGGCGCGCGCTGTGCTTGCGCGCGATGCGGAACCCCATCTCCTTGAGCAGATAATTCTCTTCGGTATGCGGCCATTCCAGCGATCGTACCGTGCCGCCGGCGAGCCCGGTCGCGGTGTTGGCATTGGTTGGGATTTCCAGCCGGTCGTTGTAGCGCCAGGTCGCCAGCTTCCAGCCCCAGCCGAGCAGACTGAACAACACCGAGGCCGCCAGAAGGGTCTTCGAGCCGAGAGCAAATCCCTGCAGCAGCGCGTTCAACAGCACGCTGCCGGTCATCGTCGAAAAAATGAGGTAGCCGGGCAGCGTGAAGCGGCTGTGCCACTGGGCGATCGGCTTCAGCGACGCATAGATCATGCCGGTGGTGCAGACGGTGACGACTGCACCGATGGCCGCCAGCAACCCGGCCACGGTCTCCCAGCCGCCGCTGTGGCCGAAAAACACCCAGCCGATGCCGAACAGGCACGCCGGAACGAAGGTGATGACGGAGGCAACGCCTTCGCGCGACAGCCATGAACTGCGCCATTGCGAGAACGCCCGCCAGGCGCGTTCGGGTCTGCCGAGATGACCTGTCGAGGACAATAGCCCGGCCATGATCAGGCCAAGCGCCAGGCCCATGCCGATGAGGCCGAGCCAGAAGTCGGGCGGGATGATCTGGAGCCCTCCGAGCACCCCAAGCAGCGCCAGCAACCCATAGCCGGCGCCGGTGGCGGTGGTGAAGAAGACGACGGAGAAGGCTGGATGCATGGATGTCAGTTCGAAAGCATACGGTCGACCCAGCCCAGGAAGCCGCCTTCGGCCCGCACCGGTTCGAGTGCCGGCGCGGCCAACGATGCGGCGCGCTTGGTGTGGGCGCGCGGCGGCAAATATTTGTTGGTCGGGTGATAGCCGAGTTCCGGCATCAGGTCGACGCCACCGCGCTCCGCCACCAGCTGCGAGACGGCCGACGCGGGATCGCCGAGATCGCCGAAATGCCGGGCGCTGGTCGGGCAAGCCGCGACGCAGGCCGGCACGCGGTCTTCCTCGGCCAGGTTGTCGTTGTAGATGCGGTCGACGCACAGCGTGCACTTCTTCATCACGCCGACATCACGATCAAATTCGCGCGCCCCATAGGGGCAGGCCCAACTGCACAATTTGCAGCCGATGCACTTGTCCTCGTCGATCAGCACGATGCCGTCCGAGGCCCGCTTGTAGGAGGCGCCGGTCGGGCAGACCGTGACGCAGGCCGGCGTCTCGCAATGCAGGCAGGAGCGCGGGAAGTTCACGGTCCGCCCGCCCATGTCGGTGGTGTGTTCGTAGCTGTGTACGCGGTTGAACCAGACGCCGTCGACATGGCCGCCATAGGGGTCGATGTCGGTCAGCGGCGCCATGTGGCCGCCGGTGTTCCATTCCTTGCAGGCGGTGACGCAGGCCTGGCAGCCGACGCAGGTGTCGAGATCGATGACGAGGCCGAGCTTCTTGCCGCTTTGACTTGGCAGACAGGTCATTCGGCCGCCTCCCTTGCCCGGCGGAACTCAGCGCCGAAGGTCAGTCTGTCGGGTGAGGGTTCGAAGCCAGGCGGTTGCTGGAAACGTTCGAATTGCGGCTCGGTGAAGCCGGCCTCCTCGGCCTGGCATTTGACGATGCGCACGCGCAGGTCGAACCACGCCGCCTGACCGGTCACCGGATCGGAGTTCGAATAGCGTTTGCCGTTGGCGTCGGCCGAAGTCTGGTCGCCGATGATGTGGTTGAGCAGGAAGCCGCGATTGGATTCGGCGGCGTCATCCTTTAGCCCCCAACTGCCGCGCCGCTTGCCGATCGCATTCCAGGTCCAGACCGTGCTTTCGTTCACCCCGTCGACCAGCTTGATCTGTCCCTTGACCTTGCCGTTGATGCTTTCGATCCACACCCAGTCGTCATCGACAAGGCCGAGACCTGCGGCGGTCCGGTGATGCACGAACAGCCGGTTCTGGCTGGTGATTTGTCTCAGCCACGCGTTCTGCGAGCCCCAGGAATGATACATGTGCATCGGCCGCTGCGTCAGCGCGTGCAGCGGATAGTCTTGCAAATCGACGGCCGCTTCCTCGAACGGCATGTACCAGAACGGCAGCGGGTCCATATAGGTCTCGATGCGCTGGCGGTCGCCCTCTGGCGGCACCACGCGGCCATGGCCGCGTGCAGCCAGCCTGAAGCGCTGCAGAGGCTCGCAATAGAGCTGGAAGACGACCGGCTCAGCCTTGGGGATGAAACCCATCTGCACCGCGAAGTCGAGATAGGAGCGGTTGGCCATCTTGTAGTAGCGCTGGTCCTCGGCGAAATCGTGGTGCCAGAAGCCGCCATTGTCCATGTAGCGCTGCAATTGGTCCGGATTGGCCTCGCCCTTGCCAAACGAGGCTCCATCCTTGCCGCGCCAGCCGGCAAGCGGGCCGATGCCGGGCGTCCGCTCATGGTTGACGATGTAATCGGCATAGTCGCGGTATCTGGCCGAGCCATCGTCCTTGACGAAGCACGGCAGGCCAAGCCGCGCGCCGAGTTCGATCAGCACCGACTGGAACGGCCTGACATCGCGATCCGGCTCGACGACGGGATGGCGGATAGCGTCCCCTGGTCCGTCGGCATGGCTGATCGGCCGGTCGAGCAGGCTGATGCAATCATGGCGTTCGAGATAGGTTGTGTCCGGCAGCACGAGATCGGCGAACGGCACCGTCTCGGAATAATAGGCGTCGGAATAGATGATGAAGGGGATCTTGTAGTTGCCCGCTTCGTCATGGTCGGTCAGCATGGCCATGGTCTCGACAGTGTTCATTGAGGAATTCCAGGCCATGTTCGACATGTACATCATCAACGTGTCGATCGGGTACGGGTCGCCGGCCCACGCATTGCGGATGACGGTGTGCATGAGGCCATGTGCCGCCAGCGGCGCATCCCAGGAATAGGCCTTGTCGATGCGAACAGGCATGCCGGCGTCGTCGACCAAAAGGTCGTCCGGCCCACAGACGAAGCCGAGCGGCATGCCGTCGAGCGGCGTCATCGGCTTGACGGTCTTGCCTGAAGGCTTTGGGCCCGGCGGCGCCGATCTCGGGTAGGGCGGCTTGAAGCGGAAGCCGCCGGGAACATCCACGGTGCCGAGCAGCACCTGCAAGAGATGGACGGCGCGGCAGGTGTGAAAGCCGTTCGAATGGGCGGAGATGCCGCGCATGGCATGCATCGACACTGGCCGCCCCTTGATCGTCTCGTGCCGGCGCCCGGCCCAGTCGGTCCAGGCGACCGGCAATTCGATCGTCTGTTCGAAGGCGACATGCGCGAGTTCGGCGGCGATCCTGCGGATCGTGTCGGCGGGAATGCCGCAGCGCTCTGCCACCGCGTCGGGTGCGTAGCTCTCATCGAGATAGCGGTCGGCGATGAGCTGGAACACCGGTACGCAGCGGCGACCGTCGACGGTGAAGCTGCCCGTCAGTGCAGGCTTGGCCTCGGTATCGGTGGCGCTGACCGGTCTCTTCGCAACTCTGTCCCAGGCCAGCGGATTGCCGCCGGCGTCACGCACGAACAGGCCGTCATCCGCCGCGCCCGGCTCCTGGATGACGAGCAAATGCGCATTGGTGTACCGCAGGAGATAGTCGAGATCGACGCGCCCGGCCTTCAGCAATTCGTGGATGAGGGCGAACACGAACAGGCCATCGGTGCCGGGTCGGATGCCGATCCAGTCGTCGGCAATGGCGTTGTAGCCTGTCCGGCACGGATTGATCGAAACCACCTTGGCACCGCGCGCCTTGAGCTTGCCGAGGCCGATCTTGATCGGGTTGGAATCGTGATCCTCGGCGACGCCGAACAGCATGAAGTATCTGGTGTTGTCCCAGTCGGGTTCGCCGAACTCCCAGAACGACCCGCCGATCGTATAGAGGCCGCCGGCCGCCATGTTGACCGAACAGAAGCCGCCATGCGCGGCGAAGTTAGGCGTGCCGAACTGGCTGGCCCACCAGCCGGTGAGCGACTGCGACTGGTCGCGACCGGTGAAGAAGGCAAGTTTTTTCGGATCGGTCCGGCGGATGACCGATAGCCGTTCGGTCGCGATCGAGAAGGCTTCCTCCCACTCGATCTCGCGAAATTCTCCCGAGCCGCGCGGGCCTGTGCGCAGCAATGGTTTTTTCAGCCGGGCCGGACTGTAGTGCTGCATGATGCCAGAGCTGCCCTTGCCGCAGATCACGCCGCGATTGACCGGATGGTCCTTGTTGCCGTTGATGTAGCGGACCTTGCCAGCCTTGATGTGCACGTCGATGCCGCAGCGGCAGGCGCACATGTAGCAGGTCGTCTTGGCGATGCTGTCGGAAATGCTTGGCGAAGTGTCGACGCCGTCGCCTTCATCGGGCGCCCTGGTGTCGGCAAGCGGGCGTTGCGATGGTGCCGAATTTGCGCCGCGCGGCGGTCGGTGCATCATGATCCGCTGGTGCCCGCACGGCCGGCGGACTTGGCTCGAGTCTTCGGCCCGGGGCCGCGCATATAGTGCTCTTCCGGGTGGTATCGGTCACCGGCCAGCCGCCGCCGGATGCCGCGGGTCCAATGGGCAAGCAGGGATCTGAACCGCCCGATCATTTTGTTCCCTGCGATTCGGTGGCGAATTTTTTCTAACTTCACTCGAAAACGTAGAATAAAGCTATCGATCTGTCTAATCAGTTGTTCTTGTAAATTCGATCGATATTGGTTCTTAATGCACGCATGACCCTGGACCAATTGCGGATTTTCGTCGCCGTTGCCGAGCGTGGCCACATGACCAAGGCGGCCGAGCTGCTTGGCATTTCCCAATCGGCCGCGTCTGCCGCTATTCGCGCGCTTGAAGAGCAGCACGGCGTCCATCTGTTCAACCGGGTTGGCCGCAACATCGAGCTCGCCCAGACCGGGCACCGCTTCCTGCCGGAAGCCAAGGCCGTGCTGGAGCGGGCGGCCACTGCACGCAATGTGCTGGAGCATGTCTCGCAGACGGTCACCGGCAGCCTCTCGATCGCCGCCAGCCAGACCATCGCCAGCTATTGGCTGCCGCGCCGGCTGGCTTCCTTCCACGAGGCCTATCCCGCCGTCAGGTTGAGCGTCACCATCGGCAACACCAGGCAGGTCGAGGCCAATGTCCTCGATGGTGCCGCGGATCTCGGTCTGGTCGAGGGTCGGACGGAATCCGACATCCTGCGCCGCGCCAAGGTCGACGTCGACAGGTTGATGCTGGTCGTCGCCAGCGCCCACCCCGAGATCGCCGAAGTCTCGCAAGGCCGGCCCGACATCAAGGGCCTGCGCTGGATCATCCGCGAGGGTGGTTCGGGCACGCGCGAAGTGCTGGAGGATCTGGCCCGCCGCGAAGCAATTTCGCTCGCCGACCTGCAGATATTCCTGGTGCTGCCGAGCAACGAGGCCATCCGCCAGGCGGTCGAGGCGGGTGCCGGCGCCACCATCATTTCCGAACTCGTCGTCGGCGGCGCGATTGCCGAAGGCAGTTTGCGCGCGGTGCCTATTGACCTGCCGAAGCGCGACTTCGCCATCATCACCCACCGCGACCGGCAGGCGAGCCTTGCCCAGATGGCGCTCAAGGTGCATCTCAGCGCCAGTGCTGATGAAGCGGTGCCCGCCCGCCCGTGAGTGGGCCGTGTCAGCCAAACTTTCGCTGGGCGTCGAGCGCCAGGCCAAGCCCGACCGAGCCGAACATGTCGCCGTCGATGACGGATGCCTGCGGCACCAAGGAGAGAATCTCTCGTCTTGCCAGCGGGATTGCGGTCGACCCGCCGGTCAGGAACACCGCGGTGATGTCGGATGGCTTGACCTGGGCGTCGCGGATGGTCTGCCCGACCGTTGCGGTGACCCGCTCGATGTCCCTTGCAATCGTGGCGTCCAGCCCGGTGCGCGTGATTTCGGCGGCGAACGCCGCCCCCGGCAGTTTCACCGCCACCTGAGCCGATGATCTGTCGGTCAGCTCGATCTTGGCCTTTTCGACAAGGGCCGCCAGCGCATGTCCATAGCGATGCTCGACAATGTGGATGAAGCGGTCGACCAGGTCGGCGCGCTCGGCCTCGTAGCGGATCTGGCGCAGATGCGTCATTGCCTTGGCGGTGTAGACCAGGTTGATGCGCTGCCATGTCGCGAGATCGATGAAGTAGCTGGCCGGCAGATTGCGCTTGCCGTCCTTGGTCGGGGTCAGATAGCCGAGCTGCGGCATCACATGGGCGATGCTCAACAGCCGGTCGAAATCCGTGCCGCCGATATGGATGCCGCGGCTGGCCAGGATGTCGTCCTTGCGGTCGAGCGAGCGCGAGCGCTGCGGTGAGACGCGCACGATCGAAAAGTCCGAGGTGCCGCCGCCCATGTCGACGATCAGCGCCAGTTCCTCGCGCGTCACCTTCTGCTCATAGTCGAGCGCCGCCGCGATCGGCTCGAACTGGAAAGCGATGTGTTTGAAGCCCTGGGCGCGCGCGGCCTTCTCAAGTTCGCCCTGGGCGTTTGTATCGGCCTCGGGGTCGTCGTCGACGAATTGCACCGGGCGGCCGAGCACCACCGTTTCGACCACGCCGCCGGCATCTTCCTCCAGTTTTTTGCGGAGGTGGCCGAGGAACAGGCCGACGATCTCCATGAAGCCGATCGAGCGGGACTTGATGCGGGTCTTCTCGTGGGCAAGCGAACTGCCGAGCACGCTCTTCAGCGAGCGCATCAGCCGGCCTTCGATGCTGTCGGTGTAGTTGGCAATGGCGTGGCGTCCGAAACAGGTGCGGTTGTCCTCAAAGTTGAAGAACACGGCACTGGGCAGCGTGACCTGCCCATCTTCAAGTGCGACGAGGCGCGGCTGCCCGTTGCGGACCACGCCAACGGTGGAGTTTGAAGTGCCAAAGTCGATACCGCCGAATGCTGGTCGCATGGCAAGTTTCCTGATTTTGTCTTTGGGGAGCGGCAACTCGTGTCCGGTCGGGCCGGGGGCGTGCTCTCTAACGCAAGACGCCGGAAAGGGAAACCCTTTTTGGAAATCCGGCGCGCCTAATCCTTTCGGAAGATCACCCTACCGAGCCAGCCCGTCAGCATGGCCAGCGATATCGCGAAGACGCCATAGAGGAAGGAATAATTGTGGGCGACACGGAAGATCGACTGCTCGAAGCCGGATTTGCGGATTTCGAGCTGGGCCGAGCTTTCCTTGATGAACACGCCGCTCTTGAACAGGAAGGCGCGTGCCTTGTGGGTGCCGACCGGAACATTCGGTGCCAGCCTGACGGTGGCGCGGAACAGGTTCTGCGACAGGAATTGCACGCCGCCGACATTCTCGCTGTAGAGGCCGGTCGCTGTTTTGCGGCTGCGCAGCGCCGCAGTGAATTCCTCGATGGTCGCCGGGTTGTCGCCAGCGTCGGCCGGCTGCATGTAGAGGTTGGAGGCACCGAGCGACAGCTGCTTGTAGCTGTTCGGTTCGGTGATGTCCTGCAGCGGTCGCGTCGTCGCCACCGAATACGACATCGGCACATTCTCGAAGGTTTCGGACTCCAGGTTGACCCAGACGCCGAGCACCCGGTCCTTGCGGCGCACCACGACCGGGCGCGGCGGACCCTCGAGCACGACGATGACATCGTATCTGCCTTGACGGGCAACCAGCGGGTCGGGATTTTCCAGCGAGCCGAAAATGGTCAGGTCGGCGCCGGAAAAGCCGGCGGTGATCGAAACATTGTCGGTGGAGAGGCCGATCTGGATGCCTTCTACCGGTGGTGTCTGTGCCTTGACCGGCACGGCGACCGCAAGCAACGACAGGACAATGGCGGTTGCGAACGCTTTGGGCCCCCTCATCAGTTGAGGCCCGTGGCGGTCAGCGAATAGAGATTGGGCGGTGTGACGAAGAGGTCGATGGCGAGGCGGATCGCCACCGCGAGCACCAGCAGTGCCAGCAAGGCCCTGAGCTGCTCGCCGCGCAGCCTCTGGCCGGCCTTGGCGCCGTATTGGGCGCCGGCAACGCCGCCCGCCATCAACAGGAAGGCCAGCACGACGTCGACCGTCTGGTTGGTGGTGGCATGGACCAGAGTCGTGTAGGCGGAGGTGAAGATGATCTGGAACAGCGAAGTGCCGATGACGACATTGGTCGGCACTTTCAGCAGATAGATCAGCGCCGGCACCATGATGAAGCCGCCGCCGACGCCCATGATCGACGACAGGAAGCCGATGCCGGCGCCAAGACCCAGCACGGGGATGACGCTGACGAACAGTTTCGAGGCCCTGAACCGCATCTTCAGCGGCAAGCGGTGGATCCAATTGTGCTGGCCGGATTTCTTCAGCACCGGTGCCGCGCCGCTGCGCGTGGCGCGGAGCGCATTGACGCTTTCGACCAGCATCAGCCCGCCGACCGTGCCGAGCAGCACGACATAAAGCAGCGAGATGAACAGGTCGAGCTGGCCGAGCCTGCGCAGGAAGGCGAAGACGAAGATGCCACCGGTGGAGCCAACGATGCCGCCGGCCAGCAGCACGCCGCCGAGCTTGAAGTCGAGCGTACCTCGCTTCATGTGCGAAAGGACGCCGGAGAAGGAGGAGGCGATGACCTGGTTGGCGCCGGTGGCGACGGCGATCGCCGGGGGGATGTTGTAGAAGATCAGCAGCGGCGTGATGAGGAAGCCACCGCCGACGCCAAACATGCCCGACAGGAAGCCCACTGCCGCACCCATGGCCAGCAGTACGAAGACGTTGACGGAAATTTCCGCGATCGGGAGATAGATGCCCACCCGTCAGTCTCGATCAGTTTTGCCTGTCGGTGAATGCAACCGTTGCGGGCATCTTGACCCGACAAGCCAGTTTGTTCTTGCGCCGGAGGTGCTACGAAGTCAAACCACGCAGCATTGCCGAAACAAAAAACATCTCAATCAGTTAACAGGCAAATGTGTGGCAAGGGCGTCGTGGAAGCGACGCATCTGCCGTTATTTGCGCGCCAGCAGCGCCTTGACCAGTTTTTCGTCGACCGTGCCGGTCGCCGGCAGCTTGTTGTCGGTCTGGAAAGCCATGATCGCAGTCTTCGTCTTCTGGCCCATCCTGCCGTCAGCGTCGCCTGCATCGTAGCCATTCTTGTTGAGAATGCGCTGGATGTTCTCGACGGCCTTCTTCATGTCGACGCTGGCGGTCGTCTGCGGCGCGCCGTCCTGCCACGATTCGGGAATGTCGACCGAATTGGCTGCCGCATCCAGCGGCTTGGCCTTCCACAGTTCGGCCGCGGCACGGGCGCGTTCGAGTTGCTCGGGCCGCATCGCATTCGCGATCTCGTCACGCTTGGCCGCCGCATCCTTGTCGCCGGTCTTGGCGACGAGCGCGAACCATTTGTAGGATTCCTCGAGGTTCTGCTTCATCCCGACGCCCTTGGCGGCGAGGATGCCGAGGTTGAACTGGCTGTCCTTGACGCCGACGTCTGCCGCCGCCTGGAACCAGTGCGCGGCCGACTCATTGTCGGTGACGCCATCCGCGGCCATGGCGAACAGCACGGCCAGGTTGTGCATGGCGCTGGCGTTGCCCTGCTCGGCGGCGAGCTGGTACCAGGTCTTCGCCTTCTTGATATCGCGCGCGACGCCAATGCCCTTCTCGAAGAAATTGCCGATGCGATATTCGGCCGGCGCGAAGCCGAGTTCAGCCGACTTCTCATACCATTTGGCGGCTGCCGCCATGTCTTCCTTGACGCCACGCGACTCGGCGTAGCGCGAACCGACCTCGAACAATGCCTTGGCGTCGCCGCCGGCAGCGGCATCGCGCAAGCCGAGCGGGCCGACGTCGGTGGGAATGTCGAACTTGGCGGTGGCCGCCGCCGGCGAAGCGTCCGCCGGTGGAACCGCGCCCGTGGTGTCCTTGGCGGTGTTCGGCTCGGCCATCACAGGCCCGGTATCGGCATCGGTCGCTTCCGCGGCGACCGGGGCCGGACCAGCCGGGAGCGCAGCAGCCGAAGCTGTCATGTCGGGCGCCGCTGCGCTCGCATCTGCGGGCGTCGCCGAAGCAACAGGCGCAGGAACCGGCTGGGCTGTCGGTGCCGCATCCATCGAAGGCTCGATGCTTGGCGGCGTGGCCATCGTGCTTTGCGCGGCCATGTCATCCTTGGCTGCCGGTTCGGACGGCTCGGCCTGTCTGACGGAACGGGCCGGCGCGCTTTCCACGGACTGCGGCTGAACGTCCGCCTTCGGCTGGCTAGCCGCATCGACCGAGGCGGTTTGCACCGGTTGCGAGGCGACGATCGGCGCGGCGTCGTTGCTTGCCACCTGCGCCGGATCGGCGAAGAAGGCCTTGCCCAGTTGCAGGCCGGCGAGCGCCAGCATGATCGCGGCGGCCGCCATCAGGATCGGCTTGCGCCGCGCCTTGAGCAGGTCGCCGATCCGCAATGCCTTCACGGGTCCGGTCATCGTCGACTGGCGCTTCAGCGCATCGGCCTCGGCGGCGGCGGCCTGCGCTGCGCGCCGCGCTGCGGCGATGAAATCCGATTTGGCGGCATCGGTGTCGCTGGGCTTGGCCGGCTGGCCGCGCTCGTCGCGCACCCGCTTCATGATGGCATTGAGGTCGGGCGCGCCGGAGCCGGGCTCCAGCGGCCGATTGGCCAATTTTGGGTCGAGCGGTTCGTCGAGGTCGACGCTCGGTGTCGGGGCAATCGGCGCCGAGCCGGCCAGCGGCGGAATGTCGGCCTCCTTCTTGCCCCTGAATGCACGTGCCAACCCGCCGAACAACGATTTGCGGCCGCCTGCTTGTTCGCTTTTCTCGGCGATGGTGTCGGAACTGAGGGCAGCCAGGGCCGCGGCAGCGGCGGCTTCGGCTGGTGAGCGCGTGCCCACGTCGCCACGCATATCCAGGTCGCCACGCATATCCAGGTCGCCACGCGTATCCAGGTCGCCACGCATTCCCGGATCATTGCGCAGGATAGCAGCGGCGCGACCATCGAGATCGGCCATGTCTCCGGTCAGCGGCATCGGCTGATCGATATCCATTGACGGTGCCTCGACGGCCATCTTGGACCGCCGCGCACTGCGCCGGCTGTTGGATCCGACCGCAGCCGCATCCAGGAGTTCGCTCACCGCCTCGACCGGTTCGCCGGGTTCCAGCGAACCCAACCGGTCGACGATCTTGAGCAGCGTGTCGTGGATGGCTTCGAATGTTCTCGAATTGCGCTCGTCCGAGCGCCGCGTCAGCGTTTCGAGGGTCTTCAGGTCCTGGGCGAGGCCGGATACGGCTGTCGTGTTGGCGCTCGAACCGGCCAGCGAACGCACCGCGTTCTCGGCCGCTTCGCGCGCCGCGCCGAGGATGGAATCGCGCGTTCCGGACAGCGACTTCTCGATCTCGTCGAGACGCGGGCTGATGTCCTCGAATTCCGGCAGGGGCGTGCTTGGCCTTGAAAGGTGGGCCGACAGGCCGGCGACCTGTGCCTCCAGGCTGCGGATCAGCGCCGGATCGATGCCGGCCACCTGCGCGGCCGATGCGTCCAGCCGGCTTGAAATGTCTTCGAGCCGGCTTTCCAGGCCGCGGATCGCGGCTTCGCCTGCGGGATCGGGAACACGCGTTTCGATGCGCTTGGCCAGCGCGGTGAAGCGGGCGTCGATGGCTTCCATGATGCCGGCGCTGTCGACATGCGGCATGCGCTGGTCCAGCCTGTCGGCCACCTCGTCCAGCCGCCGCTCGAGATCGCGAAACAACATGTTGCCCTGTTCGATGGCGTCGCCCTGGCGACGTTCCATCATGCCAGACAGCACGTCGAAGCGTTGCTCCAGGCCATGGAAGACATAGTCGGCGTCGGGCATCGCAGGCGCCTGGTCGATCTTGTCGGCGATGAGCGCGATCTGCTTGGCCAGGCGCTCCATCGCCTGTTCGGGCAGGTTGGCGCGGCCGGCGAGTTCGTCGACACGGCTCGACAGGGTGCTCAGCCGGTCCATGACAGCGTTGCCCGGGCGGTCCTGCGCAACTTCCTCGATCTGTTGGGCAAGCGAGTCGATCCGCTTCTCGATGCGCTCGAAAGCCTCGTGGTCGAATGTATTGGCTTGCGCGGCGACCGTCGAGGCGACGATGGCGCGGGAGATCTCGTCCAGCCGCTCGTCGATCATGCCAAGCGTGTCGCTGCCACGATTGTCCTGCTGGCTGGCGAAATGATCGACGGCGCCGGCAAGCGTGCGGACCTTTTCCTCGAGCGAGCGCAGCGACAGCGATTCCGGCAGATTGTTGACGGCGTTGCTGATCTGCTCCAGCCGGTCGGTCAGCATTGATAGGCCGGGGTCGTCGGAGCGCTTGCGCTGATCGGCGTCGACGCGGTCCTCGAAGGCCGTCCACCGGCGATCGAAATCGTCCCAGCGGCGGTCGACCTTCTGCACGCTCTCCTCGCGCGCCAGCGTGTCGAGCGCGGCCTTGACCTGTTCGAGCTCGAGCCGCAGCATATTGACGCTTCTGTCGTCGCTCTTCTCGGCCAGTGTCTGGATGGCGCCGGAGAGCCGTTCGAATTCAAGGCCGAGCTCGGCGCTGCCCTTGGCCGAGGCGCCCGGCCTTGCGCCCGACTGGAAAGCCCGCTCGATGTCCTTGCGCAGCGCTTCGAATTCCCGCTGCAGCCCAGCCGTCATCTGGTGGCGCAGTTCCTCGCGCATGCCGCGCAACTCGCCGGCGATCTTGCCGACCATGGCAACGCCGTCTTCCTGCCCGCGCACGCGATCGATGTCGCGGGCGATGGCCTGGTAATTCTGCCCGAAGGCGGCGGCGGGCGGCGGCGGGCTCGTCGGGCGCGGCGCCGGCTGCGGATCCTCGTACCACCGCTGCTGGCTGGAGGGTTGGCCAGAGGGTTGGGCTGCTGGATAGCGCGCATCGGCCTCGTATTGGCGGGGCTCGGGCCGTGCCATCGGGTCCTCGCGCGTACGCTCCAGCCGCTGCTCCAGCGTTTCGAGGGAACGGTTCAACTGCTCGAGCGTGGTCTGCGGCCTGCGCTGCCTGCCGGCGTTGAGTGTATCGAGGTAGGACCGCTTGCTGTTCATCGGTGCGTCCGTCTTTCAGATTGGCTGGCTCGCGGCCAGTTCCCCCAAGTCCCTGTCGGAACGAGGCGACAGCGGCTATGCCGCAGTGGAAGACGAGCTTCCCGGGCTCTCACCCGCGCTCCGAAAAACCGTGAAAAATTCGATACAGGATAACCACGGGTAGCCGACGCGCCCACATTTCGCCCAACGTGGTAAACAACGCGTTAACCAAACTTAAGAAGTTGCAAGGATGTCGGATGCCGGCAGCACGGTGCGGCATAACGCTCGCCGCGCAGAACGCCCTTGCGTCATGAGGCGGCTATCGGTATAGAATTGACGTAAACGTAAAAGGCGCCCTGAGCGTGCTGTTTGCGATTTGTTTGTTGAAACCACGACCGGAAGCAAGCCCCCGCTTCCAGTCAGGCGACGCACGGTCCAGGACCGCGACGCCACCAGATGGGGAAAGCCAGTGACCATGAAGCTTATCTCGGCCGGCGAGACCGCGGCCAATACCAACAATATGTCTGTCGAAACCGGCGAGGACCTTGTCCGCATCGGTGAGATGGCCAAGAAATATGGAGTGACGCTGCGCACGCTGCGTTTCTATGAAGACAAGGGCCTGCTTAACCCGCAGCGCGACGGTTCGACCCGTCTCTACACGCGCCGCGACAAGGCCCGGCTGAAGCTGATCCTGCTTGGCCGCAAGGTTGGGTTCTCGCTGCGCGACGTCAAGCAGATGATGGACCTCTACGATCCGACCGGCTCCAACACCAAGCAGCTGCGGCTGGCGCTGGACAAGTCGGAAAAGCAGCTTGCCCGGCTGCAGAAGCAGCGGGCGCTGATCGATGACGCCATCAACGAGCTGAGCGGCTCGATGTCGGCGGTGCGCCAGATGCTGGCCGAGCGTTCGGCGCCGCAGGCGAGCGTCGCGGGCTAATTCATCCGCTGACTGTCTGACTATCAAAGCCGCGTGGCCCTGCCGCGCGGCTTTGCGTCGTCTTGGCCGCGGCCCAATGCAGCCTCTCGCCGCTAGCTTGTGCAACGCCTCGCCGCTACGTTCACCGCGCGGTGGGCGGGAAATCTTGTCGCATCGAAAAAATTGACGTTTACGCAAACGTCAATTTTTGCTATCCCGCTCGCAACATGGGTCCGCATGCCACCCTTGGTAGACTTCGGGGGCATTCGGACAGGTCTGCAGGGTGGAGGAAAGCATGCCGACATACAGGGCTCCGGTCCAGGATACGCTGTTCGTGCTCAACGAGGTGCTGGGCTATCAGCGCTATTCGAACCTTCCCGGATTTGCCGACGCCACGCCCGATGTACTGGAGGCTATCCTCGCCGAAGGCGCCAAGCTCGCCGAAAACGTCATGCATCCGCTGAACCGTGTCGGCGACATGGAAGGTTGCGTGCGCCATGACGACGGCTCGGTGACGACGCCGAAAGGTTTCAAGGAGGCCTTCGGCCAGTATCGCGAGGGCGGCTGGATGGGACTGGCCGCACCCGTCGAGTTCGGCGGCCAGGGGCTGCCCTACGCGGTGCACACCGCCGTTGCCGAATATATGGTGTCGGCCAACATGTCGCTGATGATGTATCCGGGCCTGACGCAGGGCGCGATCGCGGCGATCATCACACACGGCACTGACGAGCAGAAATCCAAATGGCTGCCGAAAATGGTTGAGGGTGCCTGGACCGGCACCATGAACCTGACCGAGCCGCATTGCGGTACCGACCTTGGCCTGCTGCGAACCAAGGCGGTGCCGAATGGCGATGGTACCTACATGATTTCAGGCCAGAAGATATTCATCTCGGCCGGCGAGCACGACATGTCGGACAACATCGTCCATCTGGTGCTGGCCCGCATCGAGGGCGCGCCTGAAGGCGTCAAAGGCATCTCGCTGTTCATCGTGCCGAAGCTCAAGCTCGACGCATCGGGCAATCCCGGCAACAGGAACACCGTCTCCTGCGGTTCGATCGAGGAGAAGATGGGCATCCACGGCAACTCGACCTGCGTCATGAACTATGACGAGGCCGAAGGCACGCTGCTCGGGGAGGCCAATGGTGGTTTGAAGGCGATGTTCACGATGATGAACGAGGCTCGCCTCGGCGTCGGCCTGCAAGGGCTGTCGCTGTCGGAGATCGCCTACCAGAACGCCGCGGCCTACGCCAAGGACCGCTTGCAGGGCCGCTCGCTGTCGGGGCCGAAGGCACCGGACAAGAAGGCCGACCCGATCATCGTCCATCCCGACATCCGCCGCAGCCTGATGACCATGAAGGCCTTCAACGAGGCCGGCCGCGCGCTGGCGCTGTGGACGGCGATCAAGTCCGACGTCGCCCACCGCTCTGGCGACGACAAGGACCGCCAGGCCGCCGACGACTACACCGGCCTGTTGACGCCGGTGGTCAAGGGCGTGCTCACCGACAAGGGGTTCGACCACGCCGTGATGGCGCAGCAGGTGTTCGGCGGTCACGGGTACATCGAAGAGCACGGCATGAGCCAGTTCGTGCGCGATGCCCGCATCGCCATGATCTATGAAGGCGCCAACGGCATCCAGGCGCTCGACCTTGTCGGCCGCAAGCTGGGTTTGAATGGCGGCCGCGCCGTGCAGGCCTTCTTCAAGGACGTCGGCGAATTCTGCGAGGAAAACCGTTCCGACGAGAAGATGGCGCCGTTCACGAAGGCGCTGAAGAAGGGCCTCAACGACCTTCAGGCCGCCACCATGTGGCTGCTGCAGAACGGCATGGCCAAGCCCGACAATGCGGGCGCCGCCTCGACCGATTTTATGCATCTCTTCGGCCTTGTGGCGCTGGGCTATATGTGGGCGCAGATGGCCAAGGCGGCGCTTGGCAAGACGGGGGCCAACGGTTCGCAGTCCTTCTACGACAACAAGGTTGTGACGGCGCGCTTCTTCATGGAGCGGATCATGCCGGAAACCGGCGCTCACCTCGCCCGCATTTCGAGCGGTGCCGACACGCTGATGGCTCTGCCGGCGGAAGCGTTCTAAGCTCGAACGCCGGCACCGCCGGCCCTGTCCTGTCGATACGCGGAGGAAATCGTGGCGACAAATCCCGCCGAAGTGCTCACTTTGCCGAAGCCCGCCTGGGCCGCGGACGAGGTCGGCATGCTCTACGACATGACGCACCGCTTCATGTCGGAGGAAATCGCGCCGCGCTACGACGAATTCGAGAAGAACGAGATGGTCGACCGCGAGAGCTGGTTGAAGGCCGGCGCTGCCGGTCTGCTCTGCGCCTCGATGCCGGAGGAGTATGGCGGCTCGGGCGGTACCTTCGCGCATGAGAGCGCCATCATCGAGGCCATCAGCCATGTCGGTGTCGACGGTTTCGGCATCGGCCTGCACAACTCGATCGTCGCCCCCTACATCCTCCACTACGGCTCTGAAGAGCAGAAGAAGAAATGGCTGCCGAAGCTGGCGACCGGCGAGCTGATCGGCGCCATCGCCATGACCGAGCCAGGTGCCGGCTCCGATCTGCAAGGCGTCAAGACGCGGGCCGAGAAGGATGGCAACCAGTACAAGATCAACGGTTCCAAGACCTTCATCACCAATGGCCAGCTTGCCAACTTCGTCATCGTCGTCACCAAGACCGATCCGGAGAAGGGCGCCAAGGGCACCTCGCTGATCGTCGTCGAGACCGATGAGGTCGAAGGCTTCCAGCGCGGCCGCAACCTCGACAAGATCGGGCTGAAGGCCAACGACACGTCGGAGCTGTTCTTCAACGATATGCGCGTGCCGACTTCCAACCTGCTCGGCCACGAGGAAGGGCAGGGCTTTGTCCAGCTGATGCAGCAATTGCCGCAGGAGCGGCTACAGATCGGCACCAGCGCCATTGCCATGATCGAGCGGGCACTGGCGCTGACCATCGATTACGTGAAGGAACGCAAGGCGTTCGGCAAGGCGATCATCGATTTCCAGAACACCCAGTTCAAGCTGGCCGAACTCAAGACCGAGGCGACCATCGGCCGCGTCTTCTACAATGATTGTGTGACCCGCCACATCGCCGGCGGCCTCGACCCTGTGACAGCGTCGATGGCCAAATACTGGCTCAGCGACCTGCAGGGAAAAGTCGTCGACGAATGCCTTCAATTGCATGGCGGCTATGGCTACATGAATGAATACCCGATCGCCCGCATGTTCCGCGACGCCCGCGTCCAGCGCATCTACGGCGGCACCAACGAGATCATGAAATTGCTGATTGGGCGGAGCCTTTAGGATAGCAATTATGGGCGCATGGGGTTTCAAGATTTTCGAAAACGATGACGCAGCGGATTTCGTCGCCGAATTTGAGAACAGTGGCGCCGTCGCTGTTGCAGGCGCGCTCGATGTGGCTTGCAACAATCTGGACTACATCGAGGCTCCGGATGGCTCGGTTGCACTGGCGGCCGCTGCAATTGTCGCCGCAGCTAGCGGGAAGTCCGAGTTCTTGTCGGAACCCGCAGAAACAGCATTGCGAACTGTCTCGAACTGGCAAGCTTTGAGTGGATTGAAGGGCAAGGCAATCCAGGCAGTCGAATGCGTGAGCAGCCCTAATTCTGAACTCATGGAACTCTGGGCTGAAGCGGCTCCGGCAGATGCAGCCAACTTCAAGAACGAACTGAATCGCCTGCGTGCGGCTTTGCGTTAAAGCAAGCCTTAGACGGCACCACAAGGAAGGAACCGAAAAATGGCCGAAGCTTATGTCTATGACGCCGTGCGCACGCCGCGCGGCAAGGGCAAGAAGGACGGATCGCTGCATGAGGTGCCGGCGGTGCGGCTTGCCGCCAGGACGCTCGAGGCGTTGCGCGATCGCAATGGGCTCGACACCGGCAATGTCGACGACATCATCTTCGGCTGCGTCGATCCGGTCGGCGAGGCGGGCTCGGTCATTCCGCGCGCCGCCGCCTTCGAGGCCGGCTATGACACCAAGGCGCCTGGCATGCAGATCTCGCGCTTCTGCGCTTCGGGCCTCGACGCCATCAATTTCGGCGCCGCCAAGATCGCGCAGGGCGCCGATGACATCGTCATCGCTGGCGGGGTTGAATCGATGTCGCGCGTCGGCATGGGCGCCTCTGGCGGCGCCTGGTTTATGGATCCTTCGGTTGGCCTGCCCGGCTGGTTCGTGCCGCAAGGCATCTCGGCCGACCTGATCGCCACCAAATACGGCTTCTCGCGCGACGACGTCGACGCCTATGCAGTCGAGAGCCAGAAGCGCGCGGCCAAATCCTGGGCCGACGGCCGCTTCAAGAAGTCCGTCATTCCGATCAAGGACCAGAACGGCCTGACCATCCTCGACCATGACGAGCACATGCGTCCGTCGACCGACATGCAGTCGCTGGCCTCGCTCAACCCGTCCTTCGTCATGCCCGGCGAAATGGGTGGTTTCGATGCCGTCGCCGTGCAGAAGCACCCCGAGGTGGAAGAGGTCAACCACGTCCACCATGCCGGCAATTCGTCCGGCATCGTCGACGGCGCCGCCGCCGTGCTGCTCGGCTCGAAGAAGGCCGGCAAGGCGATGGGGCTGAAGCCGCGCGCCCGCATCCGTACCTTCGCCAACATCGGCTCCGAACCGGTGCTGATGCTGACCGGTCCGGTCGACGTCACCGAGAAGCTGTTGAAGCGCGCCAAGATGAAGCTGTCGGATATCGACCTGTTCGAGCTCAACGAGGCCTTCGCCTCGGTGGTGCTGCGCTACATGCAGGCCTTCGATATCGAGCACGACAAGATCAACGTCAATGGCGGCGCCATCGCCATGGGCCATCCGCTCGGCGCCACCGGCGCGATGATCTTCGGCACGGTGCTGGACGAACTCGAGCGCCGCGACCTCAACACCGCGCTGGTGACGCTGTGCATCGGTGCCGGCATGGGCACCGCAACGATTATCGAACGCGTCTGACAGGGGAGAGAAATCATGAGCTACACCAATTTCACCCTCGACATCGACGCCGACGGCATTGCGCTGGTCACCTGGGACATGCCGGGCCGCTCGATGAACGTCTTCACCAAAGAGGCGATGCTGGAACTGAACGCCATCGTCGACGCGGTGGCGGGCGATGCCGCCATCAAGGGCGCGGTGATCACTTCCGGCAAGGACACCTTCTCCGGCGGCGCCGACATCACCTTGCTGCAGAAGATGCTGGCCACCTTTGCCACTGACAAGGACAAGGATGTCGAAAAGGCCACCAAGGCGCTGTTCGACCAGGCCGGCACTATGACCGGCCTGTTCCGCAAGCTTGAAACGTCGGGCAAGCCGTGGGTGTCGGCGATCAACGGCACCTGCATGGGCGGCGCCTTCGAATTGTCGCTCGCTTGCCACGGCCGTGTCGCCGCCGATAGCGACAAGGTCAGGATGGCGCTTCCCGAAGTGAAGATCGGCATCTTCCCGGGCGCCGGCGGCACCCAGCGCGTGCCGCGGCTGACCGATCAGCAACAGGCGCTGCAGATGCTGACCTCCGGCCAGACGCTGTCGCCGCAGAAGGCCAAGTCGATGGGCCTGATCCATGAGATCGCCGAACCGGCCAAGCTGGTCGACACCGCCAAGGCGATGATCAGGAACGGCCTGAAGCCGGTGGCGCCGTGGGACGAGAAGGGTTTCAAGCTGCCCGGAGGCCAGATCTATTCACCAGCCGGCTTCAATCTGTGGCCGCCGGCCATCGCCATCCTGCGCCGCGAGACCTATGGCAATTATCCAGCTGCCGCCGCGATCCTGAAGTGCGTCTATGAAGGCCTGCTGGTGCCGTTCGACACGGCCCTGCGCATCGAGCAGCGCTATTTCACCGAGATCATGCAGACCCAGGAAGCGGCGGCGATGATCCGCTCGCTGTTCGTGTCGCTGCAGGAACTGAACAAGGGGGCGCGTCGCCCGGCCGGCGTACCGGAAACCAAGTTCAAGAAGATCGGCATTCTCGGCGCCGGCTTCATGGGCGCCGGTATCGCTTATGTCACCGCCAAGGCCGGCATTCCGGTGGTTCTGCTAGACCGTGACATGGAGTCGGCCGCCAAGGGCAAGGCGCATTCCGACAGCCTGGTCTCGGATCAGGTGAAGAAGGGCCGCGCCAAGCCGGAGGAGAAGGACAAACTTCTGTCGCTGATCACGCCGACGGCTGACTATGCCGACCTTGCCGGCTGCGACCTGGTGGTCGAAGCGGTGTTCGAGGATTCCGCCGTCAAGAAGAGCGCCACCGAGCAGGCGGAAGCGGTGCTTAAAGCCTCGGCCATCTTCGCCTCCAACACCTCGACCATCCCGATCTCGGCGCTGGCCAAGAACTCGGCGCGGCCGAAGAACTTCATCGGCATCCATTTCTTCTCGCCTGTCGACAGGATGATGCTGGTCGAGATCATTTTGGGCAAGAAGACCGGCGACAAGGCGCTCGCGACAGCCATCGATTTCGTCCGCGCCATCAAGAAGACGCCGATCGTCGTCAACGACACGCGCGGCTTCTATGTCAACCGCTGCGTGCTGCGCTACATGTCGGAAGCCTACAAGATGCTGATCGAAGGGGTGCCTGCGCCCATGATCGAGAATGCGGCAAAGGCCGCCGGCATGCCAGTTGGCCCGCTGGCCCTGACCGACGAGACGGCCATCGACCTCGCGCAGAAAATCATGAAGCAGACCATGCGCGATCTCGGCGACGCCGCCGTCGACCAGAAGCAAATGGCGTTGATCAACACAATGGTCGACGACCATGGCCGCTTCGGCCGCAAGAATGGCAAGGGTTTTTACGACTATCCCGCCAAGCCGGCCAAGAAGAAGCTGTGGCCGGGCCTCAAGGACCTCTATCCGCAGCTTGCGGCCGAGAAGGTCGATTATGAAGAGCTGCAGCAGCGGCTGCTGGTCACCATCGCGCTGGAAGCGGCCCGGGTGATGGAAGAGGGCATCGTCACCGACCCGCGCGAGGCCGATGTCGGCTCGATTCTGGCCTTCGGCTTCGCGCCCTACACCGGCGGTGCGCTGTCCTATATCGACGGCATCGGCGCCAAGGCATTCGTCAAGATCGCCAAGAAGCTGCAGAAGAAATACGGCGCCGAATTCAAGGCGCCCAAGCTGTTGCTCGATATGGCCGAGAAGGGCGAGACCTTTTATGAGCGCTTCAATCCTTACACCGGTGACGTGAAGCAGGCGGCCTGACGCGGGCCGATCTATGTCTGGGTGCGGCGGCAGCGCTGGGCGTCCTTCGGAGACGCAAAGGATGCTTGTCGCCCTTTGGTCTGCGTATGACGGCCACGGCACGTAGCCGTGGCCGGCGCGCTTCAGCTTTCCCATGAGGTCCGTCGGTGATAAATTAGCTTTTGCTAACCTAAAGTTGGCAGAAGGACGAAATCGTCATGCGTATGATGCTGAGAGTTTCCATCCCGGCCGAGGAAGGCAACAAGGCGATCAAGAACGGCAGCATGGCCAAGTTCATCGAGCACACCCTGTCCGACCTCAACCCGGAGGCCGCCTATTTCACCGCCGACGGTGGCCGGCGAACGGCCTATCTCGTCGTGGAGGTAAAGGACAGTTCGGATATGCCCTATGTCGCCGAGCGGTTCTTCTTCGCCTTCAATGCCAGCGTCGAGATGATCCCGGTGATGAACGCTGAGGAACTCAGGAAGGGCTTGCCGAGAGCGATGGCGGCGATGGCCGGATAGGTTCATCGGCGATCAATGATGTCCGATCACTGAACCGCGCGTCGTTGTCGCAGCGGCACACAGTTTTGTCGGCAATCCGCCTGCTGCGCCCGGTGGACATGGCGGCGGTTGCGCGTTAGACAGGAAGAGGCATTTTTTCCTGTTTCGAGGAGAGCGAGCTTGCTCTCGCATGACCGTGTCTGGGCTGCCATCGATGCTCTCGCCGAGCGCTATTCGCTGTCGGCTTCGGGGCTGGCCCGGCGCGCGGGGCTCGATTCGACGGCCTTCAACAAGTCGAAACGTCTGTCGTCGGATGGCCGGCCGCGCTGGCCTTCGACCGAATCGCTGGCCAAGATCATCGAGGCGACAGGGGCGACACTTGACGAATTCACCGGCCTGATCGAGGGCAGGGCCGCGTCAGCCCAGGAAGCACGGGTAGCCCACAGGCGCTCGGTGCCGTTGCTCGGCTTTGCCCAGGCCGGCGCCGGCGGCTTCTTCGACGATGCCGGCTTTCCGGCCGGGCAGGGCTGGGACCTGGTCGAACTGCCGGCGCAATCGACGGAGAGCTCCTATGCGCTGCAGGTGCAAGGTGATTCCATGCTGCCGCTCTACCGCGATGGCGACGTCCTCATCGTCGAGCCGGGCGCCGTCACCCGCAAGGGCGACCGCGTCGTCGTCAAGACCACCGCCGGCGAAGTGATGGCCAAGGTGCTCGAGCGCCAGACCGTCAAGTCGATTGCACTGGTCTCGCTCAATCCCGATCATCCGGACCGCGACATTCCCATGCGCGATGTCGAATGGGTGGCGCGGATTGTCTGGGCAAGCCAGTAGGTCCGGCTGGTGCGGCTCCCTCATCTTGTCCTGGCGGTTCTGATGGTCCCGGCGATGGCGGCAATGGTCGTCGCTGGCGGTCGCACGCTGAAGGGAAGTGCAGGCGTAGTCACGGTGGATCAGGTCGATCCGGGCGCCGACACGATCTCGCGAGAGGGCGCCGAGACCGTGCTCGCAGAGCCGGCGACATCCGCCATAGCCGCTCCGCAGCCGCCAAAGCCGGAGTCACATTCGAGGGCGATCGATCCTGAAATTATCGTACCACCGGAACTGCCCGCCGAGGGGCTTGAGCGTGTCGAGCCGCGCGAGCCGTTGAGCAAGCTGGCGCTGGCGGTGCCGCCCAGGCCGAAAATGCCCGACGACTGGAACGGGACAAAGCTGTTCCAGCCGGTCGCGCAGGCCGCCGGCCTGATCGAGGCCAAGGGCTATTCGGTCGCGGTGTCGGGCATCGACATCGTCGGGCAGGACGAGACCTGCAGCGATGACGGCAAAGCCTGGCCGTGCGGTATCCGGGCGCGAACGGCGTTCCGCGCCTTCCTGCGCGGCCGCGCGGTGGTCTGCACCGTGCCGCCCGAGGGCGGTCGCGACCTGATCGCCGCCGAATGCCGGATCGGCAAGCAGGATGTCGGTCAATGGCTGGTCGAAAACGGCTGGGCTCGGGCCGCCAAGGGTGGGCCCTATGTCGAGGCCGGCGACGAGGCGCGCACGGCCAAGAAGGGCATTTTCGGATCGGCGCCGAACCTCTCCGGCATGCCGGCGATGCCGGCCGCACCGAGCCCTGCGCCTCAGGCGCCGAGCTCGATCCTGGAAGAGGTCGACGGCGTTCTCAAGCCAGCTGACCAGCCAGCGCCCGCTCAATGAGCGCCCGCGTCTCGGCAATGCCATAGAGTGCGGCGAACGAGCCGAAGCGCGGGCCGCGTTCCTGGCCGATCAGCACCTGGTAGATCATCTGGAAGAAGGCGACCGACACGCCGGGGCCACCTTCCGGGCTCTGCTTGGAGTGATCCTGATAGCGTTCGATCCTGCGTGCGACGTTGAGCGAAGCGTTCTGGATCGCCTCGCCGTTGGCGTCCGCCGGCAGCGCGCCAAGCGCCGTGTCCAGGGCTGCCAGCGCCTCGCGCTCGACCTCGTCGGCGGGGCGGAAGGTTTTCGTCGGCTTCACGAAATCGTCGAAATAGCGGATCRCATGGCCGACCAGCTGGTCGAGCTCGGGATGCGTCTTAGGCGTCACCCCCGCGGTATGGCGCGAAATGAAGCCCCACAGCACATCCTTGTTCTGCGCGTTGGAAGCGCTGACCAGGTTGAGCAGCAGCGAGAACGGCACCGGCATGTCGATGGCCGGCGGGTTGCCGTCATGCATATGCCAGACCGGGTTGCCCAGCCGCTCCTTCCAGTCCTGCCGCGGGTAAGCCGCAAGGAAGGTGTAATACTCGTCCACTGCTCTCGGGATGACATCGAAATACAGCTTCTTGGCCTGCCGCGGCCGCTGGTACATATAGAGCCCGAGGCTCTCGGTCGGCGCATAGGTCAGCCACTCGTCGATGGTCAGCCCGTTGCCCTTCGACTTCGAGATCTTCTGGCCGTTCTCGTCGAGGAACAGCTCATAGACGAAATGCTCTGGAGCACGCCCACCCAGGATGTTGCAGATGCGGTCATAGACCACCGCATTGGTCTGGTGGTCCTTGCCGAACATTTCGAAATCGACGCCGAGCGCTGCCCAGCGCATGCCGAAATCCGGCTTCCACTGCAGCTTCACCCTGCCGCCGGTGATCGAAAGCGTGGTCTCGGTGCCTTCATCGTCGAACGTGATGGTGCCGGCCTTGGCGTCGACATGCTTCATCGGCACGTAAAGCACGCGGCCACTCTTTGGCGAAATCGGCAGGAACGGGCTGTAGGTCGCCTGCCGCTCGGAGCCGAGCGTCGGCAGCATCACCGCCATGATCTGGTCATAGCGTTCGGCGGCACGCAGCAGCATCGCGTCGAAGCGGCCCGACTTGTAATATTGCGTCGCGCTGGCGAACTCGTAGTCGAAGCCGAACGTGTCCAGGAAGCGGCAAAGCATCGCGTTGTTGTGATCGGCAAAGCTCGCATAATCGTCGCCGAACGGATTGGGCACCGACGACAGCGGCTTGTGCAAATGTGGCTCCAGCGCTGCGCGATCCGGCACGTTGTCTGGGATCTTGCGCATGCCGTCCATGTCGTCGGAAAAGCACAGCAGCTTGGTCGCAACCTTGTCCTGCGTCAGGACGCGGAAGGCATGCCGAACCATCGTCGTGCGCGCCACCTCGCCGAACGTGCCGATATGCGGCAGGCCGGACGGTCCGTAGCCGGTCTCGAACAGGATTGTTTCGGGAAAGTCGGTGCCTTTGTAGCGTTCGATGATCTTCTTGGCTTCCTCGAACGGCCATGCCTTGCTCTCGGTCGCGGCCGCCAGCAGCTCGGGATTGAGATCGAAGATGTTTGATCCCGCCATGTCACAGTTTCCAAATAAATCGCCGGTGTTGCCCGGAGCAGGGGTTTTCAACCGGTCTCTAGGCGTGCGTGGCCGGAGCGTCAACGCGTGCAGCGCTTTTTCCTTGCGGTGCCGATACCGCTTTCCTAACTTCGGAGCCCATTCAAGGAGTACAGAATGCCGTTGCCGACGCCGCATGAAGCGCTGATCTACCTGATGGTCATCACCTCGGCTTCCGATCGCGACATGACCGATGTCGAGCTGGCCCGGATCGGCGACGTCGTCCGTTCGTGGCCGGTGTTCGAGGATTTCAACCACGACCGGCTGGTCGGCGTCGCCCAGGCTTGCCAGAAGATGCTGAATGAAAAGGACGGCCTGGAAGGCGTTCTTGCGCGGGTTGCCGAGGCGCTGCCCGAGCGCTTGCGCGACACCGCCTATGCCGCCGCCTTCGAGGTGGCCGCCGTCGATCTCGAAATGCGCATGGAGGAAGTCCGGGTGCTGCAGCTCATCCGGCGTCAGCTCGACCTTGACACCTTGACGGTCGCCGCCATCGGTCGTGCCGCCAAGGCGAGGCTGCGCACCCTGACTTAGGGCGCTGCCTTTCGGGGCCTAGAAAAAGCTGACCGGGAAATAGCGCAGATAGAATTCGGCGAAAGTGCCTTTCATCGAGATCTCCTGCAGCGCATAGTCGAACGCGGCGGCCAGTGCTGGATCGTCCGCCCTGGTGGCGATGGCCATGCCAGAACCCAGGTATTCGGGCGCCAGATAAGGTCCGCCGGCGAAGCGGCAGCAGCCCGCCGCATCCGAGCCGCCCAGCCAGAAGGCCAGGCGCATGCCGTCGCCGAAGGCGGCGTCGAGCTTGCCGGCCTTGAGATCGGCATAGAGTTCTTCCGGCCTGTCGAAGGGGACGATCTGAACGGTGTTGAAATAGTCGCGCAGCATGCGCTCATGCGCCGAGCCGGCGAGCACGCCGACACGCTTGCCGCGCAATTTGTCGAAGACCGGTTCGGTCAGATCCTTGCTCTTCTGCGTGACGAAGCGGGCCGGGAACTGCAGGTAAGAGCGTGAGAAGGCATAGGTCGAGCGCGATTCGGCCGTTGCGGCGATGCCGGCGATGATCGCTTCGCCCTCGCCTTTCTGCAGTGCGCCTTCGAGCTCTGCCCAGGGCAGGGCCTGGATCTGGCATTTGTCGACAATACCAAGCTCGGCGCAGATGGCGCGTGCCAGATCGATATGGAAACCGGACAGTTTTCCCGAGCCGTCGAGGAAATTGAAGGGCGGAAAATCCGTGGTCGTCAGGAAACGCAGCCGGGGCAGTGCCGAGAGGTCCGGTTTCGGCAGCCGCTCCTTGGCATCCCACAGCACCGGCACCTGCGGCTCGGCGGCGCGCGCGGTACCGGCGACCGACAGCGCTGCGATCAGCAGCGACGCAAGAGCCAAAAACCTCCACTGGAACGCCACGATAAGACTCCGCCGCAGTCGTGTTGGCAGGTTTTGGTACGAAAATGACAAAGGTACAATGCTTTTTGATTTCAACGCGGCGATTTCAGGATATGCTTTAGGGAGTTTGCAAATAGCAGTGGCTGCCTTGGTTGGGGGACCAAGGTGAGAACCACGACCGAAAACATGCGGTTTGCAATCCGTGGTCGGTGGCGAAGTGCAAACGAAGCACGCATCATTGGTCGCAATGCATGAGGCAACATAGGGTTGATGTTGCGATGGGTCAGTTCGATCGCACCTTGGAATTCATAGACCAACTGCAGCACGCCGGAACGGCGGCGGCAGTCTGCGAAACGTTGCTGGGTGTAACGTCGGATTTCGGGCTCACCGCACTGATGGCGGGAACCGTGCCGCAGCCGGGCACGCCAAGCGGCCAGCAAAAGCAGCATGTGCTTCTGTGCGACTGGCCTGTTGAATGGCTGGAGCGTTATGTGGCGCGCAACTATGTCGATCACGACCCGGTCGTCAGCCACATGAAACAGCTGCAGGCGCCGTTCCAGTGGCGCGAAGCTTCACAGGGCGCCCGCATCGACAAAAGCAGCGGCGAAGTGATGGGCGATGCCGGCGCGTTCAAGTTGCGCGACGGGCTAGCCTTCCCGCTGATCACGCTCGACGGCCAGATCGTCATGGTGTCGCTGGGCGGCGAGGCCGTCGAATTGTCGGCGGCCGATTTCGGCCTGGTGTCGCTGGTGTCGACCTATGCGGTCGGCCGCGCCATGCAGCTCCACACGATGGCGAGCAACACCATCGATCACATCGTACTGACGCCGCGCGAACGCGAATGCCTGCAATGGGCCGCCGTCGGCAAGTCCGAGTGGGAGATATCGCAAATCCTCGGCATCTCCGAACATACCTCGGAGAAACATCTTCTTAACGCCAAAAGCAAACTTGGTGCCGTCAACCGGGTTCAGGCGGTCGCCGAAGCGATAAGGCGGGGTTACATTAGTTAGGTCGGCCGTGCCGGCCTAGCAATTCTAGCCTACGCGATCACGCAATTTTCTCATCGAAGCACGGCCGTATCTTCCTCTGAAACCAGGAGATGACGGAATGCTTTTTTCTCTCACAACCCAAGAATTGATGGAACGCCCGGACCTTTGGGAGGCGGTCCATCGCTTGCGCTACAAGATATTCGTCGAGGAGATGGGATGGGAGGACCTCAGGCGCCCCGACGGGCTCGAATGCGACCAGTTCGATCATGACGAGGCCGTCCATCAAATCGTCATCAGGGGCAGTGAAGTCGCAGGCTACCAGAGGCTTTTGCCGACGACGCGGGGACATCTGCTGACCGAGGTGCTGACCGACCTCTTTGAAGGAACGCCGCCCTCCGGACCCAACATCTACGAGTTGACCCGCTATGCGGTCGCTCCAGGTTACCGCGATGGCCGTCGCGGCGTGTCAACCGTCGGCACCGAGCTGATCGCTGGCTTCGTCGAGTGGGGACTGAAGCGCAACGTCAACCAGGTGATCATCGAGTTCGAGCCGATGTGGGTGCTGCGTGCATTGCAGCTGCATTTCCTGGCGACCCCGCTGGGTTATCAGCGCACCTATGGCAACCAGCAGGTCGTAGCCACCTTGCTTACCTTCAACGAGCACACGCTCGATGTGGTGCGTTCGCGCCGCAACCATTTTGCTCCCGTGCTGACCAGGGGATACCCCGACAGGCTCGGCCAAAGGCGTGCGTCGTGAAATCGGAGACCGTCATGAGCCCCCATCCGCAACCAGAACTCCGCAACCACACGCTAATGGTCACCGTATCGTCGAATGACGGCCGGCCTGTGCTGGACAGAAGAGCCTATGAAAGCCTGGCAAAGACCTTCCATGAAGCCGCCGACAATGAGGAGGTGCGCGTCGTCGTGCTGCGCGGCCTGTCAGGCTGCTTCTGCCTCGGCGGCGATTTCTCCGAGTTCCTCGACGCCACCAAGCACCAGAAGCTGATCGCCGCCGTCACCGATCTGTTTCGCACGCTGGCGACGTTCCCCAAGCCGATCCTTGCCTGCGTCG
Source organism: Mesorhizobium sp. P2_F8 (assembly GCF_056403655.1). Classification (NCBI taxonomy): domain Bacteria; kingdom Pseudomonadati; phylum Pseudomonadota; class Alphaproteobacteria; order Hyphomicrobiales; family Phyllobacteriaceae; genus Mesorhizobium; species Mesorhizobium sp. P2_F8. Next base: position 266,396 of record NZ_JBFUFB010000008.1, read on the forward strand.
ATGGCGATGCCGTCGGTGTCGGCTGCACGATCCTGTTCCATTGCGACATGGTGATCGCGTCCGATCAAAGCACGTTCCGGGTGCCGTTCGTCGATTTCGGCCTGGTCCCGGATGCCGCGACCAGCATCCTGGCGCCGCAGAAACTCGGCTATGCCGGTGCTTTCCGCTTCTTCTGCCTCGGCGACACACTTCGCGCCGAGGATGCCAGGGCGCTCGGCCTCGTCGCCGAGATCGTGCCGGGCGGCAGCGTCGAGGACGCGGCCCTCGGCCGGGCGAGACAGCTTGTCAAGAAGCCGGTCGCCGCCTTGCTGCAGACGCGCGGCCTGCTCAAGGGCAACACCGGCGCGCTGTGCGACCGTATCGATCAGGAGATTTCGCTTTTCCAGCAGGCGCTGCAGGACGACACCACGCTGCGGCGATTGCAGCGCATAGCCCGGCTGGTGGCTTGAACGGTCCGACCGAAAGGCGTCGATGACGAACGCGCCGCGCGGCCTCTGGCTGCGCGGCGCAAAAGACGTCAGTCTTGCTTTCCTAGAAACGACGGCCCTTCGCCGATGATCTTCTTGTCTTCCTTGCCGATGATGTCGAGATCGCGCCCGTCATAGGGTAGCGACAGGAGGATGCGCCGAATGACCCCGAGCCGCGCGCGCCGCTTGTCATTGGCTCGTATGATGATCCACGGCGCGAATTCCTTGTGGGTGCGCTCGAACATGGTGTCGCGGACCTTGGTGTAGTCGTCCCACTTGGTGATGCCGGCAACGTCGATCGGCGAAAACTTCCAGCTTTTCAGCGGGCTGAAGCGGCGATCGTGAAAGCGCTCGAGCTGCGTCTCCCGCCCGATGTTCAGCCAGAATTTGAAGAAGTGGATGCCCTCATTGGCGATCATCCGTTCGAAATGCGGTGTCTCGTCGAGAAACTGCTCGTGCTGCTGCGGCGTGCAAAAACCCATCACCGGCTCGACGCCGGCGCGGTTGTACCAGGAGCGGTCGAAGGTGAGGAACTCACCCGATGTCGGGAAATGGTCGACATAGCGCTGGAAGTACCATTGCCCCTGCTCTGTCGGGGTCGGCTTGGTCAGCGCCACGTTGCGCGCGGTACGAGGGTTGAGGTATTGGCGCAGCACGAAGATCGTGCCGCCCTTGCCGGCGGCGTCGCGGCCCTCGAACAGCGCCATCACCCGTTTGCCGGTGGACTGCAGCCACGCCTGCGCCTTGACCAGCTCGATCTGCAATTTCTCGAGCGTCTCGTCATACTCCTCGCTTTTCATCTTCTTGTCGTAGGGGTAACCGCCGGCGGTCAGCTTGTTGTCCTCGACCCAGTCGGGAAGCACGGGATTTTCAATATCGAACTCCCGCTCCTTGCCGCCGATCCTGATCTTCAGCGGACCCGAAGTCGGAGCGGCGGGAGTTTCCTTAGCTTTTTTCATCGAGACGAACCCTTTTCTGCTTCCGGACTCATGCTATTGGGAGCCACTACAGCACTTTTGATTTTGCGCATGATCCTTTCAGAAAATCGATTCCGATTTTCTGGGTCATGCGTTAGACCGGTCGCGCGGAAGTTTCCGTCGCCGGTCGACCGGGTGCGAGGCAAGGGTGCGGGCGCGCGAGCGAATGGCTGACCTGGACGCAGAGCAGAGTGGCATGGCGCAAGGCCTGGCGGTCCGGCTGTGGAGCAGCCGCTGGCTGCTGATCGCCGGCGTCGTCGCGATTCTCGGCGTGTATGCCTTGGCCGCGATATCCGGCTTTGTCGTCCTTGCGGCGCTGGCGCTGCTGCTCGCAGCGGCAATGCTGCCGGTCACAGGCACGCGCCAATCGGCCGAGAGTGCCGCGGCGATCGAGGCAATAGGCCTGCAACGGCTCTCCGGCGAATATCTTGCGGCCGCGGTCGCCGATCCGCTGATCATCTTCGACCGGACCGCCACCATCGTCCACGCCAATGCCGCCGCTTTCGCCGCCTTCGGCGGGATCGCGCCCGGTCTGTCGCTGTCGTTGAAATTCCGGGCGCCGGAAATGCAGGCTCTGCTGGACGGCGTGCTGTCGGGCGATGTCGCCTCTGACGTCGTCGACTATACGGAGAAGCTGCCGGTCGAACGGGCTTACCGGGTGAGTGCCTCCTCGGTCGGCCACGGCACCGATCTTTATGTGCTGGTGTTCAAGGACCAGAGCGAAGCGCGCAGGATCGACCGCATGCGCGCCGATTTCATAGCCAATGCCAGCCACGAACTGCGCACGCCGCTCGCCTCGATCTCCGGCTTTATCGAAACGCTGCGCGGACCGGCCCGCAACGACCCGGCGGCGCGCGACCAGTTCCTGCAGATCATGCAGAGCCAGACCGGGCGCATGGCGCGCCTAATCGATGATTTGTTGTCGCTGTCGCGGCTCGAGATGAAGCCCTATCTAAAGCCGGGAACCGAGGTCGACCTGCGCGAGACGGTCGACAGCGTTATCGATTCGCTCGGACCGCTGGCCAGGGAAAACAGCGTTGTCATTGAACGGGATTACGCCGACGGCCCGCTTGACGTGCCGGGGGATCGAGACGAGCTCTTCCAGGTTTTCGAGAACCTCCTGGAAAACGCCTGCAAGTACGGGCAGTCGGGCGGCCGCGTGGTGGTGTCGATCGCGCGCGGCGATCCCGGCTCGGAGCCAGGCATCGACGTGAGCATAAGGGACTTTGGCCCCGGCATTCCCGAGGAACACATTCCGCGCATCACCGAGCGCTTCTATCGCGTCGATGTCGAGACCAGTCGCACCCAGAAGGGAACCGGCCTCGGTCTGTCGATCGTCAAGCATATCCTGACACGCCACAACGGCCGGCTTTCGATCAAGTCCGAGTTCGGCAATGGCGCTGCCTTCTCGGTTCATTTGCCGACGCACTGATACTGCCCTAGTTTTCCACGGGACCGTTTCTTTTTTCTGTCATCCGGCTAGCGTATCAGCGGGGATTCGAGGAAACGACTCAAAAACAAGACACCCCGTGGGAAGGCATTTCGCCATGCAGTCCGTGCATATCATGAGCGCCTATGACGAGGAGCTGAAATATCTGTCGAAGCGCATCGCCGCGATGGGCGGCCATGCCGAGCGTATGGTCGAACAGGCGGTTGCCGCCCTCGTCAATGCCGACCCCGGCCTCGCCCAGAAGGTCATCCGCGACGATGCAGTGCTCGATGAAGGGCAACGCGAAATCGACGACAAGGCGATCATCATCATCGCCAAGCGCCAGCCGATGGCGACGGACCTGCGCGAGATCGTCGGCGCCATCCGCATTTCCGCCGACCTCGAACGGGTCGGCGACCTCGGCAAGAACGTCGCCAAGCGTGTGGGCGCCGTCACTGACGGACGCCAGCCGACCAGCCTGTTCCGTGGCCTAGAGGCCCTGGCCAACCTGGCGCTGACCCAGCTCAAGGAAGTGCTCGACGTCTACGCATCGCGCTCGGTCGACAAGATCGGCTTCGTGCGCGACCGCGACGACCAGATCGACGCCATGTACACGTCGCTGTTCCGCGAATTGCTGACCTACATGATGGAAGATCCGCGCAACATCACGCCGTGCACGCATCTGCTGTTTTGCGCCAAGAACATCGAGCGCATCGGCGATCACGCCACCAACATCGCCGAGACCATCTACTACATCGTCACCGGCGAGCAGATGCCGGCCGAGCGGCCGAAGGGCGACAAGACCGACAAGATCAGCCTTTCCGCGACGCCTCCGGTTAATTGAACGGTCGCACTCTCGAACCATCATCCGAATTGCGCTAGACTTTCCAGGCTTTCCTGTATCCTCGTCCGTGGATTTGCTTCGGGAGGTTGTGATGGAAAATGTTCGGAACCTGACTCCGGCGCCTGCGCCGACCTCCGGCATTATCGCTTGCGGTGTCTACACGGCTGGGCGTCGCATCGCAGACATTCCCATCGAGGAGGCCGGCGAATGGGCAAAAAAAACCGGTCATGTCGTCTGGATTGGCCTGCTCGAGCCCGACCGCAACCTGCTGCTTCGCGTCCAGGCGCAGTTTCACCTGCATGAACTGGCGATCGAGGACGCCGAGCACCCGCACCAGCGACCGAAGATCGAGCAATATGGCGACGCCTTGTTCATCGTCGCCCGCACCGCGCAGCTGATCGACGGCCGGGTCACCTTCGGCGAGACCCATTTGTTCGTCGGCAGCGGCTACATCGTCAGCGTCAGGCATGGCCCGTCCACGTCCTATGCCGCCGTGCGTCAGCATTGGGAAAGCTGCCCGCATTCGCTGGCCAAGGGCGAGGATTTCGTCCTCTACGCCATTCTCGATTTCATCGTCGACAACTACATGCCCGTGCTCGAGCAGATCGAGGACGAGGTCGAACTGATCGAGGACAGGGTCCTGCTGAAGCCGATGACAGGTCCCGACATCGAGCGGCTCTATATGCTGCGCCGCGATCTTTTGCGCTTGCGCAATGCGGCACTTCCGCTTGTCGAAGTCTGCCGCCGACTAACCAGTGCCGACCTGCCACAGATCCACACGGCCATGCATCCGCTGTTTCGTGACGTGACCGACCATATCCGCACCGTGCAGGAAAAGATCGACAGTCTGCGCGAGGTGCTGGCGTTTGCTTTCGAGGCCAGCCTTCTGGTCGGCCAGAGCCAGGAAACGGCGATCTCCAAGAAGCTAGCCTCCTGGGCCGCCATCCTGGCGGTACCGACGGCATTCGCCGGCATTTACGGCATGAATTTCAGCGACATGCCGGAATTGAAGATGGAATATGGCTACCCGGTGGTGCTGGCGACGATCGCGCTGATCTGCTCGTTTCTCTACTGGCGCTTTCGCAAGAATGGCTGGCTGTGAAGAAGAGGGCAGTAGGGCAGTAGGGCAGTAGGACGGCATTTCGCAAGCGTGACTTTCCGCACACCTACTGCCGTATTGCCTTACTCCCCTATTCCCTTCTCTCTTATCGACTCCGCCGCCGCTCCGATGCCGGCTGGAACGCCACGCGGGCATGGTACTTGCAGTAGGGACCGGTTTCGGCGGCTTCGTTGCCGCAGAAATTGAAGTCCTCCGAAAGCGGATCGCCGTTCGGCCATTTGCAGGTCCGCTCGGTCAGCTCGACGAGCTGCAGATGCCGTGAGATCGGCACCACGACATTCTCGACCGGGCGGATGTAGTGGCGTGCCACCGGTTCGGCGTCGAACTGCGTCTGCAATGCCGTTGCGCCGATCGATGTCGTGACATGACGGACCGTGCTTGCGGCGCGCGACACCGATTTCTGAACCGTCGATCCCTGCGCCGCCTTCTTCTGGCGTGCCGGTGTGGCGGTCGACCGCCCGCGGCCCGACAGTTTCAGCCGGTGCACCTTACCGATGACCGCATTGCGGCTGACCCCACCAAGCTGCGCAGCAATCTGGCTTGCGCTCAGACCCTCGGACCACAGTTTTCTGAGAAGTTCTACCCGCTCGTCAGTCCAGTTCATGAGACCGCTCCTGCTAAGCGTGCGGCAATCGGAATCCACTCCCGGCCCGGCAACATTTGCCGGGGCAGACACCACATATATCTGGTGATTAGGTCCGCCGCACGAAATCTAGTTATTTCTTGACTACAACTACTCTATGCGCTGACTCGGTGACAAGAGTCCCAAGTGCAACACGAATCGGTTTTTTAGGTTTTCCCCAACTTGCCCGGTCGCTCGTGAGCCGGCGTTGCGTCGGAGGGCTTGCCGCGGGGCACTACGCGACGTTTTCGTTGACTTCATGGCCGAAAAACACGATAAGCCGCACAGGCCGCCGCTTTGGCGGCTTTTTTGATTTTCCGGTACCGGAGACGCATATAATGAGCGGTTCGGCGCTTTACGAGACCTTTGCTCGCGCTCCCCTGGCCTTCGACCACGGGGAAGGCACCTGGCTGGTTACCGACAAAGGCGAGCGATATCTCGATTTCGCCGGCGGCATCGCCGTCAATTCGCTGGGCCACAGCCATCCGCATCTGGTCGCCGCACTCACCGAGCAAGCCGCAAAGCTTTGGCATGTCTCCAATCTCTACGAGATTCCGGGCCAAAGCCGGCTCGGCGAGCGGCTGGTGGACGCCACCTTCGCCGACAAGGTGTTCTTCACCAACTCCGGCGCCGAGGCGCTGGAATGCGCGATCAAGACGGCGCGGCGCTACCATTTCGTCAAGGGCCATCCCGAACGCTTCCGCGTCATCACCTTCGAGGGGGCCTTCCATGGCCGCACGCTGGCGACCATCGCGGCGGGCGGTCAGTACAAGTACCTTGAAGGGTTTGGACCCAAGGTCGAGGGTTTCGACCAGGTCGGCTTCGATGACATCGATGCGGCCGAAAACGCGATCACGCCAGAGACCGCGGCGATCCTGATCGAACCGGTACAGGGCGAGGGCGGCATCCGCCCGGTGCCGACGCAGTCGCTGAAGCGGCTCAGGCAGTTGTGCGAACAGCACGGCCTGCTGCTGATCTACGACGAGGTCCAGTGCGGCATCGGCCGGACCGGCAAGCTGTTCGCGCATGAATGGTCCGGCGTCACGCCCGACATCATGGCGATCGCCAAGGGCATTGGCGGCGGCTTCCCGATGGGCGCCTGCCTTGCCACGGATGAGGCGGCCATTGGCATGACGTCCGGCGTGCATGGCACCACTTTCGGCGGCAACCCGCTGGCCATGGCGGTCGGCAACGCGGTGCTCGACGTGGTGCTGGAAGACGGCTTCCTCGAAGATGTCCAGCGTAAGGCGTTGCTGATGAAGCAGGGGCTGGCGGCGGTCGCCGACGAGTTTCCCGAGGTCATCGAGGACATCAGGGGCACTGGGCTGATGCTCGGTCTCAAGTGCGCCATGCCCAACACCAAGGTGAACATGGCATTGCGCGACCAGCACCTGCTGGCGGTTCCGGCCGGCGACAACGTCATTCGCCTGTTGCCGCCGCTCACTGTCACTGATGCCGAGATCCACGACGCGCTCAACCGCATCCGCGCCGGCGCCAAGGGCCTGGCGGAGGCGATCGACGCCGCCGCCGCGAAGTAATCCCGGAACCATTGCTGATGTCAGTTCGCCATTTCACCGATCTTTCCGCCGTTTCCGAAGGCGATCTGCGCTTCATGCTTGACGATGCGGTGGTGCGAAAGGCCCGTCTCAAGGCTGGCGAGCGCACCAGGCCGCTCGAAGGCAAGGTGCTGGCGATGATCTTCGACAAGCCCTCGACGCGCACCCGCGTGTCCTTCGACGTCGGCATGCGCCAGCTCGGCGGCGAAACCATCATGCTGACCGGCACCGAGATGCAGCTCGGCCGTTCCGAGACCATTGCCGACACCGCCAAGGTGCTGTCGCGCTATGTCGACGCGATCATGATCCGCACCACCTCGCATGAGCGGCTGCTCGAACTGACCGAGAACGCCACCGTTCCGGTCATCAATGGACTGACTGACGACACCCATCCCTGCCAGCTGATGGCCGATATCATGACCTTCGAGGAGCATCGCGGTCCGGTTGCCGGCAAGACCATCGCCTGGACCGGCGACGGCAACAATGTGCTGCATTCGCTGCTCGAGGCCTCGGCGCGGTTCCGCTTCAACCTCAACGTCGCCGTGCCCGAAGGCAGCGAGCCGGAGCAGAAGCATATCGACTGGTCGCAGGCGCATGGCGGCAAGCTGCACTTCACCCGCTCGCCCGAGGAAGCCGTCGACCAGGCCGACTGCGTCGTCACCGATTGCTGGGTGTCGATGGGCCAGGAGCATCGGGCCCGCGGCCACAACGTGTTCTCGCCCTACCAGGTCAATGCCAAGCTGATGGCGAAGGCCAAGCCGGAGGCGCTGTTCATGCACTGCCTGCCGGCGCACCGCGGCGAGGAAGTGACCGACGAGGTCATTGACGGGCCGCATTCGGTGGTCTTCGACGAGGCCGAGAACCGCCTCCATGCCCAGAAGGCCGTGCTCGCCTGGTGTCTCGGCGCTTGATCTCTGGGGGTGTGATGCCTATTTGCGCCGCATCACGCAAATCAAGCGCGTTTCGAAGCATGCGCCCTCCAGGGCGGCATGGCCGCGCCCTGGAGCATTGTCATGTTGGAAACCTATCAAGTGACTGAACATCACCCCAAACTCGGCGAATTCGGCTACGCCGGCGACGATCACGTCGTGCCCTTCGAGGTCGGCCCGCTCGATGTGCGCGGCCGCACCGTCCAGCTCGGACCGATGCTCGACGCCATCCTCGGCCGTCACGACTATCCCGAGCCGGTCGCCCGCCTGCTGGCGGAAGCCTGCGTGCTGACGGTGCTGCTCGGCACCTCGCTGAAGTTCGAGGGCAAGTTCATTTTGCAGACCCGCACCGACGGGCCGGTCGACATGCTGGTGGCGGATTTTTCCACGCCCTCGGCACTGCGCGCCTATGCCCGCTTCGATGCAGACCGGCTCGAGGCGCTGGTCGCGGCCGGCGAAACGTCTCAGCAGACGCTGCTCGGCAGCGGCGTGCTGGCGCTGACCATCGACCAGGGTGCTCACACGCAGCGCTATCAGGGCATCGTCCAGCTCGATGGCGAAACGCTGGAAGACGCGGCCCGCACCTATTTCCGCCAGTCGGAGCAGATTCCGACCGATATCAGGCTTTCGGTGGCCAAGCTGCTGACGCCTGGCGTCGGCGGCGCTCGCGAGCAGTGGCGTGCCGGTGGCATCCTGGCGCAGTTCCTGCCGCAGTCGCCCGAGCGCATGCGCGTTCCGGACCTGCCGGGCGGCGATGGCGATCCGCGCGAGGAGATCCACGATCCGGCCGACAATTCCTGGCAGGAGCTGCTGGCACTGCTCGGCACCATCGAGCCGACCGAACTGATCGACCCGACGATCGGCGCCGAGCGGCTGCTGTACAGGCTGTTCCACGAGCATGGCGTGCGTGTCTTCGGCGGCGTACCGGTTGCCGACCAGTGCTCATGCTCAAGGGACAAGATCCGTGGCATCCTCGAGGGCTTCTCGGCGCAGGAGATCAAGGACAGCACCGAAGACGGCGGCATCCACGTCGCCTGCGAATTCTGCTCGAAGCAATATGACTTCGATCCGGCGGAATTTGCGGCGGCCCAGTAGAGAACGCGCCTCACCGGCTGCTTGGCGGCCGGTGAGGCGAAGCTAATTCACCGTCCGCCGCGTCCCCGGCAGATCGAGCGAGAAGGCGGGGATGGCGATGTCGAACGTCTCGCCCCGCTTGTTGCGCATCGTGTAGTGCCCGACCATGATGCCGGACGGTGTCGAAAGCGGGCAACCGGACGTGTATTGATAGCTGTCGCCGGGATTGAGTTCGGGCTGGTCGCCGACGACGCCGGGACCGCGCACCTCCTCGACCCTTCCGGCGCCGTCGGTGATGTGCCAATAGCGCGACAACAGCTGCACGAACTCATCCGACTGGTTGTCGATCGTTATCTGATAGCCCCAGACATAGCGGTTCTCCGACGGGTCCGAACGGTCCTCCAGATAGAACGGCCTGACCTGCACTTCGATGTTGCGCGTCACGGCGCGGTACATAAGCGGCTCCAAAACAATCCAGGTCGAACTGTCCTCGCTCCGGGCGAGCAGGTCAACGTGCGCGTCTTGTCGCGCCCGGCCTGAAAGGCAGGTGCCGACAAAGAATGTCATTTAAGTGACACATGACAATGGTGGTGTGCACGAAGCGGGCGACTCGGCGCTCTGTCGAACTGTTGAAAACGGCCATCACGCGGGCCGTCTTTTCTGGAGTGGCCAGGTCTCGATGGAACTCACCCTCATAGCCGCCTCGCTTTCGGTAGCTCTCATCCTTTCAAACCTCGCCAGCATCCTGCTCGCCGCTTCGCGTCTGAAGCGCCACCGCACCATCGCGCCGCCGGCCGGCAAGCCGCTGCCGGTGTCGATTATCGTGCCATCGCGTGGCGTCGAGCCGTTCACGCAGGAGACGCTGGAGCGCGCCCTCTCGCTCGACTGGCCGCRCTATGAATTGGTCTTTTGCGTCGCCCATGCGGACGATCCGGTGGTCAGGCTGATCCGTGCCGCCATCGCCCGTTCTCCCAAGGTGCCGGCGCGGCTGCTGATCGGCGACGACCGTATCAGCGCCAATCCGAAACTCAACAATTGCGTCAAGGGTTGGGAGGCAGCGCGCCACGATTGGGTTGTCCTGGCCGATTCCAACGTGTTGATGCCGAGAGACTACGTGCAGCACCTGATGGCTGCATGGCGGCCCGACACCGGCCTTGTCTGCTCGACGCCGATAGGCTCGCGGCCCGCTGGCTTCTGGGCCGAGGTCGAATGCGCTTTCCTCAACACGCTGCAGGCGCGCTGGCAATATGCTGGCGAGGCGCTTGGCCTCGGCTTTGCCCAGGGCAAGAGCATGCTCTGGAACAAGCCGATGCTCGACGCCAGTGGTGGCATCCGTGCGCTCGCCGCCGAGATCGCCGAGGACGCTGCCGCGACCAAGCTGGTCAATGGCCTCGGCCTGCGCGTCAATCTCGTCGCCGCGCCCTTCGAGCAACCGCTCGGCCGGCGCACCTTTGACGAGATCTGGTCGCGTCAGGCCCGTTGGGCGCGCCTGCGCCGCGTCACCTTCCCATGGTTTTTCGCACCCGAAATCCTGACCGGGGCAGTGGTGCCGCTGGCACTCGCGCTGTTGGCGGCGGCAAGCGCCGGCGTCAGCCTCTGGGCAACCGCCATTGCCGTGCTGGCGGCCTTCTACCTTCCGGAATGCGCCCTGGCCGGGTCCAAGGGCTGGTACCTGTCATCGCGCATGGTCGCGGCGATCATGATGCGCGACCTGATCCTGCCGGCGATGTGGGCGCGCGGCTGGCTGGGTGGCGCCGTCGACTGGCGCGGCAACGCGATGACCATCACCAAGGCGGCCGAGCTGGAAGAGACGCCGTCCGGCGCCTGATAGCCAAAGGCCTTCTACTTGGCCGACTTCAGCGCCTGTTCGATGTCTTCCAGAAGATCGTCGGTATCCTCCAGGCCGACCGACAGCCTGAGCGTGCCCGGCCCGATGCCGAGTTCGGCACGCGCCTCGTCGCTCAGATTCTTGTGCGTCGTCGTCGCCGGATGGGTGATCAGGCTCTTGGCATCGCCGAGATTGTTGGAGATCAGCACGATGTCGAGCGCGTTCTGCAAGGCGAAGGCTGCCTGCTTGCCGCCCTTGACGTCTAGGCAGATCAGCGTCGAGCCGCCCGACATCTGCTTCTTGACGACGGCCGCCTGCGGGTGGTCGGCGCGGCCGGGATAGATGACGCGGGCGATTTCGGGCCGCTCGGCCAGGAAATCCGCGATCCTGCCTGCGCTTTCCGTCTGCTGGCGCACGCGCAGCGGCAGCGTCTCCAGCCCCTTCAGCAGCGTCCAGGCATTGAAAGGCGACAGGCTGGGACCGGTGTGGCGGAAATAGTCGTGCAGGTTCTCGTCGATCCACTTCTTGTCCGACAGGATGACGCCGCCGAGACAGCGGCCCTGGCCGTCAATATGCTTGGTCGCCGAGTAGACGACGATGTGCGCACCGAGCTGCAGCGGCTTCTGCTGCAGGGGCGTGGCAAAGACATTGTCGACGATCAGCCGCGCACCGATCGAATTGGCAAGCGCGGCAACCGCGGCGATATCGACCACTTCCAGCGTCGGGTTGGTCGGGCTTTCCAGGAAGAACAGCTTGGTGTTCGGCTTGACCGCTTTTTCCCAGTTGGCGATGTCGGTGCCGTCGACCAGCGTCGCCTCGATGCCATATTTCGGCGCCAGCGTCTCGACCACCCAGCGGCAGGAGCCGAACAGCGCGCGTGCTGCCACGATGTGATCGCCGGCCTTGGCGCTGCACAACAGCGAGGCCGTCACCGCGGCCATGCCGGATGCGGTGGCGCGCGCGTCCTCGGCGCCTTCGAGCGCGCACATGCGCTTTTCGAACATGTCGACGGTCGGGTTGGCGTAGCGCGAGTAGATGAATCCCGGCTCCTCGCCCTTGAAGCGGGCTTCGGCGGCCTGCGCCGTTTCGTAGACATAGCCCTGGGTCAGGTACATCGCCTCGGAGGTTTCGCCGAAACCGGAACGCAGGGTTCCGCTATGCACGAGTGTCGTTTGAGGCTTCCAGTTACGCTTCTTGGTGCTCATCGCTTTTGTTCCAGACACAAAAAAACCGGCCGCGAAAGTCGCAACCGGTCCATACGGCCTTGCGGCCCGACGGTCCTTTAGCGACTTGTTTAACGTGGCTGCAAGCCGACCGGCCAAATCACCACGGGATAACGACCCTTTAGACCCGCGCCACGCTTGCGTCAATTGCCGGCTTGATTAAGAGGTTTGTACCAAGCAGGTTCCGCAGCAGTGTTCCACGGTTTTGCGGCAAGAACCTGCGAACAGAAAATCGCCTGGCCCCAAGAATCGCCTGGCCTAGGAGTGGAGCCTTGCGGCAGACAGGCATTCTTCCCGATCAGGACATTTCGGCGCTGTTCCAGTCCGGCGCGCTGAAGTCGGCGCGCGCGTTCGATGCCGATCAGATCCAGCCGGCGAGCCTGGATCTGCGGCTCGGCGACAAGGCCTGGCGGGTGCGGGCCTCGTTCCTGCCGGGTCCCAACCACAAGGTTTCGGAAAAGCTCGACCGGTTGCAGCTGCACGAGATCAATCTTGCAGAGGGGGCGGTGCTGGAGACCGGCTGCGTCTATATCGTGCCCTTGCTTGAAAGCCTGGCATTGCCGGCGGACATTTCGGCCTCGGCCAATCCGAAGAGTTCGACCGGGCGGCTCGACATCTTCACCCGCGTCATGACAGATCGCGGACACGAGTTCGACAAGATCGCCGCCGGCTATCACGGCCCGCTCTATCTCGAGGTCAGCCCGCGCACCTTTCCGATCGTCGTGCGCACCGGTTCGCGTCTGTCCCAGATCCGTTTCCGCACCGGCAATGCACTGCTCTCGGAAGCCGAGCTGCATGACCTGCATCGCGCCGAGATGCTGGTCGCAACCGAGCCGCCGAACATTTCCGGCGGCGGCATCGCGCTGTCGATCGATCTTAACGGCGATCAGAACGGCCTGGTCGGCTATCGCGGCAAGCATCACACCGGTCTCGTCGATGTCGACAAGCGCGCGGCACAAGAGGTCGTCGACTTCTGGGAGCCGATCCACAAGAGCGGCGCCGGCGAACTGGTGCTCGATCCCGATGAATTCTACATCCTCGTCAGCCAGGAAGCGGTGCATGTGCCGCCGCTCTACGCCGCCGAGATGACGCCGTTTGATCCGCTGGTTGGCGAGTTCCGCGTCCACTATGCCGGCTTCTTCGATCCGGGTTTCGGCCATTCGGCGTCCGGCGGCACCGGCAGTCGCGCAGTGCTCGAAGTGCGCAGCCACGAAGTGCCGTTCATCCTCGACCATGGCCAGATCGTCGGCCGGCTGGTCTACGAGCATATGCTGAAGCGGCCGCAGGCGCTCTACGGCACCGATCTCGGCTCCAACTACCAGGCGCAAGGCCTGAAGCTGTCCAAGCATTTCCGCCCAGCGCGCTGAACCCAATTCCCGTCGGGCAATAGACTTGCCTGCGCTGGCTCGTCATGCTTGGCTGGCTTTCTGGCCGCCAAGCTGGCGGCGTTCAAGGGGAACCAAGAAAATGCGGATTTCAAAATGGATCATATCGGCAGCAGGTGCTGCCGTGTTGCTGATGGCGGCCGGCTCTCTGTCGGCGCAGGCTGCTGAGAAACTGAAGATCGGCACCGAGGGTGCCTATCCGCCGTTCAACACCATCACCCCGGACGGCAAGGTCGTCGGCTTCGATATCGACATCGCCAATGCGCTGTGCGCGCAGATGAAGGTCGAGTGCGAGATCGTCACCCAGGACTGGGACGGCATCATCCCCGCCCTGCAGGCCAAGAAATTCGATGCCATCATCGCCTCGATGAGCATCACCGAGGAGCGCAAGAAGCAGGTCTCCTTCACCAACAAATACTACACGACGCCACTCGCGCTGGTGGCGCCGAAGGATACCGAACTCACCTCGACCGAACCGGCAGCGCTTGCCGGCAAGACGGTCGGCGCCCAGGCTTCGACCACGCAGGCCGACTATGCCCAGAATGTCTACGGCAAGGCTGGCGCGGAGGCGAAACTCTACCCGACCCAGGAAGAGGCGATCACCGACCTGACGAACGGCCGTCTCGATGCCGTCATCTCTGACAAGTTCGTGCTGGTGGACTGGTTGAAGAAGGCAAGCGACGGCTGCTGCAAGCTTGTCGGCGACGTCAAGGGCACGGAGACCCAGGCCGGCATTGCCGTTCGCCTGGAAGACACCGCGCTGCGCGACAAGCTCAATGCGGCAATAGACGCCATCGTCGCCGACGGTACCTACAAGAAGATCCAGGCCAAGTACTTCGACTTCGATATTTATTGAGGTTGAACCCGACCGGGTCAGCCGCGAAAGAGATGCTCTTTCGCGGCGCCCAGACAGCCATGAAATTGGCCGACAAAGAGCAGTTCGCGTACGGCCAAGCGTTTCCTGCCCCAAAATCCTCTGGTCGGTTTCTCCTCATCGAGCGAGGCGCTTGAGCCGGACTTCAAAGGAAACAACTGCTTGTCGAGGCAACCGAGAATATGGGCCCTGGCGGAGTCGATACCGCAGGCCCTGGCATTGTCGTTCAGCCTGTCGCTGCGAAGCGCGGACGTTATACGATCCGTATTGCCCATCAGAAAGCCTACTTGTGCTTTCGAATAACCAGTTGCCAGAAGACGCTTCGTCATCGCCGAGTGGGCTTCACGGTAGAACTTGGCGCTGCACTGACCAGCGCTAAAGGCCACCGATGGCGGCTGGATCAGGAACAGGGCCAGGCCCGCGAACAAAATGACAAGCCGCATTCTGTTCATTTCCACGCCGCTATCTCAAAGCGCCTTCACCGCCACCTTCACCGGCTGCTCGATCTCGAGTGGGTTGCGCAGCGGCAGGCCAAAATCCTTGGCCTCGATTTCGAACACATCGCCAGCCTCGGTCTTGATGCCGTCGGCAAAGGACAGCGTCGCCGTTCCGAACATGTGCACATGCACGTCGCCTGGCTGGCGGAAAGCCGCATATTTGAAGTGGTGATGTTCGAGATTGGCGATGGTGTGCGACATGTTCGCTTCGCCAGACAGGAACGGCTTTTCCCACAGCACCTCGTTGTCGCGATAGATGCGTGAGCTGCCGCGGATGTCGGAGGGCAGGTCGCCGATCAGGATCTCCGGCCCGAACGAGGCGTTGCGCAGCTTGGAGTGGGCCAGGAACAGATAGTTCACGCGCTCGGTGACGTGGTCGGAAAACTCGTTCGACAGCGTGAAGCCGACGCGGAACGGCGCGCCGTCGTCGCCGATGACGTAAATGCCGGCCACTTCCGGCTCTTCGCCGGCGTCCTTGGCGAAGGCCGGTGACAGCAGTGCGGCGCCTGGCGCCACCGCCATCGTGCCGTTGCCCTTATAGAACCATTCCGGCTGCACACCGATCTGGCCTTTCGCAGGCTTGCCGCCCTCCAGCCCCATGCGGAACATCTTCATGGAATCGGTCAGCTGTTCATCGCCGTCGGCGCCGAGCTTCTTGTGCATGGAATCGCGCGTCGCGGCCGAGCCGAGATGCGTCAGTCCGGTGCCGGTCAGATGCAGGTGCGCCGGATCGGGGTGGTTGATCGGCGACAGCAGCCGCCCCTTCTTGTAGGCGGCATCGAGATCGATTGTCTCGCCAAGCCCCTTGCGTTCGATCAGCGCGACGAGCCCGACGCCGGTGCGGGCGGCCTCCATCGCCAGCGAATAGACGCTGCGCGCACCATTGATGATCCGGGTCTTGCCGCCGTTGCGGGCAACGACGCGGATGGTCTCGGCGTCATCGAGAATCTGGGAGATCAGCATGATGAATCCTCTCTCATTTGCCTTGGCAGGGGCTGCCGGGACGGCAAACCTTGCCCAGCGCGGCCAGGACCTCGTCCATGCCACGGGTGAAATTCTCCATTCGGATTGCGCTCGCGAGCCTGGTCCCTCAGGGACTTCTTTTCGTGCCGCCGGGCAGCGCCGCGATGTGACCCGTATGCCTTCCTGGTTCCCTCAGCCCTTGTTCTTGTTGTAGACGTCGAACACCACCGCGCCGAGCAGCACCAGGCCTTTCACCACCTGCTGCCAGTCGACATTGACGCCCATGATCGACATGCCGTTGTTCATCACGCCCATGATGAACCCGCCGACCACCGCGCCGATGACCTGGCCGACACCACCCATCGCCGAGGCGCCGCCGATGAACACCGCGGCGATGACGTCGAGCTCGCTGCCAAGGCCTGCCGCCGGCACTGCCTGCCCAAGGCGGGCCGCGATGATCAGGCCGCCAAGCGCTGACAGCACGCCCATATTGACGAACACCATCAGGGTCAGTCGCTCGGTCTTGATGCCCGATAGCTGTGCCGCCTTGGCATTGCCGCCCATTGCGTAGATGCGCCGGCCGATCGTCATGCGTTTGGTGACGAACACGAACAGTGCGATCAGCACGCCCATCACCATGAGAACGATTGGCAGGCCCCTGTAGCTGGCGAACTGGTAGACTAGGAACAGCGCCAGCGCGCTGGTCACCAGGGTCTTGATGACAAACAGCGTGAAAGGCTCGGCTTCGTAGCCGTGCTGCTCGCGCGTGCGCCGTGCCTTGAGCCCGAAATACGCATAGGCGAGCACGGCGACGACGCCAATCAGGATCGTCGTCATGTGCAGTGTCAGGCCGCTGCCGATGATGGTCTTGCCGGCGGCGTTCACCGTCGGCGGGATCAGCGTCAAGGGGCCGATCACGTCCGGAATGAAGCCGGAACTGAGCGCCTTGAAGCCATCTGGAAGCGGTCCCACGGAAGACCCGCCACCCAGCAGCGCCTGGCAGATGCCGCGGAAGATGAGCATTCCGGCCAGCGTCACGATGAAGCTCGGTATTCGGTGATAGGCAATCCAGTAGCCTTGGGCCGCGCCGATGCCGCCGCCGATGATGAGGCAGATGATCGATACAACCAGCGGATTGCTGAGGGGGCCAAGCGGCCAGATGACCATCATCATTGCCGCCAGCGCGCCGATGAAACCGGCGACGGAGCCGACGCTGAGGTCGATATGGCCCGAAACGATCACCAGAAGCATACCCAGCGCCATCACGATGATGAAGCTGTTCTGCTGCACCAAATTGCTCAGGTTCACCGGCTTGAAGAGCGTGCCGGACGTGGTGAACTGGAAGAACACCATGATGGCGATCAGCGCCAGGATCAGGCCGTATTCGCGCAGATTCGTGATCAGCGCCGAGACGGCCACACGCGGCCCCTGCTGCACATCTTCGGCGACGCCGCTTTTCGGCGCGGGAGCGCTTTCGGTGGTCATGATGCTTTTCCTTCTCCCCGAACGATGGCGCGCATGATCTTTTCCTGGCTGGCTTCGCTCGCCGCCATTTCGCCGACGATGCGGCCTTCGTTCATGACGTAGATGCGGTCGGTGATGCCGAGCAGTTCTGGCATCTCCGACGAGATGACGATGATCGCCTTACCCTCGGAGGCGAGGCGGGCGATGATGGTGTAGATTTCATACTTGGCGCCGACGTCGATGCCGCGCGTCGGCTCGTCGAGGATCAGCACTTCCGGATTGGCGAACAGCCATTTCGACAGCACCACCTTCTGTTGATTGCCGCCCGACAGATTGCCGGTCATTTGATAGACGCTGGACGAGCGGATGTTGGTCTTGGCCTTGTAGTCATTGGCGACGGCAAGTTCGCGCAGGTCGTCGATCACGGCGTGGCGCGACACGCCGGGCAGGTTGGCCAGCGTGATGTTGTGCTTGATGTGATCGATGAGATTGAGACCGTAGGTCTTGCGGTCCTCGGTGACGTAGGCAATGCCGTGTTCCACAGCCTTGCTCACCGACGAAACATCGATCGGCTTGCCCTTGAGCAGCACGTCGCCAGTGATGCGGCGGCCATAGGAGCGGCCAAACAGGCTCATGGCGAATTCGGTGCGTCCGGCGCCCATCAGCCCGGCAATGCCGACCACCTCACCCTTGCGGACATCGATATCGATGCCCTTGATCACCTGCCGCTCGGCATGGATTGGGTGATAGACCGACCAGTTCTTCACCTGGAGCACGACCTCGCCGATCTTGGGCTCGCGCGGCGGATAACGGTCGTCGAGCGAACGGCCGACCATCGAGGTGATGATGCGGTCCTCCGAAATGTCTTTCTTGGCAAGTGTTTCGATGGTCCGTCCGTCGCGGATGATGGTGACCTTGTCGGCGACCCGGTTCACCTCGTTGAGCTTGTGCGAGATCAGGATCGAGGTGATGCCTTGCCGCTTGAATTCGAGCAGCAGGTCCAGCAGTGCCTGGCTGTCCTTTTCGGACAGGCTCGCCGTCGGCTCGTCGAGGATCAGCAGCTGCACTTCCTTGCTGAGCGCCTTGGCGATCTCGACCAGCTGCTGCTTGCCGACGCCGATATTGGTGATCAGCGTCTTGGGGTCCTCCTTGAGGCCCACCTTCTTCAGCAAGGCGCTGGTACGTGTCTCGTTGGCATTCCAGTCGATGATGCCAAATCTGGCGTGTTCGTTGCCAAGGAAAATGTTTTCGGCGATCGACAGCATCGGCACCAGTGCAAGCTCCTGGTGAATGATGACGATGCCCTTGTGCTCGCTGTCGTGAATGCCCTTGAAATGGCATTCCTCGCCACGGTAGACGATCGCGCCATCATAGGTGCCGGACGCATAGACGCCCGAGAGCACCTTCATCAGCGTCGACTTGCCGGCGCCGTTCTCGCCGACCACGGCATGAATCTCGCCTTCCTCGACGCTGAGGTTGACGTTCGACAGCGCCTTCACGCCGGGGAACGTCTTGGTGATGTCGCGCATCTCCAAAATCGTCGAGGCCATTGGGACTACCGCTCCCTGAGAGGTCGGCAAACACTGCCGGCGAGGTCGGTAACAATACCGGGCCTGCTGGTGAACGAAAAGGGGCCCTGCGTTGCGCAGGACCCCTGGATTTGAAACCGAATTACTTCAGCTCGTCGGCCTTGATGTAGCCGGAGTCGACGACCAGCGCCTGGTAGTTCGACTTGTCGACTTCATGTGGCGTCAAGAGGATCGAGGGAACGACCTTGACGTCGTTGTTGTAGGTCTTGGTGTCGAGGGCATCCGGCTTGCCACCCGACAGCACCTTGTCGACGAGCTCAACGGTCGACTTGGCCAGTTCGCGGGTGTCTTTGAACACGGTCGAGTACTGCTCGCCCGAGATGATCAGCTTGACCGAGGCGGTCTCGGCGTCCTGACCGGTCACGATCGGCCAGGGCTGAGCGTCCGTGCCGTAGCCGACAGCGCGCAGCGATGCGGTGATACCACGCGACAGGCCGTCATAGGGCGACAGAACGCCATCGACGCGGCTGCCGTCCGAGTAGTTGGCCGAAAGCAGATTGTCCATGCGGGCCTGAGCGGTGGCCGCCAGCCAGCGCAGCGTGCCGACCTTGTCCATGCCGGTCTGGCCGGACTTGATCTTGATCGAGCCGTCGTCGATCAGTGGCTGCAGGACGGAAATCGCGCCATTGTAGAAGAAAAAGGCGTTGTTGTCGTCGGGCGAGCCGCCGAACAGTTCGACGTTCCACGGCTTGGTGTTCGGGAAACGCTCCTTGAGGCCCTTGACCAGCGAATTCGCCTGGATGACGCCGACGCCGAAATTGTCGAAGGTCGTGTAGTAATCGACGTTGGCGGTCTTTTTGATCAGGCGGTCATAGGCGACGACGACGACGCCGGCGTCAGCGGCCTTCTGCAGCGCGTCCGACAGGGTGGTGCCGTCGATCGAGGCGATGATCAGCGCCTTCGGGCCCTTGGTGATTTCATTTTCCAGCTGGCTGAGCTGGTTTGGAATGTCGTCCTGCGCATATTGCAGGTCGACGGTGTAGCCCAGAGCCTCGAGCTGGGACTTGACGGCGTCTCCGTCGTTGATCCAGCGCTGCGAGGTCTTGGTGGGCATCAGCACGCCGACGAGGCCTTTGTCGGCTGCGTAGGCGGTGGCCGACATGGCCGCGATGCTGACCGCCAAGGCGGCGACTAACGTCTTGATGATTTTCACTTAACTCTCCCTGGTTGATGGACGCGGCACCCCGGGGGTCGCGGGCCGCGCAATCGTGCAGAAGCGCCAAGGCACTGCTGCCGTCATATCGATCTCCGGTATCCTCCCATGGCCCCGAGGCGCTGATTTCAATCGATACGATTTTTCTCGTCTGCGACCGTCGCGTCTCGGAACGCGCGAAGGTTGTGATCCTTTGCCATAACTGTCAAATGCGATCTTTGATGATTGCTATATCAATATTGGTATATGATATCGAGGCGAGACGGCTGGCACGACCGCTGGCCGCCTGCGAGCAGAAGCAAGGAGAGGTTATGGCGGCGCTAAGGAATCCGAGTGCGATTTCAAATGGTTACAGAGAGATGCCGGGCGACGGCGAAACCTTGCTGCGCAGTGGCCTCAGCTTACGCCATATGCGCATGATCGTCGCGCTCGACGACCATGGCCGGGTGAGTGCGGCAGCCCAGGTTATGAACATTTCTCAGCCGGCGGCTTCGCGCATGATCAGCGAAATGGAGGCCGTGCTGGAGGTCAAGCTGTGCGAAAGGCTGCCGCGCGGCATCACCTTGACGCCTTTCGGCAAGGCATTATCCAGGCGCGCGCGCTCGATCCTCCTGGAAATGCGAGAGGTCGACCGCGAAATTTCCGAACTTAAGGCGGGCAAAGGCGGCTCGGTGTTCCTCGGCGCTGTGACGGCACCGGCAATCGAGCTGGCGGTGCCGGCGATTCGCGAAATCCGCCGCATCTATCCGCGCATCGAGATCACCATGCAGGTCGAGACCTCCAACGTGCTGGCACGCGAATTGATCGCCACGCGCCATGATTTCATCATCGCGCGCATCCCTGACGATCTCAATCCACGGCTGTTCGAGTCGCGCGTGATCGGCGTCGAGAAGGCCTGCCTGATCGTGCGCCGAGGTCATCCGCTCACCAAGGGCGAGGCGGTGCGGTTGGAGGACACCGCCGCCTACGATTGGGTTTTCCAGTCGGGCGGGTCGCCTTTGCGCCAGGCGATGGAGAGCAATTTCCTCAACCGCAACATCGCTTTGCCCGACCGTATCCTCAACACCAGCTCGCTGCTCTTGACCCTGGTCATGGTCGCACATTCCGATGCGATTGCACCGGTATCGGTCCAGGTGGCGAAATTCATCCAGAATCCCGACGGGCTGGCCGGCGCTATCGACGTCGTCCAGACCGAATTCGACATCGAGGTCAGGCCCTACAGCCTGATCACGGTGAAGAACCGTGTGCTGTCGCCGGCCGCCAAGATGCTGCACGACTTCATCCTGCGAGAGGTGGGATGACGTCTCCGTCAGGCGTCGAGTTCGGGGCTGGCGAACAGCAAGGCGGGAACATTATTTCCTGCCGATGCGTTCATATCCCTGCAAGGGACGATTTCTTCAGGAGACCGAACATGCGCAGCTTCGAAATGATCGACCTGCTTTGCGTGGTCGAGGCCTGCAAGCACGAACGATCGGTCGGGAATTTCGTGTCGATGGCTGAAGGCGTGGAAGAATTGCGGGTTCTGACCGGTGATTTCGTCTCATCGGATGACGTAGTGGCAAACGCGCTTGCAACGGTCGCGCTTGCGCGAGGCTGCTCGGTTGTGTTCGACGAACAGGCGGGCGCTGAAATTGTTGCTGGCGCCATGGGCTGGAGCGGGTAGAGGGAATCGAACCCTCGCGTTCAGCTTGGGAAGCTGACAAGCTACCATTACATCATACCCGCGCGATCCCTCGTTACCATGCGGGTTGGCCTTCGGGCAATCGCAAAGCGGCTTTTACACCGCAGGCTGCGGCGATGCATATCGACCTGCGATTGCTATCTTGCCCTGGCGAGCTTGTTGCCGGCGGCAAAGCTTGGCCAGTACTTCGAGATGGCTAACGTCGCGCCGGCGGAAGAGAAATGACCATAATCGAAATAGAGAAATTGCTTGCTGTCGGCATCTGCGTACGAACAGCCGGCCGCATCGCACAGATATGCCAGCGGATCTATGAATGTCGCCCCTTTGGCGAACGGCAGCACCCGCTTGTTGATCCCCGGATCCATGGCAGTCGGCCAGGACGTGTTCCCGGCATGCTCCCGCCTTGCGAAGAAAGCGATTTTCTGGACGTCGGCGATGAATTCGGGCGACTGGCCGATGACATAGACCTTGACGCCCATGTCGCGAAGCCGATCGATCGTTTTTTGCAGGCCATCGAAGCCCCTGACCTGGTAGTCGGTCCATCGGCCGCTCAGGATCACCGCCCGGATGTTAGCGTCGCGGATAATCGACAAGGCTCGTTCGTTGAAAAGCGTACAGCTTGGCCGGGCATAGGAAAAATAGGTGAGGTCGGGCGGGCAGCCGGCATAGGTGTACTGGATGACATTGGCCTGGATTTTCTGGGCGTTGGCGTCGAGTCCCGAAACATAGTGGGCGGCGAAGGAATCGCCCCACAAAAGCACGTTGGTGGCAAAGCCTTGGGTGCGGGTGCAGTCGGCGAGGTTCCAGGTGTCGATGCGGGCCCCTTCGTTGAAGCAGACGCCGTTGCGCCAGTCGCCGACCCGGATCGGCTCGGTCGAGAAGTCCGGGAACCGTTGCGGAAAACCACCGCCGAGCGCGCCGGCCAAGCCGCCGACACAGAGCAGGACGATCGCCGCCCCCGAAAAGGCGAAGATCGGCAATGGGGCGGTGAACGCCCGTTTCCGGCGAAACGGCTGCTCGACATATTTCCAGGAAAATGTCGCCAGGGCGAAACTGGCTACCATCATCGCGATGACCGTCGGCACGCCGATGGCCTTCAGCGAGAGATAGTGGACGAACGAATTTATCGGCCAGTGAACGAGGTAGAGCGAATAGGAAATGAGGCCAACCCAGACCAGCGGCGCGAACCGAAGGACGCGGGTCGCAAGAGGTGCCGGCCTGTCGGCGCCGGGGTGATCGTGGCCCGCATAGATGAGCAGGGCGGTTCCGATGCAGGGGAACAAGGCATTGTAGCCCGGAAACGGGTCGCTCTCCGAAATCGTTAGAAAGCCGAAGGCGATCAGGGCAAAGCCGGCGAGGCCGATAAGTTCCATCGCCAACCGGCTGGCAAGCGCCGGCGGCTTCTTCAGCATCAGCATGGCGCCAAGCGCCAGTTCCCAGAAGCGCGTCGGCAAAAGGTAGAAGCCGGCTGTCGGCGCCAGCGAGGTTGCCATGACCGCTACGGCAAAGCTGCCGATGGCGATCGGCAGCAGTACCGTCAGCCAGCGCTTCGAGACATATCGGTAGATCAAATAGAGCAGGATCGGTGCGAAGATATAATACTGCTCTTCGACCGAAAGCGACCATGTGTGAAGCAGTGGCCGCAGTTCGGCGTCGATGGAGAAATAGTTCGTCGTCTTCCAGAAATAGATGTTCGACCAGAAGGTCGAGGCGGCGATCACGCTCAAGCTGAATTCGTGCAGATCCGACGGCAGCAGGATGAACCAGGCGGCAATGCTGGCGAGCAGGATGACGAAGGTCAGCGCCGGCAGGATCCGCCGTGCGCGGCGCCAATAGAAGCGACCGATCGAAAACTCGCCGCGCTCGAGATCGTCGAGCAGGCTGCCGCTGATCAGGTATCCCGATATGACGAAGAAGATGTCGACGCCGGTGAAGCCGCCGGGAATGGCGGAGACGCCGAAGTGGAAGAGCAGGACGGGCAGCACCGCCACGGCCCGAAGGCCATCGATGTCGCGCCTGTAGTTCATCCGGACAGGCTCGCGCGCCGCGGCCGGAAGCTTTGGTTCTGCGAGTTCAAGACGCCGCTCATGCGGCGATGTCCCGCTCGTGCAAAAAATTCCGGCTCGTCGCTCTCACATGCCTATCCTCTGCGGTGCAACTTTGCTGCACCGCAACATAAGTGTCAAGGCATGTGCCAGTTCGAATGCCGGCGAGGCCGATCCGGGCCGGCGCGGCGGGATCAGGCGCCGGGCAGGTAGATCACCGCATGATCGTCCGAATAGGCCCGCTTCCAGCCCAGTTGGTCGAAGAAGGGAATGCGACTGTCGTCGGCTGCAATCAGCGCCCAGCCTATGGCGTATTTCTTCAGCTGGGCTTCGAGAAGTGGCTTGCCGTTGCTGTGTCCCGTCTCGTCATCGGCTTTTGTGAAACCACCGAGGAACAGCTGGTCCGTCCGACCGTCGATATAGGTCTTGATCCCGTGGAAGATCAGCGTGCCGCCGAAATTGTAGGAATTCAGCACGTTGCCGGACAGATGATGGCTTTCGGCGAACGCCAGCGCCCCGCTGGCCGACGTCTTCGGGCTCGGCGCGACCTGATAGACGCTGCCGAACACGGCGACCGCGCCGATGACCAAAACAGCTGCCGCGCCGCAAATCGCGTAAAACCGCCTGGCGAAGAATTGTTCCAGCCCGTCGCGCTTTTCAGCCAGCCATGCGGTGGCCGAAAGCGAGGGATATTGCTGTGCGACCTCCATCGCGATCACCACCGGGACCAGGAGGAAGAACAGATACATGAAACGCAGATGAGCGAGAAAGGCATGCAAGGTGAAGACGATGAACAACGCCTTGGCCCAGCCAATTCGCAACCGTGACACCAGCAGCCCGAACAGCGCCACCAGCATCGCAACTTCCTGGACAACGAGATCCTGCGCATTGAACGGTCGCCATTCCGCGATCAGCGACACCGCCTCGTTGCCATAGGCCACGGCGAAGGTCGCCAGGATAGCCTGGACGCCATAGGGGTGGATCAGGCTGACCAGCGGACAAAGCAGACCAAATGCGATCCATTTCGCCACGAGGGCCGGTTTTGTGAGACCTGTACGCGTCAGCAGATCGAGACCGGCGAAAGCTGCGATGACGAAGCTCAAGGTAAAGGTGGCGTGCAGGTTCGCCCACAACACAACCAGCACAAGCAGCCACCAGGGTGGCGCCCGTTCTTCCCATGCCGCACGAAAGAGCATCGCCGTCCAGACGACGATGATCGGGAAAGTGAAGATATGTGGACGCCCCGTAAAGATCGGGGTGATCAGGGCCATTGCAATGAAGGCCAGCGCAATCGACAGGATCGGCTTCAGCCATCTGCTGAGAAACCACCCCATCAGGAAAACCGTCAGGGAAATCATGGCGATGATCAGCGTGACCACGCCGTTCCAGCCTCCCGCCCGGTAGGCAAGAGCCAAAAGGACCTGCCCCAGCCATTCCTTGGCGATCCATGGCTGGCCGGCAAACGTGTAGGAATAGGGGTCGACTGTCGGAAATGTCCGGCTTGCCAGGAGATCCAGTCCGACCTTCACTTGCCACCAACTGTCGGGATCCTGCAGGATGGAGGGCGCAAAGGCGGCCAGCACCGCCGCCATGATACAGGCGGTGAACAGGCAGAATATCAGTTGGATACGCTGATCGTACGTTGCCGCGCCCGCACTGGCCTGAGCGTTGTTCATGGCGCCGCCTCTAATCGCTTCCGATGACAGTTGGTTCAAGGATTTCGACTGGTCGGCATCCGCCGAGACCCACCGGCCATCGGAAGGTTCCGGTCGGCTTCATCGTCTTCGCGACCTCCGCGCCCGACAAACACGAAGTGAGCCGAACCGAGGTAGAAAACAACCGAATAGACGCAGATTCCCGCGAGGTGAACCAGGGGGCTTTCTGTGATGCCTGCTGACCGGGCGGCGATCACGACTGCCAGATTGATGCTGTAGGCGACCAGGAAGACGCCCCCATATCGCAACAGGGTTCCTGACCGGAAGCCATCGGCGCTGGTGAAGGTCCATTGGCGGTTGAGGAAGAAGCCGAGGACAAGGCCGGCGCCAAAGCCCGTGGCATTGGCGACGATGTCGCCAAAACCCAACGCAAGTCCGGCCAGAATGACGGCGTAGCCCAGCGCCGTGTTCAACAGACCGACGACGCCAAATCGCAGCATCCTCGGATAGTCAAACGGCAGGTTTGACCGCATGCGCAAAATATTGGGCTCCGACAGGAATCTTGGTGAGGAAACGCTCGAACGGCCTCAGCTGCGCAAGCAGCCGAGGAAAGAAGATCCGGTAGATGATCCGGGTGTTGGCAAGACCAGCCTCGGCCATGCGCCTGCGCATCTCGTGCGAATTGATCAAAACCGCGTTCTCGTCGAAGGCGCAATTTCTCACCGCGTGCGTGGTCAGCGGGTTCCACGGATTGTGCTCGAAAACAAAGAAGCTGCCGCCACCGGCCAGCACCCTGCCAATCTCCGCGAGCAGTCCGACCTGGAGATCTTCGGGAATGTGGTGGAAGACGCAGGCCGCGAAAGCCAGGTCGAAGCTGCCGTCGGCAAAGGGAATTGTCTCGCCGTCGAAATGCGTGAAGGCGGCCTGGCCGGGGAAGCGCTTGCTGGCGATGTCGAGCGATTCCCGCGAAGGATCGAGCAAGGTGATCTCGCTGTCGGGAAAAGCGTTGCGCATATGGCCGAGCGAGTTGCCGACACCGGCGCCGAAGTCGAGTATCCGTCGCGGTTTCACGCCGGCCCGCCTCAGCGTCGCGGCGATGTCGTCGATCTTGT
The DNA here is from genome assembly GCF_056403655.1 of Mesorhizobium sp. P2_F8. NCBI lineage: Bacteria > Pseudomonadati > Pseudomonadota > Alphaproteobacteria > Hyphomicrobiales > Phyllobacteriaceae > Mesorhizobium > Mesorhizobium sp. P2_F8. The sequence goes on from NZ_JBFUFB010000008.1 coordinate 292,883, forward strand.
ACTTGGCGAAGAAGTCCGGGGTTTCGCCGCTCAGCCTTATGCTCGCGGCGTGCTGCTCTTGGTATTCCCGTGCAAACTGGTCGAACTCCGCCTCAAGCACGTGCGGCCCTCTTTGCCATCTCCTGCAGGCGGTGGACGGGCAGATCCTTGTCCTCGACTGCCTGGCTGCGCGAAACGATCTCGTTGACGAAGTAAAGCGGCCGCCGCTTTGTCTCCATGTACATGCGCCCGAGATACTCGCCGAAGATACCAAGCACCATAAGCTGGACGCTGCCAAGGATCAGCACGATCGCGGCAAGGCTGGTCCAGCCGGGCAACACGTTTCCGACCGACCATTCGACCAGGGTGTAGCCGAGCACGACCAGGCCCAGAAGCCCGAACAACATTCCAAGCAGCGAGGCGAACCGCAAGGGTGCGATGGAAAAGCTGGTCATCGCGTCGACCGCCAGAAGAACCATCTTCTTCAGAGGATAGTGGGTGGTGCCGGCAAAGCGCCGATGCCGTTCATAGGGGAAGGCCACCTGTTTCAGCCCGATCCAGCTCACCATGCCGCGAATGAACCTGTAGCGTTCGGGCATCGCGTTCAGATGGTCGAGCGCGCGGCGGCTCATCAGCCGGAAATCCCCTGAATTCGAAGCGATCTCGACATCGACCATGCGGCGCAGCAAGCGATAGAACATCGAGGCGGAGGCGAGCTTGAACCAGCTTTCCCCGTCGCGGCTCTGCCGTTGGCCGTAAACGACATCGAAGCCTTCATTCATCTTCGCCATCATCGCGCCGAGCAGTTCAGGCGGATCCTGCAGGTCGGCATCGAGAATGAGAATGCGCTGGCCGCGACAGAATTCGAGCCCCGCGCTCAACGCGATCTGGTGGCCGTAGTTGCGGGCAAGGTCGATGGCGACGACATGGTCGTCCTTTTCCGCCAATTGGAAAATGGCCTCGCGTGTGCCGTCGGTCGCGCCGTCGATGACAAGCACGATCTCATAGGAGGATCCCTGTTCCAGGCATGCGGCCGTCACCCGTCGATGAAGTTCGGCCACCCCATCCAGTTCATTGTAGCATGGGACGACCACCGACAGCATGACGGCGCGTCGCGCGGTGTTTTTCTCCATCTCCACCAAATGCCTTGCTCCCGCTATTCGATTGGGAATAGCGGCAATTGGTTAGAAAACAGATAAGCCAGCGGGGTCGGTCGCGGGCATTGGCCGGCCTCTCGCCGGCGGCGACGGTCACGACCGAACCGGCAGTTCCATGCGGATGCGCGCGCCGCGCCAGGACCCCGCCAATATCCGGATGGTGCCATCATGCAGAAGCGCGACCTGGCGGGAAAGGTTCGACCTTGGCCGGGAGGCCGCCGGCTAAACCCTGCTCGATACCGGCGCCGAAGAGATAGCCGAGTTTCCATCCGTCGGTGCTGCTCACCTTGTCGCCCTTGTCGAATTTGGTCAGCGCAACGCCCCCGGTTCCGAACAGCATCGTCTGGTCGAAGCTTACGCCGGCCCTGGCCTTGGCGGCACCGCGCCACTTTTCCTTGACCTTGCCGCCCTCGACGTCGTGCGCGGCGCCGCGCAGGTAGGAGCCTTCGATCTCGGCCCCCAGGACTCCCGGGCCTAGCTGCTGATTCTAGCCGGCCTGGATACCGCCGCTGAGGCCGTTTCTGCCGGCAAACGGATTCGGCATCCCAGTGAATGTCGTGCCGCCATGTACGCCGACATAGGCGCCGCTCCACTGAAAGGCGGGAGGATCGTTTCAGGCAGGCGCAAGATCGGCAGCCATGGCCGAGCCGTTCAGGCACATGGCAAGCGCACTCGCCGTCAGCAGCATCATTGCTTGGGGGGGACATTGCACTACTCCAACACGCACGCGCATCCGACGATACGCAGGTTGATCTCTTGGGAGCCTGACCATTGGGACGGTCGCGCTCCCGTTCACTTGTCTCGCCGGGAACGGTTGCGCTGGTTACGGGAACTGACGCAAGGCAGTCGTGTTGGGTGACCGGATCTTTCGCGCAACCTCTGCCTGAAAGACGTGGATTATCTCGCAGGCGAAAATTGCACGCACATTGCGGGAAATCGAAAAATGAAGATTTTTCGCTTTATTTTCAACAAATTAGATAGGTGCTTACCGTTTCTTAGCAAATCGGCATGGGCTCTATCAGTATCATTCGCACGACAGTGCCGCGCTCTGTCTCGCCCAAGGCCTCGGCTATCCAAGCAAACCTGTCGGCTTGAAGCCGGGTAGCCAAGTGCGTATGTCTGGGCCGACGCCCTCGAGTCTGGTCACCTCAATCGGGAGACGGGCCTTGTCCGCATTGACGCGCTTTCTCGGCGACTCGCCGCTTAGGGTGATCCTGAAGCTGCTGGTGGTGTCGTTTCTCGTCGGCCTGGTCATGAATGCCTTCGGCTGGTCGCCGATGGACGTGTTCTATGGCATCCGGAAGTTCTTCACCGATCTCTGGAATCTCGGCTTCCACGCCATCGATCGCTTTCTCGGCTACATCCTGCTGGGTGCGGCGATCGTCGTCCCGGCCTTCATCCTGATCAGGATCGCCAGCTACCGGAAGTAGAGCATGATCCCGAAAAGTGGGAACCGGTTTTCGGACAAGATCATGTGTAAAAGGATTATCTGATATAGCTTGACGCCACCTCGAACAGGATGGCGTGGCGAGCGGCGAGCGTTGCCACATCGGTTGAATAACCGCCACCGATGACGCCGCAGACGGGAATGCCCAGCGTGCGAAAATGGCGGATCACCATGTCGTCGCGGGCGCGCAGGCCGTCATCCGATAGCGACAGCCGTCCAAGCCTGTCCTCGGCATGGACGTCGACGCCGGCATTGTAGAAGACGATGTCCCAATGCGCTTGGGCCGACAGCTCCGGCAGGAGGGTGGCGAGCCTTTCGACATAGGCAGCGTCACCTGTGCCGTCGGGCAGCGCGACATCGAGGTCGGAGGCGATCTTGCGCACAGGGTAGTTGCGGTCGCCATGCATGGAAAAGCTGAACGCACGTGGATCGTCCGCGAGAATGTCGGCCGTGCCGTCGCCCTGATGCACGTCGAGATCGACGACCAGGATGTTTTGCACGGCGCCCTCGGCAAGGAGCACCAGCGCGGCGACAGCGACATCGTTAAAGGTGCAGAAGCCGGCGCCTTGCGCGCGCCGCGCGTGATGGCTGCCGCCGGCGGTGTTGCAGGCGATGCCGTGGCGCAAGGCGAGCCGCGCCGCCAGCACCGTGCCGCCGGTGGCGAGCTGGGCGCGCAAGGAGACACGTGGGCCAACCGGAAAGCCGATCTCTCGCTCGATTTTTTCAGGCACCGAGCAGTTGATGACCTGGTCGACATACTCCGCCGCATGGGCAAGTTTCAGCCATGATGCCGGCGCCGGTTCGGTGGTGTTGAGCGCGCCGGGCCCGGCCAGACCGCGTGCGCGCAAGGCATCCATCAGCAGCGGATATTTGCTCATCGGAAAGCGATGATTGACGGCGAAGCCGGCGTCGTAGTCGGGATGGTGGACGATCTGCAGGGGCATGAACTGGATCCGGCGGGCTCGCGCCAGAAAAGGGATTCGGTTGGCCGTCACGGGATGGGTGATTGCGCGATGCCGGCAAAATGGGGCACACCGGCTGTTCGATCAAGCCGCAATCAGCAAGGCAGCAATCCTTTGGACAAGGGTGCAACCCCAGCCGACGCCAGATACTTTGTCGTCACCAACCGGTCCGTGCTCGCCATCGCGGTGCCGATGACGCTTGCCTATCTGACGACACCTATGCTTGGCCTGGTCGACACTGCGGTTGTCGGCCAGTTCGGCGACGCCGCCTTGCTCGGCGGCCTGGCGGCAGGCGCACTTGTTTTCGACGTCGTCTTCACCACCTTCAATTTCCTGCGCTCGGGTACCACCGGCCTCGTCGCCCAGGCCTTCGGGCGCGGCGACGAACTGGAGGAACAAGCGGTGTTCTGGCGCGCGGTGCTGATCGCGGTTGTCGCCGGCATCGTGCTCGCCGCACTTGCGCCGCTGGTTGCCATCGCCGGGCAAAAGTTCATGGGCGCCGAACCGCGCGTCAGCGAGGCAATGGCCGTCTATATCCACATCAGGATGCTCGCAGCCCCCTTCTCGCTGATCAACTATGCCATCCTCGGCTATGTCCTGGGGCGCGGCGAGGGCGGGCTAGGGCTGATGCTGCAATTGGTGCTGAACGGCATCAACATCGCGCTCTGCTTCCTGCTTGGATTGAAGCTTGGCTGGGGCGTGGCAGGCGTCGCCTGGGCTACCGTCGCCGGTGAGTTCCTCGCCATGCTGCTCGGCCTGGCGATCGTGGTTCGCCGGTTCCGGGCAGCGCCGTCCTTGCCACGCCACCGCCTGCTCGACATGGCCGCCTTCCTGCGCATGCTGTCGCTCAACCGCGACATCATGATCCGTTCGTTCTCGCTGCTGGCCGCCTTCGCACTGTTCACCCGCCAGGGTGCGCAGTTCGGCACGGTGACGCTGGCCGCCAACGCCGTGCTGATGAATTTCTTTCTCGTTGCCGGCTATTTCCTCGATGGCTTTGCCACCGCTGCCGAACAACTGGCCGGCCGTGCCGTCGGCGCGCGTGCCGCCACACCGTTCCGGCAGGCCGTGCGGCTCACCTTGTTTTGGGGATTCGGGCTGGCGGGTGCGGCGACCCTGGTGCTGCTGCTGGCCGGCGCCAATATGGTTGCTCTCGTGACGACGTCGGTGGAGGTCCGTTCAGTGGCCGATATCTACCTGCCATGGGCGGCGTTCACCGCGTTGAGCGGCGTGCTGGCATTCCAGATGGATGGCGTCTTCATCGGCGCGACCTGGTCGCGTGACATGCGCAACATGATGCTGCTGTCGTTCCTGGTCTTTGTAGTCGCGTTGCTCACCTTGGCGCCTGCCTTCGGCAATCATGGCCTTTGGGCGGCGTTGCACGTCTTCTTGCTGGCGCGGGGCTTCAGCCTGCTGACGATTTTGCGGCTGCGACTGCGGACGGCGTTCAGCTGAGCGGTTTCGACGCCCATTGATCGAGATGGCTGTCGCGCAAATCGCGAATGGATCTGAGGCGCCCCGTTTCGGCAAAGCGTGCCATCCCGGCGACGATCCGGCCCGGCAGTGCGGGGCCGGCATAGATCATGCTGGTGTAGAGCTGGATGAGATCGGCTCCGGCGCGGATCTTTTCCAGCGCCGCGTCGGTCGAATCGACGCCGCCGACGCCGATGATGGCAAGCTCTGGCCCGAGCAGTTTGCGCATCTTGGCCAGCACGATGGTCGAGCGTTCGAACAGTGGTCTGCCGGAGAGCCCGCCTGTCTCGCGCGCGGCGTCGCCACTGCGCAGCCCTGGCCGGGAGATGGTGGTGTTGGAGACGATGACACCGTCGATCCGCTTCTCGGTGACCTTGGCGGCGATGTCTTCCAGCTCGGACTCGACCAGGTCCGGCGCGATCTTGAGGAAGACTGGCGGCTGCGCCGTTGCGGCGGCGCGCGCGGCCATGACGCGTGACAAAAGCTCGCCGAGCTGCTCGCGCGCCTGCATGTTGCGCAGGCCCGGCGTGTTGGGCGAGGAGATGTTGACGGTCAGATAGCTGGCGTAGGGCGCAAAGCGGGTAACACCACGCTCATAGTCGCCGATGCGGTCGGCACTGTCCTTGTTGGCGCCGATGTTGACGCCGACGATGCCGTCGCGCCCCTCGCGGGCGGTGAGGCGCTTTTCGGCAGCCGCGTGGCCTTCATTGTTGAAGCCCAGCCGGTTGATCACCGCCTCATCCGCCGTCAGCCGGAAGATGCGCGGTTTCGGGTTGCCGGCCTGCGGCAGCGGCGTGACCGTGCCGACCTCGGCAAAGCCGAAGCCGAGCCCAAGCAGCGCATCGGGCACCTCGGCGTTCTTGTCATAGCCGGCCGCCATGCCGAGCGGGTTGGGGAAATCGAGGCCGCAGACCGTCACCTTCAGCCGCGCATCGCGCGTTGTCCGCGCGCCGACAGGCAGGCCGCATCGCAGCGCGGCGATCGACATGCCATGCGCGGTTTCCGGATCGAATGTGAACAGCAGCTTCTGGCCGAGCCTGTCGAGCACGCTCATTCGGCCTCCAGTGCCGGGAACAGGTGGGTACCGTCGGCGCCAAGCGGCAGCGGTCGGACCCAAAGGACGGCTTTCATGTCCAGCACGCCATAGAGATGCGGAAACAGCGCGCCGCCCCGCGAGACCTCGTATTTCAGCGCGGCGCCCAGACGCGAGCCGTCGATGGCGACCAGCAGGAGGCCGGTCTGGCCGGTAAAATGCTTCGCCGCCGTTTCCCTGACCTGCCCTGCCGTAGAGAAATGGATGAAGCCATCGGCGACATCGATCGGCGCGCCGGTGAAGCGGCCATTGGCTTCGGCCTCGCGCCAAGGCGCTTCCGGGGTTATCTTGTAGATAAACTGAGACATGGTTGCGCTATAGTCCGAACCAGCCACGCGGGAAAGACCAAGCCAAGGGTCTTCCCCATTTCCGGCGCAAACATGCGATAAATCAGGCTTTGGCCATGGAGGACAACATGCGTCTGCAGCACATCTTGATCCCCGCCGCGCTCGTTTCGCTCGTCGCGGCTTCAGCTTATTCGGAAGAAACCGACCGCTACCGGCTGGAGAAGTCGGCCAACGGTTATGTCCGCATGGACACGCAGACCGGTGCGATGTCGATCTGCGAGGAACGCTCCGGCCAACTCGTCTGCAAGATGGCGGCTGACGAACGCGCCGCTTTCCAGGACGAGGTCGACCGCCTTCAGACCTCGATGAAGGCGATGGACGAGCGCGTCACCAAGCTCGAGAATTCGCTCTCCGCCCGCCTCGAATCGCAATTGCCGAGCGAGGAGGATTTCAACAAGACGATGAGCTACATGGAGCGTTTCCTGCGTGGTTTCATGGGCATCGTCAAGGATATGGACAAGGACAACGGCGCCCAGCTCAACTCGCAGAAGACCTGAGCGCTCGAAACAGGTAAAACGCGGCGCGCTGGCTTTGCCGCTTGAAAACAGCGCGCAGCCCCTCATAATCGTCCAACTGGTCCCGCAAAGAGCTAAAAAATCATCGGGATTCGGGGAGGGTTATTTGCCGTCAGGCTATTCTTTCGTCATCGCAGACGACCACCCGCTGTTTCGCGGTGCGCTGCGCGAAGCGCTCGCCGGCATCGGCAATGTCGCGGCAATCCATGAAGCCGGTGATTTCGAGAGCGCCAAGGCGCTGGTCGTGGCCAACGAAGATGTCGATCTGGTGCTGCTCGATCTGTCGATGCCGGGCGCCAGCGGCCTTTCCGGCCTGATCTCGCTGCGCGGCATCCATCCGGCGGTGCCGCTGGTCGTGGTCTCGGCGCATGACGACCCGGCGACCATCAGGCGTGCGCTCGATCTCGGTGCTTCCGGCTTCATCTCCAAGTCGGCCAGCATGGAGGAGATCCGCGACGCCGTGCAGTCGGTGCTTGCCGGCGACATCGCCGCGCCCGTCGGCATCGATCTCGGCGTCGAGCGCGATCCCGAGATTTCCGACCTGATCAAGCGCCTGCAGGCGCTGACCCCGCAGCAGACCCGCGTGCTCGGCATGCTGGCCGAGGGCCTGCTCAACAAGCAGATCGCCTATGAGCTCGGCGTCTCCGAGGCGACGATCAAGGCGCATGTCTCGGCCATCCTGCAAAAGCTCGGCGTCGATAGCCGCACCCAGGCAGTGATCCTGCTGTCCAAGATCGGCAGCGACCCGCTGCAGCCGGCCGGCTGACACGCGGGTCTCGTCGGAATCGTCATTCGGCGGCCGATGCCAGCGGCCTGACCCTGGCCATCATCGAGCGCAGCACCGCCGGTTTCAGCGGCTTGTTGATTATCGGAATCTCGAGCCCGCCCGTGGCGGTGCGCACCTCGTTGGAGCGGTCGGCAGTGACCAGCACGGCCGGCAGGGCGTCGCCATGGATCGCGCGCAGCCTGACGATGACGTCGAGGCCGGTTTCACCGTCGAGATGGTAGTCGGCAAGGACGATGTCCGGGCGGTGCATCGTGGCACCCGCCAGATCCCTCGAGCCTGATATCGTGTCGACATTGCAGCCCCAGCCCTCGAGCAGGAGCCGCATGCCTTCGAGGATGCGGGCATCGTTGTCGATGCAGAGCACATGCAGGCCGGCCAGCGAAGCTGTCGCGCGGGCAGGGGCCCTGGTTTCGATCTCGCGTCGCGGCTCCTGCACGGCGGCGACCGGCAGGATGACGGAGAAGCGCGTACCCTTGCCCGGATTTGAGAAGATCCGGATCTCCAGGCGCAACACCCGGGCGATACGATCGACGATGGAAAGGCCGAGACCGAGGCCCTCGGCTTCGCGCGCACCTTCGTCCAGCCGGGTGAATTCGTGAAAGACGGTGTTCAGCTCGTCGCCGGCAATGCCGATGCCGGTGTCGATCACCTGGATTTCGGCCAGGTCGCCGCGACGGCGAACGCCGACCAGCACACGGCCATGGCGCGTGTATTTGATGGCGTTGGAGACGAGATTCTGGATCAGGCGGCGCAGCAGGTTGCGGTCCGTCATCACGGTCAGCGACGACGGCATGATCGTCAGGCCGAGTTTCTTTTCGGCAGCCAGTGGCCGAAAATCATTGCCGATCTGGCGCAGCAATCCGTCGAGGTTGAAGGCGGTGTCGTCCGGCTTCATCGCGCCGGCATCGAGGCGGGAGATGTCGAGCACGGCGCCGAGAATGGTCTCGACCGATTCCAGCGAGGATTCGATGTTGACCGCTGCCTTGCCGGCAGGCCCCTTGCCGGCCTTCTCGATCAGCGACGAGCAATAGAGCCGGGCAGCGTTCAGCGGCTGCAGGATGTCGTGGCCGGCGGCGGCAAGGAAGCGTGTCTTGCCGAGATTGGCCTCCTCGGCCAGCATCTGCGCCTGCGCCAGCTCCTCGTTGACCCGGGTCAACTCCTCGTTGACCCTAGTCAGCTCGATGGTGCGGGTCTTGACGCGCTGCTCCAGCGATTCATTGGCGCGCTTCAGCGCCAGGTCCTGTTCGACGCGTCCGGAAATGTCGGCATAAGTGGCGACGATGCCGCCATCCGGCATCGGGTTGGAACGCAGCTCCAGGATGCGGCCGCTGGCCTTCAACTCCATCTGCCACGGACTGACGAAGCTGGTCAGCCGGTTGAGCATGGCCACACGCTGGTCCGATGGAATGTCGCCGCGCTCGGCAAGATGGCGCAGGATGCGGTCGAGCGAGACGCCGACCTGGCCCATCTCGTCGGGCAGGTCGAACAGCGCGCGGTACTGGCGGTTCCAGCAGATCAGGCGGAAATCGCGGTCGAAAACGGTGATGCCTTGCTCCATCTGGTCGAGCGCGATCTGCAAGAGGTCGCGATTGTGCTGCAGTGCCTCGGTGGCATCGTCGAGCAGCCGGAAGGCATCCCTGGATTCGCGGTCGTGGCGCCGAAACAGCAACGACAGGATCAGCCGTGCCGACGAAGAGCCGACGGCGCTGGCCAGCAATTGCTCGGAAAAGCGGATGACGTCCATGCTCGCCTGCTCTTTGCCGTGCAGCGAGGCGCCGTTGGTCTTTTGGAACGACTGGAAGGAGCGCTCGGTGCGCTCGACGCCGAGATAGCGCGAGATCGTGTCCTTGAGGTCGTTGACGGTGATGGCGGTGCGAAAGCGGCGCAGGCTGGGCATAGGGCCGGCATCGCGCGGCACGAAGATCGACGCCTGGATGCGCTCCAACGGCACCGACGCGCGCGACAGGGAGCCGAGCACGAAGAACACCGCGTTGATCGACAGGCTCCACAAGACGCCGTGGTTCAGCGGTTCGGCGACTGTGCCGAACAGCGCCTGCGGCCGCAGCGCCTCGAAGCCGAACAGCCCGTGCGCGATGATGTCGGTGTCGGGTGCGGCAAGCGATGGAAGCAGCAGCGTGTAGCCCCAGACGAGGATCCCGGCGACCATGCCGAGTGCAGCACCCCGGCCGTTGGCGCCACGCCAGATCAGTCCGCCGATCAGTGCGGGCGCGAACTGGGCGATGGCCGCGAACGACATCAGGCCGATCGACGACAGACGCGCGCTGTTGGTGCTCTCGCGGTAGTAGAGGAAGGCGATGAAAAGCAGGATGAAGATCGCCCCGCGCCGCACATTGAGGATCAGCGTCGACCAATCTTCGTTCTCGGAGGTCGAGGTCTTGAGCAGGCGGCGCACGAACAGCGGAATGACGAGGTCGTTGGAGATCATGATCGACAACGCCACGCTTTCGACGATCACCATGGCCGTTGCTGCCGACAGGCCGCCGATGAAGGCTGCCATCGCCAGCAGATCATGGCCGCTGAACAAAGGCAGCGATAGCACATAGAGGTCGCTGCTGGTCCCGGTGCCGACCAGCGACAGGCCGGCAAAGGCGATCGGCAGCACGAACAAATTGATCGCCACCAGATAGAGCGGAAACACCCATGTCGCGGTGCGCAACTCGGCCTCGCCGCGGTTCTCGACGATGGTGACGTAGAATTGCCGCGGCAGCATGATGATGGCGAAGCCGCTCAGGCAAGTCAGCACCAGCCAGGTGGCAAGCGAGGTGTTGTAGCCCATCGCCTGCCGGACCTGTGCGTTCTGCGCCAACTTGTCGAACATGTCGCCAGGGCCGCCGAAGATCAGGAAGGTGACCATCAGGCCGATCGCCAGGAAAGCGGCGAGCTTGACCACGGTTTCAACCGCAACTGCCAGCACCAGCCCATCCTGGTGTTCGGTGGCATCGGCATGGCGGGTGCCGAACAGCACCGCAAACAGCGCCAGCAGCATGGCGACGACCAGCGAGATGTCGCTGACGAACGGATCGAAGGAGGGTGGCGAGCCGGTGTAATGCTCGACCATCAGGCTGACCGAACCGGAGATCGCCTTCAACTGCAGCGCGATATAAGGCACGGCGCCGATGGTGGCGATCAGCGTTGCGATCGCCGAGACCGTGAAGCTCTTGCCATAGCGGGCGCCAAGGAAGTCGGCGATCGAGGTGATCTTCTCTGTCTTGGCCAGCCGCACGATGCGGTTGAGTAGTGGAAAACCGAACACGAACACCAGCACCGGGCCGGTATAGATGCCGAGGAATTCGAGGCCGCGCTCGGAGGAGAGGCCGACCGAGCCGAAGAAGGTCCAGGACGTGCAGTAGATGGCTAAGCTGAGCGCATAGATGAACGGTCGCGCCCGGCTCGGCCCGGATATCGCCGAGCGGCGGTCGCCCAGGCTGGCGATGGCGAACAGCAGCGTCACATAGGCGATCGCGATGATGACGATGAACAAGCCCTGCACGCTTGGAATTTCCTCCTTTGCCGTCTTTCTATCCGGCTTGTCCGAACGCAATCACAGCTTGGCGTCCGAGTCCATTGCGGCTTTGGAAGCATGGTGGCGACATTCAAACAGCAACCAAGCTGACGTCCAAGGCGCTGCCCGAGGTTCCGCCCGAGGTTCCGTCATGTAAGGAGAAACCGGTTGCTTTCCCCTTTTTGCCCATGTTGCAACCCCAGGTTTTTGTTATGTTGCCCTCAGGTCGATGCCGCAAGGACGGAACGGCAGAGCGGCCGGTCACGACAAGGAGGGTCGAATGCTGAAGGAATTCCAGGAATTCATTTCCAAGGGCAATGTGATGGACCTTGCGGTCGGCGTCATCATCGGCGCGGCCTTTGGCAAGATCGTCACTTCGCTGGTCGACGACGTCATCATGCCGATCGTCGGCGCGATCTTCGGCGGACTGGACTTCAACAACTATTTCTTTGGACTGTCCTCGGCAGTCAACGCCACCGCGCTGGCGGACGCCAAAAAGCAAGGCGCTGTTTTCGCCTATGGCAGCTTCATCACCGCGGTGCTGAATTTCCTCATCCTTGCCTTCATCATCTTCCTCATGGTCAAGGCGGTGAACAACATGCGCAAGCGGCTTGAGGCCGAGAAGCCTGCGGCACCTGCCGCGCCGCCGCCCGCCGACGTTGCGCTGCTGACCGAAATTCGCGATCTGCTCGCCAAGCGCTGACCTGTCGGACAGCTTTGCTGGACCAAAACCCCGGTCGTTTGCGGCCGGGGTTTTCTGTTTTCGCATCTGGTATGGAGCGCTGATTGACGCCCGAGATTGGAACGGACCCGCCATGACCTTGATCGACAGCTTGCGCGCGGAAGCCCGTGCCGCGCCGGAAAGCGGCATTGTCGCCGTTGTCAATTACGGCCGCCTGCGCGAGGGCATGATCCCGCTCTGGGCCGGTGAGGGCGACCTGCCGACGCCTGCTTTCATCACCGATGCCGCGTCAAGGGCGCTGGCCGGCGGCGAGACGTTCTACACTTGGCAACGAGGCATCCCCGATCTCAGGCAGGCGCTTGCCCGCTACTATGCCAGGCATTTCGGCAAGACCTTCCCCGAGGAGCAGTTCATCGTCACCGGCTCTGGCATGCATGCCATCCAGCTGGCGCTCGACGCGCTCGCCGGCGCCGGCGACGAGGTTGTCTATCTGTCGCCGGCCTGGCCGAATTTCGACGCTGCCGCCGCGATATCGGGAGCCGTTCCGGTGCGGGTCACGCTCGATCACTCCGGCAATGGCTGGTCCTGCGACGTCGAGAAGATCGCGGCGGCGATCACGCCGCGCACCAAGGCGCTGTTCATCAACACGCCATCGAACCCGACCGGCTGGACCGCCGACCACGAGACCTTGCAGGCGATCCTCGATCTCGCCCGCGCCAAAGATCTCTGGATCATCGCCGACGAGATCTATTCGCTGTTCCACTACGGCTATGGCCGTGCGCCCTCCCTCCTCGACATCGCGACGGCTGAGGATCGCATCCTGTTCGTCAACAGTTTTTCCAAGAACTGGGCGATGACCGGCTGGCGCGTTGGCTGGATCAAGACCCATCCTGCCTTGCAGCAGGTGTTCGAGAACCTGATCCAGTATTCCAACTCGGGCGTCGCCCAGTTCATGCAGCGCGGCGCGGTCGCCGCCCTTGATGAAGGCGATGGTTTCATTGCCGAACAGGTCGAGCGGGCGAGGAAGGCGCGCGACCTGGTCTGCGGCATTCTCGGGGCTACCGACCGCGCCCGGTTCAGCGTGCCGCAAGGCGCGTTCTATCTGTTCTTCACGGTCGACGGCATCACCGATTCACGGAGCGCCGCTTTCGACATCGTCGACAAGGCCAATGTCGGCCTGGCGCCCGGCACGGCCTTCGGCCCCGGTGGCGAAGCCTTCCTCAGACTGTGCTTCCACCGCCGCCTCGACCAGGTCGAGGAAGCGGCGCACCGGCTGGCGAAGTGGATGAAGACTGTTTGAGAAGGCGGCGGCTTCCGATGCCTGGCTTCAGCCGCCCGACTTGGGCACCAGCAGTGGAATGATCCGGTCGCTCTTGGCGACCGAGGGGCGACCAGCGGAGCCATAGGGTATGCCCAGCGCATCCCAGGTCTCGATCAGCGCGTCCTGCAGTTCGGCGATCAGCGCGTCGGAATGGAACGGCGTCGGCGTGATACGCAGCCGCTCCGTGCCGCGCGGCACGGTCGGATAGTTGATCGGCTGGATGTAGATGCCGTGCACGCCAAGCAGGCGGTCGCTCGCCATCTTGCAGAGTTCCGGGTCGCCGACCAGCAGCGGCACGATATGCGTCGGCGACTCCATCACCGGCAGGCCAGCGGCCGAAAGGATCTGCTTGGTTCGCGTCGCCTGCCGCTGCTGCGCGTCGCGCTCGGCTTGCGAGCGCTTGAGATGGCGGATCGACGTGGTCGCGGCGGCGGCGATCGCCGGCGGCAGGGCCGTGGTGAAGATGAAGCCCGGCGCATAGGAGCGCACGGCGTCGATCACAGCACTGGTGCCGGTGATGTAGCCGCCCAGCGTGCCGAACGCCTTGGCCAGCGTGCCTTCGATGATGTCGATGCGGTCGGCCAGCCCCTCGCGCTCGGTGATGCCGCCGCCGCGCGATCCGTACATGCCGACGGCATGGACCTCGTCGATATAGGTCATGGCGTTGTGGCGCTCGGCGAGCTCGACGATCTGCCTGATCGGCGCGATGTCGCCATCCATCGAATAGACGCTTTCGAAGACGATCAGCTTGGCGCGTTCGCGGCCCGCCGCCTGCAGCAGGCTTTCCAGATGCGCGACGTCATTGTGACGGAAGATCTTCTTTTCCGCACCCGAGCGCCGCACGCCTTCGATCATCGAAGCGTGGTTCAACTCGTCCGAGATGATCAGGCAATTGGGCAAAAGCCGCGCGATGGTCGAGATCGACGCTTCGTTCGAGACGAAGCCGGAGGTGAAGACGAGGGCCGCCTCCTTGTCGTGCAGGTCGGCAAGCTCCAGTTCCAGCTCGACCAGCGGGTTGCTGGTGCCGGAAATGTTGCGGGTGCCGCCGGCGCCGGAGCCCATCTTGCCCGCCGCATTCTGGAACGCGGCGATGACATCGGGATGCTGGCCCATGCCGAGATAGTCGTTGGAGCACCAGACGGTGATTTCCTCGGCGCGCCCATTGGAACGCCAGATGGCGCGCGGAAACTTGCCTGCAATGCGCTCGAGGTCGGCGAAGACGCGGTAGCGACGCTCGGCATGGAGCTGGTCGATCGCTTCCTCGAAGAACCGCTGATAGTTCATGTCGACTTCCCAATTTTGCGCGGGATCATAATCATTGGCCCATTGGTCGTCCACCGGGCCTTTTTGGTCAAAATGCCACGCCCCGGACCTGTTCCTAACGACCACGGATCGTGGCCTATTCCATTGATGTGGATCAATTTTGTTTCAGGATGATGCCACATGCCGATGATGCCGGTTACCAAGGGTTGTAATGGCCATGCGGCAGGCTTTCCAGTAAGGCGGTGGTTGAGACAGTTTCCGATAAATCTTGAGATGCGAGGACTGGGATGACGGTTTTGGTAACAGGCGGTGCCGGCTATATCGGCAGTCATATGGTCTGGGAGTTGCTGGATGCCGGCGAGAGCGTGGTCGTTCTCGACCGCCTCTCCACCGGCTTCGAATGGGCAGTGGCGCCGGAGGCGAAGCTGGTGGTTGGCGATGTCGCCGACAGGGAACTGGTCGGCTCGATCATCAGGGACAACAAGGTTGATGCGATCATCCATTTTGCCGGTTCCATCGTGGTCCCGGAATCGGTCGCCGATCCGCTCGGCTACTACGAGAACAACACCTGCAAGACGCGCACGCTGATCGAGACCGCGGTGCGCGAGGGCGTGCCCAATTTCATCTTCTCTTCGACCGCGGCCGTCTATGGCGGCGCCGGGCTGGAGCCGGTGCGCGAAGATGCCCGCCTGGCTCCCGAATCACCCTATGGCCTGTCCAAGCTGATGAGCGAATGGATGCTGCGCGATGCGGCGATCGCGCATGGCCTCCGCTACACCGCGCTGCGCTACTTCAACGTCGCCGGCGCCGATCCGAAGGGCCGTACCGGCCAGTCGACGCCCGGCGCCACCCATCTGATCAAGGTCGCTTGCGAAACGGCACTCGGCAAGCGCCCGTTCATGCAGGTGTTCGGCACCGATTATCCGACGCCGGACGGCACCTGCATGCGCGACTATATCCATGTCAGCGATCTGGCGGCGGCGCATCGCCTTGCCCTGCAGCGGCTGCGCGACGGCGGCACAAGCCTCGTCGCCAATTGCGGCTACAGCCATGGCTATTCGGTGCTCGAGGTCATCGACAGCGTGCGGCGTGCCTTTGGGCATGATTTCGAAGTCAAGATGGGCGCTCGCCGTCCCGGCGATGCCGCGGCAGTGGTCGCCAATTCGGATCTCGCCCGCGCCGAACTCGGCTGGACCCCGCAACGCGACGATCTCGACCAGATCGTTGCCGACGCGCTCGCCTGGGAGCGCATCCTGACTGGCAAGAACTCCGCACGGGGCTGAGCCGGGTCCTCCCGAGGGCTCGCAAGGCGCCCAGCGAAGCGCTATTGAAGGCATTCGCGGCAGGGCGCTGTGCCGCGAAGAGCTTTGGGGGATGGTATGAAAATAACGGTGCTTGGAGCCGGCGTCGTCGGTACGGCGGCCGCGTACTATCTGGCCTGCGACGGCCACGAGGTCACCGTGATCGAGCGCCATCCGGCGCCGGCGCGCGGCACCAGCCAGTCGAATGCCGGCCTGGTATCGCCGGGCGACGCCACCGCCTGGGCCTCGCCGGCGGCGCTGAAGACATTCCTGCGAGCGCTCTATAACCATGATCTCGGCATCAAGGTGCGACTGCGCTTCGATCCCTATTTCCTCGCCTGGAGCCTGCGCTTCCTGCGCCAGTGCACGAAAGAGCGCTTGCGCGCCAACAGCCGGGTCAAGCTGCGCCTGGCGCTCTATTCCCGCGACTGCATCAACGCCATCTCCGCCGATACCGGGATTGGCTATGACGAGCGCAAGAAGGGCATCCTCTATTTCTTTCGCTCGCAGCACAGTCTCGACACCGGCACCGACAATTACCGCTATCTGGCCGAGCATGGCCTGCCGATCGAGATCGTCGGCCGCGACCGGCTGATCGAGCTTGAACCGGGTCTTGCAGGCGTGAAGGAAAAGATCGCCGGCGGCGTCTATTCGCCGATCGACCAGACCGGCGATTCGCGGCAGTTCGTGGAAAAGCTGGCGGCTCATGCTGCCGAAAAGCTCGGTGTTAGATTTCTCTGCGGCACGACGGTCGAGGGCCTCGCCATCGAGGGCGACCGGGTGGGTGCGGTGATGACCTCGGCCGGTCCGATTACCGGCGATGCCGTGGTCATCTCGATGGGACCGGAGAGCGGCCTGCTCGGCCGCCGCTACGGCATCGACCTGCCTGTCTATCCGGTGAAGGGCTATACGGCGACAATCCCCCTGGAGGACGAGAGCAAGGGTCCGACCATGGGCGGCGCCGACGAGGACCAGCTGATCGCCTATTCCAGGCTGGGCAACCGGCTGCGGCTCGCTTCGACCGCCGAATTCACCGGCTTCGACCRCACCCACAAACCAAGCGACTTCGCGGCCATGTTCAGGACGGGCAAGGATCTCTTCCCCGGCGCCTTCGACGAGAAGAAGGCCGAACTCTGGGCTGGGCTGCGGCCGATGATGCCCAACTCGGTGCCGGTCATAGGCCAGGCGCGCTACAAGAACCTCTATCTCGACACCGGGCACGGCCATGTCGGCTGGACCATGGCTTGCGGCTCGGGGAAATTCCTTGCCGATCTGGTCGCCGGCCGCAAGCCGGAGATCGACCCACAGGGACTGGTCTACGGAGGCTAGGAATGTCGGGACCGCAAGTCGCCATCGACCTTGGCCGCATCGAGCGCAACACGCGCACGATCGTCGAGCGTTGCGCGCTGTCGGGCATCAAGGTGTTCGGCGTCACCAAGGGCACCTGCGGCATGCCGCAAGTGGCGCGCGCCATGCTGCGCGGTGGTGTCGCCGGCATCGCCGAATCGCGCTTCGAGAACATCCGCCGGCTGCGTGACAGCGGCATCAACGCGCCGATCATGCTGCTGCGCAGCCCGCCTATGGCGCGTGTCGAGGAAGTGGTGCGGACCGTCGACATCAGCCTGCAGTCGGAACTGACCATCATCCGCGAGATTTCGCGCATCGCCGAGCGCATGGGCCGCGTCCACGACATCATGCTGATGATCGACCTCGGCGATCTCCGCGAAGGCATCTGGCCGAGCGATCTGATCCCAACGGTCGAGCAGATATTGCAGTTCAAGGGCGTGTGCATCGCCGGCATCGGCACCAATCTCGGCTGTTTCGGCGCCATCATGCCGACGCAGGAAAATCTCGGCCAGCTCGTCGCCCACGCCTACAAGACCGAGCGCCTGTCCGGCAAAAGCCTCGACTGGATTTCCGGCGGCGCCTCGTCATCGCTGCCGCTGCTGCTCGAAGGCAAGCTGCCGGCCGGCATCAACAATCTGCGCGTCGGCGAGGCGATCCTGCAAGGCGGCGTCGAAACCTTCCGCGATGTGCCGTGGGCTGAACTCGAACCCGACGCCTGCCGCCTGACCAGCGACATCATCGAGGTCAAGCTCAAGCCGTCACGGCCGATCGGGCAATCCGGCTACGACGCCTTCGGCAACCAGCCGGTCTTCCCCGACGAGGGCGACAGGCTGCGCGCCATCGCCAATATCGGCCGCGAGGACGTGCTGGTCGAGGGACTGACGCCGATCGCCAAGGGGGTGCGGGTGCTCGGCGCCTCCAGCGACCATCTGCTGCTGGATGTGGCCGACGCCGACCCGCCGCCGGCCGTCGGCGACCGCGTCGCCTTCCGCATGAGCTATGGCGCCATGCTGCTGGCGATGACCTCGGAATATGTCGAAAAGGCCCCGATGCACGATGTCGAGGACTTTTCCGGCCGCAAGATGGTGTCGATACTGGCGGAACAGGGCGCCGCCGGTATCCTGGCTCGGGAAGGAACCGGCGCGCGGCTCGAAGCGATGAATTTCGATGTCGTCGAACTGGCCGATATCGAGCGGCCGCCGTCGGGGCTGATACGGCTGGCGGCGGGTGCCGACCGTCGCATCGCGCACAAGGCGCTGACCGCAACGGCGCGCGCGACGCACTCCTTCGGCCTGATCTGGATCGATTCCATCGCCGCCCTGATGCCCGAGGACGAGGACGGCATCGATCTGCCGGAACGCTCGGTGCTGGCCCGCGCGCTCGGCCTCGACCACAAGGCGGGCGCGCTGCAGCCGCAGCTGTCGCCGGAAAATGTCGTCATCATCGGCCTGCGCCACGCCGATCCGGCGGAAGCGCGGGTGCTCAAGGATTCGCGCGTCTCGGCCTTCACCATGACCGACATCGACGCCATGGGCATGCGCGACCTGATGCACGAAGCGATCCGCATCGCCACCTCAGGCACGCAGGGTTTTCATGTCAGCTATTCGGCTGATGTCACCGAATTCGCCGGCTGGGCGGCGGGTTCCGGTGGCCTCACTTTACGGGAAACCCATCAGGCGATGGAGGCGATCGCGCTGTCCGGCGGGCTGTTGTCGATGGATGTTTCGGGCCTGACCGCAGATCTGGAGCCGCGGATCGGCACCGATACGGTCAACCTCGTGATGTCGGCCTTCGGCAAGCGGATATTGTGATCAGCATTGCGCTTCGACCGCTGCCTGCCATGCACTGACATAATCAGCCCAGGCCGGATCGGTCGGCGGCCCCATTCTCTCGCCTTTACCGTGGGCCGTTACCCGGTCCGTTGCCAGTAACGCGGCGCCGATGCTGGTGCCGGTGGCGGCCTCTGACGCGACAACGGCGCGCGCCGTGCTGGCCGCCAACATGCTGACGAAGAGCCGGTTGCGGGCAAAGGGCCCCTCGATCGTGGTCGGTCCGTCGGCGCCAATCAGGTCGAGGCAGGCCGCCGTCATCAGCGCCAGATAGAACGAGATGGCGGCAAAGCGCTGCCCATTGCTCATGCCTTCGGTGTTGAGCCATGTCGCGGCATGATGCGGGAACGGCCCCGACCCTTGCTGGGTCGAGGGCAGCAGCAACGTCTTTTGCGTCAGCACGGCGCCGACATCAGCTTCGGTCCAGTTGTCCGGCTGGCCATCGGTCAGCAGGGAAAATTCGCGGCCACCCATGAAGCGCGCCGAAGGGACGGGATCGCCCAGTGCGCTGACATTGACCAGCGTATCGCGGGCCGCGTCCAGCACGATCTGTTTGCCGCCGACCGCCATCGACACCACCCAGGTGCCGGTCGAGACCACGGAGAAGGGTGGCGCGTCGGACAGAAGATGCGGCAGCAGCGAGGCGTTGGAATCGTGCAGGCCGCAGAACACCGGCGTCTGCGGAGCGAGCCCGGTCCGCGCGGCGAGCGCAGGCAAGATCGGGCCGAGGCGGTCCTTGGCTGGCCGCACCGGCGCCATCAGCTCGCGCCAACCCAGGCGATCGACCAGCGACGAAAAGTCGGCTGTCCACGGGTTCCAAAGATCGGTGTGGCAGCCGAGCGAGGTCACCTCGTTGGCGGCGACGCCAGTCAGGTGCAAGGCCCAGTACTGCGGATACATCAGCATCGCGGCGGCCTTGGCAAACTCCGCCGGGAAGCTTTTCTGCTGCCAGAAGAATTGCGCGCCGAGATTGAGGCCGAGCGGCAGCCGCGGCGTGCCGGTCTCGGCGAAGGATGGGCGGATCGCATCATAGTCCGCTGCCAGCCCGTCGGGGCCGTCGAACTCATAGTCGAGCACCGGCAGCACCAGTTCGCCCGCGGCGTCGACCAGCGCGCCCGTCGCGCCATGCGTGGTGATCGAAATGGCGTCGATGCGCTGTTCGCGGTTGATGTCGGCAAGGCTGTCGAGGATGAACGTCCACAACGCCTCGACATCGTGATGAGGATAGGGCGCCTGCCGCGCCGGCGCATTGGCCATGCGGCGCAGCGCGACCTCACTCAACGTCGCGAGATCGACCAGCGCCACCTTGGCATTGGTCTTGCCGATGTCGATGACGGCGATGTGGCGCATTGCGCTCATGCCATGTGGAACACGGTTTCCAGCGGCACGGCCACCGGCTCGTTGTCCGGCTTGGTCTCCATGATGTCGGCCATGTGAGCCCACCAGCGCTGCATCACCGGATGCCTCGGCAGATCGCCCATGCCATGGCCGTCTCGCCGCCACAGCACGCCAAACAGGATGTTGGTCTCTTCGTCGAGGTGGATCGAATAATCGGAAATGCCCGCCTGCTTCAGGAGAGCGACCAGCGACGGCCAGATATCGTCGTGACGCTTCTTGTATTCGGGCTTCATGCCCGGCTTGAGCTTCATCTTGAACGCGTATTTCTCAGCCATCATCGTCCTCCGCGCAGCCGCCGCCAGACGATCGGCAGCGCGATGACGACAATCAACAGCAGGCCGATGAAGATCGACATGACGATGCCGGGCACGTTGAGCAGGCCAAGCCCGAAGGTCACCAGKCCCATGATGAAGGCGGCAAGCACGACGCCCAAAATGCTGCCGGCGCCGCCCAGGATGCTGACGCCGCCAAGCACCACCATGGTGATGACTTCGAGCTCATAGCCCTGAGCGATCGACGGCCGCGTCGAGCCGAGCCGCGAGGTGATCAGCACCGAGGCGATGCCAGACATCAGCCCGGTCAGGCAAAACAGGATGAACTTGATGCGGCCGACGCGCACGCCGGAAAACTGCGCCGCGACCGGATTGTTGCCGATGGCAAAGACGCGGCGGCCGAAGCTCGTCCGGTGCAGCACGAGCCAGTAGACGATAGCCGCGATGAGGAAGAGCACCAGCTCGAACGACACCACCCACCACACATAGCCCTGACCGAAGAAGGCAAAGCTTTCGGGGTAACCCTTGTAGGCCTGGTCGCCGAGGATGATGAAGGCGATACCGCGAAACAGGCTCATCGTGCCGATGGTCACGACGATCGACGGCAATCCCAGCCTTGTGACCAGCAGGCCATTGAAGGCGCCGCAGCCGAGCCCGACGACGATGCCGATCAGCACCAGCACCGGCGTGCCGGCGCCGGCCTGCACCGCCATGCCCATCATGGTCGACGCCAGCGCAATGATGGCGGCGACCGACAGGTCGATCTCGCCGGAAATGATCAGCAGCGCCATGGCGAAGGCGATCAGACCCTTCTCGGTGAAGTTGAAGGTGAGATCCGACAGCGAATAGGGATCAAGGAAATAGGGCGAGGCGAAGCTGTTGATGGCGAAGATGGCGACGGCCACCACGACCAGCAACGCTTCCCAGGAGAAGATCGCCGAGCTCAGCGGCTTGTCGAGCCGGTCGGGAATGTGGCGCGGGGCAGGGATTTCGGTCATGTCACCGCCTCCACTTTTCGCAGGATGATGCGGCCCTGCTGGCGTTCGCTGCGCGCATTGAGCACGACGGCAAGGATGATGGCGCTGCCCGAAATCGCCATTTGCCAGAAGGGCGAAATGTTGATCACCGGCAGCGCGTTTGAAATGATGCCGAGAAACAACGCGCCGAGCACCGCGCCGCCGACCGAGCCGATGCCGCCGGCGATCGAAATGCCGCCGATGACGCAGGCGGCGATAATGTTGAGCTCATAGCCATTGGCGACTTCGACCGAGGCGATCACGTAGCGTGATATCCAGAGATAGCCGGAAAGGCCGCCGATCATGCCGGAGATGCAAAAGACGATGAATTTCGTCCGGCCGACATCGATGCCGGCATAGACCGATGCCGTCGGGTTGACGCCGATGGCGTAGATCGAGCGGCCGAGTGCCGTGCGCGTCATTAGGACGAAGAACAGCGCGATCACCAGGATGGCGATCCACGACAGCACCGGAATTCCGAGGAAGGCGGCACGCTGAAAGCCGATGAAGTCGGGGCTCATCTTGTCGGCATTGACCCAGGCGCCGCCGGACAGGACGAAAGTGGCGCCGCGATAGATGGTCAGCGTGCCCAATGTCACCACGATCGAGGGTATGTTCAGCCGCCAGACCAGCAGGCCGTTGATGGCGCCGAGCACCAGACCGACGACCAGTGCAATGACGATCAGCAGCGGGATCGGGATTGCCGGGTGCGCTGCGTTCAGCATCGCCACCACCATGCCGGTGAAGCAGAGGTTGGACGCCATCGACAGGTCGATCGACCGGGTCAGGATGACAACCATCTGGCCGAGGGCCAGGATCATCAGGATCGAGGTGTCGTTGAACACCTGGCGCAGATTGCCGGGGTCGGCGAAGGCTGGGAAGCGTGTCGAGATCAGTCCGATCAGCACGACGATGGCCGCAAGCAGCCAGATTTCGCGGTATTTGAGAAAGGCTTTCATGCCGCGATCCCCGCTGCCGTCCTGACCAGCGTCTCGGCGTCCAGTTCCTTGTTGTCGTAGACCGCCGCGACAAGGCCTTCGCGCATGACGACGACGCGGTCGGACATGCCGAGGATTTCGGGCAATTCGGACGACACCATGATCACCGACAGGCCTTGCGCCACCAACTCGGCCATGAAGCCGTGCACGGCGGCCTTGGAACCGATGTCGATGCCCTTGGTCGGCTCGTCAAGGATGATCACCTTGGGCGCGGTCGCCAGCCATTTCGCGATGACGATCTTCTGCTGGTTGCCGCCCGACAAAGTGCCGACATCCTGGCTGAGCGAGGAGGCGCGCAGGTCGAGCCGCTCGGTGTAGGAGCGGGCGAGCGCGAACTCCTCCGACAGCCGCAGCAGGCCGGATTTGGAGGTGCGCTTGAGCGAGGGCAACGAGACGTTCTGGAAGATCGGCAGGCCGATCACCACGCCTTGCTTGCCGCGCTCCTCCGGCACGTAGACGATGCCGGCATCGATCGAATCCGCCGCCGATTTCGGTGCGATCGTCTTGCCTTCCAGGGTGATCGTGCCGCCTGTGGTGCGGGTGATGCCGGAGATCGCCTGCATCACCTCGCTGCGCCCGGCGCCGACAAGGCCATAGAAGCCGAGGATCTCGCCCCTGTGCAATTCGAAGCCGATGTCGTTGAATTCGGTCGGGTGCGACAAGCCGGAAACGGAAAGCACCGGCGCGCCAATCTCGGCCTTGCGCTGCGGAAAGATGTGGTCGACGGAGCGACCGACCATCATGCGCACGATCTGGCTCTGCCCCGCATCCTTGATCAACCCTTCGCCGACCATCTCGCCATCGCGGAACACCGTGTAGCGGTCGGCGATGCGGTAGATCTCGTCGAACTTGTGGCTGATGAACAGGATCGCCTTGCCTTCGCTCTTGAGGAACTCGATGAGCAGGAAAAGCTCCTCGATCTCCTTCATCGAAAGCGCGGCTGTCGGCTCGTCCATGATGACGATCTGCGCGTCTATCGACATCGCACGGGCGACGGCGACGAGATGCTTGTTGGCGATGCCGAGGTCCTTCAGCCTTGTGTCGGCGTCGATATGGCCGGCGTGCATTGTATCGAGCACTTCGCGCGCATTTTTGCGCATCGTGCGCCAGTCGATAGTGCCCAAGCGCGTGCGCGGCGCGTGGCCGAGAAAGATGTTTTCAGCCACTGTCAGGTCGTCGAACAGCACGGTTTCCTGATGGATGGCGGTGACGCCATAGCCGAAGGCGGCGTGCGCGCTGGGCAGAGTGACGGCCTGGCCGTCAATGCTGATGGTTCCAGTATCGGGCTGATAGATACCGGTCATGATCTTGACCAGCGTCGACTTGCCGGCGCCGTTTTCGCCGATCAGCGCTGTCACCTGGCCCGGATAGAGCGACAGGCTGACATCGTGCAATGCGCGCACGCCGGGAAAGCTCTTCGAGACGCCGGACAGCGCCAGGCGTGGGGCTGCGTTACCCACCCCCTTGTGGGGAAGGTCGCAAACAATTTGAGCGGGGTGGGTGTTGTCTAGCATATCAAGGTCCTGGTGTGTGGAGATGTCGCCACCCCCACCCCGTCTCGCCGATTTTGCTGCGCAAAGCTGGCTCGCCGACCCTCCCCACAAGGGGGAGGGTGCAAGCGTCCGAGATCAATAGATCTTGGAGAACTTCTCGATGTTGCTCTTGTCGAACTGGAACGGCGGAGCCATCGCAGCCGAGTTGGTGTCGTCGAGCGTGACCTTGCCGACGCGGCCGATCGAGAGCGTGGCGCCAGGCTTGGCCTCTTCCTTCTTCACCGCCAGATCATGGGCGAGGTAGACGGCCGAATAGCCGAGGTCGATCGGGTTCCACAGCGCAACCGCCTGCGAGGCGCCGTTGTCGATGAACTTCTTGAACTCGGACGGCAGCGCGAGACCGGTGACATTGACCTTGCCGATCAGGTTCTCGTCGGTGACCACCTGGGCGGCGGCAACAACGCCGACGGTGGTCGGTGCGATGATCGCCTTGAGGTTCGGGTAGGATTTCAGGAGGCCCTTGGCTTCGTCTGTGCTCTTGGCCGAATCGTCATCACCATAGACGGTGGCCACGAGTTTGATCTTGGGGAACTTCTCCGGCAGGATTTTCTTGGCCGCGTCGATCCAGGCGTTCTGGTTGGTCGCGGTGGACGACGCCGACAGGATGGCGACGTCGCCGCCTTCCGGCAGATAGTCGGCGGCAAGCTTGATGATGGTCTCGCCGATCAGTCCGGTGTCGGACGGGTTGAGGTGAAGCTGGCGGCCTTCCTTGGCGACGCCCGAATCCCAGGAGATGACGGTGATGCCGCGCTCCATGGCCTTCTTCAGGACCGGCACCAGCGCGTCGGCGTCATTGGCCGAAATGGCGATGGCGTTGACCTTCTGGGCGATCAGCGAATTGACCACTTCGATCTGGGCCTCGGCGGTCGCCTTGGTCGGGCCGGTGTAGATGATGTCGACGCCGCCGAGTTCTTTGGCCGCCTCTTCGGCGCCCTTGTTGGCGGCATCGAAGAAGCCGTTGCCGAGCGACTTCACCACCAGCGCGATCTTGACGTTTTCCGCGTAGGCTGCATTCACGAACATGGCGGCAGAGAATGCTGCCGTCACCATCAATTTCTTCAAAAAGCTCATCGAATATCCTCCCTTGAGCGTTGCATTCCATCGCCGCTGCGGGCGTGAGTTGGTCTCAGGCCTGCAGTGAAGATTCTTCCTTGTTGGTTGCCGACTTGCGGGCGACGATCAGCGCCACCCCGGCGGTCTCGAGCATTTTCGCTTCACGGTCCTCGATGCCGTCGTCGGTGATCACGGTGGCGATACGCGACAGGCCGCACAGGATCAGGCTGGAGCGTTTGCGGAATTTCGAGGAATCGACCAGCACCACCAGTTCGTCGGCCTGGTCGATCAGCTTCTGCTCCGCCTGGATCAACAGCGGGTCGCCTTCCATCAGCCCGAGCGGCCCCAGCCCCTGCGCGCCCATGAACATGCGGCGTGCGTAGAAATTGCGGGTCACGTCATTGTCGAAGGGCGACAGGATGATGTTCTGTTCGCGGTAGATGGTGCCGCCCGAGAGCATGACCGTGTTCTTGGAATGCTTGAGCAGATGCTCGGCGATCGGGAAGGAATTGGTGAAGATCGGCATGCGGCGGCCGGTCAGGAAATGCACCATCTGGAAGGTGGTGGTGCCGCCATTGATGATGATCGGTTCGCCGTCCTTGCAGAGCTCGACCGCTTCGCGGGCGATCGCCCGTTTCTGCGCGGCGTTGAGGGTTTCGTTGACGGAAAAGGGCCGGCCGGCAAGGCCGATGAACTGCGGCGGCGAGATCGCCTCGGCGCCGCCGCGCACACGGCGCAGGCGCTTCTGCACGTGGAGTGCAGCGATGTCGCGCCGGATCGTCGCCTCGGAGGACTCCGTCAGGTCGACCATTTCCTGCACCGTCACCACAGGCTTTTCCTGGACGGCGGACAGAATGATCCTGTGGCGCTCTTTTTCGTGCATGGTTCCTCCCTGCCCAAACATCTAGGCACCCAAAGCGCGCAGTGTCAATCATTTCCAATCATATAATTTCATTGTGCAGTGCAATATGATCGATGTTGATCGTTTGTGATTGACAAGTCGGACGCTTCCGTGGAAATTCGGACCAAATGGGCCGCACCGTTTGCGTGCCTTCGGGAGGATCATCCATGCTCGACAAGCGCACCGGCGCGCGCCTCGCCAATCTGTGGGACGAGGCAAAGGCCCAATCGATGAGCGAGCCGGAGCGGCTGGTCTATCGCTCGAACACGCTCGGTTCCGATAAACGCGTCACCAATTATGGCGGCGGCAACACTTCCTCGAAGATATGGCAGAAAGATCCGCTCACCGGCGAGGACGTCGAAGTGCTCTGGGTCAAGGGTTCGGGCGGCGACAGCGCCTCGATTAAAACAGATGGTTTCGCCACGCTCTACATGGACAAGCTGCGCGCGCTGAAGGGGCTTTACCGCGGCCTCGCGCATGAAGACGAGATGGTCGGCTTCCTACCGCACTGCACGTTCAATCTGAACCCACGCGCGGCCTCGATCGACACGCCGCTGCATGCCTTCGTGCCGAAACCCTATGTCGATCACATGCATCCCGACGCGATCATTGCCATCGCCGCCGCGAAGGATTCCAAGGCCCTGACCAGGGAGATCTTCGGCGACGCCATCGGCTGGCTGCCGTGGAAGCGGCCGGGCTTCGAACTCGGCCTATGGCTGGAGAAGTTCTGCCTCGAACACCCCGCCGCCAAGGGCGTCATCCTGGAAAGCCACGGCCTGTTCACCTGGGGCGACACCCCTCGGGAATGCTACGAGACGACGATCTCGGTGATCAATCAGGCGATCGAATGGTTCGAGCCCCGCTCCGAAGGCCTCGCCATCTTCGGGGGTGAAGCGGTCAAGTCGCTCGACGCCGCCGAACGCCGCGCCATCGCGGCCAAGCTGATGCCAAAAATCCGCGGCCTGATTTCGGAAAAGAGCCACAAGCTTGGCCATTTCGACGACCAGGCCGCCGTACTCGAATTCGTCAACTCCAGGGATTTGCGCCCGCTAGCAGCACTCGGCACCTCATGCCCGGACCATTTCCTGCGCACCAAGATCCGGCCGCTGGTGATCGAATTCGACCCCGCAAAGCCCGATGTCGATGCCGTGATCGCGCGCCTTGCCGACGACATCGCCGCCTATCGCGTCGGCTACCAGGCCTACTACGACAGCTGCAAGCATCCGGATTCGCCCGCCATCCGCGATCCCAATGCGGTGGTCTACCTGATGCCTGGTGTCGGCATGTTCACCTTCGCCGGCGACAAGGCGACGGCTCGCATTTCGAGCGAATTCTACGTCAACGCCATAAATGTCATGCGCGGCGCCTCGACGGTCTCGTCCTATGTCGGCCTGCCGGCACAGGAAGCCTTCGATATAGAATACTGGCTGCTCGAGGACCTGAAGCTGCAGCGCATGCCGAAGCCCAAGGCGCTCGCTGGCCACATCGCGCTGGTCACCGGCGGCGCCGGCGGCATCGGCCGTGCAACCGCCAACCGGCTGCTGCGCGAAGGCGCCTGCGTCGTGCTGGCCGACATCGACGAGACAGCGCTCGCCAGCGCCAATGACGAACTGGCCAAGGCYTACGGCAAGGATTTCGTCCGGCCGGTGCTGATCAATGTCACCTCGGAGGATCAAGTGATCGCGGGCTTCGCCGAGACCGCGGTCGAATTCGGCGGCATCGACATTCTGGTGTCGAATGCCGGCCTGGCGTCCTCGGCGCCGATCGAGGAGACGACGCTGGCGCTGTGGAACAAGAACATGGATATCCTGTCGACCGGGTATTTCCTGGTCTCGCGGGAAGCATTCCGGCTGTTCAGGGTGCAGAAGATCGGCGGCAACGTCGTCTTCGTCGCCTCCAAGAACGGCCTCGCCGCCTCGCCCAATGCCGCAGCCTACTGCACCGCCAAGGCCGCCGAGATCCACCTGGCGCGTTGCCTGGCGCTGGAAGGCGCGGAAGCGCAGATCAGGGTCAATGTCGTCAACCCGGACGCTGTGCTGCGCGGGTCGAAGATCTGGACCGGTGAGTGGAAGGAACAGCGCGCCGCCGCCTACAAGATGTCGACCGACGATCTGGAGGAGCATTACCGCTCGCGCTCGATGCTGAAACGCTCGGTGTTTCCCGAGGACATCGCCGAAGCCATCTATTTCTTCGCCTCCGACATGTCGGCCAAGTCGACCGGCAACATCATCAATGTCGACGCCGGCAACGCCCAGAGTTTTACACGATAATCGTTTGAAGTCGGTGCCGGAGCGCTTCCCTTCTCCCCGTCTCTATACGGGGAGAAGGTGCCGGCAGGCGGATGAGGGCAGCGCCGACTGAACGCTATCTGGGAGGAAACAACAGTGTCCGAATCCATCATCTCCGCCGACCTCGTCGACAAGGACAATGCCGCGCGCAAGGCTGATCTCGAGCGTGACTACGCCTCGCTCGGCGAGCGCCTCGACCGTCGCGGCATCGCCATCGACGCCATCCGCGACAAGGTCGAGAAATTCGCCGTGGCGATCCCCTCCTGGGGCGTCGGCACCGGCGGCACCCGCTTTGCTCGTTTTCCCGGTGCCGGCGAGCCGCGCGACATTTTCGACAAGATCGAGGACTGCGCCGTCATCAGGCAATTGACGCAGGCGACGCCGACGGTGTCCCTGCACATTCCGTGGGACAAGGCCGACCCGAACCGGCTGAAGCAGGCGGCCTCGCGCTTCGGCCTCGGCTTCGACGCCATGAATTCCAACACCTTCTCCGATGCGAAGGACCAGCCGCTTTCCTACAAATTCGGCTCGCTGTCGCACGCCGATGCCGGCACGCGCCGGCAAGCGGTCGAGCACAATCTCGAATGCATCGAGATCGGCAAGACGCTTGGCTCCAGGGCACTGACGGTGTGGATCGGCGACGGTTCGAACTTCCCCGGCCAGGTCAATTTCGCCAAAGCCTTCGAGCGCTATCTCGACGCCATGAAGGAGGTCTATGCCGGACTGCCGGACGGCTGGAAGCTGTTCACCGAGCACAAGATGTACGAACCGGCCTTCTACTCCACCGTCGTGCAGGATTGGGGCACCAACTACATGATCGCCAAGGAATTGGGCGACAAGGCATTCTGCCTCGTCGACCTTGGCCACCATGCGCCCAACGTCAACATCGAGATGATCGTGTCGCGGCTGATCCAGTTCAAAAAGCTCGGCGGCTTCCATTTCAACGATTCGAAATATGGCGACGACGACCTCGATGCCGGTTCGATCGATCCCTACCGGCTGTTCCTCGTCTTCAACGAACTGGTCGATGCCGAGCTTTCCAGCGCCGAAGGGTTTGACCCGGCCCATATGCTCGACCAGAGCCACAACGTCACCGACCCTATCGAAAGCCTGATGCTGTCGGCGGTCGAGGTCCAGCGCGCCTATGCGCAGGCGCTGCTGGTCGACCGCAGGGCGCTGGAAGTCTATCAGGACGGCAATGACGCGCTGATGGCGACGCAGACGCTGAAAGCCGCCTACCGCACCGATGTCGAGCCTATCCTCGCCATGGCGCGGTTGAAGACCGGTGGCGCCATCGATCCGGTCGCCGCCTACCGGGCGGTAGGCTACCGCGCCAAGGTGGCCGCGGAACGCCCGGCGGTCGCCGGCGGCTCGGGTGGCATTGTCTGACATCTCAATTGATCCGTCTGGTCCATCATTGACGGGTGGACTCGGCGATCCCAACGGGTTCTTCTAGGCGTCCCCCCGCCCGGAGAACCGCCATGCCTCTCAACCGTCGAACACTGATCGCCGCCAGTCTTTCCATCACCTTCGTCCTGGCGCCCTTGACGAACGCCTTCGCCGCGTCACCCGCGCCGGCCAAGGGCGAGCACGGCATGGTGGTGACAGCCCAGCATCTGGCGTCTGAAGTCGGTGTCGAGATCCTGAAGAAGGGCGGCAATGCGATCGATGCGGCAGTCGCCGTCGGCTATGCGCTCGCCGTCGTCTACCCCAATGCCGGCAACATCGGCGGCGGCGGCTTCATGACCATCCGCTTCAAGGACGGCAAATCGACCTTCCTCGACTTTCGCGAACGGGCGCCGCTGGCGGCGACCAAGACCATGTATCTCGACAAGGACGGCAACCCCGTGAAGGGCGCCAGCCTCGACGGCTATCTCGCGGTCGGCGTGCCTGGTTCCGTCGCCGGCTTCGAGACGGCGCGCGAGAAATACGGCACCTTGTCCAGACAGGATCTGATGGCGCCGGCGATCAGCTATGCCAAGGATGGATTCATCCTCAATCAGGGCGACGCCGCCTCCTTTGCCGGCAGTGCCGACAGGTTGGCGAAGGATCCCGCGGGTGCCGCCATCTTCCTGAAACCCGATGGCAAGCCCTATGGCATCGGCGAGCGCCTGGTCCAGCCGGACCTTGCCGCCTCGCTCGCCGCCATTTCCGAGAAAGGCGCTGATGCCTTCTACAAAGGTGCCATTGCCGACGCCATCGTCAAGGCAAGCGGCGCCAAGGGCGGTATCCTGGCCAAGCCGGACTTCGAGCAATATGCGGTTCGCGAACTGAAGCCCGTGACCTGTACCTATCGCGGCTATGAGATCACATCGTCGCCGCCGCCAAGTTCCGGCGGCGTCATCATCTGCGAAATCCTTAACGTGCTGGAAGGTTATCCGTTGTCCTATCTCGGCGCCGGTTCCGCCGACACGGTCCATGTCATGGTCGAGGCGATGCGCTATGCCTATGTCGACCGCAATTCAGCACTCGGCGATCCCGATTTCGTCGACAACCCGGTCTCGAAACTGTTGGACAAGGCCTATGCCAAGGACATTCGCGATAAGATCGATCCGTTCCGGGCCGGCGTGTCGCAGGACCTGATGCCGAAGGGCTTTGGCGAGAGCAAGGAGACGACGCATTATTCGATCATCGACAATGACGGCAATGCGGTCGCTGTTACCTATACGCTGAATGGCTCGTTCGGCGCCGGCGTCGTCGCCGACGGCACCGGCATCCTGCTCAACAACGAGATGGACGATTTCACCCAGAAACCCGGCGTGCCTAACCTCTATGGTCTGGTTCAGGGCGAGGCCAATGCCATCCAGCCGAAGAAGACGCCGCTGTCGTCGATGAGCCCGACCGTCGTGGCCAAGGACGGCAAGCCGTTCATGGTCATCGGCAGCCCGGGCGGTTCGCGCATCATCACCATCACGTTGGAAGCCATCGTCAACGTCGTCGACCATGGCATGAACATCCAGGAGGCAATCGACGCGCCGCGCATCCACCACCAGTGGCTGCCCGACACGGTTTACATCGAGCCGTTCGGCCTGTCGCCAGACACCGAAAAACTGCTGGCCGGCATGGGCTACCACCTCGATCTCGGTGATAAGACCTGGGGCCAAGCTGCGGGCATCCTGGTCGGTGGCAAGAGCCTGGCGGAGATCGAGAAGGGCGGCGGCGCGCGCTACAATGGCGCTATCGACAGCCGTGCCGCATCGGGCGAAGCGCTCGGATATTGATGTCTCAATTCACAAGCCGGACCGTCACGAAATCAGCGTGACGGTCGACGCTATCAGCAACAACGCGGCGATGCCGACAAACAGCGCGTAAATGCGCGGCCGGTCGAGCAGCAGCGCGTTTCCCGATATCCAGGCCGATGTGGCGCCGCCAAGTGCAAAAAGGAACCCATTGCGGTGCCCGAAGGTCATCGACGCGGCCATCAACCCACCAATGATTAGCGCGCCGAACACGATGATCACGGCAACCGCATATTTCTCGAAGTCGTTGCCGCTTCCCATGCTTGGACCTATCGCATTCAACGTCGGCAGATCGTCCGGGTCGAAGGGATTGGTCGACCCATATTCGTCTTGACCGGCAGGCTCACGCATTACTCGTTCTCCGTATAGCGGCAACAAATCATCAAGCCTTGCCGAGCGCAACCCGATCGCACTGCCCTCGATGCGTTCGGCACGGTCTTCTACACCTTTCCGCCGCAGCGTGCCGCCGACTTTTTTGATTCGTGCCCTTGGCCGTCTTTGATCTCGGATAATCCCGGGCACACCTGTCCCGAAGGCGACCGTGGACCATCCCATCA
Source organism: Mesorhizobium sp. P2_F8 (assembly GCF_056403655.1). Classification (NCBI taxonomy): domain Bacteria; kingdom Pseudomonadati; phylum Pseudomonadota; class Alphaproteobacteria; order Hyphomicrobiales; family Phyllobacteriaceae; genus Mesorhizobium; species Mesorhizobium sp. P2_F8. The sequence continues at coordinate 325,184 of NZ_JBFUFB010000008.1, forward strand.
TGGAACGAATTCGTGGAGGAAAAATGATGCCAAACGTGGTTTGGTCGTCCGGCGGCGATTTTCGGTGGGACGTGACGTCGCACTGGGTGTGACAGAGCCGAATCGCCTTGCCGTCGCCGCCGACAGCCTGATCGCTCAGGACGCGTCGCATCGCCACAGTTTCATGCGGCGCGTTTCAAGCCGCTGATGGCCTGCGCCGCGTCGCTTTGCTTGTTGCTCCGACCCAGGATGACGAAATGTGAACGTGTCCATTGATCGCCAAGGCATGCGGCCAAACTTCTGTCCCGACACCGCGATTCCTATCCGCGAGCCGGCGGCAGCTCGAAGACGGTGGCGCCGTTCTCCTGGCCGCGTTCGACATAGCCGATCAGGTGAAACCATCTTGCGACATCCGACCCCTGCAGCCAGCTGCGCGAGTGAATGGGCAGGTTGCCGGCGAGTGCCTGGATGTGCCTGATATGCCGTTTGCAGAAGCGAATGGTCGCGGCACGGAAGAAATCCTCCTGTGCGGCGAACAGCGTATTGGCAGCGTCGCTGTTCTCATGCCAGGCGATGATCGCCACGGTCATGTCGCCCTCGACAAGCGCATGCGCACGGCCTTCTTTCAAGTTCATCATCAAATTGTCGTAAGCGATCTTGCTGTCCTTGCCGGCAGCGACGTATTCGTCCGACATCCGCTTGGACAGGCCGCGAAAGACATCCTCGAGATCCCCGAGCGTTGCAGCGCGTGCTCTCATTTCTCCTCCTGGAGCCCCAACAGGCAGTTTGCCCTAAGGTTGGGGGATCACCAAGCAAATCAAATCCGCTGGTGGGCCAACGAGCGCAAAGTTGTTTCACTCGACGATGTGCTATGACGCCACGGGCGGGCTTCCGCGTCTGCGTCAAGTGTAGAGATGCGCCGCGAAACCGCCCAAGCCAGGCGGATTTTTTTCATGTTCAGCATTTCCAGCAGGGCGAACAGTTGTCTTCACAAATCGCGCGTCAGTCTGGGATCGCCACCCGAATGAGGGGAAATGCACACCGACCCGTCAACGGCGATAGCGCACAGGCGGAAGGCGGCTTGGCGGTTTAATACCCATGGTAGGTGATGCCGGTAACGTACCAATAGGTCAGCATGATAGCGGCGCCGATAACAACCAGCCGGAGGAAGCCCCTAGCTGGACCGGGATCCATTCTCGACTCGTAGACAAAGCCGGTTCCGCCGCACTTTGTGCAGTTCATCCTCAGTGGTCCAGCGCCCGGCATCTGGCAGTTAGGGCACACGACTTTGACTTGGTGCATAACGCGCCCCTTTAGTCCAGCGGTAGCTTGAATGCCAAGCAACGCTGCGGCGTACTTGAATCTAACGGATATTGGGAGTTAGGACATCATGTCTAAAGGTAGTAGTGGGGGGTAGAGATTTATTGATCTGTTTTCGCGTACTCTTAGCAGGCCATGGTTGGCAAATCGGTACCATATCCACCAATGCGACGATCATCGCCGTAAACTCAAAAAGCGTCGGGGAATTTCATGGGATCGGGTGCCCTCAAGGCCGTTTTGCAGCCCCTCCCAGGTGCAAGAATACGTTGACAGCAAGGGGGCGAGGTTCGCTAGCGGCACCACTTTTCGACGGCAATGGCGATCGCCTTGGTGCAATCGACGAGGTCTCGCACCGAGACACGCTCATTGGGTTGATGCGCCTGCGCCGGGTCGCCCGGGCCGAAGTTGACCGTCGGCGTGTTGCCGAGGCCGGTCGGCAGGCCAATGTCGCTGTGCGCGCCGAAGCCGCTGAGCACCGGCGACAGATTGGCGTCCTTCACAGCTTCCTGGAAGACACTCACGAACGGGCTGTCGGAGGGGATTTCGGCGCAGTCGGCATCAAGAATCCATTCGACGCGGGCAGGGTGCAGACGCAGATAAGGGTCCGCCTGGCAGACATGGGCAATATGCTCTTCGATCTCGCGCTTGACGTTGCCGCCCAACCTGAATTCGTCATGCTCGCTCGGCAGGTACTGCGCGTCGATGATGATCTCGCCGCGCCCGGCCATGGAGGAGGGGTGCTCGCCGGCGTTGATCTGGGTGACGATGATCTGGTTGGGCAAATCCATCAGCGGATGGTTCTTTTTCGGGTCGAACATCCAGCGCCGGTTGAGGATGTCGATGCCGTCGAGGATTTGCCGGCACAGCTGCACGGCATCGACCGGGCCGCTCGAATACCAGGCATTCGGCGTCAGCTCGGCATGCCCACCTATGCCGTCGATGACGATCCTGCCCCACAGTATGCCGTGGCAGAGCGGCGCGATCCTGTTTGCCGTCGGCTCGGTCATGATGCCGGCGTCGGCGTGAAAGCCGCGGTCGACCATGGCAAGCGAGCCCATGCCGCCGATCTCCTCGTCGACGACAGTGGTAAAGACGATGTCTCCGGAAAGGGGGATTTGCAGCTCCCTTAGGATTTCGACCGCCATCAGCATGCAGGCGACGCCGCCCTTCATGTCGACGGTGCCACGGCCGTGCAGCAAGCCGTCTTTCAGCACGGGCTGGAACGGATCGGTTGCCCAGTGTCCGGCGGCGCCCGGCGGCACGACGTCGATATGGCCGGTGAGCATGATCGAACGCCCACCGCCGGTACCCTTCAGGACGCCGCCGAGATTGGGGCGGCCGTCAAAGGTCCTGCCCTTGTTGGCGCCGGCACGTCCCTTGTATTTTTCATAAAGCGCCGGGCCGTCCGGATCCCAGAGATCGGACGTGAAGCCGAGCGCTTCGATGCGTTTTTGCAGATAGAGCTGGCAATCACGCTCACCCGGCCCGGCCTCCTTCGGATTGGATTTCACGATCGAGGGGAAGGCGACGAGATCGCTCAGCGTTTCGACGATACGATCGGCCGCTGCCTCGACGCGGGCGGCGATAGTCTCTTCCATGGAAGGCATCATGATCTCCAACGTTGGGAAAGCCGGTCGGCAAGAAGGACGAACACCAGAAGGGCGCCGACAATCCCCACTTGCCAAACCGTGTTGATGTTCAATTGCAGCAGGCCGGTCTTCAGCGTGACCAAAAGCAGCACGGCCGCGAACACGCCGCCGACGCCGCCGCGCCCGCCGGTGATGGCGATGCCGCCAAGCATCGCGGCGGTGAGCGATTCCAGTTCGAGGTTCTGGCCGATATTGGGCCTGCCGCTGCCGAGCCAGGCGAGCGAGACAAGGCCGGCGGCGCCGGCGAGCGCACCGCTCAGCGCATAGAGGATGAGGCGGACGCGATCGACCGGAATGCCGACCAGCCTGGCCGAACGTTCATTGAAGCCCATGGCGTAGATCCAACGCCCCCAGGCGGTCGACATCAGCACCAGGCCGGCGAGCGCAAAGCAGGGGATGGCGAGGGTGAGAAACGGCATAGGGATGCCTATGACGACGCCACGCCCCCACACGAGCAGCCAGGCCGGCACGCCGGATTGAGCCGCACCCCCGGTAACGGCAAGCGCTGTGCCGGAATAGACGAAGAAGGTGCCGAGCGTCGCGATGAAGGGCAGAAGCGCGAGCCGGTTGACCAGCACGCCATTGAGGACGCCGAGCAGTGCGCCGGCCAGGACGCAAGCTAGCGGCAGCAGCACCGGCGGCAAACCCAGTTTGAGCGACAGCATGGCGATGATGGCGGAGAGCGAAACGGCGCCGCCGACCGACAGGTCGATGCCGGCGCCGCCGGCGAGGATGACCAGGCCCTGGCCAAGCCCGACCAGCGCCAGGATGGTCGAGAACTGGAGGATGGTGGTGACGGTGCCAAGGTTGAAGACCGCGGGCTTGAGCACAGCCAAGCCGACAATGACGATCAGCCAAAGGCCGCACAGAAGCGCGAGCGTAAGGGCCGGGCCTTGCAGATTGCGCAGCGTCTTCATGTGCGGGCTCGCTGGAGGCGGGTCAGCGGAAGGCGATTGGAAATGGCTTCGAAGCCAAGCACGCCGATGATGAGAACGCCGGTGACGACAGGCTGCCAGAGCGAAGGGATGTCGATCAGAAGCAGGCCGTTCTGGAGAATCCTGAGCAGCAGCACGCCAAGCACGGTGCCGAGCAGGCTGCAGCGGCCGCCCAGTATGCTGGTGCCGCCGAGGATGACCGCGGCAATGGCGTCAAGCGCCAGCGTGCTGCCGATGCTCATTTCGACATTGCGGTAGGTGGCGACGTAGAAGGTGGCGGCGATGCCGGTCAGGATACCGCTGACGACGAAGGTCATGAAGCGAACCTTGACCACCGGGATACCTGAGAGCCGCGCCTTCTCCTCCGAATTGCCGATCGCCAGCAGATGCAGCCCATAGGGGGTGCGCCGCAGCGCCAGCCAGACCGTGAAATAGGCTGCAGCGATCACCAGGGCGGGGACAGGAATGCCGAGCACACTCGCGGCGAGCAGATCGGTAAGGGTCGAGGGCAGGCCGGAGAGCCATTGCCCGCCAAGCAGCACGAACACGGCGGTGCGGTAGATGCCGAGCAGGCCGAGCGTTCCGACAATGGCCGGAACGCGACCGAGGACGACGACGGCGGCGGTCACACAGCCGAGCAGCGCGCCGACCAACGGGCCGACGACAAGCGCCAGCAGCGGATTGCCGTCGGTGCCGAGCACGCGGCCGATGGCAATGGCCGCCAGACCCATGACGATGCCGATCGACACATCGATGCCGCCCATGGCGAGCAGCAGGGTCATGCCGAGGCCGATCAAAAGCAGTTCGGCGCTGTTGCGCAGCACGGTGACCGCATTGCCGGAGGTGGCGTAGTGCGGCGATGCGACAGCAAAGACGACGATCGCCAGCAGACAGGCGACAAGCAGAGACCACTCCCGCCCGTTCATGGAGATGACACCGTTTCCAGACTGTCGCACCGCGCTCACGTCAGGGCTCAGAAGTTGAACTTGTCGACATTGTCCTTGGTGAAGACAGCTGGCGGCCCGAGCAACAAGATGCCTTTGGCGGCGTCATAGGTGGCGGGCTTCTCCAGGCCGGCAATTTTGTTTTCGGCCTCGAAAGCCTTGCCTTCGATGAGCTGCTTGCCAGCCCAGACCGTGAGATAGCCGAGCTGCTCGGGATCCCACAGCACGGTGAAGCCGAAGGCACCGCTCTTCATGTAGGAGCGCGCGGTGTTGGGGCTGCAATAGCCGGCGCCAATGACGGAGCCGATCTTGCCGGCGGTCTCGATCGCCTGGGCGACGCCCGGGCAGGTCGAGGAGGCGACGGCGATGATGGCCTTGATGTCGGGGTTGGCTGCCATCAGGTCGCCCGAGATCTGGGCGGCGCGCTCGGCCGTGCCGCCGGCGAATTGCGGGTCGAGCAGCTTCAGCTTCGGATATTTGGCGGCGGCCTGTTTCTGCATGAAGCCGATCCAGGCGTTGAGATTGGACGCTGTCGCCTCGCCGGAGACGATGCCGATGGTGGCGTCCTCGCCGACGCGCCTGACGAGTTCGTCGATGATGGTGGTGCCAAGCCCCTCGTCAGTCGCCTGCGCCACATAGACCGCGCGGCCGCTGTCGGGCGCATCGCTGTCGCTGGTGAACAGCTTTATCCCTTTCGCCTTGGCGCTCTCGACCACGGGGGCGATGCTGGAGGCATCGAGCACGCTGACCGAGACCGCCTCGACGCCCTGGTCGATCAGGTTCTGGACGATCTGCAGCTGGTCGACGGGGTTGGTGTCGACGGGACCGGAATAGATGAAATCGACGCCAAGATCCTTGGCGGCACGGTTGCCGCCGGCTTCCATGGCGTTGAAATAGGGAATGCCGATCAGCTGCGGTACGAAGGCTATCCTGTGCTTGTCGGCGGCGGACGCGGCCGAGGCAATGGCGAGCGACAGTACGGAGACGGCGAGCGCTTTTTTGAACTGCGAAAGCATTGTGTTTGATCCTCTCTGGAATGACGCGCGTTTCATGTTGTTTTTTCGAGCGCCCGCACGTCGGGATGGGCGCCCGTTATGAGCGAAACGACTTCCTCGTGGTTGGTCTCGGCGGCCAGCCGTTCGGCCACCTTGCGGCCGCGCCGGAACACCACGATGCGGTCGGCAACCTCGAAGACTTCGGAAATGTTATGGCTGATCAGCACCACGGCGCAGCCGCGCGCAGCGAGCCGCCGCGTCAGCGCCAGCACCTTGCGTGTTTCGGCGACGGCAAGGGCGGCTGTGGGCTCATCCATGATCACCAGCCTGGCGTTCAGATTAAGCGCCCGGCAGATGGCGACGGCCTGGCGCTGACCGCCCGACAGGCTGCCGACCGGAGCTTCAGGATCGGAAATATGGGCGTCGAGTTCCTGCAGGAGACCATCGACGCGCTGGCGCATTTCCTTGCGCTTGAGGAATGGGATCCCAAAAATGGAGCGTTTCAATTCGCGCCCGAGAAAGACGTTTTCGGCGATCGACAGGTTTTCTGACAGCGCCAGTTCCTGGAAGATCGTCGCGATCCCCGACGCGGCCGCGTCCTTGGGCGAGGAGAAAACGACCGGGCTGCCCTCGATGACGAGTTCGCCATCGCTCGGCGAGTGAGCGCCGGCCAGGATCTTGATGAAGGTCGACTTGCCGGCGCCATTATCGCCAAGCAGCGCCAGCACTTCGCCGGAGCGGATTTCAAGGTCGACGTCGGCAAGCGCCGTCAACGCGCCGAAGCGCTTGGCGATGTTCCTGGCCACAAGAAAGGGTGCCGTCATGGCGGTTGCTCCGGCGGTTGCGGATTGGCTAGGCGGTCTTACTGACCCAGCGCAGCACGTTGGTCCAAAGGCGCGCGTAACCCGGCCATTCGACGAAGCTGTTCGGCAGCCAGTGCGGGCCGATATCCGATGTCCACACCAGCGTACGGCCTTCGCCATGCCGCCCTGTCACGAGCAATGGATGGCCGCCCTGGTCATGCGGCAGCCGCGCCAGGATCTCGACATCGCCGCGGTCACGGGCGATGACCTCGTTGGCGCCGAGCAGGATCGGCCATTCGCCCTTTATGCCGGCAAAGAGCGGATGATCCGCGGCGCCGATGATCTCGGGCCGAAAACCTTCGGGAATTTCGAGCCGATCGTCATAAGGGAGGCAGGTCACCGGCAGCGCCTCCTCGACCGCGGTGCGATGCCAGCGCGCCTTGCCGTCGATGCCCTGGAAGGAGAAATAGCCGCCGATCATCACCAGGCCGCCGCCGGCATGCGTCCAATCGCGCAGCAGCTTGAGCCGGTTGGGCACCGTCTTGCCATGCAGCCAGACGTCGGGATGCAACAGCAGCGAGTTGGCGCCGATGTCGGAGAGGATGATCGCCTTGTACTGCGACAGGCCTCCGATGGTGAAGGGCAGCTTTTCGACGGCCTCGTGGGCCGGCATGTAGTCAAGGTCGAATTCGCTGTCCTTCAAGGCGTTGACTAGCGGCGTCGCGCCGAGATGGAAGGTGACGCTGCCGAACTGGTCGAAGCCTTTGTAATGCGTCGCCGAGCTCATCCAGCTCTCGCCGACCAGCAGGACTTTTGTTTTGGTCATGGTGACGTTCTCCAATTCTGGCTGGTCAGCCTGTTGCTTTCTGGGTGGCGCGGATCCGGTAAGTCATTGATCTAGCTTGCTACCGCGTCGCTGGTGGCCGCGGCGGCGGCCTTCAGCGTGGCAAAGTCGGCAATGAATCCCTGCGCGCCCTCGACCGTCGTCGTCAGACTTGCGCCGGTCGCGGCGTAGCGGGCGGCCGTTTCCAGCGACGCGCCATGCAGCCAGAGACTGAGGAAGATGCCGGCGAAGCTGTCGCCGGCGCCGGTCGCATCCACCCGGTTGACCGGCAGCGCCGGCACTTCGATCTGCGGTCCGCCCGTCGCCGGAAAGACAACTGCGCCGAATTCCCCCAAGGTGAGCACGACCGTCCCGCGTAGTTTGATCCGTGACAGCACCTGCCGCACCTCATCGATCATCGACGCCATGCGCGCGCCGAAGCCGTAGATCTCCCTGATCGTCACGTCATTGATGAAGGTGAGGTCGATCTGTTTGACCATCTGCGCAAAGACCTCAGGCGTGCGCGCGCTTTTGGGCAGGCCGGGCGAATGTAGGCTCACCTTCCAGCCCGCCTGGTGAAAACGAGCTATGGACGCCGTCATCGTCTCATAGTGGAAGCCCTCGATGTGCAGGCACGTCGGGCGCTGCTCGGGCTGGATATCGAGGTTGGCCGTAAGGTCGACCCCGCCCAGCTCGAACGGCTCGCTGATGATGGTGCGGCTGCCGTTGCGCTCGATGATGACGATCGCTTGTGACAGCCGGTTGTTCGGCGTGCTGCGGATGGGTAGGGCGTGGACACCCAGTTTGGAAAGCTCGCCCAATGCCCAGTCGCTCTCCGCGTCCTGGCCGACTGCAGTCGCCAATTCGACGTCGAGAGCGTAGGGCGCGCCAACGCCTGCGGCGGCGACCGCGAGATTGGCCGCGGGACCACCCAACGCCTTTTCGATGTGGCTTGCGGTTATCCGGTCGTCGCGGTGCGGCAGCACGTCGACGCGGCACAGGAAGTCGACGCTCACCCGGCCCGCGACGAGAAGTCTAGGCAAATGATCGAGATTTTTTAGCCGCTGCGGTGCGCGGCCGGGAAGGGAGCGCGCAAACGAGCTTGGACGGTACATCAACGCCGCTACCGCCTTTTCGATACGGTCTCGCGTGCCTTCCTTGAGAGCCGCAGTTCCGTTGATGAAGTTCGAGACCGTGCCGATGGAGACACCGGCGGTTCGTGCGACATCCGCTATTGTGGGGCGCTTGCGTTGCAACAACCTGGCTCCTTTTGAAGCGTTTCAAACGCTAGCAACGGAATCGCGCAACCTCAACGAAACCATTTTCTAAAGAATCGATGAAGGGCATCTCAAATTGGAACATCGATCCGGCAATCGTCTCAATTCTGAAGTGGATCTTTCCAATATTGAAGGATTTTCAATCCAGCGAAAAGCGAGCATCTAGCGGGCGGATGACGGAACAGCGAAAGTAGCCCCATCAGTGGTCAGCCCACATCGGCGCGTTAGGAGCGCGCTCGGATGCGCTTACCGTGCGCGAAGCCGGATTCAGCGAGACGGCGACTAAGGGGGTGGAACGCGCGCGAAGGACGAGGCGGTGGGCTGACCGAGAAAGAGCTAGGCAACTCAAGGCCGAACAAATGGTAGTCGCCGAAGCCGCCGAATAGACTATCGGGGTGCGATCTGAGCCAGGATTATCGAGCAAGTCAGGCTGTGATGCGCTAAGTATGTGCGTTACCGAGCACCGCCCGGAGCCCTGAGTCGCTCTGGCGGAGACGTTCCTCTATCCATTGCGCCGTACGGTCGTAGGCGTCCGAAAACAACTCGGAATGCCGACTCCAATCCATGAAGCTGATCGTGCTCGAAACCTGCGGGCAGACCAAGACATCCTCGTCGCCGACGGCAATGTCCTGCGGCCCGTGTGTCAGCATACTCGCGGTAATAACCTGAAGCATGCTCGGAACCTGCGGCAAGCGGGCACGGCCGAAAGGGTTCAGCAGGGCGACCGCAAGTTCCGATCTTCCGGGGATACGGTCATAGTCGATGGGGTATTTTTGCGGTCCACTGGACCCAAAGCTCACGATGACATTGGGGCCGGTCTTGAGTTCCCTCATCTGTTCCAGCGGCAAATTGTTCATGATGGCGCCGTCTACAAGCATATCGCCGTCAGCCGTAAAGAACGGCGGCAGGACACCCGGGATCGAGCCGGATGCCCGAACGGCTTGCCAGAGTTTTCCACGACGGTGGACATGGGGCTGACGGCTGCTCAGATTGGTCGAAAGTGCAAAGAACGGAAGCCAAAGATCTTCGATCAGAACGTCGCCGTATTCCGCCCGAAGGGCTCGATCGAAGGTTTTGTGATCTAGAAGCGCGAAACGCGGCAAGGTGGGGCGCCGAAACGCCCGACTCTTGACAAATATGTTGTGCGTGCCGCGGTCGATCTGCTCCGCGTCCAATCCTCTTGCGAAGCCGGCCATCATCGCCGCTCCGGAACTCGTCCCGCCGAGATAGTCGAAGCGCCCGCCCGCCTGGAAGAAGGCCTTGTAGACGCCCAGATGGGCGCTGCCCAGGGACCCACCCCCCGCCGCCACGAAGCCACGTGCCTTGCAGGAAATAAATCGAACCAGGCGCTGGATATCAGCCCCGTCCTCCAGCGCAACATGATGATGCTGGCCGACATAGGGACGCTCATCGAGCCACGCAGAGGTGCCGGAGACCGCAGCCGAGCGATTGTCGTGAATCAGGACAAGCCGACCGGTCGCTGGTGGATGGACCGATAGCGCCAATTCCTCGGACGCGTTCAAGCGAGGCGAGGAGGACGCGTTCGCCAGCAACAGGACGGCATCGGCCTGGCGAATGCAGACTCGTGTCCATTCATTAGGTTCTTCATCGGCGACGTAGACAACGAATTCAGCTTGCGCCTCCAATTCGTTCAACCAGTTAAGGACCGGCTGGCCGTCGATCGGACGACCTGCGAACTTCGCGTGGACGTCAAGCCGGGAAACGAACTGAGCGCGCGTGACCGCGCCGAACTCTTGCTGTAGGTGCCCGATGAAAACCGGTGAGATGCGACTTCCGCCGGCTGCAATGATGGCAAGCGTTCGGATCTTGGCAGGATTCTGGGGACGTGACAAAATCGGAGATTGCGTGGCGAACCGGCGCGCCAGAAATATTGTGACCGCCTCTCTCAGGTTCGGCAAAGCCTCTGCCGCCTTCTCGAAATGATTACGACTGATTTCAAGGACGATCGAATCGCGCGCTGCAAGGACAGTGGCCGTACGGGGCAGTCCTGCAAAGAAACCAATTTCGCCGACTAGCTCGCCCTGTGCGATCTCGGCGACCGAGCCAATCGGCTCTCCTTTGTGTACCGTAAAGCGACCGGACAGCACGACGAAGAACCTGTCCGATGGATCGCCTTCGCGAACCAAGACCTCACCGCGCCTCAGGACCCGACGGTCGGATTCGGCAGCCAAAGCCTCGAGCGCCAGCAACGACGCCCGATCGAACATCAATGTCGCCGACAATAATCTCGCGGCGAGAGAATCGACGGAGGACATTTGAGCCATCCCGGGGACACGTTCGCTCCGGTGATTGTATCCTGTACCGCTCGTGTTTGCAGCGTCGCAAGGCTCGATCCGAAGCCGAACCGCAACGTTGCCGGCTGGAGTCCGTCTATGGATCAAAATTCTGATGTGCCGACCTTATGCCAAGCATTGGTTCACTGTGGCGTCTGCGAGGCGCTCGATCCGCGGCAACTGGTGGGATTCGCCAGGCCATCTCGAAGGCGCGCCGTGGCTGCGGACGTTCAAGCGAAGGGCGAGACTCCCAACGGCCAGCCGTGCAGCCACAGCCCGAACATTGCGAAAGCCACCAAGCCGATGCCCACAGCAATCAGGTGGCTAAGCGGTCGCACGACCGCGGGTGCCGGATCCCCGCTGGCAGGTGCGGGCGGCCGCGCCATTGAGGACGCAGGAGCGTGAGCCGCGTTCGCCGTCGAGATCCGCGCCCGCATTTATCTTCTACCGAATGGCAGCTTGCGCCTCATGTCGGTCATAGAGGCAAATATTGGTGGTGCGGGAAAACGGACCTTACCGTCGATCCTGTGGAAGTTCGAGGGTGCGCCACCCACGATGACAGTCAGAAGAGAGTAAGCGGAGGCTCTTCGGGTTCAGACTGCGTAAAGGCCAAGAACTCGGGGTGCGGAACTCGTTGACGGACCAGTTCCCTGGCCGGCCTATCGGCCGCAGATAGTGGGGATATGCCAGCGCTTCCGAGCATCTGCTTCCCGGAAGCCGGCGGGCTGCTTTCGACGAATTGCGTTGAACAACTCTCGAAGTGACCTTGGCAACCATCGGTCCGCGACTGTCTCCTTCCAGATCGGGTCGGGCGCGCGGTGTCACGCAACAGGTTGCTTGGCGGTTCGAACATCAGCCCCGTATTTCTTCAGCGTGCGCCTTCACCAGATCGGCCATGCTGTCGAATCGGAAATCCACCACCGGCACCTCGCCTGGGTTCATCGTGGCGCCGAAGCCCTGATCCGCATGCCGGCGATGGATCCAGCACGATGTCAGGCCGAAGCGGTTGGCGGGAACGTGATCGTGGAACATGCTTTCCGCGGTGTGTAGGATCTCTCGCTTCTCTATCCCGATTGTACCGAGCTTTTCGAGCATATAGTTGAAGTTCCGGTCGGAAGGCTTGTAGGAGTCGATATCTTCCGCCGTATAGATCGCGTCGAAGTCCACGCCGAGCTTCTTGTTGCTGAACGAGAAGCTTTTGTTGTCGACGTTGGAGAGGATGATCAGCTTGTAGTGCTTTTTGAGGTACTGCAAGGCTTCAGCGGTGTCGGCAAAAGCCGGCCAATCCTTCACGCTTTCGCCATACGCCACGCATTCCTCAGGAGTGACGATGACACTCCACTCCTCCGCAAGTCGCTTGTAAACGATCGCCAGAAGATCGCGGTAGCGTTTCCCCGGCGTCCATTTCTGCTGGCTGGATTCGTGCCGGGCGTGCGCCTCCAGAATGTCGTTCCGGTTCAACGTGCGGGCGGCCCGTTCGGTCAGCGGCCTCAGCCCCTCGATCATGCCGGATTCCCAATCGATCAGGGTGCCGTAGCAGTCGAAGGTCAGGGCTTTGAAATCTGTGAGCTTCATGGGTTTACCTCCTTTGATGTGCGTGGGTGAAGCGACGCCGGCGTGGATCGCGATCGATCGTGAGGTCGATTTCGCCTTGGGGATTGGCTGATCTGCTGCTGACGGAGCTGAAAGTCCTTCGCCGCTGCGCTGCCCGACGAGGTGAGCCAGACACCGAACAGTGTCACCGCAAGGCCAGCCAGCATCGCCTTCGAAAGCGGCTCGCCGAACATCGACCAGCCCCAGAGCATCGTCACCGGTGGGCTGAGATAGATCACGCTGCTGACCTGTGAGGCGGTGTAGAGGCGCAGGCTTACATAATACGTGCTGTAGCAGAAGAAGGTCGAAAACAGCACCAGCCAAGCGATGCCGAATCCAAACCGGGCATCGAGGGGCGGCATCAGCCCGCCATTCCATTCGGCGCAAGCGGCGAAAAGGATTGCTGCCGTCAGGCATTGAATGCACAGGCTCTGATGGATGGGCATATTGATCGTCCCCATCCGCTTCTGCACCAGGGTTGCCAGCGCCAGAACCATCATGGAAGCGACCGTCAACAGATATGCCCAGGCCGGGGCCGTCCCGAGGCTCAGGCTCTCCAGCGAGACGATGAGAACGCCCGTCGCTCCGAGGGCCGTTCCGATCCATTGTCTCCCTGTCAGTCGGTGTCCCAGCACCGGCTGTGACAAGGCCGCGATGGCGAGCGGGACAAGATCGGAAATCAGCGCGACAAGGCCGGTCGGCACGCGCTGGCCGATGGCAAGCGCGAATCCGCCGAGATAGAGGAACATCATCGCCACGCCGAAGACCATCTGCTGGACCAGGGCACGGGCGCTTATGCGCGGTCCGATCAGGAGAGCAAATGGCGAGAGGATCAATCCGGACATCAGTGTCCGCCAGAACAGCACCAGCATGACATCGGCATTCTCGCTGGCGTAGCGGATGCCGACGAAGCCGGAACTCCAGCTTACGACCAGCGCCGTCGCCATCATTGGCCACACGAGGCGATGGGCTTTGGCGTGCAGGAGCGTCATGGCATCTCTTTGGTCAGGCGCCCGTGACCCGGAAGCGGATCACGGCCAATTTTGGCGCGGACTATTGACGACACGCACGCGCTTTTGCACATGACAAATTTCGATATGATCATGAAGTAGTCCAAAAACCGGCATACTGACTTGCCTGACGGACACTACAGGATCAGAGATTGGCGCGTCTCTTTAGTTTCAAGCGAGTATTGTCATGGCTGGAGTGATGACCCGCCGCCTGGATGTCGACGCCTTGCGCGCGCTCGTCGCGATCGAGAAGCACGGCGGCGTGACGCGCGCGGCCGAGATTCTCGGCCTGTCGCAGTCGGCCGTCAGCCACAAGATCAGGAGGCTTGAAACGAGTCTCGACTGCGAAATCCTCACCCGTAAAGCAAATGCGCCGATGTTCACCACGGCCGGACAGGATCTGCTTGGCTATGCGCGGCGCATTCTGGGCATCCATGACGAGGCGGTCCTGAGCCTGTCGAAAAGCACTTTGCAAGGCAAGATCGCGCTGGGAATGACCGAGGATACGACGTGCACGGACCTTTCGCGCATTCTCGGCCGCTTTCGCCGGCTCTACCCGGAGGTGAGCGTCCGCACGCAGGTGCGCATGAGCCTCGTGTTGCAGGAGCAGCTCAGCCAGGGAGCTCTTGATGCCGCCATCATCCAGGTCTTCCAGCACGAGGTCCGCCCCGCCGATATCCTCCTGTTCCGCGAGACGCTGCATTGGGTGAAATCGCGAGACCTGGTGCTGTCGAACGGGAAGCCAGTCCCATTTTTATCCTTTGATGAAAACTGTTTTTATCGACGCTGGGGCATGGACGTCGGGCAGGACGAGGATACGGTGTTCGAGACCGTGTTCGAATGCTCCAGCGCAGCCGGAATCATTGCAGGCGTTACCGCGGGGCTCGGAGTCGCGATCTTGAGTCAGCGGTACCTGCAGCCCGATATGGAGATTGTCGACAACCAGTTCCCAAAGGCTCCAGACCTGGCTTATATAATCAGGCGCGCGCGCAATCCCAGGAACCCCGCGCTAGAGACTCTGGTCAGGGAGATCGAGGCTGAGGTAAAGCGTTACGGGACGCTTCAAATCGCCGTCTGAGGGCGYCGCGCTGCGAAAGCTGGCACGTCAATCCTTCGGCTGTTCGCCGGCAGTTCGTCCATAGCTGGCCGTTTCTCCCGCTCTTCCAACAAGATTACGCGGCAGTCCGCCGCCCTGAAAGCAAGGGCCGCTCTGGCGCAAAGCCCGGGGGTATAACGCTGGATGTAAAGGTCGGCCTTTCGCGAAAAACATCCCGAAAGCGGACGTTCCGTTTTCGGCCCCACTTCGGTTAGGCGGATAGGCAAAGTCGAGCAGCCATTTGACTTTGGCAATCGTCCGGTCGGCACGCCCCTCCTTCTTCAGCTTGTTAACGTATTCGTCCGCGATTGACCGAAAGGAGTCTTTTACCGAACCGGCCTTGCGCAAACTGCGTCCCTGCCCGGGGTCGATGCCAGCCAGCAGGAGACGTTTAGCATCATCGCGCGCCTCACGTGCCTCGGCCAGGGAGATAAGGGGATAGCTGCCCAATGCCAAAAGTTACTGTTTGCCGTCAAAGCGGTAGGCGAGCCGCCAAAGGCGAGATCCTGTGGGCTGCACCCATAGCTGGAGCCCGCCACCGTTAGACAGTTTCACGAGTTTGAGACCGGGGCGAGCGTTTCGGCAATTCACGTCGGAAAGGGCGATTCGACACATCTCCTTTGGCTGTTTCGATACCAAAAAGATGCCGAATACCAACGGAAATACCATCCCCGCGCCCCGTTGGACCAAATACGCTGAAAGCCGTCGAAATGCGTCCAAGTGCGCCATGCGCGCCGAAAAAATAAACGATTTCAATGGTTTGTATAGATGGAGGCGTGGAAGCTTCGGCAAGGGGGCGTATGGGGAGAGGAGGGGATGGTGCCCAGAGGCGGATTCGAACCACCGACACGCGGATTTTCAGTCCGCTACCAAGCATTGAATTTATTCAGTTTTTCGCCACCATGTTGCGTTTATGTTGCGTATGGCTCACTGGCAGGGGAATTTGTACTGCAAAATCAGAACGGCAGCGGCAAACCAATTCGAACGAACCGCTTCGATGTCGGTTTTTAATGTTCCGACTTCATGAATGTAGATCCGGATGAAGTCGTCGGTTGTAGTGGCGTCTGGTATGCACGCACGTGGTATGGACTTTAGCACGCCCATATTTCTCAAGGTCACAAACGAACCTATGCAATAACCCTGCTGCAGAGGGGTCTCCGAATTATTCTGGGAACCGTCGATGACAGATGCGCACCAATCGCGCATCTGAAGCATAGTCACGGCTCCGTTGTCCGCTTTGCCTGTGCTCAGCATTGCCAGAAACATCATGGGCAGGAGGATCGATACCCTTGGGGTCTGCTTCATGGTCTTAAATCAAGCCAACAAGGCGCGTTCGGCCGCCGCCAGTTCCTCGGCATCATCGCCACGAGGGAACAGGTGCCCGTAGACGTCCATGGTCATCATTATAGAGGAATGCCCAAGCCTCTCCTGGACGACCTTAGGCGGTAGGCCGAGGCCTCCATCGGCTACACGGTTGATGCACCAACTGGCGAAGAAATGCCGGAGGCAGTGCATCCCAGTATAGCGCGCCTTCACGATGGCGTTGCCTTCCGCGTCCTTCTCTCCGGTGTCGACGACCACGCCGGCCGCTACCTGTGCGGGCATCAGACCCCGGTTAATAATGTTGGCTAGGCTTTCGACATTGCCGAGACCGTTCGGGAAAACGAATTCAAGATGCCTGATCGGATTGCCTTCCGCGTCTTGCTTGCCCGTAGGCCTCTTGGGGCAGACAAGCTTCCACTCGCGCAGCGTGTTGATGACGATCGGCGGCGCCGGCACTGTCCGCTCGCCGGCTTCCGACTTAGGCTGTCCGATTTCGTTGAACCGATCGGCGCGCTGGTGCACTCGGATCGCACGCTTGTCGAAATCGACGTCGATCCAGCGAAGGCCACGAAGTTCCGATGCACGCAGCCCGCAGAATATGGCGGTGAGAACCAAAGGCCTCCAGCGGCCTTCCACGGCCCCAACAAGGGCCTTTACTTCCTCGCGGGTAGGAAGATCGACGCCGACCTTGATCTTGCCCTTCTGGCGCCGCTCTGCCTTGCGTTCCTTGCCCTTCCGCCGTTTGCCGCGCATGTCACGCACCACGTTCCGGGCAGTCAGGCCTCGCTCTTGCGCGTCGGCGAGCAGTGATCCCAGACTGACGAGTATCTTGCGGATCATTGCAGGGGAGCGCGGTTCCCGTCTCGGGTCCTCCGCCGGTAGATCACTATTCCCCGACCTCAATTGATCCTCGAAACCCCGGACGGTGGGAATGCTCAGCTTCGAAAGCTTCTCGGCGCCGATGAAGGGGACAATGTGAAGGTCAAGGTGTTGCCGGTATTGGTCTCTTGTCGAACGCTCCAGCCCGTCACAAGCCTTTATCCAGAGATCTCCGGCTTTCTTGACCGTAGTGCTGTCACTATCGGCGACGTGGGTGCCCTCCCGAATTTCCACCGTGGCCGTGGCAGCGAAGGCGTCGGCCTCTTTCTTGCGGTCGAATGTCTTGAGCCGCCGGGCGCCCTTGCCGTCTACATAGTCGACTATCCAGGCCTCTTTCTCGACGCCCTTTGCGGTGGTCCATTTCCGTTTACGAACCGCCATGACCTTGCCCCCTTTTGCGAAGCCGCCCGTAATGGACGGAAGCATGTCGCATCATGTCGCAAACAATCCGCATGTCAACGGGTGTCCCGGCGGGAACGCGGGACAACGCTTGATCTTCATGCACAGGCATCCGAGCGTTGATAGCCCTGTGAATAAAATACGTTGTCTGTGAATAACGCGTATTTTGTAAAACATTGTGATGGGCGTTGAAAGCCGTTGTTAGCCAATTCGATCATGCGGTATTATATTAAAGTGGTGAATTCAAGTCCTTCCCGAGCGGAAAGAGAACTAACAAATGACGGATGTGCAGATTGATCTTGTCTGGGGTGCGGCTTCAATTGGTAAAGAAATTAACCAAAGCGCTCGCCAGACCTTCTACATGCTTGAGTCAGGCTTCCTTCCGGCCAAGAAAGTGGGCAACCGCTGGGTCGCCGAGCGCGGCAAGCTGCGGAAATTCTTCCTCGACACGATGGGGGRGGCAGCATGACCATCAGCGCCTCATTCAAGCGGTTCTGGCCGGTCGATCGTTTGGAGCGGCTGAAGGCGCTCCAGTTGAACGCAAGGAAGGCAAGACTTCGGCTCATCGCTCGCAATGGCGGAGACCGTCGAGTCTTCCTGTCACATCTCGCTTTTTGGAAAGACGGTGATCGCTTGGTCACTTCGTTCTGGGACATCGGCGAGGCTGAACGGTGGCTAGAGGAGAACGGCAAATGACCGACCTCACCCCGCCCGAGCACGAGCATTCCGCCGCGATCGACCAGGCAGCGCAATGGCTTGCCACAACGCCACCACGACAGAGGCCGGCGCCGCTCGTGCCAGCGATGCGGGAAATGTCCGGGCTGTCAGCAATCGAGGTGTGCGCGTCAATTCGCGAGTCTCAACTCATCCGGGCGCGCGCTGCATGAGCCGAAAGCAAGACAGACGCCGAAACGAAGACGGCCATTATTTCCAGATGTACGAGTGGTTTATGCGCTCGACCGCGTGGCAGGCAGCGACGGTGTACGAGCGGGCTCTCTATCTCGAAATCAAACGCCGCTATAACGGCCGCAACAACGGCGATATCTCGCTATCGCACCGCGAAGCCGAGGCATTGCTCGATTGCAGCAACACAGCCGTTGAGAAGGCCTTCAAGGGCCTCCAGTGCAAGGGCTTCGTCAAGCCCCAGCAGAAGGGCTCGTTCGGTTGGAAAATCAACAAGGACGGCCGCAGTCAGGGCAGAGCTACTCGTTGGCGCTTGACTGAGTTGCCGCAGGATCTGCCTATCAGGGAGCTCGCTGGCGGCACCAAAGAATTCATGAAGTGGGTGCCCGGTGTCGACTTCTCGGAAAAATCAGCGGCCCGCTCACAGCGGACCAATGGCCCGTCCACAGCGGACCATTCTGAAAATATGGCCCGCTCACAGCGGACGATTGAAGACGGAGTGTCCGCTCTTGCCGGACGATAAGCCCAGTTTTGACCCCATCATCATCCGCTCACAACGGGCAGTATTAGTTACCATGTATGAGCGCAGCAGTGGAGGCCTCGATGACGCACGATGATAATCCGCCGCTCAACTGGCAGCCATCCCGCCAAGTGGTCGTTTTCCCAATGGTCAGACGTGTTGGGCGCATCCGCGATGTTGCGGCCAAGATGTTAGACAAGCGAACCGATCGGGCTGCGACCTCCTATCGCGATCAGGTGACCGATGGCATGCTTCGGTCTTTGCACCGTGCCGGGATATCCGAAGACGAGCAAGACGAACAACTCGGCGCCTTCTGGAACGCAGTTCAGGCTGAGATCCTCCGGCTCACCTATCGCGGCAGCAGGCCTGGCGGGAACGCGGCATGACCGAAGCCGCTGAACCCCTCGCTCGGATGTCGGCATGAGATCGAGCGTTGTCCGCCTTCCCAACGCCACAACAGCGCACGAAACAGGAGAACGCCTTCGGCCGCTCCATATTCCGCCCTGCGAAGCGCTGACGGTCAAACAAGCGCTCTTCAACCTCCAGGCTCATTACTCGATCAGCGAAGACACGCTCCGTAGGCTGATCAATAAGCACGGCATTGCCAATCGATCCGTCTTCGGTGGCCCGTGGCGTGTCAGCGCCCCGGCACTCGCAATGGCATTGGATGGCGATACTGCGGCGCTGGAGTTGCTGCGGCAAGACAATCGGGATCATCCCGACGTGGCCCGCTATTTCGCGCGCGTGGGCATTCCGAGGCCCTAAAGTAGACAAAAAGTAGACCGCTCGGCTGCCTGCCGGATGTCAACAAATGTGAACATCCCCAAGGCGGTCGCGTCTGCTTTGAAAACTTGAAAACAATCAAATTTCTTCAAAGCCCCGCCAGCGCCACCCCCGAACGTGCCCAACCATGCGGAATGCCCAAGCAGTGCGCTCCCATCAGGGTCTCGAAACAGAGCTCGAAGAGATCAACGAGAATGACGGTTATCGCTAATCAGGACAATGGAGCAGGGCGGCGCGTCAACTTGCTGCTCGCCGGTGGCCGCGTGACCCAGGCATTTCGCGATGCTCTTTTCGCGGCGGCCGACAAGGCACGCATGACGCCGAGCGACTTCGCGATTGCGGCGGCGGCAGAGAAGCTTGCCACTGATGGCTACGAGATTTCGCACGCTTCCCAATCCCCTAACCGGAAAGGAACCAACATGACCTTTGTAACCTCGAAGACGCCGCCACGGACCACCGAAGTCAAGCCGGGCGTGCACGTCGGCATGGTACCCCATCAGTTCGATGAATTGGTGGGGCCTGTTGAGGCTCCGGTGATCGAGGAAGAGACCCGGAAAGTCGCGGCTCTGCCTGTGAATGACCAGCCAATTGCCGACTTTGAGACGTTGGCAGACGCAGGATTGGATGGTCCCTATGTCAGTCCATATCAGCGTATCTCGAAGTCCACGGCTGGTCCGGTACTGCTAGCCACTCATTGGCTCGATAGGCTCTCCGCTCGTGCCTATCAAGGCGAACTCGCTGCGAGCGGCTTCCTGGAGAGCATGCCGTTCAATCAGGTTCTAAATCGGGTCTTGGTGATACTGGAAAAGAGCCGCTCGGATTTCTACGTCACACAGTGTCTGCATCTTCTGCCGAAGGTGCGGCGGTCGGAATCACGAATACCCCGGCACCTTCTCGACGAGTCGTTTGAAGGCGTCACCCGCCATGAACTGAAGGGGCGGAAGGTCGTAGCTCTGGGCACGATCGCCGCCGCCTGTTGCGCGCGTCATCGCATTTCGTGCACTCCCACCTGGCACCCGTCCCGCCGCCGGCTCTCTTATGACGAGAAGGCTGCGGAGATTGCGGAGGCTGTGCGAGCTGCAATGCAGGGCGAATGGGGCTGACAATCTAGGCCCGGCAGCCCTTCCGCGCTGAGCGTTTGGCCGCACGCCGCTGTCGACTGGTCACCGCGCCGATCGGTACCACGTTCGATCCAGCGAACGGGTTGATCGTCTCGCCTATGCCGCCAGGCCAACGGTGCAGCGTCCGCGTTCGAACGCCTGTCCGCTTCACCCCGGCGCCGGGAAGATGGGGCGCGGCCACTAGGTGCCGGGTCTCCTCGATCGGCGAGAAACCGCTGGAAGGGTGGCGTCAGGAAACTGTGTTGAAAAAACTGGGATCCGCCTGATCATCTGATCATCGACGACGACGATTGCGCGCCAGCCAACAAAAAAACCGCCCCGGTTAGACCAAGACGGTTATTGATTTATGATAAAATTGGTTGCGGGGACCGGCTTTGAAGCTGCAAACGCTCACAGCGTTTCCCAGACGAACGCAGTGTCGGGGTGTACTGACGGTATCCCTCTTCGAACGCCCAATACCGGCGAACGCGATGCCCTTTTCAATAGGGTCGGGTTCGCGCGAGGATGGCTGTGGAAAGCTTCCGGCACCGCCATGGAAACGGCAATGCGAAGGACCGCACGCCTGTCTTGGTCCTTCCCCATAAATACAAGCGACCGGTAACGGCCTGAAACAAAAACAAGCACTTACCCTTAAAGGCGGGTTACTCCTGCGTCGTGCGCAAGAGAGCGCAGTTCGGCCGGAGGCATCAGGGGAATCCCAGCCAAACCGGAGGCTGGGCAGGCAACTTCGCTCCACAAGCCTCATTCGCTCTACGGTAGGAACTACTTGGAAATAACGTCAAAGGGTTGTCCGAAGACCTTACGAATTCTGCGTCGGCTCCACTGCAGTTCGATAGATCAGGCTTAGGACGACGGTTGCGTCGTTGATCATCAGCCCATAGAGAGGGGATAAATCAGGCAAAAGGACCACCAATGACTAACGATTCCGATACCCGCTCTGCCGAACTAGCTGAGTTAACCGCCGACATTGTCTCAGCATATGTCAGCAACAATCCATTGCCGGTGTCTGGCTTGCCGGACGTGATAGCATCGGTTCATGCTTCGCTGTCCGGACTTGGCACGCCGATCCCACCGGTCGCCGAGCCGCAAACTCCCGCGGTCAACCCGAAGAAATCGGTGACGCCGGACTTCATTATCTGCCTCGAAGACGGCAAGAAGTTCAAATCACTGAAGCGGCATCTTAGCACGGACTTCGGCCTGACACCGGACGCCTATCGCGCCAAATGGAACTTGCCGCACGACTACCCTATGACAGCTCCGAATTACGCCGCTCAGCGCTCGCAACTGGCGAAGTCCATCGGACTTGGCCGCAAGGCTGAACCCGTCGCACCAGCCAAAAAGACACCTGCGAAGCGGAAAGCCAAAGCGTAGTCCGCCACCACCTGACGCAACGGAAAGACTCAGCTATGTTTGGAGAGCGGCGGACCTGAAAAGGACCGTCTGCCGGCGCCATTCGGGCAACCTCCCAGCGAGGGCGCCGGCCTTTTTTCCTAGCGGGGCGGCAACTGATACTGTCATCGGGCCGCTTCGCGATGATCGACGACGGCCTCGGCTCCCAACTCGTGCCGTGGTCACCGAGCGTTCATCCTCTACTATCCCGCCCCTTCTAAATTGCGACATGGGGATGAGATTTCGAGAGTAGTTCGCCTCGTGTTAGCCTGCGAGGCGTGGCGCCTTCAGCGCCTCAAACGCCCCCCGGTCGGCGCTCCGGCGCGGGTTAGTCATCCAGGGGCCTTGCGAGGAATGCGGTGCTCTCGTCGCCGAGGGACATCACGATGACTACGACAGGCCAACGGCTGTTCGCTGGCTTTGCCGCCTACATCATCGCCATGTTCATCTACGGCAGAAAGGCGGCGTCTGATGGGGCTCTTTGCCGAGTGGCAGCCTCGATACGGAGCGCACGGCATCGCGACATTTCCCGTGCGCGACAAGCGGCCGGCGATCAAGGGTTATCTCAAGATCGGCGACCGAACCAGCGAACAGCTGGTGCTTAAGTTCGGCAATGACAACGCATTCGGCTTCGCCTGCAAGCGCAGCCGCATAACAGTGCTTGACGTAGATGCACCAGACGAACGCCTCCTAGCTGATGCGCTCGAACGGCACGGCCCGACGCCGCTTATCATCGGAACCGGCTCGGGCAATTTCCAGGCCTGGTATCGAAACGATGGCGAAGGCCGGAAAGTAAGGCCGGAACCCGACAAGCCAATCGACATTCTCGGAGATGGTTTCGTCGTCGCGCCGCCTTCGATTGGTAGCAAGGGCCAATATCAGATCATTGCCGGCACGCTTGATGACCTGGAAAACCTGCCGACGATGAAGGGGTTAAAATCTGACCCCAATAAGAAACAGAACACCCCTCTCCCTCTTTCCTCCTCTCCTCCTGAGGGATATTCCGAGAAATCGGACGGCGCCCGCAACGATACGCTTTGGCGGGAGTGCATGAAGATGGCGCGGGGCAGTCGCAACATAGAGGAACTGATGGTGATGACGATGGAACACAATCAGGTTTTTTACGAGCCGCTGCCTGCCGATGAGGTGCTGAAGATCGTGGCTTCCGCCTGGAGCTATGAGGTTGAGGGCAAAAACTGGTTCGGCCACGGTGCGCGTGTCGTCGTCGGGCACTCGATCGTTGACAAGTTGGCTGCCGCCGATCCGCGCGCCTACGCGCTGCTTTCGTTGCTTATGCGTCATGATTGGGGACGCGACTTCTATCTTAGCAAGGCATATGCCGAGACGCTGGGCTGGGCCACCAATACTATGAAGGCGGCGCGCAACGCCCTGGTAGAACGCGGGCTGATCCAGTGCGTCCATCCCGGCGGGCGCGGGCCAAACGATCCGCCCGTCTATCGCTTCGGCGGCCCGGAGACGGCGCGGCATGAGCCAGATTCCGTTCATCCCCGACGGCGCCTCGATGCTTCGGCGCATCTCTGACTGTGTCCGCGAAGGTCGGCCAATAGATACCGAACTGGCGCGACACCGCTCGGCGAATGCGGCGGATGCGTATTTCCTCGGCGATATCTCGGCGTTTATTGCCGCGCTTGGCCTCAATGCGGCCGGCCCAGGCAAACCAGACGCTCGACGCGTCTTGATCAATCGACGAGCGTGATGAGGCGCTGCAGGAACTGGCCGGCCACTTCGGCACAGAGAAGGCGATGCCAACTCTGAAGGCATATGGGACTTGTTCGAGCTCCTCGACGCTTTCGCGGCCGACTCGTGGCCACGGCTCGAACCGCTGTCCGTATGTCCTCCCGAGCTCACTCACGCCGACGCGCTGGGCCTGGACGATCTTGCGTGGAAACGGCGGCACGGCACCCGCCCGGAGATGGCTCGCCGGCTTTTTTGCACCGATGCTCACGCGAACAGGCTGTCTTTTTTCTCGCTGTGAGACTCCCCGGCAAGCTCTCGCGATCGAAGCCGGTGAAATCCGCACCTATGACGGAGGCAGGCTTTTGCGGATCGATGGTGTCTGGGAAGTGCTGGAATGCGGCGATTACAATGATGCCGATGTTGCGCTAAAAGTGCTGCGGAAAGTGAATTGAAGATGATCGTGAACGTGAAAGAGGCTGCCTTATGACGAAGCCTTATGACGAAAACGGCAACAGAACCGATTTGACGGACCACAGCGACATCCTGGCCGACCAGGCTTCGCGGTTCATGTACTGGCGGTTTGTCCGGCCGGACCTCGCGGACGAAGCAGCCAAGGAAGACAATAAGTTCGGCGTGACACACCCCGGCAGCATCGCTAAACAGTAGACCCTTCACATAACAGAAGGGGTTTCCCAGATGACCACCGCCGCAGTAGATTCGATTTGGAACCCCATTCCGCCTCGCGAAATGATCGACGCCGTGGGTGGTGGTGACTACGAGTTAATTGGCCAGATGGTCTATCACTTCGTCAGGGTCAAGGCGTCCGTTTTGCCGACCGACGATGTTCTGGATATCGGCTCCGGTTGCGGACGCATTGCCATTCCGTTCGCTCGCTATCTTGCGCCGGAAAGCCGCTATGACGGCTTTGACATCGTTAAAACCATGGTCGATTGGTGCAGTGAGAACATCACCTCAGAGCATCCGAACTTCCGGTTCAAACACGTCTCCCTGAGCAACACGCTCTACAGCCCAGAAGGCAACGACGCGGGCAGTTTCGTTTTCCCCTACGAAGATCAATCCTTCGACGTTGTGTTTGCCACCTCTGTTTTTACTCACCTGGTCACGGCCTCTGCGCGGCAATATGCAAAGGAAGTAGCGCGTGTCCTAAGGCCGGGAGGCCGAGGCCTGCTGACGTTCTATATCGTCAATGACGAGTTCCGCCGACAGAAGGACACAGGCAAGAAGGTGATCCCCTTCGGATGGTCCAATGGCGAATATTCCGTCACCGATCCAAACCGCCCCGAAGCCGTCGTCGCCTTTGAAGAGCCTGTCGCCCGCGAAATCCTCGAAAGCGGCGGGTTGAAGATTGATGGCTTTTCCTACGGTGAATGGCGCGTTCCGGGAGGCTGGACCTATCAGGATGCCTTTCTGGTGTCGCGGGCTTAGGGCGTCTCATAGAGCGCGAAGAAGAAAAGCGTTCTCTGGTTGGTGGCGTGAAGCGCCTGTGTGGCAAGCTGCGCCGTAATGCTGCTTGTCCCTGGAGTATTGTTGCCCATCGTGCCGGCCGCATTGATGTTGTTGACGGCTGTAGTACCGGCCGTGATAGTCGCGGCGAGTGACGCCGCTGCCGCCGCTGCGGAAGCCGCTGCTGCTGCCACCAAGGGATCGCCTGCCGCATGAACTTCGGCAACCTTGCTCGCCCCGGCGGCATCCGTGGGTCTTCCTTTCAGGTGATTGGTGGAGTAAAGACGCGGATCGAAACTGGGAGGGCGCGATGCACTCGACTACAGACAACGTCGCAGGCCACCGCGCGAAATACGAGCACCTCACCAGCCACTTGCCGTTGGCTGAGGCGAAAAAACTGTTCGTAGGCGGAGGCGATCCTGACCTGATAGGCAGGCGAGAATTGGACATTGTCGAATCGGTTCGACCGGTTGCAGGCGCTGATATAATCGATGTCGGTTGCGGTATCGGCCGACTGACGCGGCATCTCGTCAACCAACCAATTTCGTCTTACCTCGGCCTGGATATCATCGAAGAAATCCTCGACGAGGCGAGGAAGATTGCCACTGCCAATGCCCGGTTTTCATTCGCTGTGCCAAAACAATGCATAATCCCGGCCGCTGACGACACCGCCGATTTGGTCGTCGGCTTCTCCTTGATCACTCACCTCCTCAATGAAGAAATCATGGAATACTTGTGGGAGACCCGGAGGGTGTTGCGCGAAGGCGGAATAGCGATCTTTTCTTTCCTTGACCTTACCAATGAGAGGCACCGCGCGAGTTTCGCAGGCCACGCACGCCAGCATCGGCACGGACATGGTGATCTGCTCACCTTCACCACTCGCGAAACCCTTTCGATACTCGGAGGATTGGCGGGATTTAGAAGTGTCCGCTTCCTTGATGAGGCATCTTTTGGACAATCGGTCTCCGTCTTGAGTTGATCGCTTCAAGGCTCGTAATTCATATCCACCGCAAAGACACTTCCTGTCGCCAACCTTATGACTTGCGGAAGCGTAGATGATAGCCTGAAATTAACTGATTTGCAGTTAACCTGAGCGCTTGAAAGGTGAGTAGTTCATTCGCGGATCGAAAAATCAGTCGTTGGCAGGAGCCAGCAAAGAGCGGGTGACGACATCATTCGCACCGTATTGGCCGCACTGATGACAGTCGTCCCGATGCCAAAGAGAGGCAAAGCGGCAACCTCCGTCGCGAAGCCTTACGTACCAACCCTTCGCGAAGCCACAGCGTTGGAGACTTACAAGAAACGTCGAAAAGGCATCTTTCCCCTTCCGACGATGAAGGTCGAGATGAGCGACGGGGCTGGCAAGCGCGTCGCCTCGCTCGCTGTGGACCATCCAGACCCGGCAATAGGCTATGACCTGCTGTCAGAAGCGCTCAGCGCTGATAGCAATGCTTTCCTCGCGGGCACCCTCGACGCTCTGGGTTTGATCGCGCAACGGGGCGACACGGTGGTTGAAGGGCAAATGAACTACGCACTAGCCATTGTCAGTGGCGTGCGACCGAAAGACCAGATCGAAGCTACTCTGGACATCCAGATGGCCGCCATCCACCTGGCTGCGATGAATGCAGCCGCCAACATGGGGGCGGCTAAAACATGGGAACTGAGAGAATCCCAAGAGCGGACATTGAACCGCCTCGCGCGAACGTTTGTGGCCCAGGTCGAGGCCCTGAAGCGGTACCGCAGCAAGGGCGTCCAGCGAGTTATCATAGAACGCGTGACTGTCGAAAAGGTGGTCAGGCAATCGTCGGCAACGTCGCTCACGGGGATGGGGTGGAGCAAGAAAAATGATCGATAACCCCATGAACCGCGCGCCTCTTTGGACAGCTCGCAGTAAGCGAACCGGAGTTGGCTGCAAGGCGCCGGCGGTGCGCGGGCATCGGGTTTGCCGCTTTCATGGCGCGCGCGGTGGAGCGCCCAAAGGTGCGGCCCATGGCCTGTATCGTCACGGACGATTCACTTGTGAGGCCATCGAGCAGCGCAGGGAGATTGCGGCGTTGATTGCAGAGGCTAGGCGAACGGTGGCGACGGCGCGATGAGTATGGAGCCCCCTTGACCTGCCAGGCAGGAGCACCGGCACCGCGGTGTCGATCTCCGGTCCGACCTCGAACAAATGCCCAGGCTACCGCGCCGGAAGTTTCGCCGCCCGCCACCACGGGCGGCCGGAAGCCGGCAGCCACCGCCTTTGCGAATGTCCTTGAATACGGGCATCGATATTTCGTACCAATAGGCTGTTCGTGGCGAAAACGCCCAGTTTCCATGAACGACCACATCCCCTGTGTCTGCAATCCCCGCTGCCACAGCGGCATCGACAACAGTATCTTCTGAACCGCCAACTGAGGGGTGTCCCACTCGCGCTTTGTCGAGCGGAGGCACACCGGATACCAGGCTCATGGGACGACCGTATGATTGAACGTCTTGCCGCCGGATCTGCATTGCAGCGGTCGTCGCTTGAAGGGATTCAAGACGGGACGATGCGCTACACATACAAGGGCGTGCCCACCTACAAAAATCCATTCGATCTGGCGCTGTACCAAATGCTCCTCTGGCAGCAGAAGCCCCGGACATTGATCGAGATCGGCTCCAAGTGGGGCGGCAGCGCGCTCTGGTTTGCCGATGTCCTGCGCAGTTTCGGCGTCGACAGCGTAATTCACTCAATTGATATCACGCCTCCATCCATCAGCGTGCCAGGAGTAACATTTCATCGCGGAGACGGGCGCGACCTAGCGGCAACCTTGCCTGCAGATTTGATGGAGACCCTGCCCAGACC
Source organism: Mesorhizobium sp. P2_F8 (assembly GCF_056403655.1). Classification (NCBI taxonomy): domain Bacteria; kingdom Pseudomonadati; phylum Pseudomonadota; class Alphaproteobacteria; order Hyphomicrobiales; family Phyllobacteriaceae; genus Mesorhizobium; species Mesorhizobium sp. P2_F8. The sequence continues at coordinate 353,208 of NZ_JBFUFB010000008.1, forward strand.
TATATTCGTCATCGAGGATGCCGACCATCACTGCGAGACCGTTCTGGCAGCGCTGCGATTTTTTGATCGTTGGCTGGCGGCCGGAGAGTACATTGTCGTTGAGGATGGTATTGTCGACGATCTTTATGATGCGCAGTATGTCGCCAATCTGATGGGCGGCCCACGCCGTGCGATCGAGCTATTCTTGCGCGATCGGGGGCAGCACTACGAAATCGATACCAGCCTTTGTGACCACTTCGGCACCAACGCGACGTGGAACGTCAATGGATATCTCCGTCGCGTTCGCTAGATAAGTTCCGGAAAAAGTGTGAAGCGGTTTACAGTCTGGTATTGGTGTTAAAGCAAAGAGATGGTCCCTGGCAAGCTCACTCCTTGCGCCACCATGCTCCGGTCCAATCGACTTCGTGCATTGGTGCCGTGATGCCGTGTTGATCGCGAAAATCGACGACCGCGCGCCTGCATGGATCAAGCGCGCGATCGTCGATGATGACAAATCCGCCGGCAGACAGCTTTGGGTAAAGGGAATTCAGCGCCACAATGGTCGACTCGTACAAGTCGCCATCGAGACGCAGGAGGGCGAACGGCCCGGCGGACAGCGACGGCAACGTGTCACTGAACATCCCTTCCACGAACACGACCTGCTCGTCGAGCAGCCCATATCGCGTGAAATTGTCCTTGACCGTCTCCAGTGAGACGGCCAGTTCCTTGATCACGTTCAGGTTCCATCCGGTATCGGCGGGATAAAGCTCTTCATTCGGCGCCGGCAGGCCCGCGAACGAGTCCGCAACATAGACCTTCCGGTCGTGGATCTGGTTTGCGGCAAGAACGCCGCGCATCAAGATGCAGCAGCCACCGCGCCAGACGCCCGTTTCGATGAAGTCACCGACGACACCGTCGTCCAGCACCTGCTGCGATAGCCTGCGCAAGTTCTCAAGGCGCGCCTGGCCGACCATTGTGTGAGCCTGCGTTGGCCAATCTCGACCGATGGCGCGGGTTTCAGGGTTGAACGGCTCGACCGCCAGCGGGCGCGCCCTTGGGTTGATCGCGGGATCCTGATAGACGGTGTTCAGCAATATCCTGACCAGGAGATCAAGGTACAATTCCCGTGGGGCTGTATGGCTGGCTTCTGGCATCAATCCGCTCGTCATCGTACTCAGCAGGCCACGTGCGCGAATCCGCACGACGCGTCAACCCTCAACGTCATACCAGGAGCTGGCGCTGTGCTATAGACCAGCGTCAGGATCATCCACAAAGGGGCCGATCCAGGAACGAATTCACAATGGTGAGCAGACGAAGGCCGTCTGTTGCATGGGGGATGGCTCACAGATCTGCTCGAGGCGCCATCCTGCGTCCTGCACCAGCGTCTCAATGAAAGCCGCATTGTAGGTGCTAAGATGGCGAGGATTGGCGCCGTCCGCTTCGATGTACCCGTCGACGTTCGCGTCGACAATGGCTGTGAAGTATAGATGTTGCGTCGCAACTGACCTGCGTATGGACGAGAGGATTGCCGTTGCCTCTGATGGCGCCTGATGCGTAATGACGGAAAACATGCAAACCGCATCAAAGTTTTCGCCGGCGAAAGGCAGCTCGATGGGCTCCTTTAGCGGCCTTCCGCCTGGATTGTACATTGGGTTTTGCGCGTCGATATGAGCGAAGCGGAATTTCGGCTCGGGAAGATTCGCTTGCAGCCAACGAACCATCTCCGCGTTCACATCAATGCCACTATAGCACTGGAAATCCAGATCGAGGTTTGCGATCGTCCGTGCGAATCTGACGCCGCAACCAATATCGAGCAGCCTGCGGTGGGTGAAGCCCGACCAGCCCAAACGTGTCGCCATGCATTTAAGCAGGTGGTTTCCGGTCACCTCGGGTGGGTATTTAGCAATGTCCGGATGATTGAAGTTGAAAGGCGGATCTATATAGCAGAACGTCGTCATCCGAGAGGCATCCTGTGCGGGCTTTATTGGCCGGCTTCTGGCATCATATCCCGCTCACCATGTTACTGCTGTCAGGCTGCCTGCCGTGAATTCGCGTGGTCGTCAATTCTCGGCGTCAAATCGGGCGATGACGATCCGCTACATCTGTTCGATCGAATGCTTTAGGCTGGATTTGGCCTGATCCTTCAGGCTCCCGAAATACAGGGGGCGGCGGGTCGGTCGGGCGAAGGGACGGCCACGAATACGGACATATTCCTCGTGGAAGGATTGGTGCGGCGGGTTGGGGGAGTTCGTCGCGATGCCGCCGTGAACCTGATGGAATGTCGCCTCGCCCAGCAGCATAACGAGCTCTCCGCTCGTGTCCGTGCTGATGCGCGACCACATATCAAGATTGGCGAGGCCGCCGCCAGGAGTTGTAAACCGATTGTCGAAGCCGCCGAGCGCACGCCAATGCTCGGCCCTCAGGAACACGGCGTTGCTCTCGGCCGGCAATTCGAACCAGCCGCCTGCCGATGATCCCGCGAAGGAGGAGATCTCGAACAGCCGGTAGCCGTCGTCCTCCCAATCAATCTGTGCCAGCATCGCGTCTTCGGTGGCCTGACAATAGCCGTTCTTGACACTTTCCATTTGAACGTCTGGTCCGAGATGGAAGGCAATGGTTCCAATCATGGGCCGGGCGTGAAGGCGCGACGCGCTGAGTGCAGTCGCCAGCAGCCCCGGCGATGCAATGCGCGCTCCGTCGATCCACACGCCAACGAGGTCGCCACGCGCAAGAGAGAGGCCGAGATTGATCGCAGGAACCGGGGATACCGTGGCCCCGGGCATCGAGCGCATGACGAGACCCGGGAGAAGGCTCTGCAACTGGGCGTCGTCAGCCTGGTGCGTCGAGCCGTTGTCGATCAAAATGACCTCGTAGTCCTCCGGCGCGATACCACGCTGCATCAGTGGCGACAGCGAACGGATCGTACGCGGAAGTTCGCGGGCCATGTTGTAGCCGACAACGACAACCGAAAGTTTAGGCCGAACCGAAATCTGCGGCTGAGGCTTCCTAATGATGGTCTTCAGCCTTGCCGCGATATCCCATGCATTTGAGCCGGTCTGCCGCACCTCCTTCAGACCCGCAAGGACATTGCCTACCTTCTCGCACGACGGATCGAGCGCATCGCTGCGCTCCAGCACGCTGGTGGGCGGACCCGGCAGGGCGAGCGTTTCGCGTACGATCTTGTGATAGTTCTGCGGCAAAACGCGGTTTGTCGCGTCGAGCCCCGCGATGAGAAGGAGGCCTGTGGGGGCCGTATCTAGCGGCAGAATGAAGAGGTCGCTGCGATACCGCCGCAGCACATCGACCAGACGCCAGACGTCGCCTGTCCACACACGCGTGCGGCGTGTGCGCTCTGCTTGCGCGGCATGATTGGGGAACACGTCATCGATCACGACGACGGTGCCCGGCGCTGCCTGCTGCTCGATATTCATGAAGTCGCGCAGCGCGTATTCAAACAGATGCAATCCATCGATAAAACAGAAATCGGGCGCAAGGTCCGGCGGAGCCGAGGCGAAGAACGCGTCGCTGGTCAACGCGACGATCTCGGTTGTGGACGGCAGTGTGCAATCGATCGCTGGCTCCGGGTCTACGCCTGTCGCCCTGCCGCGGGCAAGCGCAAGGCTTCGTCCCAGGCGAATCCCGATTTCAAGATAGTGCGAGGGGCGCAGTTCATGGTGCAGACGGTCGAGGACGGTGAGATAGGATACCTTGCCAGCGACGCGTTCCTCGGCCTCCGTCCCAGGAAGTCCGTTCCAAAGTCCCGCGCCTGGAATTGGTTCCGACAGAGCTGTACCCCGATAAGCGAGCGTGGCATTCGAGCCAAGGCAACGGTTCGTCGCACCGTGCTGATATGGCATTCTAGCTTCGCTTGCCGGATTCCTGCAAGCCTTTAACCTTGCCGCGAACGAGCCGTCATCTGGGCGCACGGGGTGCCGAACAGCCAAAGCCGGGCCTGCCGTGACGAGCCAGAGCCAGAGCCAGAGCCAGAGCCTCCGCCGGCGACGCCAGGATGACAACAGTCCTGTTGGACCATCACTGCGAGATCACCGAGACCAGAAAGGACCACTCCACCGAGCCGTTGTTGTCGTGCGCTTCACATCAAGACCGGAGACCCTTTGCGCGAGAGTGCGGAAACCGGGTTCCGCGATCATTCACAGAATTGACGTTTTGACATGGTTTGATCTAAGGGTACGATGCTCTCTAGGACCACATTGCAAAGCACCTTCGATTGATGACCACAGTAGCCGGACTACCATCGTCGCTGGACCGGCAGGCCATCCTTGTCCTTGGAATGCACCGGAGCGGGACCTCGGCGCTTGGTGGCCTTGTCAACACACTGGGAGCTGTCGGGCCGAAAACCTTGTTGCCCTTGAATGCCTCCAATCCACGCGGATTCTTTGAGAGTTTGCCCCTTGTCACCGCGCATGACGAACTGCTCGCATCGGCAGGCTCCTGCTGGCATGACTGGCGTCAATTCAACCCACAATGGATACACTCAGAGGCAGCAGAGCGGCATCGTCAGAAGATAAAGGCGCTGCTCATCGACGAGTTCGGCGACGAACCCTTGATCGTTATCAAGGACCCCCGAATATGCAGATTTGTTCCATTCACGTCGTCGATCCTGGCCGAGATGAATGTCAGCCCTGTCGCTTTTCTGCCGGTGCGAAATCCTCTTGAGGTCGCACATTCGCTGCAGCGGCGAGACAAAATTGCGCTGCCGAAATCGCTTCTTTTGTGGCTCAGGCACGTGTTCGACGCCGAATATCATTCGCGACACATGCCGCGATACTTTCTCCCATATGAAGGATTACTGATCGACTGGCGAAATCATATGGACCGCGCGGCCGAAAAAACCGGTCTGATCTGGCCCGTTCGTTCCGACCGCCCCGACGTCAAGATCGAGCAGTTTTTGGCAATGGACCTTTATCATGAAAGGTCCACCCTTGAGGACATGCAGAACCACCCGGACATTACGGCCCTGGTCCGCGAGACCTACCAAATTCTGACCGCCATCGTTGCCGACGGTGAAAACCGGGATCTGCTTGATCGGCTGGACCTTGTGCGAACGAAATTTGATGAAGGCTGCGAAATATTTGGGCCAGCGGTGGCGGCGGAGGAATTGGCGGTTGAACAATTGCGTGGTCACTACGGCATGCTCAACGCCGAGGCAGAGCGGATCCGCCTGGAGAATTCGAAATATGCAACGGAGGTTCGCGTCCTGGCGGGCGAACGTGATGCGCTTGCCCAGGCCCACAACAGTCTGCTTGCTGACCGGAACAGCCTCGCAACAGCCCAGGACAGGTTGATCGCCGCAAACGATGCCCTGGCCTCTACCCACAACATTCTGATCGCTGAGCGGAACAACCTCGCAACCGCACAAGACAGGTTGATCGCCGAGCGCGATGCCCTCTTGCGCGACAGGGACGGCGTCGTCGGTGAGCGCAATGCGCTGCTCGCGTCGCACAGCTGGCGGCTCACAGCACCGTTGCGAGGGATAAGAAAGCTGTTCGCCCGCTGAGCACCGCACCGCCTGCCTGTCGGCCGGGCATCGACGAAGTCACGGGAGCCGCGCGCAGCCGTAGCGGCGTCGCGGGCTTCAGAGCGGCCACCGCCGCGACCGCCACGACGACCGTCGCTTCTTCGTTCCAGCCGAACCAGTCGCGTGCCTTGGTCATCTTGGGGCCGAAGCGCTCGAGCCAGCAGGTGCCAAACGGTAGGCCTAACCGGCACGCTCAAAATAAGAATGATCATAAGATTGCCGGCTCGGCGGCAGGTCGCGAACCTTGGCAGGCTCTAGGGTCGAAATCGCCAACTGCTTTTCGAGCAACGCAATCACGCGCGACAGGCCGACCGTCATAACCCCCATACCGAACGAGACCCAGACCAGGATCTCATGGATTTCAGACTTGGCGAACAAATAGATCAAGATCCCACCGACGATCTGGATAACACCAAGAATTCCGAGTATCGCGCGCATGACATGCCTTCCAAGTTTTCGCCAGACAATCGAACAATAATCGCGCGTGCGCAAGTACTGACAATCGGACTATATGCGCCCTGTCTAATAAACAATGGGCACCGTGCAAAAGATGAAACCAAAACAGCTCGATCCGCCTGACCGGGCAGATCGCCAGCCTACAGCTGTCACTCCCGGCTGGAGCGCGCCGTTCGCGTTGCGGTTAATGCCGCGGCTTCACCGAGCCTGACGGTTGAGAGCGCCAGGAAAGCGCGTTTCGCTCGGTCCATTCTGGACGATGTTTGCGAGCAGATGTCTGCCCACGGCTGCCAATTGGCACTGAATCACAAGCAGCGTGGAGGTCATAGCGGCCTTCCTTGGCAATGAACCGTGTGGCCTGATCGGCCCTGTGAACGCACAACACAGATCGCTTCCGCAGTAGAACCCGCGACGCTCGGATAATATCTATCTGTCACCGATATGCTTTGACGCGCTGGCGGAGTCAGGGTACGGCCCTGCTCGGGCAGGGCCATTTGCAACCCCCTGCCTATCAAGAATTGCGGTTCACTATTTTGTATCCCGCAATTGCAGGCAACCGTACTCGGAGCGGCAGAGAATATCCGCATGTCATATAAAGTAGGAAAGCCTAACATTGTAGAGCGCCATCTGATACTTGGTGGAAGCGGCTTCATTGGCCGACATGTTGCTGCAATCCTGGTGCAAAGCGGGTGTGAGGTCGTTCTAGCCGGGCGCTCGCTTTCGAAGCCGACATTTGCTCCTGCACTTGACGAGCGAGTCGCATGGCGCAGTTTCGACCTTGCCAACGCGCAATGGGATGCCCTGATCGATGGGGTCACGGTCATTCACCATTATGCATGGTCATCCGTCCCTGCCAGCGCCAACGACGATCCTTCGCTTGATCTGTCGACCAATGTGGCGCCAACGCTGGGTTTGCTGGAGGCGCTTCGAAAAAAAGGGGCGCAGGCGCCAAGGCTGATCTTCGCTTCGTCCGGTGGCACGGTTTACGGCAAACTGCTGCGCGTTCCGGTGCATGAAGACCACCGTTTGAACCCGATTACCGCCTACGGCGCTGGTAAAGCTGCGATTGAACTTTATCTAGGGACCTATCGAGCTCTCTATGGGCTCGACTGTCGTGTGGCGCGTCTAGCCAATCCTTTTGGAGCAGGGCAGAATTTGGCAAAAGGCCTAGGTGTGGTAACGACGTTCCTGCACCACGCATTGTCGCAGCAGCCAATAATCGTCTGGGGCGATGGTGAAGTCGTGCGTGATTTCATCCACATTTCCGATGCCGCGGCAGGCCTGGTTGCACTGGCACGCGCAGCACCGCTCGACAGCCATCATGTATTCAACATCGGCAGTGGCGAGGGCGTCAGCCTTAACGGGGTCATTGCCGAACTTGAATCAAAACTCTCCCATAGATTGGACATTCGCTATGAGCGCGGTCGGAAATTCGATGTTCCAGTGAGCGTGCTCGATATTTCGCTCATTCGGGAGGCACTGGGGTGGCGACCTACTCTCTCTTTTTCCGAAGGCTTGAGCCAAACGCTCGCGGATCTTGGTGGTAGCGTAGCGCATCGTGACAGGTCAGCGGTAGGTGGCGCCGCACATTAGACCAGTGAGAGGAATTGGCGGCAATCAAATGGGAGAAATATTCGAACGGGTCCTGCCACAGGAAGCACCAGAGTGGACCGGCGAACGGTTGATAACCGCTACGGCGAATCAGGTGAAGGTCGAGCAGTCGGTGCGCCATGTTGACGTCGAGGGGCCGCTGGGCATCGCCGGAACTGCTAAGGACAAGCAGCACCGCTCCGGGACCTTTGATGCGACGGCAACCGAAATTCACCCTTCGGCGTCCGCACCCTCGGCTGAACTCGAGCGGCTGCGGTTCGAGTTGGCGCAAGTACGCTCCGAACTGGCCGTTGCAGGCGTGCAGCGGGACGTGTTGAGAACGTCGTTCCGGGGCCACGCCAACCTCCTCACTGAATCGCGTCTCAGACAAGATGCCGAGGCCAAAGAACTGCGACAGCGAAATGCCGAATGCGAAGGTCGGATTGCGGAGTTGGAGCGCAAGGCCGCCGAATGGGAGCAACGCTACTTGAGCCTGCGCAACCGCCTCGAGGCCATTTTGAGGCGCTTTGGGATACTTGGCGCGTCGCGGCTCTTTCCTCGCCCCCTCCGCGCCTTTGTCCGCAATCGTGTCCTTGGACCGGGACGCACACAATGA
>NZ_JBFUFB010000009.1:0-351068 GCF_056403655.1 Mesorhizobium sp. P2_F8
CCTGCCGGACCAGGCCCTTCTGCTCCCTTCTGCTCCAACTGGCTCAGCGCCCGCCTGACCTCGACAAGCTCGACCGCCATCACCGGCTCGCGCGCCGTCTTCTGGTTGGCCGCGGCATGCGCGCCGTTGAGCGTCAGCGGATAGACATCCGGCGTCAGCTCCTTCTTCTCGATCAGGCAGCCGAGCACGCGCGCCTCGACAGGGGAGAGAATGGGAAGGTCGGTATCTGTCATGGCGTCGCTATCCTTCTGAGGCCGGCRGGACAGCACCCCCTCTGTCCTGCCGGACATCTCCCCCGCAAGGGGGGAGATCGGCAGCTTTAGCGCGGTCAGACCATTCTCGCAAAGTTGGAAATTAGCGAAAGCCGGGATGACGGCCAATCTCCCCCCTTGCGGGGGAGATGTCCGGCAGGACAGAGGGGGGTGGGAAGGATCGCAACGGCTGAGGTGATTTCCCCACTAAAACTACACCCTTCTCTCCACCATCATCTTCTTGATCTCGGCGATCGCCTTGGCCGGGTTGAGGCCCTTGGGACAGGTCTGCGCGCAGTTCATGATGGTGTGGCAGCGATAGAGCCGGAACGGGTCTTCGAGGTTGTCGAGCCGCTCGCCCTTGGCCTCATCGCGGGAATCGATCAGCCAGCGATAGGCCTGCGTCTTCAGCCACGGCTGGATCGAGGCGTGCTGGGCATAGAAATTGGTGAGGTCGGGCACCAGGTCCTTGACCACCTGCATATGCGGCAGCGGATAGACCTTGACGGCGCCGGAAATGTCGTCGCAGCCCTTCGTGCATGCGAGCGTGTTGGAGCCGTCGATGTTCATGGCGCAGGAGCCGCAGATGCCCTCGCGGCAGGAGCGGCGCAAGGTCAGCGTCGGGTCGATCTTGTTCTTGATCCATAGCAGCGCATCGAGCACCATCGGCCCGCAATCGTCCATGTCGACGAAATAGCTGTCGATGCGCGGGTTCTCGTCATCGTCCGGCGACCAGCGGTAGATGCGGTATTCCCTGAGATTGGTCGCGCCTTCCGGCTTCGGCCAGGTCTTGCCCTGCTGGACCTTCGAGTTCTTGGGGAGCGTAAGTTCGACCATTGGCGTGCCTCTGAACGTGACCTTTTAATCGGCTTCTGGGTGCCAAATCAAGGCGCTATCTGGCATCGAACACTTGCCGCCGGTGTGCACCCTGGCATTAATGCGGCTCAGCCTCGGACGCCGCGGCCGTCCGTGCCGGTTTCAGCTGCCAGAATGATCTGACGAGCACATCCTCGGCATGGATCGCGTCATCGAACTGGCCCTGTCCAAGTGCCTGGACCAGCGTCGGTCGATCCCCAAGCAGCGAAACGCCAAGGGCAGCCTGGTCATTTGGGAGCGGCACGCCTAGCGCCTCCAGAATGGAGGGAAATACGTCAATCGTGCCCGAAAGCCCGGTATACGCCTTGGAGGGAATGCCATCGCCCGACAGGGAGAAAAAATTGCGCCGTTCAAACGTGTTCAGGCGATCCGTCACCGTGCTCGGCGCGCTGAGGTGGTCACTTTGCAACGCCAGAACGGTGTTCCTCATCAGACCTTCGGCCTCGGCTTTGTGGATGAAGTCTGCGACCAGCATGTTGGTGCATTTCACGGCATGGAGAATATTGGGGGCTTGTGGGGAAAGTCCTGTCTTGCCGATACATTTGTCAGTCAGGTAGCCATCCGGCGCATGCCCACCACTGACGGCGATCGTCAGCGAGACCGGTTTGCCGTCTCGGTTCGCGCGCCGCAAAACGTCGAAGCTCATGTCCAGAACCTGGGCGTCATCGGCGCCAAAAGAGCTGCCACGCCCACCGACGGCGGCCATCACTTCGGATCCCCCAAACAGCGATGAATAGCCATGGGTGGAATAGAATTCTCCCTGACCGGTGAAGCCGAGCGGCCAACCGGAAATGAAGTTCTGCTGATAGCCTCGCGCCTTCAGAACATCGCCCAGGCAGGTCAGGCCTGGCAGGAATTGCGAATTCTCCTCCATGTACTGGCGCGTTGTGAAATACGCTATTAGCAGCGGCGTTCCACAGTTGGCGGCGACCATCCCGGAGATGGAGTTGTTGGTGTAGGCAAGTTGCACCATGTTGGTCGCCGAAACGCCACGCCTGTCGAATTCGCGCAGCGGGCCCATGACGTCGCCGAACTCCGCCTCGTTCATGTAGGTGCGCTCGGCACTCTCGATGAAAATATGAATGAGGTTCCTTGGCGCGACGGTCTCCGACGCTGTTCCGGCCGGTTTTGTCAAAGAGGTGATATCGACGAACCGCTTGGACAGGAAATCATGCAGCGGGTTGAGATGGATCGCAGCCGCGATCGGGCGCGTCAGCATCGGGTTTGCCGCCAGGAAGAACGCCATCAAGGCAACGTCCAATCTTCGTGTCAGCGTGCCGCGCGCCTTCAGTGCGCCAAGGCCGAAAAGAACGACCAAAATGACCAGTATCGTGCTTCCCGTATTCAACAGACATTCGAGAACGACACCGGGCGTGAGAACTCCGGCGTCGACATGCATGAACATCGCGCCCCAATCGAAATAGCCGAAAACACTTTCGACGTAGACATAGAAAAGGAAGAGAAAACAAGGAATAAGCGACAAGTAGGCGCTGAACCACCTGCTTGTTGGCTGATCCGACCTGACCCCTTGGAGGCGATCCAGCAAGAGAAGCGAGCACAGAGCGCCCAGGCCAAGGACCGCCAGCAGCCTTTTCTCCTGAAGATAAACCAGCGACACGAGCCAGGTGAGCGACCCCACCGTAGCGACGCTGACCAATGATCCAATTGGCCAGCAACGAATAGCATGAAATCCGCGCATACTTCGCACTCGATCGACGATTTCCGAAGTGGATATCGAAAATCACTTAAAGCTATACTAAGGCAATGCTGATGAGCGCAAATATCAAACGGCCAATTACTTTCGAGATCGCTAATATACGTCGCTCAAAAGTGACCTCGGTTTTGGGCGAACGGCGTGCATGAGCGGTTCGACGTTTCCGTGAAACGGTGAACCGCTCTAAGCGCATTGTTGTGTGAGAGATGGACGGCCTCGTATTTCAGGCGAGCGCCGAAATTCTCGATCGGACGGGCCAGCCGGTCGATCTGTGCAAAGTCGACAGCGCCAGCCATATCGCAGAGGTCATCGAAAAGCGCGATAGAGACCGTGCGCCATCCGGCTTCGGTCAGGTTTTGCCTTGCTGGATCTTCGAATTCTTGGGGAGCGTCAGTTCAACCGTTACCTGCGGTCTTTTCGGATGACGAGCTTCAGCCCGGACCAGATTTCATTGACGGCGGCGACTTTCACATCGACCAGGTCGCGCTTCAGCGCCTCGGCGCGAACGACGCTCTCGGTGACGTCGGTCGGCACCTTCGATGCCTTTTTCGGCCAGGACACCCAGACCATGCCGTCGCGCTTGATCGCCGCTTCGACATCGCCGAGGCGATCCTCGATCTCGGCACGCTGCCGGGTGAAGGCATGGACGGCATCGTATTTCTGGGTCGTTCCCGAAATCTCCGACCAATCGGCCAGCCGGTCGACCGAAGAGAAACGCGCGGCATCCGTGAGATCGTCCAGGTCGTGGGGCAGCGCGATAAAGGCTGCGGTCATGCCGTCCTTCAGGCCGAGCTTGGCCGGAAGGGGCGTACCGGAATATCCTGCTGCCGCCGGCGCCATCGTCAATACACCCTGGCCTTGGGCGCGATCTTGGCGAGGCTGATGCCGCCGTCCTTTTCCGCCAGCAGCGGCTCGGTATGCACCGGCCGGTAGGACAGCGTCACCTTGCCGTCTTCGCTGAGCCGGGCCAGCGTATGCTTGCGCCAGGCCGTGTCGTCGCGTGCCGAGAAGTCTTCCCGCGCATGCGCCCCGCGGCTCTCCTTGCGCGCCTCGGCGCTGTAGACCGTGGTGATGGCGTTGGCCATCAGGTTCTCCAGTTCCAGCGTCTCGACAAGGTCGGAGTTCCAGATCATCGAACGGTCGACCACTTTGATGTCCTTCAGTTCGGTCCAGATTTCCGAAATGCGCTTGCAGCCATTCTCCAGCGATTCCTGCGTGCGGAACACCGCCGCGTCTTCCTGCATCGCCCGCTGCATCTTTTCGCGCAAGCTTGCCGTCGGCGTCGAGCCGTTGGCGTGGCGGAGCCGGTCGAAGCGGTCCATGATCTTTTCGACCGAGGCTTCGTTGGGCGCGGGGATCGCCGACTTGCGGTCGATGACCTGGCCGGCCCTGATCGCCGCAGCGCGGCCGAACACCACAAGGTCGATCAGTGAGTTCGAACCCAGCCGGTTGGCGCCATGCACCGAGGCGCAGCCCGCCTCGCCGACCGCCATCAGCCCGGGCGACACCTTGTCCGGGCTCCTTGGCGTCGGGTTGAGCACCTCGCCCCAGTAGTTGGTCGGCACGCCGCCCATATTGTAGTGCACCGTCGGCAGCACCGGGATCGGCTCCTTGGTCAGGTCGACGCCGGCAAAGATCTTTGCCGATTCCGAAATGCCCGGCAGCCGCTCGTGCAGCACGGCCGGATCGAGATGGTCGAGGTGCAGGAAGATGTGGTCCTTCTTCGGGCCGACGCCGCGCCCTTCGCGGATCTCCAGCGTCATGCAGCGCGAGACGACGTCGCGCGAGGCAAGGTCCTTAGCCGACGGCGCGTAGCGCTCCATGAAGCGCTCGCCCTCGGAGTTGACGAGATAGCCACCCTCGCCGCGCGCGCCTTCGGTGATCAGGCAGCCGGCGCCGTAGATGCCGGTCGGGTGGAACTGCACGAACTCCATGTCCTGCAATGGGAGGCCGGCGCGAGCGGCCATGCCGCCGCCGTCACCGGTGCAGGTGTGGGCTGAAGTCGCCGAGAAATAGGAGCGGCCATAGCCGCCGGTCGCCAGCACCACCATCTTGGCCGAGAAGCGGTGGATGGTGCCGTCGTCGAGGTTCCAGGCGACGACGCCGGTGCAGGTGCCGTCCGGCTCCATGATCAGGTCGAGCGCGAAATACTCGATGAAGAACTGCGCGTTATTCTTCAGCGACTGGCCGTAGAGCGTGTGCAGGATGGCGTGGCCGGTGCGGTCGGCGGCCGCGCAGGTGCGCTGCACCGGCGGGCCCTCGCCGTAATTCATCATGTGGCCGCCGAACGGCCGCTGGTAGATCTTGCCCTCCTCGGTGCGCGAGAACGGCACGCCATAGTGCTCGAGCTCGTAGACCGCCGCCGGCGCCTCGCGCACCAGATATTCCATGGCGTCGACATCGCCCAGCCAGTCCGAGCCCTTGACGGTGTCGTACATATGCCACTGCCAGGAATCGGGCCCCATGTTGGACAGCGAAGCGGCGATGCCGCCTTGCGCCGCCACCGTGTGCGAGCGGGTCGGGAAAACCTTGGTGATGCAGGCGGTGCGCAGGCCCTGTTCGGCCATGCCGAGCGTCGCGCGCAGGCCGGCACCACCGGCGCCGACGACCACGACGTCGAATTTGTGGTCGACATAGGTGTAAGCGGAACCGGTGTTGGCTCCTTTTGCGTCCTTGGCCAACTCAGCCTCCGAATGCCAGCTTGAGCAGGGCGAAGATCGAGGCGACGCCGACCGCTATGGTGAAAAACGTATTGAGCGCGATAAGCGCCAGCTTCATGCCCTCGCCATGCACGTAGTCCTCGATGATCACCTGCATGCCGAGCCGCATATGGATGAGCCCGGAGATGAGCACCAGGGCCAGCACCAGGGCCACGAACGGATTGGCAAGCGCCGCCCGCACGTCCGCATAGCCGGCGCCGTTGAGCGCGATCAGGAAACCGACGAAGAACAGCGTCAGCGGGATGTTGGCGATGGCAGTGAGGCGCTGGCGCCAGAAATGTCCGGTGCCCTCGCGGGCCGAACCCAGGCCGCGGACTTTCGCCAGCGGCGTGCGCATGTCGGTCTTGCCAGTGCTCATGATCAGGCTCCCCGCGCCACATAGCCGGCGATCCAGATCAGCAGCGTGAGCAGGATCGAGCCGGCCAGCGTCGCCCAGGCGATCTTCGAGGCCGTGTGCTTCTCCAGGCCAGCGCCGGTATCCCATACCAGGTGGCGCACGCCACCCAGCATGTGGTGCATCAGCGCCCAGGTGTAGCCGAACAGGATCAGCCGGCCGAGCCAAGTGCCGAAGGCCCAGTTGACCCAGTCGAACGTCGGCTGCGAGCTTGCCGCCGCCATCAGCCATATGGCGACCAGCAGCGTGCCGAAATAGAGCGCGCCGCCGGTAATGCGATGGATGATCGACATCGTCATGGTGATCGGCGGCCGGTACACGGTCAGGTGCGGCGAAAGCGGTCTTGCGCGGGTGGCTGGTGATTTGCTCATGGCTCCCCCAGATCGGCGTCCCTGGAGCCTCAGGTGGAAATGCGGCATTGCCGCTTCCGGATGCGACTTCGGACAGCCGGTTTCTAATGCTCTTTTTGCACCGCGTCAAAGCCAGAAAACCGTTTCGAAAACGTAATTTAGTCTGACTAAAAGGCAGGCGCAGGCTTCAATCGATTAGCGGTGATTGGGCCGAAGCCGGCTCGCTATCGCTGCAGTGCAACATACCGGTCCGACATGGCCCCCAAGTCAGCGCTTACAGGTCACCGGCGTCGACCCAGCCTTCATGACCAGCGCTTCGCGGCCATCGATCACAATCGCGTCATGCGCCTGCTGGTAACGGCTGTTCTGGTTGGCTGGCGAGGCCTGCAGATCTTCGCTGGTACCGTCGGACCCGAGAACATGCACCGAGGTGCCGAGATTCTCGATGGTCATCCTGCCGCCATCGGCGCAACTGTAGGTCGCGGTGCGCGGCTGCGGCGAGGTCATGTCGGTGCCGGCACCGCCCGCCGAGGCGGCAGGCGCCAGCGAGAACGACGTTGCGGCTCTGTTGCCGGCTCTCGGAGGATCATTCTGCGGCACGCAGGCCATGGCGACCAGAAGCGGCAACAGGAAAAGCGTCACCCGAAACGTCCGGCCTGGCGCCATATGCTGTCCCTCCCGCGCGGCAAACTGGCCACGATACGTTGCCAAGATCAAGGTCGTCAGACGCCGAGCTTGACGCCGGCCGCGATGGTGCGGCCAAGCATGGCCGAAAGATGGCCACCGGGTTTTCCACCCAGTCGGATATTAACCATGTTCACCGAGACATCGCCACGAATCGCGCCGGCCTCTTAACAAAGGTTAAGAAAAGGTTAATTTCTGATTCGAGGAGGCTTTCCTCTAAGCAAGGAGGACGCCATGCGTTCGAACTCGGAAAGAATGCGCCTTGTGGCGCTCATCGTGGCGGCTTCCGTCGTTGGCCTGGCGGCGCCAGCGCTCGCCGGCGCACGCCACCACGACCGCGTCTACGCCGATTCGCTCGGCAATCTCGTCATCGACAGCGCCGCCGGCTACAAGCGCATCCTGGTTGGCGAAGGCAAATTGGCCCAGCAGCTGTCCGACTACACCAGCGCCGGCCAGCCCAGGGTGATCTACGAGAATGACGAAATCACCGGCTCCGGCGATTGTTACCGGCCGCCGGTGTTCGTGAAGGGCCGCAGCTATATGTACGGGCTTGCTGATGGCGAGATGCCCGAGCTCAGCCCCTGCCAGTGATCCGGATCTAACCAGCGCCGGCTGTAATCTCTCTTCCGCCGGCCGGCCCGGCGGAGACACGCACACAATCGCGCCCGGCATTCTTCGCCTGGTAAAGTGCCTGGTCGGCGCGCCGCATCAGACCGGCAAAATCCTCGCTCGGATGAAGCTCGGCGACGCCGAAGCTTGCCGTGCAGCGATTGTCCACCGGCAGTCCATCGATGGGCAGCGCGCTGAAAGCGCTGCGCGCGCCCTCGGCGAACAGCCGGGCGGCGGCAAGGTTGGTTCCCGGCAGGATGATGGCGAACTCCTCGCCACCGATTCGGCCGGCGACATGGTGACCAGCGGCGGCCTCGCGCAGGAAACCGGAAAAAGTCTCGATCACCCGGTCGCCGGACGCATGGCCGAAGCTGTCGTTGACGCTCTTGAAATGATCGAGGTCGGCGATGACCAGCGCGACCGGCACGCCTTGCCGCACCGCGCCCAGCACCGCCAGCTCCGCGTGGCGGGCGAAGCCGCCGCGGTTGAGCAGGCGCGAAAGCGTGTCCGTCTCCGACCTCGACGGCACCTCGGCGAGCACGTCGCGAACCAGGATGGCCAGAATCAGCAGCGCCAGCGCCAGGCCAAAGACGGTGCCGAGCGACTGCGACACCAACGCGTAGTTGCTTTGCAGATAGGCCTGCGGGTTGGCGCCCCAGCCGCCGAGCGCATGCGCGATGAACGGCTTTGAGGCAAACTGCAGCCCGCTGGCCGCCAGCACCGCCATCAGGATGCGGTCGAGACGGGCGTGCCTTTGCCTCGACGACCAGACGATCACGAGACCGATGAACTGCATGACCGCATAGGGAAGCTGGTAGGCCATCATGCGGGCCAGCGACTGGCGCGGCAGGTCCTGCACGAAGTACACCGCGACAGAGGTGGCGACGAGGAAGAACAGCATCTGCTTCCACGGTGGCGATACGCCGTATTTGTGCGCCAGCCCGCCATTGAAGGCGATGGTGGCGCCAAGGAACACCGCGAAGGCGGCGACGACCACCGGCCGCGCGTTGTCGAAGGCGGGGATGCTGAATTCGATGGCGAAATACACCATGCCCAGCAGATAGCCGAACGCCAGCCAGCGCGGCGCGGCGCGACCGGCCTCATGCAACGCGACCGCGATGAAGGACGCCGCCAACAGGCCGGCGACCGACACATTGATCAACAGGATGAAATTGGCGCCGCTCATAGTCTTCCCGAACCCGCGCCGACAGCTAAGCATCGAGCGGCGAAGAAGACGTTAACGCTGGCCCGGCGGGGCGCGATCAGCCCACCTTGAGCGGCTCCGGCACGAACACCGTTTCCGGGCGCTCGTAGGACAGGCGCACGCTGTCGCGGCCATTCTTCTTGGCCTTGTAGAGCGCATCGTCGGCACGGCGCATCAGCGGCTCCAGCGCCTCGTCGCCGCTGCGGGCCGCCACGCCGAAACTCGCTGTCACCTTGGTGCCGGCAGGAAGCCCGTCGACCTGGCCGGCCGAATAGACCGTGCGCACGGCCTCGGCGAACAGCCGCGCGGCGGCGAGATCACTAAGCGGCAGCAGCACGGCAAACTCTTCGCCGCCGATACGCCCGGCAACGCCGCGCGTCCCGGCGGCCAACCGAAGCTTGGAAGCGAAGTCGGCGATCACGCGATCGCCCGCCGCATGCCCATGTACGTCGTTGAGCGCCTTGAAATGATCGAGGTCGGCCAGCACCAGCGCGACCGGGAAGCGGGCCGTGGCGCAGTGGCGCAACAGCTGCATGCCTCGTTCCTCGAAGCCGCGGCGATTGAGAAGACCCGAAAGTGGGTCGGTGTAGGTCTCGGTCTTCAGCGCCTTCATCACGTCAAGTGCCGCGGCGGAGAACAGGCAAAGCGCAATCAGCAGCGACAGCAGTGCATGCGACAGCAGCGCCGTCGTCCAGTAGGACGAGGCATAGAACCCGTCATAGCTGGTGAAGGGTCCGTGCGCGATGACGACGACAAGGGTTCGCACGAAGAAGTTCAGGCCCGACAGCAGCGACAGCGCGAACAGGATGTTTTCGCTCGGGCCATTGCTTCGCACCGGGCGCAGTTCGGCGGCGACCAGAAGACTGATCCCGCCGAACGCGAAATTCATCGCCAGGATGCGCCAGGTGAGATCCGGCGCGACGAACAGGAGCCAGCAAAACGACGCCAGGCCCCCGCCGGCCAGTACGCCGATCCCGACATAGGGCACCTTGCGGCCATAGCGGTGGATGATGGCGCTGGACAGGCAGCAACCGGCAACGGTGAAGCAGATATTCGACGTCAGCTTGGTCAGCTGCATGCCGAAGGGCAAGGTGAAATACTGCAACAGGAAGCCGACCGCCGAGAGACCGTAGCTGATCGCCAGCACGGCGAGATACGGGCGGTGGCGTTGATAGGACCATAGCACGAGGAAGGCCGCGCCGAGTGCCAGCGCGATCGTCGGATTGAGCAGCGCTATCAACAGGCCGGTGTCCAAAGGACTGTGACTTCCCCTCGCTTACGTCAGGGAAGACCTTAGGGTGCAAGCCCAAACAAGCAGTTAAGCGAAAGCTGAATATGCAACGGAGCGGATGAAAAAGACCCCGGAGCCACAAGGCGGTCCGGGGTCTGGCATGCATTAGAAGCCGAAGGCTCCAGCGTTATTTCCACTCGCGGATATCGACGAAGTGGCCGGCGATCGCCGCCGCCGCCGCCATCGCCGGTGACACCAGGTGGGTGCGGCCCTTGAAGCCTTGCCGGCCTTCGAAATTGCGGTTCGAGGTCGAGGCGCAGCGTTCATGCGGCTTCAGCCGGTCGTCGTTCATGGCAAGGCACATCGAGCAGCCCGGCTCGCGCCAGTCGAAGCCGGCGGCAACGAAGATCTTGTCGAGGCCTTCGGCTTCCGCCTGTTCCTTGACCAGGCCGGAGCCCGGCACGATCATCGCATCGACATGCGGGCTGACAGTCTTGCCTTCAACCACCTTGGCGACGGCGCGCAGATCCTCGATGCGGCCATTGGTGCACGAACCGATGAAGACGCGATCGAGCGTGATGTCGGTGATCCTGGTGCCCGGCGTCAGCCCCATATAGTCGAGCGCGCGCTGCTTGGAGGTGCGCTTGTTTTCATCCGAGATATCGTCCGGGTTCGGCACGATGCCTTGCACCGACACGACATCCTCGGGCGAGGAGCCCCAGGAAACGATCGGCGGCAACTTGGCCGCGTCGAGCACGATCACCTTGTCGAAATGCGCGCCTTCGTCGGACTGCAGCGTCTTCCAGTATTCCATTGCCGCATCCCACGCCGCGCCCTTCGGTGCGCGCGGCTTGTCCTTGACATAGGCGAAGGTTGTCTCGTCTGCCGCGATCAGGCCGGCGCGCGCGCCGCCCTCGATCGACATGTTGCAGATCGTCATGCGGCCTTCCATCGACAGCGCACGGATCGCCTCGCCGGCATATTCGATGACATAGCCGGTGCCGCCGGCGGTGCCGATCTCGCCGATGATGGCGAGGATGATGTCCTTGGCGGTGACGCCATCCGGCAACTGGCCGTCGACACGCACCAGCATGTTCTTGGCCTTGCGCTGGATCAGCGTCTGCGTCGCCAGCACATGCTCGACCTCGGACGTACCGATGCCGTGCGCCAGCGCGCCGAAGGCACCGTGGGTCGAGGTGTGGCTGTCACCGCAGACGATGGTCATGCCGGGCAGCGTAAAGCCCTGCTCCGGGCCGATGATGTGGACGATGCCCTGGCGGATATCGTTTTCCGAATAATATTCGACGCCAAAATCCTTGGCGTTCTTGGCCAGCGCCTCGACCTGGATGCGGCTTTCCTCGTTCTTGATGCCGAACTTGCGCTCGGGCGAGGTCGAGACATTGTGATCGACCACGGCCAGCGTCTTTTCCGGATGCCGGACCTTGCGGCCGCTCAGGCGCAAGCCTTCGAAGGCCTGCGGGCTAGTCACTTCATGGACGAGGTGGCGGTCGATGTAGAGCAGGCAGGTGCCGTCGTCCTGGCGGTCGACGACGTGGTCGTCGAAAATCTTGTCGTAGAGGGTGCGCGGTGCGCTCATGTGCGTAAATCCGTCGATATGAGAATGGGAAAGAGCAGATGCCGGATCACCGGTCCGGCGAAACGACCTGGACAGGTCGGCCTAGTGTAGTCGGCTGGTCAGCGCGCCGGAGACGCGCGCGGAGAAACGCGACGGCAGGCGTTTTCTGTCCTGCAGCACGAACCCCTTATAGGCCGGATCGCCAAAAAGCTCTTCCATGGCGTGGCTCATACCAATGTTTTGGCTTTTCGGCAATTGGAAGCTGCCGTCGCAGGACGTAGGTTCCTCTCCCCTCACATCACCTCAAAAACTAATGTCTTCACCAGCGCATCGGGCTCGGCGATCGCGTAGCAGCGGAACCATGGGCTTTGCTCGACCAGCCGCCATGTCTTCGCCTGCTCCAGTTCGTCGAACACGGCCTGGAAGCCGCCGCTATCGAACACTTGGTCGCGCACGGTGAAGACGGCATGGCCGCCCTTCCGGGTGATGCGCACCAGCTCATGCAGGCTCGAGGCCGGCGCATGGCTGATGGTGAAAACACCGGTTGAGAAGAAAGCGCGGAAATGGCCATCCGGCCACGGCAGCGGCCCGCCCAGCATCGCTTGTTTCAGCTCGCTGTAGGCATTGCGGCTGCCGGCGATTTTCAGCATGTCGTCGGAGAGGTCGAGCCCGGCAATGTCGCGGTAGCCCAGCGCCTGCAGCGACGGTCCAGAGAGGCCGGTGCCGCAGCCGGCATCGAGCAGCGGTCCGTCGCCCGCCGCCACGTGGCGGGCCACCCAGGCGGTGATCAGGAAGGGCAGGAGATAACCGAGCGAAGCCGTCTCGCTGTCATAGGTCGCGGCCCACGCGGCATAGGCCTCGGCCAGCGCTTCCGGCGTGTCGGCGGTGTAGACGGAATCAAGCGCCGCATTGGCTTTGTCGACGATCATGTGACGTCCTCATTCGAGATATGGAGACAAGGATCGTAGCGCCGTCTTCGCTCAAAAACTATTCTTCGTGCTGGCGACGCAACCGCCGTTCCAGCGCCCGCAAGGCCAGCGACAGGCCGACGGTCAGGATGAGATAGATGTAGGCGACGATCGAATAGGTCTCGAAGAAGCGGAACGAGCCGGCGGCATAGACCTTGCCCATCTGCGTGATGTCGGCGACGCCGAGCACCGAGACCAGCGAGGAATCCTTGACCAGGGCGACGAAATCATTGCCGAGCGGCGGCAGGATGGTGCGGATCGCCTGCGGAAACACGATCAGCCGGAAGCGTTGAGCGCGTGTCAGGCCGAGCGCCTTCGCCGCCTCGATCTGGCCCTTCTCGACGGCCTGGATGCCGGCGCGAAAGACCTCCGAGATGAACGCCGAATAGCCGATGGTCAGCGCCATGATGGCGCGCCACAAGAGCGACACGTCGCGCACCAGCAATTCGCCCACGAGGCCGGCATTCTGAAACGGTGCGGTCAGGGCATTCCAACCCGCGACGAAGGCCGGCGCGCCGACGAAGGCGATCCAGAACAACAGCACCAGGATCGGCACGCCGCGGATGATCTCGACATAGAAGCGGGCGATCTGGCGTAGCCAGCGCGAGCCCGACAGCCCCATCAGCGCGACGCCGAGGCCAATGCCAGACGCCAAAACGAAGGCAATCACGGTGACGAAAACGGTAATGCCTATGCCCTTGGCAACGGTGGCGAAGACCTGGGCGTAGAGGTTGCTGGTGGCAACGAAGACGGCCACCGCAATCGCGATGGCCACGGCCACGACCAGCCACCAGGGGAAGTCGGATTTTGAGGTAGAAGCGGCCTGCATCAGAAGGATTGCACCAAGGCACCCCCCTTTGGCCTGCCGGCAATCTCCCCCGCAAGGGGGGAGATTGGAAGCTCCGGAGGCAGTGCTTCAACATTGGCGATTGGCGAAAGCGGGGGCGACATCTGATCTCCCCCCTTGCGGGGGAGATGTCCTGCAGGACAGAGGGGGGTGGGAAGAAACGATGTTCGTGCAAGGTTCAGCGCGCTAGAACCACCCCACACCCGCGCCAAGACGAACTACTGCCCCATCTTGTAATCAAGGAACCATTTCTTGTTGAGCGTGTCGAACGTGCCGTCGGCCTTGAGCGCCGCGATTGCCGCGTTGACTGGCTTCACCAGATCGGAGCCCTTCGGAAAGATAAACCCGAAATCCTCGGTGCCCAGCGGCCCGCCGATCAGCTTCAGCTTGCCGTCGGAGGCATCGACATAGCCCTTGCCCGCGGTACCATCGGTCAGGACGACATCGACGTCGCCGGACTTCAACGCCTGCACCGTCGCGCCGAAAGTCTCGAACAGTTTGATGCGCGGATTCTGCTCATTGCCGTCGAGCACGCTGTAGACGGCGGTGTAGAAGGGCGTCGTGCCGGCCTGGGCGCCAATCAGCCCGTCCTTGAAAGCGCCGAAGGTCTTGGCGTCCGTGAAGCGGCTTTCGTCGCCGCGCACCAGCATGAACTGTTCCGACCGCATATAGGGGTCGGAGAAGTCGACCTTCTGCTTGCGGTCGTCCTTGATGGTGATGCCGGTCATGCCGATATTGTACTGGTTGTCGGAAACCGCCTGGATCATCGCGTCCCAGGAGGTGTTCTGGTACTCCACGGTGAAGTTCAGCCGCTTGGCGATCTCGTTCATCGCATCATATTCCCAGCCGATCTGTTTTCCCGTCTTGGCATCGATGAACTGCAGCGGCGGATAGGCGTTTTCGGTCACCACCACCACCTTCTTGCCGCCGAGATCGGGCAGCGCCTGCGCCAAGGCGGCAACGGGCGTAAGCATGAGGGCAAGCAGGCCGGCCAGCAGCAGTTTCGATTTGGTCATGACACACTCCCCGGAAGTGAAGGCGCCCGGACATCGGCCGGGCATGCAGGAAAATCCGGCGCCGACTTTAGCTTTCCGCAAGCGTCATGCAAGACGGTGCACTGCGTCGGCGCACGTGAAAACGGATTCCATTGCCTTCTATCCGGGGATTCCTGGACGATCGCCGTGGTTCTCGTCAATCGGCGCTCGCTTCCCGCAAACCGTCGATCAGACGGGTCAGGGAGCGGTGCAGGGATTTCAGCTCGTCGCCGTCGAGCGGCGAATGGCACCGCATCGCGGCCGACACCGCCTTGGCGCCCTCGCGCAGGGCTTTGCCCTGAGGCGTCGGTTCGACCAGCACCCGGCGTTCGTCGGCGGCATCGCGCCGGCGCGTGACCAGGCCGTTCGCTTCCAGTCGCTTGAGCAGCGGCGTCAGCGTTGCCGAATCGAGCCCCAGCGCGTCGCCAAGTTCGCCGACCGTGCGCGGTGCATGTTCCCACAGTGCCAGCATGGTCAGATATTGCGGGTAGGTCAGGCCGAGCGGCTCGAGCAGCGGCCGGTAGAKCYKYGTCATCAGCCCGCTCGCCGAATAGAGCGCGAAGCASAGMTGCTGGTCGAGCTTCGGTATCCCGGCGAAATCCGCCGGGACGTCCAGGGGCGAAGGGATCGTTCTGGTGGTCATGCTGCCTTTGCCGGAAGCGCCTTTGCCGAAAGCGCCACCTCGATGTTGCCCTTGATGGCGTTGGAATAGGGACAAACCTCATGCGCTGCCGATACAAGCGCTTCCGCCGCCGCCTGATCAAGACCTTTCGTCTCGGCCGCCAGCGAAACGCCGAGCAGGAAACCGCCCTGACCATTGGGATGCAGGCTGACATTGGCTGTCACCGACGCATCCTGCAGCAGCAGTTTCTGCTTGCCGGCGATGAAGCGCATGGCGCTTTCGAAGCAGGCGGCATAGCCGGCGGCGAAAAGCTGCTCGGGATTGGTGGCGCCGCCCTTACCGCCAAGTTCCTTCGGCATGGCAAGGTCGAGGCTGAGCAGGCCATCGCTGCTCTGGACGTGGCCGGCGCGGCCGCCGACGGCGCGGGCCTGGGTGGAATACAATGCGGTCATCTCGTGTCTCCATTTATATTGTGCACGATTGTTTAGTACACGATATAATAGGAGTCAATCGCGGATATCCAGCCAGTGCTTCATTCCTGAAAACGAAAAAGGCGGCCGAAGCCGCCTTTTCTACAAACATGATTGGCGAAAAACTTATTCGGCGGTCGCGGCTTCCGCGGCCTTGGCTGCCTCAGTCTCGGCGGCTGCCTTCTTCTCGGCTGCTTCCTTGGCGGCCGTCTCGGCGGCCAGAGCCTCGGCGGCTGCCACCTTCTCGGCCTCGATGCGGGCCTTCTCGGCGTTCAGCGCATCGCGCTCGTCATCGTTCAGCTTGCGGGCGCGCACGCCGGTGTTTTCCGAAATACGGGCCGACTTGCCGCGACGATCGCGCAGATAGTAGAGCTTGGCGCGACGCACCTTGCCGCGGCGAACGATCTCGACGCCCTCGACCATCGGCGAATAGACCGGGAACACGCGCTCGACGCCTTCGCCGTAGGAGATCTTGCGGACGGTGAAATTTTCCTGGAAGCCGGAACCGGCGCGGGCGATGACGACGCCCTCATAGGCCTGGACGCGGGTGCGGGTGCCTTCGGTCACGCGGACCTGGACGCGCACGGTGTCGCCGGGCTGGAATTCGGGAAGCTTGCGCTTGGCTTCGATCTTGGCGGCCTGCTCGGCCTCGAGTTGACGGAGAATATCCATCTCAAAAATCCACTTCTTGTTCTTCCGACAGCCAGAGCGTCCGACACTCGCCTTGCAGTTCCGATGACCGCTCGGCTATGCCCTTTATCGAAGACATCGGTGTCCAAGACATCGGGCAGGGGCGACTACACCGTCATTGGTGACGGGTCCGGCAGAGTTTTTCTTGCCGGTACGGGCGGGCACATACAGCTATTTCAGCGCTTTGTCACGCCTGACCCCGAGTCTTTTTTGCCTGCATGGCACCATCATAACCTTCCGGTGCCGGGTTGCGTCCGTATGCCAGGCTTCCTAAGCCGGGCGCAGCACAGTTTTTCGCGGCGGCCTTACATGTCTATCTTCGACGCCATCCTGCTTTTCCTGGCGGGCTTTCTGTCAGGCGCCGCCAATGCGGTCGCCGGTGGCGGCACCTTCATCACCTTCGGCGCCATGACATTGGTCGGCCTGCCGCCGATCGTCGCCAACGCCACCTCCTCGGTGACGCAGTTTCCCGGCTACATCACCTCGACGCTCGCCTACTGGGATGACATCCGCCACTTCTGGCGTGGCGCATCGCTGCTCTGCCTGATCTCGGCGGTCGGCGCGCTGGCTGGCGCGCTGATTCTGCTGGCGCTCGACAATCCGTCGTTCCGCGTCCTGGTGCCATGGCTGCTGCTGGGCGCAACGGCCCTGTTTGCCGCCGGGCCGTGGCTGAAACCGGCGCCGAAGCCGGGGCACGAAGCCGCGGTGGGCACGCTGACCGGTTCATTGGCGCAGTTCATCACCGCCATCTATGGCGGCTTCTTCGGCGCCGGCATGGGCGTGATGATGCTGGCGACGCTCGGCCTCACGCAAGCCGGCGACTATCACCGGCTGAACGCGCTGAAGAACATGCTGGCCATTGTCATCGCCGCGGTGGCGATCGTTGTCTTCGTCTCGGGCGGCGTTGTCGCCTGGCTGCAGGCGATCGTCATGATCCCGGGCGGCGCGCTGGGCGGGTATGCCGGCGTCTGGATCGCCAAGCGCGTGCCGCAGAACGCGGTGCGCGGCTTCGTCGTCGCCGTCGGCCTGTTCCTCGCCTTCTACTACTTCAACAAAGGCTGAGCGCCGGGCAGGTCGGGCCGCCGCTCTTTCGTCAGCGCCTCGGACTCCGCCCGCCGCCAGGCGGCGATCTTCTTGTGATTGCCTGATATCAGCACCTCGGGAATCTCGCGCCCCTCGAATTCCTGCGGCCGCGTGTAATGCGGGTGTTCGAGCAGGCCGTTCTCGAAACTCTCCTCTTCGCCCGACACGGCGTTGCCCATGACGCCGGGCAACAGCCGCACCACCGCGTCGAGCAGCACAAGGGCCGCCGGCTCACCGCCAGAGAGGATGAAATCGCCGATCGAAACCTCTTCCAATCCGCGCGCCTCGATCAGCCGCTGGTCGACGCCCTCGAAGCGGCCGCACAGGATCACAGCGCCCGGCCCGGCGGCAAGTTCGCGCACGCGCGCCTGCGTCAGCGGCCTGCCGCGCGGGCTCATCAGCAGCCGCGGCCGCGCGTCGCCCTCGGGCGAAGCATGGTCGATGGCCCTGGCCAAAACATCGGCGCGCATCACCATGCCGGCACCGCCGCCGGCCGGCGTGTCGTCGACGGTGCGGTGGCGGTCGGTGGCGAAGTCGCGGATCTGGATCGCTTCCAGCGACCATGTGCCACCTTCCAGCGCCCGGCCGGCCAGCGACAGGCCGAGCGCGCCCGGAAACATCTCGGGATAGAGCGTCAGCACCGATGCTTTGAACGTCACCGGTTGCCCCCGGCGTCGCGCGGTCCGCGCGGCCTGCCCTTCGGATCGAAGTCTTCCTCGCGCGGCGCATCGCCATCCTCGTCCTCGAGCAGCCCGGCCGCCGCCGGGTCGACGCGGACAAAGCCCTCGGCGATCGACACATCAGGCACCGCGGCCTGCGTGAACGGGATCAGCACGCCCTTGCGCCCGCCCAATGTCACATCGAGAATGTCGCCACCGCCGAAATTGTGCACGGCCACGACCTTGCCGATCGCAGCACCGGCATCGTCCCGGACCTCCAGACCGACCAGGTCGGCATGGTAGAATTCGTCCTCCTCGCCATCGTCGGGCAACATCGAGCGGTCGACAAACAGTTCGGTGCCGGCGAGCGCCTCAGCTGCGTTGCGGTCGGCAACACCCTTGAAGCGGACAACGACGACGGTGTTGGCGGGCCTGATGTCGATGATCTGGAAGGCGCGGCCGTCCCTGGCATAGAGCGGCCCATAATCGGCCAGCGCCAGCGGTTCACCGGTGAAGGTCTTGACCCGCAATTCGCCCTTGATGCCGTGGGCGGCGCCGATCACGGCCATCTGGACGGGGTTCTGGGGCTTGCTCATGGCGCGATATCCTTTGGCTTTGCTCTAACGCTCCCGGATTGTCATTTCAATGACATGGCTCTTCACCGCTTCCTAACCCGGCTGCCGGAAAATGGCGGCTGATGCATGTCGCCCAAAGGTGGCTCCAGTTTGGGGACAACGGCACGCATGAAGCAAGATTGGAAGCACACCATGCAGGAATTCCTCATCCCGGCAAAACCCGACCTCCAGGCGGCGCGTGAAAGCTGGCTGAAGATGCTGGCGCGCGAGCGCCGGCTGTCGGCGGAGACCGTCGAGGCCTATGAGCGCGACACGCGGCAGTTCCTGCATTTCCTCACCGGCCATTGTGGCGGCTCGCCCGGCATTTCGGACATCGCCAATCTGCGCCCGGCCGATCTGCGCGGCTTCCTCGCCGCCCGCCGCAACGCCGGCGCCGGCGCCCGCACGCTTGGCCGCGGCCTGGCCGGCATACGTTCGCTGCTGCGGTTCCTCGAACGGCGTGGCCTCGTCAACGCGGCCGGTGCGGCAGCCTTGCGCGCGCCGCGCCAGCCCAAATCGCTGCCCAAGCCACTGACGGCAAGCGATGCCAAGCATGTCGTTTCCGTCGAAGGCCAACTGGCGGAAGAGCCGTGGATCGCAGCCCGCAACGCCGCCGTGCTGACGCTGCTCTACGGCTCCGGCCTGCGCATTTCCGAGGCGCTCGGCCTCGCCGCCGCCGATCTGGCATTGGCGACC
Source organism: Mesorhizobium sp. P2_F8 (assembly GCF_056403655.1). Classification (NCBI taxonomy): domain Bacteria; kingdom Pseudomonadati; phylum Pseudomonadota; class Alphaproteobacteria; order Hyphomicrobiales; family Phyllobacteriaceae; genus Mesorhizobium; species Mesorhizobium sp. P2_F8. Next base: position 19,293 of record NZ_JBFUFB010000009.1, read on the forward strand.
GACACCGTGCTGCGCGTCACCGGCAAGGGCGGCAAGACGCGGCTGGTGCCGGTGCTGCCGGTGGCGCTGCGGGCGATCGCCGAATACCGCCGGCTCTGCCCCTATCATCTCGACCCGAAGGGCCTTTTGTTTCGCGGCGCGCGCGGCGGCCCGCTCAACCCGGCCATCGTCCAGCGCGACATGGCCAAGCTGCGCTCGGCGCTCAACCTGCCCCATACCGCGACGCCGCACGCTCTGCGCCATTCCTTCGCCACGCATCTGCTCGGCCGCGGCGGCGATTTGCGCACCATCCAGGAGCTCCTAGGCCACGCCAGCCTGTCGACGACGCAGATCTACACCGGCGTCGACACTGCCAGGCTGCTCGAAATTTATGAGTCTGCTCATCCCCGCGCCTGAGTTAGTGTCAAGCGCACCGGCGCACTAGCCGGTCAAAGACAATTTTGCAGTGCCGATTAACCGTTTTGCCGCTTTTTGCGCCTAGACCTGACCATGATCCCGAAAAGTGGGACCCGGTTTTCGGAAAAGGTCATGGTCAAACATGAAGACAGCGTCATGAAACGCGTCATCGCCATCGCCGACCGTGCAGCTTCCGTGTCGCTGAAGCTGCTTGTCGCGCTCAATGTCCTGTTTTTCCTGTCGTTCCTTGCCGTCTTGCTGCTCGCGGCCGGCAGGGCGCATGCCGAGATCCCCACCTGCACCGGCGCCGACATGCTGTCTGCCTTGCAGAAGAGCGATCCGTCGGCCTATCAGAAGATCGAGACTGAAGCCGCCGCCACGCCGAACGGCAAGGGCCTGCTGTGGAAGCTGGAGAAGCCGGGCGAAAAGCCGTCCTTCCTGTTCGGCACCATGCACATGACCGACCCGCGCGTCACCGCGCTGCCGCCGGCCGCGCAGAAGGCCTATGACGCCGCCGCCACCATCGTCATCGAAACCACCGACGTGCTCGACAAGCAGCAGATGATGGCGGCGATGCTCAAGGAGCCGGATCTGATGATGTTCACCGACTCCACGACGCTGTCGTCATTGCTGTCGCCCGACGATGCGGCGGCCATGAATGCCGCACTCGACGCGCGCGGCATCCCGCCGGCAACCGTCGCCAAGATGAAGCCGTGGATGCTCTCGGCCATGATGGCGCTTCCGGCTTGCGAACTCGCCCGACAGTCCGGCGGCGCCCCGGTGCTCGACGTCAAGCTGGCGGAAGGTGCCAAGGCCGCCGGCAAGCCGGTTGAGGGACTGGAAACGGCTGCCAGCCAATTGCGCGCCATGGCCTCTTTGCCACTGGCCTTTCACATGAAGGGGCTGGTCGACACGCTGAAGCTGGGCGACAAGGTCAACGACATCAACGAAACCATGATCGTTCTCTACCAGCGCGGCGACACCGGTATGTTCTGGCCACTGTTCCGTGCGGCCATGCCCAATGAGCAGGACGACCCCGCAGGCTATGCCGCGTTCGAGGAAACCATGATCACCAGCCGCAACAAGGTGATGGTAGATCATGCCCAGCCGATCCTGGCCAGGGGCAATGCCTTCATGGCGGTCGGAGCCCTCCACCTTCCCGGTCCCGAAGGCCTGGTCGAGGATTTCCGCAAAGCCGGCTATACTGTCACCGCTGTCAACTGAGTCGCCGCATGGTGGTGGAGGATCCGGGCGTCGCGTTTTCGGCGTTTTCCTCGACTAGTGTGAAACCCATTCGACGGTAACGCGTTGATGGCTGTTGTTTGATGTTTTTCATCCACGGAGGACACTTTTATGGCGAACACACCGAATCCAAACGACCCGTTCAATTCGTCCACCAACGCTCCTCGCCCAAGCGGCGGTGGCAGCACCTGGCTGATTGTTCTGGTCGTCGTTATTCTGGCGGTTGTCGCGTATTATGTTTTCGGAAGAAGCGGCGGTGAGCATCCGGCACCTGCCGAGGCGCCGGCGGCCAGCACACCGGCACCTGCACCGGCTCCTGCAGAACCTATGAAGCCAGCCGAACCGGCTCCGGCCGCGCCCGCTCCCGCGGCGCCTGCCCCAGCGCCCGCACCGGCTCCAGCGCCTGCGCCGGCTCCTGCCGCACCGGCCAACTGATCAGGCTCGATATCAAATACGAACGGCCCGCCAAAAGGCGGGCCGTTCTGCTTTGTGCGGGCCGCCTTAAAGGCCTTTCCAGAAACTCGCTCCGGTGAGTCAGCTGGCGTGGTTTTCGAGAACCGGAGCGCAGCGGACGTTTGGGTCCGTGAGCACCGGAAGCGGAGAAAACCTCACCGGATGGCCGCCGGAGTAGAGTTTATGAAAGGCCTTTATATGTGGATCGGCTTGAAGAAGGTCGCCAGCGCCGCCTCCTTGACCGCTTCCGACATCGTCGGGTGTGCATGGCAGGTTCGGGCGAGATCCTCGGACGAGCCGCCGAACTCCATCAGCACGGCGGCCTCGTGGATCATCTCGCCGGCGCCGAAGCCGACGATATGGACGCCGAGCACGCGGTCGCTTGCCTTGTCGGCGAGGATCTTGACGAAACCGTCGGTGTGCAGCATCGCGCGCGCCCGGCCATTGGCGGTGAAGGGGAATTTTCCCGCCTTGTAGTCGATGCCCGCCTTCTTCAGCTCCTCCTCGGTCTTGCCGACCGAGGCGATTTCCGGACTGGTGTAGACGACGCTCGGAATGACGTCATAGTTCACATGGCCGGTCTGGCCGGCGATGGTTTCCGCCACCGCCACGCCCTCGTCCTCGGCCTTGTGTGCCAGCATCGGCCCGGCGATGACATCGCCGATGGCGTAGATGCCGGGCACGTTGGTTCTGAGATGGCCATCGGTCGTGACCCGGCCACGCTCGTCGACCTCGACGCCGGCTTCCTTGAGCCCGAGAGTGTCGGAATAGGCGCGGCGCCCGGTGGCGATCAGCACCGCGTCGGCCTCGATGGTCTCGGCAGCACCGCCCTTGACCGGCTCGAAGGTGACGGTCGCGCCCTTCTTGGCCTTGGCGACACCGGTGACCTTGGCGCCGAGCTTGAACTCGAAACCCTGCTTCGACAGCATTCGTTGGAACTGCTTGGAGACCTCGCCGTCCATGCCACCCAGGATGGTGTCGAGGAATTCGACGACGGTGACCTTGGCGCCAAGCCGCGCCCACACAGAGCCGAGCTCGAGGCCGATGACACCGCCGCCGACCACCACCAGATGACCGGGCACTTTCTCCAGCGACAGCGCGCCGGTCGACGACACGATCACCTTCTCGTCGATGTCGACCTTGACGCCGGGAATGCCGGCGACATCCGAACCGGTGGCGATGACGATGTTCTTGGTCTCGATCTCCTCGACCTTGCCGTCCTCGCCGGTCACCGAGACTTTGCCCGCGGCGATCACCTTGCCGGTGCCGCGGAAGCTGTCGATCTTGTTCTTCTTGAACAGGAAGGCGACGCCGTTGACGTTCGACGCCACTGTCGCGTCCTTGTGCGCCATCATCTTCTTCAGATTCAATTTCGGCGCTGATATCTCGACACCGAGCGTGTCGAAGGAGTGGCCCGCCTCGGCGAACATCTCGGAGGCATAAAGCAGCGCCTTGGACGGAATGCAGCCGATGTTGAGGCAGGTGCCGCCGAAGGTCGCGTTCTTCTCGACCACCGCCGTCTTCAGCCCGAGCTGCGCCGCCTTGATGGCGCAGACATAGCCGCCCGGTCCCGATCCGATGATAACGACGTCATAAGCCATGATACTGTCCTTCTTGATTGGGGCTCAGCGGCCGCCGCTTACATTCAGGATCGCGCCCGTCGTATAGGACGCGGCGTCGGATAAAAGATAGAGAACCGCACCAGCGACTTCATCAGCCGTTCCGGCTCTTTTCATCGGAAGCGTATCCTGGATGAGTGCCACCCGGTCCGGCTGTCCGCCGGAGGCATGGATGTCCGTATCGATGATGCCCGGGCGCACCGCATTGACGCGGATGCCTTCCAGTGCCACCTCGCGGGCGAGCCCGATGGTGAACGTGTCAATGGCGCCCTTGGAGGCAGCATAGTCGACATAGTTGTCCGCGGCGCCAAGCACCGCCGCAGCCGACGAGATGTTGACGATAGCGCCACCCTTGCCGCCGTGACGGGTCGACATGCGCTTGACCGCCTCGCGGGCGCACAGGAACGAACCGACGACATTGATCCGCATCATGCGCTCCAGCCGCGAAAAATCCATCTCGTCGACGCGAGCCTTGGCGTCGACGATGCCGGCATTGTTGACGAAGGCATCGAGCCGGCCATAGGCGCGGTCGACGGCACCGAACATGGCAACGATATCGGCCTCGACGCCGACATCGCCCTTGACGGCAAGAGCGTCGCCGCCGGCGGCCTGGATCTCTGCGACCAGCGCATCGGCGGCGTCCTTGTTCGCAGCGTAGTTGACCGCGACGCGGTAGCCGGCCTTCGAGCCGAGCCGGCAGATCGCGGCGCCGATGCCGCGGCTGCCGCCGGTGACCAGCAGCACCTTTTGCGTATCGGTCATTCCTGGCACCCCTTCAAGGCAAACACATCCCACGGCACTTTCGAAAATCCATTGCCGCCATAGGCCGACGATTGACGCAACGACTGCCCAAGATCCGGCAGGATCAGCGTCTTCGGCGCCTCGACGCCTTCGGCAGGCAGCAGGCCGATGCTGCCCTTGTCGTCCGACGTGTAGATGACACCGTGCCAGGCCGTGCAGGCGGCAAGCTCCTCGCCGGTGACGTCGCCCTCGGGGCATTTGTACATCAGCACGCCGTTGGGCCGCGACACGCCCTCGTTCCACATGACGATGCCGTTCAGCACCACATTGTTGTCGAGGATCATCCGGAAGCTGTTGGTGACGGTCGCCGAGGTGCCGGTCGGGCTAAAATCGATCTCACTGCCGCTTTGGGCCTCGCCATAGACGGCGAGTTCGATCGGGCAGGCTGCGATTGTGGCGGTCCCGGTGAACAAAACAGCCAGAGATCCCGCTAGGCATGCGATGGCGGACGACAAGGGGCTTTGCATCGCGGCGACCTACTGGCTCTCGCGGCCATCGGCGTTTTCAAGCACTTCAAAGTCGGTCATCAGCAGCAGCGGCTCGCCAGCCGCGCTGAGTCCCCAGAACGATGGATAGATTCCGTCACCCCAGCCGCTCCAGAACATCGCAATGTTGAGGGGATTGCCGACAACGGGGTGATGCATCGCGAACCGATCCTGGTTGGGCGCAAACTCGGCCGCCAGGACGTCGTCATAGTAATTCTGCTTGGCTTCAAGCTTGTCCTGCTGCTCGGACATCAACGCCATTGCCATCTTGTCCATGAACGAACCAAGACCGGCATCGACGGGATATCCAAATACCTCGTTGCCCTTCAGGGTCGATGCATCCTGATCGGGCAAGGTTGCCAGCTCCCAGCGAAACGGCCTGCCGGGCCGGAAGCGCAGGACTGCTGCAGCAATACGGCCTTGTGCCTCAAGCAACGATACCGGGTAGCGCCCCGGTCTGACCTTGCGGCTTAACGCTGGCCAGTCTGTTCCGGTAGTCAGGGGATCGCAGGCGACAATTTCGCCTGTCGGTAAATCCAGCTCGCCGATCACCGTGACGGTTATCTCGCGCTCCGCCATTTGCGCATCGCTCAGGTCGAAGAGGCCGAGATTGCTGCTCGCCTGCGCCGGATCCCATTCGGCCGACACCACCGCCGCCGTGGACATAGAGGTCCACGGCTCACGCCGTAAGATCCGTAGCCCACGGCCCAGCTTGAACCCCAACTGCTCCAGCCAGCCGCTCATTGCGGATCAGCTCCGCTCACAGATCCAGAACCAGCCGTTCCGGATCCTCCAGGCTTTCCTTGACGCGGACCAGGAAGGTCACCGCTTCCTTGCCGTCGACGATGCGGTGATCGTAGCTGAGCGCCAGATACATCATCGGCCGGATCACGATCTGGCCACCGACCACCACCGGCCGGTCCTGGATCTTGTGCATGCCCAAAATGCCCGACTGCGGCGCGTTGAGGATCGGCGTCGACATCAGCGACCCGTAGACGCCACCGTTGGATATCGTAAACGTGCCGCCCTGCATGTCGGCGACCGACAGCTTGCCGTCGCGCGCGGCGATGCCCAGGCGGCCGATCTCCTTCTCGATCTCGGCGATCGACATCTGGTCGGCATCGCGCACGACGGGCACGACCAGCCCCTTTTCGGTGCCGACGGCGACGCCGATATGGGCATAGTTCTTGAAGATGATGTCGGTGCTGTCGATCTCGGCATTGACCGAGGGGATTTCCTTCAAGGCGTGGGTGACGGCCTTGGTGAAGAAGCCCATGAAGCCGAGCTTCACGCCGTGCTTCTTCTCGAACACGTCCTTGTACTTGGTCCGGAGCGCCATCACCGCGCTCATGTCGACCTCGTTGAAGGTGGTCAGCATGGCGGCGGTCGACTGCGCTTCCTTGAGCCGGCGCGCTATGGTCTGGCGCAATTTGGTCATGCGCACGCGCTCCTCGCGCGACGCATCGTCGCCCGAGGACGGCGCCCGCACCGCAACCGGCGCCGGCGCTGCCCTGGGGGTCTCGGCCGGCTGTGACGGCGCGCCCTTCGAGATCGCGTCGAGCACGTCGCCCTTCAGCACCTGGCCGCGCCTGCCCGAGCCGGAGAGCTGGTCGACGGCGAGATTGTTCTCGGCGATCAGTTTTGCCGCGGCCGGGGCCGGTGGCATGCTGCGCGGCTCGACCGCGCCGGCGTCGCCGGCGATCTTGGCGGTTTCGGCCGCGGCCTGCTTGCCGGTCGATGCCGCATCCGGCGACGAGGCCTGCGACACCGCCTGTGGCTTGGTCGCTGGTGCGGCGGCATCGCCACCCGCCGAAATCGAACCCAGCAACGCGCCGACGCCGACCGTCTCACCTTCCTTGACGGTGATCTCGCCCAGCGTGCCGGCGGCGGCGGCAGGCACCTCCACCGTCACCTTGTCGGTCTCGAGCTCGACCAGCGGTTCATCGGCGGCGATCGTGTCGCCGACCTTCTTGAACCATTTGCCGACGGTCGCTTCGGTGACGGATTCGCCGAGCGTGGGAACGCGGATTTCGGTAGCCATTGTGCCTGTCCGTTTCTTCCTGAGTTATTCGCCCAGATCTGTTCTATTCACCCGAGTCTCTTCTATTCACCGAGCGCGTCTTCGAGCAAGGCGGCGAGCTGGGCAAGGTGCTTCGACATCAGTCCGGTCGCCGGCGAGGCGGCCGCCGGGCGGCCGGTGTAGCGCACCCGCTGATGCTTGGCGTCGATATGCGCCAGCACCCATTCCAGATAGGGGTCGATGAACGACCAGGCGCCCATGTTCTTGGGCTCTTCCTGGCACCACACCATCTCTGCATTGCGGAAACGCGACAGTTCCGTAATCAGCGCCTTGGCCGGGAACGGATAGAGCTGTTCGACGCGCAGCAGATAGATGTCGTTGATGCCGCGCTTCTCGCGCTCCTCGTAGAGGTCGTAATAGACCTTGCCCGAGCACAGCACGACGCGGCGGATCTTCGAATCCTTGGTGAGTTTGATCGCCTGGTTGGGAAGCAGCTGGGCATCGTCCCACAACAGCCGGTGGAACGAGCTTTCGCCGGAGATTTCCGGCAGCGTCGACACCGCCCGCTTGTGGCGCAGCAGCGACTTCGGCGTCATCAGGATCAGCGGCTTGCGGAAGTCGCGCTTCAACTGCCGGCGCAGGATGTGGAAATAGTTAGCCGGCGTCGTGCAGTTGGCCACTTGCATGTTGTCTTCGGCGCAAAGCTGCAGGAAGCGCTCGAGCCGGGCCGAGGAATGCTCCGGTCCCTGGCCTTCATAGCCATGCGGCAAGAGGCAGACGAGGCCCGACATTCGGAGCCACTTGCGCTCGCCCGACGAGATGAACTGGTCGAACACCACCTGGGCGCCGTTGGCGAAGTCGCCGAACTGCGCCTCCCACAAGGTCAGCGCCTTCGGCTCGGCCAGGCTGTAGCCATATTCGAAGCCCAGCACCGCCTCTTCCGACAACATCGAGTTGATGACTTCGTAGCCGGCCTGCGCCGCCGACAGATTGTTGAGCGGGATGTAGCGGGTCTCGTCGCGCTGGTCGTAGAGCACGGAATGGCGCTGCGAGAAGGTGCCGCGTTCGGAATCCTGGCCCGATAGGCGGATCGGATTGCCGTCGAGCAGGATGGCGCCGAAGGCCAGCGCCTCGGCCGTCGACCAGTCGATGCCTTCGCCGGACTCGATCGCCTGGCGGCGGTTCTCGAGGAAGCGGATGATCGTCTTGTGCGCCTCGAAATCCTTCGGCACCTCGGTCAGCTTCTTGCCGATTTCCTTCAGCGTCTTGACCGGCACGGCGGTCTTGCCGCGCCGCTGTTCGTCCTGGTTGTCGGCCGTGCGCAGGCCCGACCAGGCGCCGTCCAGCCAGTCGGCCTTGTTAGGCTTATAGCTCTGGCCGACTTCCCACTCGGATTCCAGATGCGCCCGCCAGTCGGCCTTCAACTGGTCGAGTTCGGCCTGGGTGATGTGGCCCTCGGCGATCAGCCGGTCGCCATAGATCTGCACCGTCGTCTTGTGGGTGCGGATGTTGCGGTACATGATCGGCTGGGTGAAGGCCGGTTCGTCGCCCTCATTATGGCCGAAGCGGCGGTAGCAGAACATGTCGACCACGACCGGCTTGTGGAACTTCATGCGAAATTCGATCGCCACCTTGGTGGCATGCACCACGGCTTCCGGATCGTCGCCATTGACGTGGAAGATCGGCGCTTCGATCATCTTGGCCACATCAGACGGATAGGGCGACGAGCGCGAGAACCGCGGATTGGTGGTGAAGCCGATCTGGTTGTTGATGATGAAATGCAGCGTGCCGGCAACGCGATGGCCGCGCAGGCCCGACAGGCCGAGGATTTCGGCGATCACACCCTGGCCGGCGAAGGCGGCATCGCCGTGCAGCAGCAGCGGCAGCACCTTGGCGCGCTCTTCCAGCGGCACGATCTCCTCGCGGCTGCGGCCGAACAGATAGTCCTGCTTGGCGCGGGCCTTGCCCATCACCACCGGATCGACGATTTCCAGGTGCGAGGGATTGGCAGTCAAGGACAGATGCACCTTGTTGCCGTCGAACTCGCGGTCCGACGAGGCGCCGAGATGGTACTTGACGTCGCCCGAACCTTCGACCTCGTCGGGAGCAGCCGAACCGCCCTTGAACTCGTGGAAGATGGCGCGGTGCGGCTTGGCCATCACCTGGGAGAGCACGTTCAGCCGGCCGCGATGCGCCATGCCAAGCACGATCTCTTTCATGCCGAGCTGGCCGCCGCGCTTGACGATCTGCTCCAGCGCCGGGATCAGCGATTCACTGCCATCAAGGCCGAAGCGCTTGGTGCCCTTGTACTTGACGTCGATGAATTGCTCGAAGCCTTCGGCCTCGACCAGCTTCTGCAGGATCGCCTTCTTGCCGGTGGCGGTGAAGGAGATCTCCTTGTCGGCGCCCTCGATGCGCGCCTGGATCCAGGCCTTTTCCTCGGGATCGGAAATATGCATGAACTCGACGCCCAGCGTCGAGCAATAGGTGCGCGTCAGGATCTCCAGCATCTGCCGGATGGTGCCGAATTCGAGCCCGAGCACATTGTCGAGGAAGATCGGCCGGTCGTAGTCGGCGGCGGTGAAGCCGTAATTCTCTGGCGACAATTCGTTGTAGTCCTCGAGCGGCTTGGCGATGCCGAGCGGGTCGAGATTGGCGTGCAGATGGCCGCGCATGCGGTAGGCGCGGATCATCATGATGGCGCGCACCGAATCGCGCGTCGCCTGGTGCACGTCGGCGTCGGAAAGGATGATGCCGTTGGTGACCGCCTTGTCCTTGACCTTCTTTTCCAGATGCTTCTCGACGATGCCCCAGTTGCCGTCGAGCGCCGACACCAGTTCGCCATTGGCCTGCAGCGGCCACGAGGGCTTGGCCCAGGAGGCGCCCTTGGCGTTCTTGCGCACGTCGCCGGCGTCGTCCTTCAGCCCGGCGAAGAACTCCTGCCATTCGGGATTGACCGAGGCTGGATCGTCCTCATAGGCGGCATAGAGCGCGTCGATGTAATCGGCGTTGCCGCCATAGAGGAATGAAGTGAGCGAAAATTGGTCGTTGGCCTGATCTTGTCTTGCCATGTCTCTATCGAAGCCTTGGCTTCGTCTCCTTGTCAGAGCGAATAGTGAGTAGCGAATAGCGAGTAGGGATTTTCCCCAGGTCGCGCCGTTACTCCGTTTCCTATTCGCTATTCACTACTCGCTACTCACTTAACCCTTGATCGCCTCGACCAGCGTCGTGCCCAGCCGGGCAGGCGAGGGCGAAACTTTTATCCCGGCCGATTCCATCGCCGCGATCTTGTCCTCGGCGCCGCCCTTACCGCCGGAGATGACCGCGCCCGCATGACCCATGGTGCGGCCGGCCGGCGCCGTACGGCCGGCGATGAAGCCGGCCATCGGCTTCTTGCGGCCGCGCTTGGCTTCGTCCTTGAGGAACTGCGCGGCGTCTTCCTCGGCCGAACCGCCGATCTCGCCGATCATGATGATCGACTTGGTCTCGTCATCGGCGAGGAACATTTCCAGCATGTCGATGAATTCGGTGCCCTTGACAGGGTCGCCGCCAATGCCGACGGCGGTGGTCTGGCCGAGGCCGACATTGGTGGTCTGGAACACAGCCTCATAGGTAAGTGTTCCCGAGCGCGAAACAACGCCGACCGAGCCCTTGCGGAAGATGTTTCCCGGCATGATGCCGATCTTGCATTCGTTGGGGGTGAGCACGCCCGGGCAGTTCGGGCCGATCAGCCGCGAGGTCGAGCGGTCGAGCCGCGCCTTGACCTTGATCATGTCCATCACCGGAATGCCTTCGGTGATGCAGATGATCAGCGGGATCTCGGCCTCGATCGCTTCCAGGATCGCTTCGGCGGCGCCCGCCGGCGGCACATAGACGACCGAAGCGTTGGCGCCGGTCTTTTCCTTGCCCTCGGCGACGGTGGCGAAGATCGGCAGGCTCTCGCCCTTCGAGCCGGTCCAGGTCTCGCCACCCTTCTTGGGATGGATGCCGCCGACCATCTTGGTGCCGTGATAGGCCAGCGCCTGTTCGGTGTGAAACGTACCGGTCTTGCCGGTCAGGCCCTGCACCAGCACCTTGGTGTTCTTGTCGACGAGAATGGACATGGTGGCCCTTTTTCTTAGAAATCGTTGATCGAGGAAGGTGAGACACGGCTGTAGACGCCGCTCACCATGTCTTGCCAAACATCGCTGCCGGCGGGTTGGAACTGCAGTCGCATGCGGTAACTGTCATTGCTGTCGAAATCGTAGGTAACCCGGGCCGACCCGCGCGGCGACGAGCGCAGCAGCGTCAGCGTATTGCCATCCCAGGTGCCTGTAGCCGGTGCGGCTGGCACAAAGCCCATCGAGTCGAATTGATGCATGGTTACGACGCTGCTTTGCTGGTCGAAGCCGAACACGCTGTGCGCGCCGAACGACACCGTGCCGTCGCGGCGCTGGCGATAGCGCTGCACCACGAACAGGCCGCCAAATTCAGCCACGGCAACTGCTTCGGCCGTCGCTGTGCCGGCATCGGTCCATTGCGTGGCCGCCACATCTTCCTCGCCTCGCCACATACCGACCAGCAATTGCAAGCGCTGGTGGTCGGACGAGAGCGAAGAGAAGGAGGCCGCGTTCATGGTCAGAGCCGCTTCAGGTCGGCGACGGTGAGGTCGCTCTTGGCGTTGCCCGTGTTGAGCGTCGTCGCCGGCTCGAACATAAGCACCACCGGTTCCTTGCTGAGCGAACGCGGCCGGTGCTCGACGCCGCGCGGCACGACCATGAAGTCGCCCTCGCCGAGCTCGACCGGCCCGTCGCGGAAATCGATGGCGATGCGGCCGCGCAGCACGAGGAAGGCCTCGTCCTCATTGTCATGCGCGTGCCAGTCGAAGACCTCGCCGAACTTGGCGACTTTCGCCTGGCTGTCGTTGACGTCGCCGGCAATATGCGGATCGAAGACCTTGTTGATCTTCGCGTCCGCCGCCTCGACCAGGTTTATCTTGCGCGGAGGCATCCTATGACTTTCGTCCTTGAAGTTCTGTTTTCAGGTCGCGCAGCGCGGCTACAATTTCTCGATTCGTCTCGCCGAGTTCACGAATAGCGGCTGCATTGTCGTGGCCGACGAGTTCCCGGGCCCGTACATACTGCTTTAGTGTGACAAGGCCCCAGATCCAGATCACCAGAAAAACTGCCATCGGCAACCAAGCGATGATGTATCCGAGCAAGCTTTGCGTGACGTCCTGTTCCACCCTGTATTCTCCAGCTCAGCTCACACCGAGAGTCACGATCGTCAGTATGCGCTGCATTATCCCTTCACCGCCGCCACGATCTTCTTGGCCGCGTCGTCGAGATCATCTGCCGACACCACGTTGAGGCCGCTGTCGTTGATGATCTTCTTGCCGAGCTCGGCATTGGTGCCTTCCAGGCGCACCACCAGCGGCACTTCCAGGCCGACTTCCTTGACCGCGGCAATCACGCCCTCGGCGATGATGTCGCACTTCATGATGCCGCCGAAGATGTTGATCAGGATGCCCTTGACCGCCGGATCCTTGGTGATGATCTTGAACGCAGCCGTCACCTTCTCCTTCGACGCACCGCCGCCGACATCGAGGAAGTTGGCCGGTTCGGCGCCATAGAGCTTGATGATGTCCATCGTCGCCATGGCGAGGCCGGCGCCGTTGACCATGCAGCCGATATTGCCGTCGAGCGCCACATAGGCGAGGTCGTATTTCGACGCCTCGATCTCCTTCTCGTCCTCTTCAGTGGTGTCGCGCAGTTCGAGCACGTCGGGATGGCGGAACAGCGCGTTGTTGTCGAACGACACTTTTGCGTCGAGCACGCGCAGCCGGCCGTTCTTCATGACGATCAGCGGGTTGACTTCGAGCAGGCTCATGTCCTTCTCGACAAAGGCCTTGTAGAGGATCGGGAACAGCGTATCGCCATCCCGGCCGGCGTCGCCGTCGAGCTTCAGCGCGCCGTTGAGCGCCTTCAGATCGGCCGCTGTGACGCCCTTTTCCGGGTCGATGGCGACGGTGATGATCTTTTCCGGCGTGTCGTGCGCGACCGCCTCGATGTCCATGCCGCCTTCCGTCGAGACGACGAAGGCAACGCGGCCGACCGAGCGGTCGACCAGGATCGACAGATAGAGCTCTCGGTCGATGTCAGCGCCGTCTTCGATATAGAGGCGGTTGACCTGCTTGCCGGCCGGGCCGGTCTGCTTGGTCACAAGCGTATGGCCAAGCATTTCGTTGGCGTTGGCGACCACGTCGGCCACCGACTTCGCCAGCCTGACGCCACCCTTGGCATCAGGGCCGAGTTCCTTGAACTTGCCCTTGCCACGGCCGCCGGCATGGATCTGGCTCTTCACCACATAGAGCGGGCCGGGCAGCGCCTTGGCGGCGGCTTCCGCCTCGCTCGCCTTGAACACCGGCACGCCTTCGGCCACCGGCGCGCCAAAGCCCTTCAGCAGCGCCTTGCCCTGATACTCATGGATGTTCATCTTCGATGTCTCCGGGTCGACTGCTGGGGGTTACTTCGAGGCGAGCTGCGGCGCGATCTTGACGCAGGCCTCGGTCAGGCCCTGCACCGTCGCCACCGAAGCGTCGAACATCTTCTGCTCGCTCTTGTTGAGGTCGATCTCGATAATGCGCTCGACGCCGCCGGCGCCGATCACCACGGGCACGCCGACATAGGTGTTCTTGACGCCATACTGGCCGGAAAGATACGCCGCGCACGGCAGCACGCGCTTCTTGTCCTTGAGATAGGCTTCCGCCATCGAGATAGCCGAGGCGGCCGGCGCGTAATAGGCCGAGCCGGTCTTGAGCAGGCCGACGATCTCGGCGCCGCCGTCGCGGGTGCGCTGGACGATCTGGTCGAGCTTTTCCTTCGACGTCCAGCCCATCTTGATCAGGTCGGGCAGCGGGATGCCGGAAACCGTCGAATAGCGGATCATCGGCACCATGGAATCGCCATGGCCGCCGAGCACGAAGGCGGTGACGTCCTCGACCGAGACCTTGAATTCCTCGGCCAGGAAATAGCGGAAGCGCGAACTGTCGAGCACGCCGGCCATACCGACGACATGGCTCTTGGGCAGGCCCGAGAACTTCTGCAGCGCCCAGACCATGGCGTCGAGCGGGTTGGTGATGCAGATGACGAAGGCCTTCGGCGCATACTTCTTCAGGCCGGCGCCGACCTGTTCCATGACTTTGAGATTGATGCCGAGCAGGTCGTCGCGGCTCATGCCCGGCTTGCGCGGCACGCCGGCGGTGACGATGCAGACGTCGGCACCCTCGATGCCGGCATAGTCGTTGACGCCGGTGAGACGGCTGTCGAAGCCATCGACCGGCGACGACTGCGCGATATCGAGCCCCTTGCCTTGCGGGATACCCTCGGCAATATCGAACAGCACGACGTCGCCGAGGTCCTTGAGACCGATCATGTGGGCGAGCGTGCCGCCGATCATGCCAGAGCCGATAAGCGCTATCTTGTTGCGTGCCATGTCAGGATGTTTTCCCTTTGTCAGTGACGGCGCCTAAGTCCTTGGCGACTTGGTTGGCGGCGTCGAGGAAGAGGCCGGAATGCTGCGAGGAACCCGCGGATTTTCGCCGCACCAAATAGCCTTGGTGCAAGATAAATTCAATCGATTATTTCGAAGCTAGCATTTTCAATCGGTTAGATAGATTGGGATTTACGTAAACGTCAAAGTTTGTAAGCCGACTTGAGAGAATTTACACAATGAAGATGGAAATCCGAAGGCTATTTCCGGGCGATGACGCCCTTGTGATGCAGGTCGCCGAGGACGTCTTCGACGAGCCGGTCAGGCCGGATCGGCTGGCATCCTATCTCCACGAACCCGGCCATTTCATGATCGTGGCGCTCGCCGACGGCGTGGTCGTCGGGCAATGCGCCGCAGTCATCCACCGCCACCCCGACAAGGTCAGCGAACTCTATATAGACGAGGTCGGCGTCTCGCCGGCCTTCCAGCGCCAGGGCATCGCGCGAGACATGCTCGACGCGATGTTTGCGATTGGCCGCGAGCATGGCTGCGAGGAGGCCTGGGTCGGCACCGAGCCGGGCAATGTGCCTGCCCGCGCGCTCTATGAGTCGCGCAAAGAGCCGCATGGGCCGGCAGAAGATTTCGTGATGTATCTGTATGCGCTTTAGATCTTTGGCGCCGGCGAGACAGACGAGGGGCAGGGATCGCGACCTTCCGAAGAACTATCTCAGGCCCGTGCCTGCTCTGCCTCTGGCGCTGCCTTCGCGTTGCGCCGTTCCGCCCAATCCTCCAGCCAGTCGCGGCTTTGCATCTCGATTAGGCGTGATGCGGTGCGTTCGAACTCGAAGACCTCGACCCCGCGTTTGGCTTGATAAAGCTGCGGCGGCGGGGCCGCGGCGCTGACCACCAGCCGCGCATGATGATCGTAGAGCGTGTCGATCAACAGGATGAAGCGCTTGGCCTCGTTGCGCTTGCCTTCGCCGAGCACCGGGACGTGATCGATGAAGATGGTCGAGAAGCGGCCGGCGATTGCCAGGAAATCGCGGGCGCCAAGCGGCTTTTCGCAGAGATCGGCGAAGGAAAACCGCGCCGCGTCGCCGGCGGCAGCCGGCACGACCACTTGCCGTCCCTTGAGGGTCAGTGAGGTCTCGGCCGTCGGCACGCCGCGCGTCATGGTTTGCCAGGCCTCGTCGAGCATCTCGTCGGCCGTCGCATCGGCCGGCGTGACATAGACCGGCGTGCGGACGAGCTTCTCCAGCCGGTAGTCCTTGTCGGCGTCGAGCGACAGCACCCGCGCATGCCGCTCCAGGATGCCGATGAAAGGCAGGAAAAGCTGGCGGTTCAGGCCGTCACCATAGAGATTCTCCGGCGCCACGTTCGAGGTGGCGACCAGCACCACGCCGCTGGCAAACAGCGCCGAAAACAGCCGCGACAGGATCATCGCATCGGCAATGTCGGTGACCGAGAACTCGTCGAAGCACAGCACCCAGGCCTGCTCGGCAAGCGCCTTGGCCACCGGCGGAATCGGGTCGTCCTCCTTGACCGTGCCATCCCTGCGCGCCTGCCGGTGCTTCTGGATGCGGTCCTGCACATCGGCCATGAAGTCGTTGAAATGGACGCGGCGCTTGCGCCGCACCGACAGCAACTCGAAGAACATGTCCATCAGCATGGTCTTGCCGCGGCCGACCCCGCCATGGATGTAGAGGCCTTTGACGGCCTCATGCGTCTCGCGCTTGCGGGCGAACAGCCAGCCAAGCGCGCTGGACTTGTGCGCCAGCCGCTTGGCCGAAATCTCGTCGGTCAGCCGGTCCAGCGCGGCGGCGATCCGTTCCTGCGCCGGATCGCGTTCGATGGCGCCGGTTTCCACCAGATGGTCGTAGCGCTGCCTGACGGTCGCATGGGTCTGGAGGCCGTCACGCAGATGCATCGGTCACGTCGTTGTCGAGCAATCCCAGGAAAGGTGTGTAGCGGTTTTCCGTCCGGATTGCGTAAGAACCAATAAGGGGCGGTCGCCTACCTTGTAAGCGAAATCGCCTGGCCGTTGGAAGTCTGGCCGTCGAATTTCGAGCCGCCCGACGAATAGAGCCGCGCCAGCGCGCCGCCATTTTCGTCATAGAGCGTCAGCTGCTTGCCGGCGACATTCCACGACTTGATGCCGTCGATCGGTGCCGGGCAGTGCAACGGCCCGGCGCGGAAGCCGGCACCGAACTTGGTCTGCGGGGTCGCCACCTTGCAGCTCTGGCCCGAAACGCTGGCATTCCAGACACCGGCGACGCTGGCCGCGGTCAGATCCGCGGCGCCGGCGGGCGCCGAGCCGTCCGGCGGCAAGGACGCAACCTGCGTATTCCCAGGCGCGGTCGGGAATTTCGACGGGTCGGTGGCGCCCGGTGCTGCCGGCGGCGGCAGCTGGTTGGCGGTCACCTGGCCGGCCGGTGCCGGCTGCAGCGGTGCCGGCTGCTGGTCGTCCATCGACGAGAACCGTGAGGTCGAACAGCCGCTCGCAACGAGCGCCGCCAGCGATACGGCCACCAGGCCGCTTTTCGAAAAAATCATTCCAACCTCCGTCGGATTCGGCTGGGGGGCGCCGTCCGTACAATCTCACCCCCACCAAGATGGAGAAGGTGGCGAAATTTCAACCCGATATGGTTAAAATACGGTTTGCGGCAAAATTTGTTGCAAATTTATCGCAATCCCGGCGTCACCGGTCGCCTGTCGGTCCAGCCTTCGGGATCTGGCCACACCGTACCCAGCCCAAGCGCCCGGCAAGCCAAATGCTTGCGCCGGCCGGCATTGGTCCTATCTCTTGGAAACCGAAACCTGCTGGAGCTGCAAAATTGGCCGCGAGAAAGAGGGCTGCCAACCGCTACTACAGCGGCCCGCCCAGCGATCATTTCGACGGCACCTTGTTCTTCAATCCCGACGGCCAGCCACCCGGTCGTTTCGCCGACCTGCTGAAATGGCAGTTGAGCGGCAAGCGCTCGAAATGGCCGACGCCCCCTCCGAACCTCTTTCCGCAGGTAAAACCGGCGACACGGATCGAAGGCGCAGCGCTGCAAGTAACCATGGTCGGTCATTCCACCATGCTGATCCAGACCGCAGGCCTGAACATCCTCACTGATCCGGTCTGGTCGCCGCGTGTATCGCCCCTCTCCTTTGCCGGACCGAAACGGATCAACCCGCCAGGCATCGCCTTCGCCGACCTGCCGCCGATCGACCTCGTACTGGTCAGCCACAACCATTACGACCATCTCGACCTCGCCACGCTGAAGCGGCTGAAGGCCAGTCACGACCCGCTGGTGATCACCCCGCTCGGCAACGATGCGCTGATTGGCGATGCGGTGCCCAGCATGCGGCTGTCGGCGCATGACTGGGGCGACAGGGTCGAGATAGGCGACCGCGTCGCCGTCCATGTCGAACCGGTGCACCACTGGTCGGCGCGTGGCGCCCGCGACCGGCGCATGGCGCTGTGGGCCGGCTTCGTCATCGAGACGCCGGATGGCAACGTCTATTTCGCCGGCGACACCGGCTTCCACAATGGCATCAACTACCGGCTGATGGCTGCAAAGCATGGCGGTTTCCGTTTCGCCATCCTGCCGATCGGCGCCTACGAGCCGCGCTGGTTCATGGCGCCGCAGCATCAGAATCCGGAAGAGGCCGTGCACGGCATGAAATTGTGCAAAGCCGCCTATGCCGCCGGCTGCCACTGGGGCACCTTCCAGCTCACCGACGAACCGATCGACGAGCCGGCCCGGAAATTGACCGAGGCGCTCGACGATCAAGGCATTCCGCGGCAGCGCTTTCGCGCCTTGCTGCCCGGCGAGGTCTGGGACGTGCCAGCCATCTAGCCGAGCAGCCCGCCAAGGAACCCAAATTGCTAGAACGCGTTGCTTCCCCAACGCAATTTGGCTGGGAGCCTCTCCATGATCAAATGGATCATCATTCTGCTGATCGTCGCCGCGGCGGCGAGCCTGCTCGGCATGCCGGCCCTGGCAGGAGCCGCCGCCACCGGCGCGCGCATCCTCATCGGCATTGTTCTGGTCATCTTCCTGCTGGTGATGCTCGGCATCTTCGCGGTGACGTAACCCTGCTCCGCACTGGTAATTCCTGCTCGTTTCCGCCATATAGCGCCAAACGGACACGGAATTCGCGGAGCAATGGCCAGCACTGCCCCTTTCGCCAAGATGAACGGCATCGGCAACGAGATCATCGTTGCCGATATGCGCAGCCGTGCCGATCGGGTGACCGCAGCCGCGGCAATCGCGCTGAACGCCGATGCCGCGACCAGGTTCGACCAGATCATGGCGATCCACGACGCCAGGACGCCAGGCACCGCCTTTTTCATCGACATCTTGAATTCCGACGGCTCCAAGGCGCAGGCTTGCGGCAACGGCATGCGCTGCGTCGTCCAGGCGCTGGCCGCCGAAACCGGCCAGAAGGCCTTCACCTTCGAGACCGTCGCCGGCATCCTCAACGCGCGCGAACATGCCGATGGGTCGATCTCGGTCGACATGGGCACACCGCGTTTCGACTGGCAGGATATTCCGCTGGCCGAGGAATTCCACGACACCCGCATGATCGAGCTGCAGATCGGCCCGATCGACGCGCCGGTTCTGCATTCGCCCTCGGTCGTCTCGATGGGCAACCCGCACGCCATCTTCTGGGTCGACCGCGACGTCTGGTCCTATGAGCTCGACCGCTTCGGGCCGTTGCTCGAGAACCATCCGATGTTTCCCGAGCGCGCCAACATTACCCTCGCCGAGGTCACCTCGCCCGACACCATGGTCATCCGCACCTGGGAGCGCGGCGCCGGCCTGACCAAGGCCTGCGGCTCGGCCGCATGCGCATCGGTGGTCGCGGCGGCCCGCACCAACCGGACCGGCCGCAGCGTCAGCCTGATGACTCCAGGCGGCGGCTCGCTGCATGTCGAATGGCTTGAAAATGACCACGTCATCCTCACCGGTGCCGCCGAATGGGAGTTTTCCGGCAGCTTCGATCCGTCGACCGGCATTTGGGCCCGCGACACCGAAAGCGCGGCCTGATGACCTCCCAGGGTATCGATGTCGTCACCTTCGGCTGCCGGCTGAACACCTATGAGTCCGAAGTGATGCGCCGCGAGGCGGAAAGCGCCGGCCTTGGCGCACTGGAAGGCGGCGCCGTGATCTTCAACACCTGCGCCGTGACCGGCGAGGCGGTGCGTCAGGCCAAGCAGGCGATCCGGAAGGCGCGCCGCGACAATCCCACAGCGCGCATCATCGTCACCGGCTGCGCCGCGCAGACCGAGCCACAGAATTTCGCCGCCATGGACGAGGTCGACCTCGTGCTAGGCAATGAGGAGAAGCTGAAGGCGAACTCCTATCGCGCACTGCCGGATTTCGGCGTCAACGACACCGAGAAGGCACGCGTCAACGACATCTTTTCGGTGCGTGAGACCGCCGGCCACATGGTCGACGCCATCGAGGGCAGGGCGCGCGCCTTCGTCCAGGTTCAGAATGGCTGCGATCACCGCTGCACGTTCTGCATCATCCCTTACGGCCGCGGCAATTCTCGTTCGGTGCCGATGGGCGCCGTGGTCGAGCAGGTCAAGCGCCTCGCCGGCAATGGCTATGCCGAAATCGTGCTGACCGGCGTCGACATGACCAGTTTTGGCGCCGACCTTCCGGGCGCCCCGAAGCTCGGCAAGCTTGTGAAGACCATCCTCAAGCAGGTGCCCGACGTGAAGCGCCTACGGCTGTCGTCGATCGATTCGATCGAGGCCGACGACGATTTGCTCGACGCCATCGCCACCGAGCCGCGGCTGATGCCGCATTTGCATCTGTCGCTGCAGTCCGGCGACGACATGATCCTGAAGCGCATGAAGCGCCGGCATCTGCGCGATCAGTCGATCCGCTTCTGCGAGGATGTGCGCAAGCTGCGCCCCGGCATCGTCTTCGGCGCCGACATCATTGCGGGCTTTCCGACCGAAACGGATGACATGTTCGAAAATTCGGAAAAGATCGTCGAGGAATGCGGACTGACGCATCTTCATGTCTTCCCGTTCAGCCCCCGCGAAGGCACGCCCGCCGCGCGCATGCCGCAGGTGCGGCGCGAACTGGTCAAGCAGCGCGCCGCCCGGCTGCGTGCCGCCGGTGAAGCTGCGTATCGGCGCCATCTGTCGTCGCTCTCCGGAACCCGCCAGTCGATCCTGATCGAGCGCAACGGTCTTGGCCGCACCGAAGGGTTTACGCTTGCCGCGCTCGGTGCCGGCGTGCCGGGCGAGATCATCGAGGCTGACATCACCGGCCACGATGGTACCAGGCTGATCGCCGTGCCGCTTGCCGCCCGCGCCGCCTGAGAAACGCAAAGCATGGCTGGTTTTTTCAAGAAGATATTTTCGTTCGGCAAGAAAGAAGTGGTCGAGGAGCGCGTCGACGAGACCGCGCCGCTGCCGCCGATCAAATGGGAAGCACTCGATGCGCTCAAGCCGGCCTCCGAACAGATTATTCCGGAGTTTCTGAAGCGCGATGAGCCGCTGCCCGAGGTCGAAACAGCGCCGACGCCGACGGTCGAGCCGAACGTAATTCCCGCGCCGGAACCGGCGCCTGTCGAGGAACCGGCGCCCGAGCCGGCGCCGATCATTCCGCCCGAGCCGGAAATCCAGCCCGAGCCTGCCCCGGTCGAAGAGCCTATGCCGGTTGAACCGGAAACGCCCGTCGAGGAGCCTGCGCCCGAGGAAATCCCGGCCGCGCCTGTGGCGCCCGAGCCGATTCCCGAACCAGAGCCGCCGGAAATTCCGGCGCCGGAGCGGCCGGAAATCGTCCCGCCGCAACCGCAGATACAGCCGGAGCCTGTGCCTGTTGAAGTGCCGGCGCCACCGGTCGAGGCTCCGGCCGAAACGCCGGCACCCAAAATCCCTCCGGCCGAGATTTCGCCGCCCATTCGCCAGCCGGCTCCGATCGAGCAGCAACCGGTGCGCGCCGAGATCGCGCCGGAGATCCAAGCCGCGCCAGCGCCCCACCCTCCCCTCGATGGGGAGGGTCGCCGCGAAGCGGCGGGGCGGGATGGCAGCGCCGGCGCTGGTCACCCCCACCCCCGAGCTGCGCTCGGGACCTCCCCCATCGAGGGGGAGGTAAAACCAGCTCCCGGCAAGGTGACTGTCACCAAGAAGGTCGAGCAGAAAGCCGAGCCGCAGAAGGCACCGGAACCGGCACCGAGGCGCTCGTGGTTCCAGCGCATGAGGGACGGGCTTGCCCGCTCGTCGCGCGAACTCACCGGCAACATCGCCGGCGTCTTCACCAAGCGCAAGCTGGACGAAGAGACCTTGCAGGACCTGGAGGACGTGCTGATCCGCGCCGACCTCGGCATGGAGACCGCCCTGCGCGTCACTGACGCGCTGGCTTCCAGCCGCTATGGCAAGGATGTCTCGGACACCGAGGTTCGCGCCATCATGGCGGCCGAGGTGGAAAAGGTGCTGACCCACGTCGCCATGCCGCTGGAGCTCGATCTCTCGCACAAGCCGCATGTCATCCTGGTGGTCGGCGTCAACGGCACCGGCAAGACCACCACCATCGGCAAGCTGGCTGCCAAGCTGACCGATGGCGGCCTGTCGGTGATGTTGGCTGCCGGCGACACGTTCCGCGCCGCCGCGATCGAGCAATTGAAGATATGGGGCGAGCGGACGAAATCGCCGGTCATCGCTTCCAAGCTCGGCGCCGACGCCGCGGGGCTGGCCTATGACGCCTTCGAGAAGGCCAGGGAAGCCGGCTCCGACGTGCTGATCATCGACACCGCCGGCCGCCTGCAGAACAAGACCGAACTGATGGCCGAGCTTGAAAAGATCGTCCGCGTGCTCGGCAAGCTAGACCCGGAAGCACCGCACACCGTATTGCAGACGGTCGACGCCACAACCGGCCAGAACGCGCTCAACCAGGTCGAGATCTTCCGCAATGTCGCCGGCGTCAACGGCCTGGTGATGACTAAGCTGGACGGCACGGCGCGTGGCGGTATTCTGGTGGCGATCGCGGCAAAACACAAATTGCCGGTCTATTTCATCGGCGTCGGCGAACAGGTCGACGACCTCGAACCTTTTTCGGCAAGCGAATTCGCCAGGGCGATCGCTGGAGTTGCCTGACAAGCATGTCCCAAAAAGTTGCAGGCTTTTTGGATCAGATTGTGCGTAAGAAAGAAAACCTATGAACCCACCCATTCTCGAACGCGATCCGTCCGATCCGCAAAAGCAGAAGAAGGAAGGCGTCAATCCGCTGCTCAAGCTGGTGCTGGAGCTGGGGCCGTTGATGGTGTTCTTCTTCGCCAATGCGCGCGGCGAGTGGCTGGTGGGGAAATTCCCTGTCCTGGCCGAATTCGGCGGGCCGATCTTCGTCGCCACCGGCCTGTTCATGGCCGCCACGGCAATCGCGCTGATCGCCTCATGGCTGCTGATGCGCACCTTGCCGATCATGCCGATGGTGTCCGGCGTCGTCGTCTTCATCTTCGGCGCGCTGACGCTCTATCTGCAGGACGACATCTTCATCAAGATGAAGCCGACCATAGTCAACACGCTGTTCGGCGGCGTGCTGCTCGGCGGCCTCTACTTCGGCAAGTCGCTGCTCGGCTATGTCTTCGATTCGGCCTTCAGCCTCGACGCCGAGGGCTGGAGGAAATTGACCTTCCGCTGGGGTCTGTTCTTCCTGTTCCTGGCCCTTGCCAATGAAGTGGTGTGGCGGAATTTCTCCACCGACGCCTGGGTTACCTTCAAGGTCTGGGGCATCATGCCAATCACGCTCCTGTTCACCTTCAGCCAGATGCCGCTGATCCTGCGCCATTCGCTTGAGGACAAGGCCGGGAAGGAAGAGAAGGCGGGCAAATAGCGCAATTCCAGGAAAAGCGCATAGCGCTTTCCCTCAGGCAATTGCGTCAAACAAAGCTCTGGGGAGAGGGCCATGGAATTCGTCACCACGCGCGATGAACTGAGGACGATCTACAAGACGCCGCGACCGACCGATGGCTCGATCCGCAAGGAATTGAAGGCGCTTGACGGCCATTGCCGCTCCTTCATCGGCAAGAGCCCCTTCGTGCTGATCGGTTCGTCCGATGGCGTCGGCAATGCCGATGTGACGCCGAAGGGCGACAGACCGGGCTTCGCCGCCGTTCTCGACGACAGGACCATCGCCATCCCCGACCGGCCCGGCAACAACCGGCTGGACACGCTGGAAAACATCCTGCTCAACCCGTCGGTCGGGCTGCTGTTCCTCATTCCCGGCATGAACGAGACGCTGCGCGTCAACGGCGACGCGCGCATCACCGTCGACGCGACCTTGCGCGAACGGCTCGCCGTTGACGGTAAGCAACCGCAAAGCGTCGTCGTGGTCTCCGTCAAGGCCGCCTACATGCATTGCGCCAAGGCCTTCATGCGCTCGGATCTGTGGAAGCCGGAAACCTGGTACGATCGCGCGACACTGCCGACGCTCGGACAGATTCTGCACGACCAGCTGGCGGTGGCCGATTCGGCCGAGGCGACCGACCGCTGGCTGGACGACGCCTACAAGCAGACCATGTGGTAGGCTTTCGGGACGACGATTCGTCCTGACCGGTCCCAACCCTTGCTGAACTTCCTTGCCATTTCCGGCAGCCTGCGGGCGGCCTCCACCAATTCCGCGCTGGTCGCGGCCCTGGCGCGGAATGCTCCGCCCGGCTGTCGGGTCACGGTCTATTACCGGCTTGGTCGTCTGCCGATCTTCAATCCCGACGATGAGGGCGAGCGGACGCCGCTCGCGGCATCCGAACTGATCGACGCGGTCACTCAAGCCGACGGCGTCATCGTCTCCTGTCCGGAATATGCCCATGGTGTGCCGGGCGGGCTGAAGAACGCCCTCGACTGGCTGGTGTCGCGCGACGCCGCTGTCGAGAAGCCTGCAATGCTGGTGCACGCCTCGCCGCGTTCGCTGTTTGCCCGCGCCGCGCTGACCGAGATCATGCGCACGATGTCGTTTGCGCTTTGCGAAGATGTGCTGAAGATCGCCCTGCTCGGCAAGAAGCCACCGGAGGTGGAGACCATCCTGGCTAAGCCGGAAAACCGGCTGGCGATGCACAATGCGCTGTCCGTTTTCGCGGACTTCATCGCCAGCCGCTGAGGCTACTTCTTGCTTCTCAGTGTCTCCACATCGGTCTTGCCGACGTACCAATCGCGGGCGTTGACCTCCTCGAAGACCACCCAGACATCGTCATTGCTGAGGCCGGTGGCGTCCATGATGGCGGCCGTGACTTTCTTGGCTATGTCCGCCTTCTTGCCCGCCGGATCGGCGGCGATCACTTCCTTGACGATGCGGATGTTGACGAATGGCATGATTTCCTCCCCTTCGATTTTGTTGACGGCAGCTCAGTACGTTTTGGCGCCGTTGACCATCAGCCGCACCATGTAGAGTGAGGTGGTGCCGGCTATATAGAGGCAATTCCGCTTGTTGCCGCCGAACACGCAATTGGCCGTCACTTCCGGCACCTTGACCTTGCCGATCAGCGTCCCATCCGGATCGTAGCAGTGGATGCCGTCGGCGGCACTGGTCCAGATGCGGCCGTCCTCATCGAGCCTGAAGCCGTCGAACAGGCCGGCCGTGCAGTCGGCGAAGACCTTTTCGCCCGACACCTTCTTGCCGCCCTTGCCGACATTGAACACCCGTATATGGGCAGGATCCTGCGCGCCATGCGTGCGGCCGGTGTCGGCGACATAGAGCTTGCTCTCGTCGAGCGAGAAGGCAAGCCCGTTGGGCCTGACCATGTCGGTGATGACGGCCTCGACCTCGCCGGTGCCGGGGTCGACCCGGTAGACGTAGCAGGCGCCGATCTCGCTTTCGGCCTTGTCGCCCTCATAGTCGGTGTCGATGCCGTAGCTCGGATCGGTGAACCAGATCGAGCCATCCGACTTGACCACCGCATCATTGGGCGAGTTCAGCCGCTTGCCGCGCCATTTGGTGGCAATGGTGGTGACCGAGCCGTCGAACTCGGTGCGGCTGACGCGGCGGCCCGAATGCTCGCAGGTCACCAGCCGGCCCTGCCGGTCGACGGTGTTGCCGTTGGAATTGCCGGAGGGCTGACGGAAGACGCTGACATTGCCGTCCGTCTCGTCGTAGCGCAGCATGCGGTTGTTGGGGATATCCGACCAGACGACGTAGCGGCCGGCGGCGAACCAGGCTGGCCCTTCCGCCCATTGGCATCCAGTGAACAGCTTTTCCACTTGCGCGTTGGAACTGAACAGCCGCGCGAAACGCGGATCAAGAATTTCGTAATAATCTGCGGCGGCCATGCTTTTTCTCCCGGCATTTAGGTCGGGCGCATGATCCCGAAAAATCGATTCCGATTTCGGAAAGGATCATGCGCAAAATGAAAGTGCTACAGCGTTCTTTGCACATCCGAAAGGACGCGGCGCTGCAGGCGCGATCAAGCCAGCCGGAAATCGATCTGGCAAGATCGATGATGAGGCTTCACCGTATCTTGACGTCTCAAGGCAGGCAGGAAGCGATGCCACCTCATCAGAACTGTCGGTAAGGGCCAGTTAACCGGCTATGCGTTGCGTGCAATGGTGCATTGCAACATCTTCTTTTTGCAATGCATCACTACTATGTCATGCTTCGTATCGATCAAGGGAGGAACAACCGGCCGCCAGAAACGCGGCACAGAAGGAACCTTGCTATGATCTTCAACGATCTCATGACCCGCGCTCGCACCAGCATTGCCAAGCGCAAGCACTACAACCGCCTCGTCGCCGAAATCGACAGCTTTTCCAGCCGCGATCTGGCCGACATGCGCGCCGACCGTTCGGAAATGCTTTACCAGGTCCACAAGCAGATCTACGGCTGATCTCAGGTCTATTGCTCGGCGCCGGTCGGGCGCGTTGAGACTCAGATCAGGCCGAGCCGAGATTGGTGGGTTCCGAGAACCGGAGCGGAGCGTACTTTTGGGCACGTGAGCACCCGAAGCTCAGGAAGCCGCCGTTTGCAGGCCGGCAACACCTGAATATCAATGCGCCGCCAGTGCCCTGTCGATCTGCGGCAACAACACCATCCGCGCCGCCTCGGCCGTCAGCGGCCCGACATACTTGTAGGCGATCCTTCCGTCCTTGCCGATGACGAAGGTTTCCGGCACGCCGTAGACGCCCCAGTCGATCGCCGTGCGCCCGGCTTCGTCGACCCCTATCGCCTGGAACGGATTGCCGAGATCGCCGAGGAACCGGCGGGCGTTTTCCGGTTGGTCCTTGTAGTTCAGCGCCGCCATCACGAAACGCTTGTCCTGCGCCAGCGCCAGCAGCACCGGGTGCTCTTCGCGGCACGGCGCGCACCACGACGCAAACACGTTGACCAGCGTCACCTTGCCAGCGAAGGATTTCGTATCGAGCCCGGGCAGATTGATGCCCTCCAGCGCCGGCAGGTTCGTCTGCGGCGCCGGCAGGCCGATCAGGGCCGACGGCACTTCCGAAACATCGCGCCCCGACAACAGCTGCGACAGGAACAGTCCGGCCAGGCCGAGGAAGATCAACAGCGGCAAAAGCACGAATAGGCGGCGACTGGGTGGTGGCGTTTCCGTTTCCATGCTCATGGCTTGGCGCCCTTGTCGGAACGCCGCCGCACGCCTGACGCTTCGAGTTCAGCGAGTTCGCGCTTGCGCGCCCGCTGGTCGAGCAGAATCCAGCCGACCAGCCCGGCCAGCACCACGGCGGTGATCGTATAGGCGGCGGTCACGTAGAGGGCGTGCGCGCTCATACGTCAGGCCCCGCCAAGGTGCCGCTTTCCAAACCGGTCATGTCGCCCAATTCGAACATGCCTTCCCTTATCCCCGCACCATCGGCTTCGCAATCGGGCGCCGCGCCGCAGCCTTTGATGTCACCTCAATCCGTTCCATGACGAAGCGCCAGCGCCGCCGAGACCGGGCCCAGCACCGCAAGAAACAAGGTCAGCGCGGCAAGAATGAGGAAGGGCTGCAGGAACGGATCGGGATTGGCCGTCGCGCCGTAGCTCGCCGAAACGCCGAAGATCAGCACCGGGATGGTCAGCGGCAGCACCAGCACCGAGATCAGCAGCCCGCCACGCGGCAACGCCACCGCCACCGCCGCGCCGGCGGCGCCGATAAAGGTGATCGCCGGCGTGCCGACGAGCAGCGTCAGCGCCGTGGCACCGATGCTGATCGGCTCCATGTTCATGAACAGGCCGAGCAAGGGAGCGGCGACGACCAACGGCAGCACGCTGCCCGCCCAATGCGCCAGGCATTTGGTCAGCACCGTCAAGGCCAGCATGTGGCGGTCGTTGCCGAGCACCAGCAGATCGAGCGAGCCGTCCTCGCGATCGGCCTGGAACAGCCGGTCAAGGCCAAGCAGGCAAGAGAGCAGCGCGCCAATCCACAGGATCGCCGGTCCGATGCGGGCAAGCAGCTTGAGGTCCGGCCCGACGCCGAAAGGGATGGTGGCGATGACGGCGAGGAAGAAGATGACCCCAGTCAAAGCCCCGCCGCCGGCACGGATGTTGAGACGGATGTCGCGCAGGAAGAGGGCTAGCATGCTTTGAGGTGCCTTTGCCCAGGAAGGAACGCCGACATCACTGCCCCATCCTCAATTCCTTCGCCTCATCCAATCCCAGCGGCAAATGCGTCGCCGCAACGATGATCCCACCCTCCCCACAATGCTTCCCCATCAACTGCGCAAATCGCCGCTCCGAAGCCTTGTCCAGCCCCGCCGTCGGCTCATCAAGCAGCCACAGCGGACGGTGGCTGACCAGAAGCTTGGCGATCCCCGCGCGCCGCCGTTGCCCGGTCGAGAGATAGCCGAAGGGCAGGTGGCCGATGCCGCCCAGCCCGACCGTTTCCAGCGCCTCTTCGACGCCGGCATGTCCATCGCCGTTGAAGTCGCGCCAGAAGCGCAGATTTTCCGCCACGCTGAGCGCAGGCTTCATGGCGTTCTGGTGACCAAGGTAATGACAGGCCGCAGCGATCGACGGAAATGCCTCGCCCCCGTCTTCAATCTCCACAACGTCTTCGATCTTCACAACGCCTTCGATCCGCACACAGCCTTCGGCCACCGGCAGCAACCCGGCGATGACCCGCAGCAAGGTCGATTTGCCGACACCATTGGGCCCGGTAACAACCAGCGCCTGCCCGTCCTCCAGGGCAAAGCCGATGCCGGAAAACACCGTGTCGCCGCCGCGTTCGCCGCCCAGATTTTCGGCGATCAGCCGCATCCCTCGCCTGCCCTGAAAACCATGTGTCGCGGCAGCTGCCGCATCGCACAAATTTGCTTTTGCAACTGTCTAGAACTATTCCAGAAAATTCTCTATATGCGGTGCATCCGTGCCAGCGGTCGGCGCGGGAACAGAATTAGCGCCGAACCAGCGCACGCGCCGCCTTGAACGGCTCGGGTTGCTTGGGAACGGACAGCGGAAATGGCCGTACCCGCACCTTTGCGCGTGATTGCATGCCATCGGCGTCCGTTCCCTTTCAGGCTGAACAGACAAGGATCGCACGTGTCAAAATCCCTCGACAGTTTCAATTGCCGCCGCACGCTGACCGCAAGCGGTACGGAGTATGTCTATTTCGATCTCATCGAGGCCGAGAAGAACGGCCTCACGGGCATTGCCCAGCTGCCCTATTCGATGAAGGTGCTGCTGGAGAACCTGCTGCGCAACGAGGACGGCCGCTCCGTCACCAAGGAATCGATCCAGGCGGTTGCCGGCTGGCTGACCGACAAGGGCACCGCCGGCGTCGAGATCGCCTATCGCCCGGCTCGTGTGCTGATGCAGGATTTCACCGGCGTTCCGGCGGTGGTCGACCTTGCCGCCATGCGCGACGCCATGGCCTCGCTCGGGGGCGACCCGCAGAAGATCAACCCGCTGGTTCCCGTCGACCTTGTCATCGACCATTCCGTCATCGTCGATGAATTCGGCACGCCGCTGGCCTTCGCCCGCAATGTCGAGCTCGAATACGAGCGCAACGAAGAGCGCTACAAGTTCCTGAAATGGGGCCAACAGGCGTTCCGCAACTTCCGTGTCGTGCCGCCCGGCACCGGCATCTGCCATCAGGTCAACCTCGAATATCTCGGCCAGGTGGTGTGGACCAACACCGAGGACGGCGAAACCACCGCCTATCCCGACACCTGCGTCGGCACCGATTCGCACACCACGATGATCAACGGCCTTGGCGTGCTCGGCTGGGGCGTCGGCGGCATCGAGGCCGAGGCGGCCATGCTCGGCCAGCCTGTCTCCATGCTGTTGCCTGAGGTTATCGGCTTCCGCCTCACCGGCAAGCTGAAAGAAGGCGTCACCGCCACCGACCTCGTGCTCACCGTCACCCAGATGCTGCGCAAGAAGGGCGTCGTCGGCAAGTTCGTCGAGTTCTTCGGCCCGGGCCTCTCCAACATGACGCTGGCCGACCGCGCCACCATCGGCAACATGGCGCCCGAATACGGCGCCACCTGCGGCTTCTTTCCGGTCGACAGCGAAACCATCCGCTACCTCACAATGTCCGGCCGCAGCGAGGATCGCATCGCATTGGTCGAGGCCTATTCGAAGGCGCAAGGCCTGTGGCGCGACACCGGCTCGGCCGACCCCGTGTTCACCGATCTGCTCGAGTTGGAACTTGGTTCCGTCGTGCCGTCGATGGCCGGCCCCAAGCGGCCCGAAGGCCGCGTCGCGCTGGAAGGCATTCCGGAAGGCTTCACCAAGGCGATGGAGACCGAATACAAGAAGGCCGCCGAGATCCACAAGCGCTACGCCGTCGACGGCACCGACCACGATCTCGGCCATGGCGATGTCGTCATCGCCGCCATCACCTCCTGTACCAACACCTCGAACCCGAGCGTGCTGATCGGCGCCGGCTTGCTGGCCCGCAACGCCAACCGCCTCGGTTTGAAGCAGAAGCCATGGGTCAAGACCTCGCTGGCGCCGGGCAGCCAGGTGGTCGCAGAATATCTGGAAAAGTCAGGACTGCAGAAGGAGCTCGACCAGATCGGGTTCAACCTGGTCGGCTTCGGCTGCACCACCTGCATCGGCAATTCCGGCCCGCTGCCGGCGCCGATCTCGAAAACCATCAATGAAAAAGGCTTGATCGCCGCCGCGGTCCTGTCCGGCAACCGCAACTTCGAAGGCCGCGTCTCGCCCGACGTGCAGGCGAACTATCTCGCCTCGCCGCCGCTGGTCGTCGCGCACGCGCTGGCCGGCACCGTCACCAAGGACCTCACCACCGAGCCGCTCGGCGAGGACAAGAACGGCAATCCGGTCTACCTCAAGGATATCTGGCCGAGCTCGGCCGAGATCCAGGAGTTCATCGAGAAGAACGTCACCCGCGAGCTGTTCGCCCGCAAATATGCCGACGTCTTCAAGGGCGACGAATACTGGCAGAACGTCGAGGCGCCGGAAGGCCAGACCTACACCTGGGACGACAACTCGACCTATGTGCAGAACCCGCCCTATTTCGCCGGCATGACCGCTGGTTTCGGCAAGATCGGCGACATCAAGGGCGCGCGGGTGCTCGGCCTGTTCGGCGACAAGATCACCACCGACCACATCTCACCGGCCGGTTCGATCAAGGCGGCCTCGCCGGCGGGCAAATATCTCACCGACCATGGCGTCGGCGTCGCCGACTTCAACCAGTACGGCACGCGTCGCGGCAACCATGAGGTGATGATGCGCGGCACCTTCGCCAACATCCGCATCCGCAATCACATGCTGGGCGAGAATGGCAGGGAAGGCGGCTACACCATCCACTACCCGTCGAAGGAAGAGGAATCGATCTACGACGCGGCCATGGGATACAAGAAGGAAGGCGTGCCGCTGGTGATCTTCGCCGGTGTCGAATACGGCAACGGCTCGTCGCGCGACTGGGCGGCCAAGGGCACCAACCTGCTCGGCGTGCGCGCCGTCATCGCCCAGTCCTTCGAGCGCATCCATCGCTCGAACCTGGTCGGCATGGGTGTCATTCCCTTCGTCTTCGAGGACGGCACATCCTGGGCGTCGCTCAACCTGAAGGGTGACGAGCTGGTCGAGATCGACGGGCTGAGCACCATCAAGCCGCGCCAGACGATGACGGCCAACGTCACCTATGGCGACGGCACGGTGAAAAACGTGCCGATCATCTGCCGCATCGATACGCTGGACGAGCTCGACTACTTCAAGAACGGCGGCATCCTGCAATACGTGCTGCGCGATCTGGCAGCATAATAATAATAAGGGAATAGGGTAGTAAGGGAGTAGGGCGGTAGGGCAAGCAAGAACAGGCTAACCTATTTCCCCTACTGCCTTACTGCCTTACTACCATATACCCTTACTCCCATATTTTTCGGCGCTCCGAAGCGTGCCGCTGCGGCCAGCAGCACGCCGAGCATCAGTCCGTTGAGGATGTGCCAGAGGAAATGCGTGCCGAGCGGGAAGCCGGCGCAGACCAGCGGGTCGACCATCCGGCAGATGACGGACACGACGAAGATCGCCGATCCCGCCAGATTGTACCAGCCGGCGCGATTGCCGCTGGCCGCCACCAGTATGCCGAAGAAGGCCAGCGCCAGGAACGGCGGCAGGTAGCCCGTCGTGCCGTTCGAGGCCTGACGAAGCCAGTCCGGCACCGCCAGCGTCAGCAGCCCGGCAACCAAGTAGAAGGCGATGAAGATGGCGATCGCCTTGCCCCATTGCATGCCGAGGAAGCGGCGCAGGTTGAACAGCGTATAGGCCAGCGTAAAGCCGGCGATCGGCAGCACATCGGCCCAGACCGTGCCCCTGGTGGCGAAGGTGTGGAAGATCGTCGAGCCGATGCCGATTGCCACCACCCACCAGGCCAGCACCTCGGCGAAAGTGCCGGTGCGCAGCCTTCGCACCTCGCGCACGCCCCACAGGCCGGCGGCGATGAAGGCAAGGTTTGTCAGGGCATTGACTGGCTCGGACCAGAGTTCTGGCCCGGTTCGCTCGCAATAGAGATCGATCGGCGCCGAAAGAGTTTGCCACATCGTGATTGCCGCCCGAATCGGTTTCTACCCTGAACTGCGAGCCCTTCTCCTATTGCGCCGCTGCGGTCGGTTGCAACGGCAAAAATTTCACCGCAACGTGACTTCCCGTTGACTTCCGCTTCTGCCACATATTCCAGCAACGACAATAAAGCCGGCGCCACCGGCGGGAATCGGAATGACCATGGCCTCGCGTAAAACATTATGGCTGGCGGCCCTTGCGCTGGCCTTCTCAGCGGCTGCCGGCATCGGCCAAACCGCCGAGCCCGCCAAGACGCAGGCCGACAAACCTCAGATTGACAGGCCCCTGGGCGTGGTCGAGCTGTTCACCAGCCAGGGCTGCAATTCCTGTCCGCCGGCCGATGCGTTGTTCGCCGAACTGGCCGCCAAGGAAGACATCGTCGCGCTCGCCTACCATGTCGACTACTGGGATTATCTCGGCTGGCAGGACACGCTGAGCCGCAAGGAGAACACTGAGCGGCAAAATGACTACATGCGCGCCTTCGGCAGCCGCTCCGTCTACACGCCGCAGGCCGTCATCAACGGCCGCGTCCATGTCAACGGCGCCAGCCGCGTCGATGTCGATGGCGCGCTGGCGCGGATGGCCAAGAGCGGCCAGGGCATGCGGGTCGCCGTCAAGGTCAGCCGGACCAGCGACCGCGTGATGATCGACGCCGGCGATGCCGGAAACGGTCCCAGCGATGCCCATGTCGTCATCGTCTATTTCGACCCGCCGCAGACGGTCAAGATCGGCCAGGGTGAGAACACCGGCCGCAAGCTGACCTACTGGAACGCGGTCTCGGGCATCCAGACCGCCGGCATGTGGCACGGCAAGGCGCAGCGCTATGAATTGCCGATGAGCGAGATCTCCAAGAAGGGCGGCTGCGCCGTGCTGCTGCAGTCGGTCGGCAGGGATGGCTTGCCCGGCCCCATTCTCGGCGCCGCCTTCATTCACAAGCCTTGAAGCTTTCACATCTCGATTGGCGCGTTCCGTTTCGCCGATAGCGAGACGATCGTCATTTCGTCATCCTGAGGCAGGGCAGGGGCAAGGCAACGATGCGCTGACGCCACAGCTTTACAGGACCTTGATGTCGGCGGGACAGCACCCCCTCTGGCCTGCCGGCCATCTCCCCCGCAAGGAGGGAGATTGACAGCTTTGTCGTGTTCGCCATCTTGTTCGACATTGGAGATTGGCGAAAGCAGAAGTGAAATCCGATCTCCCCCCTTGCGGGGGAGATGTCCGGCAGGACAGAGGGGGTGGGAAGGATCGCTACAGAACAACGATCGTGCTCTGCCTCGCCGCATTGCCCCGCGCTCCGCCCCAAAAACAAAAAACCGACGTCAGCTTGCTTCTGACGCCGGTCATTTAGGTTTTGGGATCGTCGCACCCGATCCTTCCGAAGAAAGACCGAGGTTGGTTCGATCCGACGCAGACCCGTGGGCGGGGGGCTTGGGGTTTACGAGCCGGTGCCGGACCGAACCGTCTCAGGCAACGCGGGTAAACTCGTCGGACATTGGGGCAGGAGCGCGGATAAAAAATGGCGAGAATATGGCGAAGCATCACCAATTCCAACAAGGCGTTTCATAAAAGTGACTGGACGTTGCAGAAACAGCGCGCCTCCGCCCTGCTTCGCCGGGTCTTGCAATTCAGCTGCGAACGCGCCAACTTTGGTTGGCAAAGATTCATTTTGAAGGATCGAGGCATGACTGACGACAGCGGCGGGACGGGGGATGTTGACGCATCCGCAATATTGATCCCGCTGCACGAGGCGCGACCCGACCGCCTCGATCAGCCGGTGCGGTTCGACCGGCGTGAACTGGACCAGATCCTGAGGCTCTACGGCCGCATGGTCGCCGCCAACGAATGGCGCGACTACGCCATCGATCATCTCACCGACAGGGCGGTGTTTTCCGTGTTCCGCCGCACCAGCGAAGTGCCGCTGTTCCAGATCGTCAAGGACCCGAAACTGGCACGCAAGCAGGGCGCATTTGCCGTCATTGCCGCCGGCGGCCGCATCCTCAAGCGCGGCCAGGAGCTCGGCCGCGTGCTTGGAATCTTCGACAGCAAGCTGAAGCTCGTCGAGGCCTAACCGCTTATTTTTGCTGGCGGAATTTTTGCTCCGGCAGCGAATCGGGATCGGGTGGAGCGAGCGCCCCGCCGTTCAGCGGGAGCTGCATGAACACCGTGTCCAGCCAGCGCCCGTGCTTGTAGCCGGAGCCTTCGAGGCGTCCCGAATGACGAAAGCCGAGCTTTTCGTGGAGCCGCACCGAGGCGCTGTCCGGCCGCCCGTCGCCGATCACCGCGATGACCTGACGGAAGCCCGCCGCCCGGCAGGACTCGATCAGGCTTTGCATGAGCAACAGCCCGACCCCCTGGCCCTTGGCCTCGGGCGCCACATAGACCGAATCCTCGACGATGAAGCGGTAGGCCGGGCGCGGCCGGAAAGCGCCGGCATAGGCATAGCCGAGCACGGCGCCGTCCTTTTCCGCCACCAGATAGGGAAAGCCGCCAGCCATCAAAGTGTGGAATCGCTCGCCCATCTCGGCGCGGCTGGGCGGCTCCAGCTCATAACTCGCCGTGCCCTGGCTGACCGCGTCGGCATAGATTTCCGTGATCCGGTCGAGGTCAGCCGCCGTTGCGGGCCGCATGATGATACTGCTCATTATTTATGCACGCCGTTATTCTGCCGCAATAACAGCAAAACCCGACACAAAAGAAAAGGGCGGCCATTAGGCCGCCCTTTGGAACTCAATGGTCCAAGCGTCGCTGCTACTAGCGGCGGTCGCCCATGAACTGCAGCAGGAACATGAACAGGTTGATGAAGTCGAGGTAAAGCGTCAGCGCGCCCATGATGGCCTTGCGGCCGGCGACATCCGAAGCGTCGCCCTCGAAATACATCTCCTTGATCTTCTGCGTGTCATAGGCGGTCAGGCCCGAGAAGATCAGCACGCCAAGCGCCGAGACGGCGAAGGAAAGCGCCGACGAGTGCAGGAAGATGTTGATCACCGACGCGATGATGATGCCGAACACGCCCATGATCAGGAACGAGCCGAAGGCGGTCAGGTCGCGCTTGGTCGTGTAGCCGTAGAGCGACAGCGCGCCGAAGGCCGCGGCGGTGGCGAAGAAGGTCTGCGAAATGCTGGCCGTGGTGTAGACCAGGAAGATCGACGACAGCGAGAGGCCGACGAGGCCGGCATAGACCCAGAACGTCGTCTGCGCCGCCGAAACGCTCATCGACTGGACGCGGAACGACAGGAACAGCACGGCGGCCAGCGGCGCCAGCATCACCACCCAACGCAGCGGCGAGCCGAAGATCGCGTAGCCGAACGAGGTCAGCATCTCGCCGCTTGGCAGCGTTGCGACAGCCGAAGCCGGATCGGTGGTGGTGGCCAGCATGATCGTGCCGACGGCGGCAAGACCGGTGATGAGGAGGCCAAGCCCCATCAGATTGTAGACCTTGATCATATAGGCGCGCAGGCCCTGATCGATGCCTGCATCAACGCCGGCGCCGGGCACGGCGCGCGTCTGATAGTTGCGAATGGGTTCAGCCATGGGAGTCCTCTATTGCTTCTGCCCCGTCGGGTGTCAGGTCCACCGGACCCAGGCGCCGCTGGCGGGGCTCCAGCATGCCTGTGGCGAAATATGATGGTAATTCGCGTCAAGAACAAGACCGTAACCGGGTGTAATGCTTCGTGAGGCATCCACGATGCGGTTTTCCGGCCTTTGGCGGCCCAACATTACTCCGATTTAACCAAATCTCGGTCCCGGCGGGCGGAATTCAGAGCAATTCCAAAGCGTGCAGCGGTTTTGCGTCGGACTTGCGGTCGGTGAATAGTCAGAGGTTGCGCAGCACCGGCGCGGCCTTGTGGCCGAGCACCCGCCAGGTGCCGGCGAGACCGATGCCGACCGTGATGACAAGCGAAAACACAATGGTCGCCACCGCCACCTCGGGCATGAAATGCGAAGGCAAGGTCATGATGCGTGCGACGACGAACCAGGCGGCCGCACCACCTGCCGCCAGGGCGAAGATCGCGGTGGCAAGCCCGATCAGCATGTATTCGAGCGAGAAGGCGGCAATCAGGGTCGTGCGTGTGGCGCCCAGTGTCTTCAGCACCACCGCGTCATGGATGCGCGCCCGGTTGCCGGCGGCAAGCGCACCGGCAAGCACCAGCACCGAGGCGATCAGCGCCACGCCGGCGGCAGCCCGGATCGCCGTGCCGAGCTGCCCGACCAGCCGGTTGACGACGTCGAGCGCATCCTTGACCCGGACTGTCGTCACCGCCGGGAAGGCGCGGGTGACGGCATTGAGGATCCGCGCGTCGTCGGCCGTCGAGGCGGTCTTTTCGGTCAGCGTCGCCATCCAGCCATGCGGCGCGCCTGCGAATGTGTTGGGCGAGAACACCATGACGAAATTGATGCCCATGGTCTCCCATTCGACCTGACGGAAATTGGCGATCTTCGCCGTCACGTTGCGGCCGAGCACATTGACGGTGATGGTGTCGCCGAGCTTCAGCCCGATCTCCTTGCCTTCCACGGCCGAGAACGAGACCAGCGGCTCGCCGGCATGATTATCCGGCCACCAGCTGCCCTCGGTCAGCGTCGTGTTGTCCGGCTGCCTGGCGTCATAGGTCAGGCCGCGATCGCCTTTCAGCACCCAGGCGCCTTCCGCCGGCACCGTGACCTTGCCGACATCGACGCCGTTGAGCGCCATCACCCGGCCGCGCAGCATCGGCACCTTGGCCAGCGTCCCCTGTGGCGCCTGCTTGCCGATCAGCGTGGAAAACGCATCGACATCGCTGCTCTGGATGTCGACGAAGAAGAAGTTCGGCGCCCGCTCCGGCAGGCTGCTGGATATCTGTTGCCTGAGATTGCCGTCGATCAGCGCCAGCGTCACCAGCAGCGTCAGGCCGAGCCCCAGCGACAGCACCACCGATGGCGTCAAGGCGCCGGGCCGGTGGATGTTGCCGACGGCGAGCCGCAGTGCCACGAAGCGCACGCGCGGGCTCTTCCTGGCCGCCCACTGCACCAGTGCGCCGACCAGGCGCAGCACCAGGAAAGCGAAGACGGTGGCGCCGACGAAGATCGAGGCGATGCGGCGGTCGCCGGAAAACAGGATGGCCAGCGCTGCCAGCAGCAGCGCGATGCCAACAGCGGCCGCAACATAGGCAGGGCGCGGAAAGCCGCGGCCTTCGAGCCCCATCTCGCGAAACAGCGCGGTCGCCGGCACATCACGGGCGCGGCCGAGCGGCAGCAGCGCGAACGCCAGCGTCACCAAAAGGCCGAACAGCGCCGCCATGCCGAGCGCGCCGGGATAAAAGCCGCCTTCCGCCGGCACCGGAATGACCTGATGGAGGGCGGCCCCGGCCGCGAACGGCATCAGCGCCCCGAGCACCAGGCCAAGCACGATGCCCAGGGCGGCGATGATCAGGATCTGCACGAGATAGACGGCAAAGACGAAGCCGCCCGAAGCGCCCAGGCTCTTGAAGGTGGCGATGACACCACGTTTGCCGTCGAGATAGGCGCGCACCGCATTGGCGACGCCGACACCGCCGACCACCAGCGCCGTCAGCCCGACCAGCGTCAGGAATTGCGAGAAGCGTTCGATGTTGGACGACAGCGCCGGCGCCGCATTGCTGCGCGTGCGGATCGACCAGCCGGCCTGCGGAAAATCCTTGGCCGCCTGATCCTGGATGGCTTTCAGTCGCGCCTCATCGGCATCGGCGGGCAGCCGGATCTTGTAGGCGTTTTCGACCAGGCTGCCCGGCTGGATCAGCCCGGTGGCCGCCAGCCCTTCGGTCGAGATCATCAGCCGCGGCGCAAAGCCGAAACCGTCGGACACCGCATCCGGTTCGGTGACCAGCCTGGCGCGCAGTTCGAAGGTCGCGGTGCCGAGCTTCAGCCGGTCGCCGATCTGCAGATGCAGCCGTTCGAACAGCAGATCGGGTGCGGCGGCGCCGAAAACACCAAACTCTTCGCCGAACAGTTCCTGCTTCGACAGCGCCGGCTCGGTTTCAAGCGCGCCATAGAGCGGATAGGCATGGTCGACCGCCTTGGCCTCGACCAGCGCCTGGTCGGTTCCATCGGCGAGACGCGCCATCGAACGCATGCTTGCAGTGCGCGAAACGATCCCCAGCCCGTCAAGGAAGCCACGCTCGGCCTGGCTGGCGTCGCGCTGGTTGATCTGGAAGCGGAGATCGCCGCCAAGCAGCGTCTGACCCTGATTGGCGACACCGGCGGTGATCGAACGCGCCACCGAGTTGACGCCGCCGATGGCCGCGACGCCGAGCGCGATGCAGGCAAGGAAGATCAGGAAGCCGGACAAACCGCCGCGCATTTCGCGCAGCGAGAAGCGGACCGCAAGCTTCAGCATCCGCGACAACGGCATCAAGCCGTCACCTTGACGGGTGCCGGCGCCTCGATCCGGCCCGACCGCATCGAAACCTGGCGCGAGCAGCGTGCCGCCAATGCCGGATCGTGGGTGACCAGCACCAGCGTCATGCCGCGCTCGGCCGCCTTGGCAAACAAGAGGTCGGCAACCTGCCGCCCCGTCGCCTGGTCGAGATTGCCGGTCGGCTCGTCGGCAATGAGAATGCGCGGCGACGGCGCCAGCGCCCGGGCGATCGCCACGCGTTGCTGCTCGCCGCCCGACAATTCGCCGGGATAATGGGTGACGCGATCGCTCAGGCCCACGGCCGCAAGCTCGCGCGCCGCGACCGAAAACGGATCGGCATGGCCGGCGAGCTCCAGCGGCACCGCAACATTTTCGAGCGCCGTCATGTTGGGAATGAGATGGAAGGACTGGAACACAATGCCAATGTTTCGGCCACGAAACGAAGCAATCTGGTCCTCGCTTTTGCCATTGAGCAGCTCGCCCGCGATTCGGACCGTACCCGAATCGACCCTTTCCAGGCCTGCCAGAACCATCAGCAATGTCGACTTGCCCGAGCCCGAAGGACCGACGATGCCGGTCGCCTCGCCTGCAGCAACATCGAGGCTGACACCCTTCAGCACATGCACGGAGGACGCCCCTTCGCCGAGTGTCAGCGATACGTCTTTCAGCGCGATGACGGCTTCTGTCAAAATGAAAGCGTCCTATATCAAGGGATGAAGGCTCTGCTTGCCGGATGCCGTCGGAAGAATTCCTTGGTCATATGGGGCCTGCCGCATGTCTTTCAAACGCCTGATTGCCGCAGGCTTCATCGTTTTCCTCGCCATTTGCGGCACCTTTTCGTCGGCGCTCGCCGAGCCGTTCAAGATCGTCGGCTTCGGTGACAGCCTGATGGCGGGCTTTGGCCTTGGGCCGGACCAGGGTTTTACCGAAAAACTGCAGGCCGCCCTTCGCGCCGCGGGTCGCGACGTGACGGTCGCCAATGCCGGCGTCTCCGGCGACACGACGAGCGGCGGCCTGGCTCGGCTCGACTGGTCGGTGCCCGACGGCACGCAGCTGGTCATCCTCGAACTCGGCGCCAACGACATGCTGCGCGGCGTCTCGCCCGACATCGCCAGAAGGAACCTGGATGAGATGATGGGCAAGCTGAAGGAGCGCAGGATTGCCGTACTGCTGGCCGGCATGCGCGCCGCGCCCAATCTTGGCGCCGACTACCAGAACGCCTTCGACGCCATCTTTCCCGACCTTGCCAGGAAATACGACGTTGCGCTCTACCCGTTCTTTCTCGACGGCGTCGCCGGTCAGCCCGGCATGCAACTCGAGGACGGCCTGCATCCGAGCCCTCAGGGCGTTGACCAGATGGTCGAACGCATCTTGCCGACGGTCGAAAAGGCGATCGCGGCGGCGCCGGGAGGTTCGTGAGATCGGACTAATTGCTTCCGTTGGGGAAACTTTTAACAAAGCCTGTGACCAACAAACCTCTTGCTCCGTTTGATTTTCGATGATTCGCTAGGGCTAATATTCGATTCGAGGAAGGGAGGCTCTTCATGCCGCGTCTTTTCACCGCCCTCGAAATACCGCGTGACGCCGCCCTTTCGCTGTCCCTGCTGCGGGGCGGCCTGCCCGGGGCCCGTTGGATCGACGTCGAAAACTATCATCTGACGCTGCGCTTCATCGGCGATGTACCGGGTCATGTCGCCGACGAGATCGCCAACGCACTCGACCGCGTCCACCGCCCCTCCTTCCCGCTGACCCTGTCCGGCGTCGGCGCTTTCGGCCAGAAGAAGCCGCACGCGGTGTGGGCGGGTGCCTCCGCCTCGCCCGATCTTGCCGCCCTTCAGGGCGAGATCGACCGCATCTGCCAGCGGCTCGGCATTCCCGCGGATCCGCGCAAGTTCATGCCGCATGTGACGCTGGCGCGCTTGCGCAATTCCACCCCGCTCGACGTCGCCCAGTATCTCTCGGCACGTGGCAATTTCTCGACGTTGCCGTTCCGCATCGGCCGTTTCGTGCTGATGTCGTCGCGCGATTCGGTCGGCGGCGGCCCCTACATCGTCGAGGAAGCCTGGCCGCTGTCGGGCAAAGACGCCCGTACTTCGAGCCTTGTCGCCAGCGCCTCCGACGCCTCGCGGATCATGCGGTAGACCGAGGCGAAGGCTTCCGCCCCGTCATAATAGGGGTCCGGCACGTCGCGCGCATAGCCCTTGGCGAACTCCAGAAACAGGTGCACCCGGTCGTGCATGGCCGCAGGCGCCAGCGCTTTCAGGTCACGAACATTCGACCGGTCCATGCCAAGGATCAGGTCGAAGCGGTGAAAATCCTCCGGCGTGACCTTGCGCGCCCTCTGCCGGGAAATATCGATGCCGTGACGCACCGCAACCGCGATCGAGCGTGGATCGGGAGGCGAGCCGACCTCCCAGCCGCTGGTTGCGGCTGAATCGAGCAGCATATCCCGGCCCCATTCGCGCTCTGCCAGCACGGCGCGAACAACCCCCTCAGCCAGCGGCGACCGGCAGATGTTGCCGAGACAGACGAAAAGAATGGAATTTATGGGCTTCGCGCTCATCGATCCAACGCTATGGTGACGACTTCAGTCGAAATAGCATGGGAAGCTGACATGACGAGAGAGAAACTGGGCAAGGAAGCAGTCGCCGCAGCGTTGACCGGGCTCGACGGCTGGGCGCTGGCTGCCGATGGCGCCTCGATCAAGCGCACATTCACCTTCGCGAATTTCTCCGAAGCCTTCGCCTTCATGACCCGCGTAGCACTGGCCGCCGAGAAGATGGACCATCATCCCGACTGGTCGAATGTCTACAAGACCGTCGACGTGACGCTGAACACCCACGATGCCGGTGGCGTGACGGCGCTCGATATCGATCTGGCGAAGAAGATGAACCGCTTTTTC
Organism: Mesorhizobium sp. P2_F8; assembly: GCF_056403655.1. NCBI lineage: Bacteria > Pseudomonadati > Pseudomonadota > Alphaproteobacteria > Hyphomicrobiales > Phyllobacteriaceae > Mesorhizobium > Mesorhizobium sp. P2_F8. Next base: position 61,011 of record NZ_JBFUFB010000009.1, read on the forward strand.
GGTGGCTGAACGCGCAGCGGTTTGCCAAATCGGCGCCGGCATCTTGCAGCTCGGGTCGGGTTTCACCACATTTTCGCTCGCGGGGCATGCGCTGGAATGCGCATGGACGCTCGCAAGGAGAAACTGATGGCGCAACAATCCGGTTTTGGCTTCGGCGGCAAGCTCGGCGACGAGAACGAAGTGCGCGAGAAATTCTGGCGCACGGCGAAGAAGGCCGCGCGGCAGATCCCCTTCATGGAAGAGGTCGTGGCCGCCTATTACTGCGCCATGGACAAGAACACGCCGCTGCGCGCCAAGGGCATTCTGCTCGCCGCGCTCGGCTATTTCGTGCTGCCGGTGGACGTCATCCCCGACTTCGTCCTCGGGCTTGGCTTCACCGACGACATCGCCGTGCTCACCGCCGCGATCACCGCCGTCAGCGCCCACATCACGCCGGCGCACCGGCAGGCTGCCAAGGACGCGATCGCCGACAAGGGCTGAGCAGGCCGGCGCCCGCGAAAATGCCTTTGGAGCCTGCGTTTGGCGGCAAAGCAAAAAGTCAAACTCTTGCCGCTTTCGTGGCCTCCAAGTCGCGAAAGGGACGTCGCGCCACCCGCTCGCAAGGCGGCGGCGCGGGAATGGCGGCGGTTTCCTCGGGTGCGGGTCCTTTTCTCAAAGGAAATTCACCGTTTGGTAACCCAGATTAAATCAAAATGAAGCGACGGGCAGGACGCCAAGCCGGCCTGCCGCCGCACCTTTGGAATACGGGAAAAACGATGCGCGGATTGATTGCTACAGTTTCGAGCCTGGTCCTGGTGGCCGTGGCAGCGCCGGCACTGGCGCAATCGGCGACCAAGATCGGCCAGCACAATGCCTGGGGCACCTACAGCTACCAGGCATCGGGCGGCAAGGTCTGCTATGTCCTGACCGTGCCGACCGACAAGCAGCCGCCGACGCTCGACCATGGCGACATGTTCTTCTTCGTCAGCCAGCGGCCCGGCCAACAGGTGTCCTACGAGCCGCAATTCATCGCCGGCTACACCTTCCAGGAAGGCTCCAAGGCCACCGTCACCATCGACAAGAAGTCGTTCTCGATGTTCACGCGGGGCAAGTCGGCCTGGGTCGAGAACGCCGCGGAGGAACCGGTGCTGATCGCCGCCATGAAGACCGGCACCGACATGAAGGTGACGGCGAAGTCCGGCCGCGGCAATCCCACCTCCTATGTCTTCTCGCTGAAGGGCATTTCGGCGGCGCTGTCCTCGATCGCCAAGTGCAAATAGGCAAAAGGGGCAAATAGGCAAAGCTTCGTTTTGCCAGAGCTTTGTTTTGCATGACAGGCCGGGCCGCAAAGCCCGGCCTTTTGCTTTTTCGGGCCGGCGTGTGTGCCGGCGGCTCAGTCTTACATGGCCATTTTTTCACATTCGGCCTGAGCCTTCTTGGTCGACGTATCGATCATGAAGGCTTTGCCCTTGGCGTCGGTCATCATCATCATGCAGTGCTTGATTGGCTTTGCCATCTTCATCATCTCGGCGCCCATCTTTGCATCCGGCATCATGGTGCCCATATGCCCGTCCGGCATGATCGCCATCACTTCTCCACCCTTCATCATGGTCATCGTGCCCATCGCGTCTTCGGCAAATGCCTGCGAGGCGGATAGGCCGACGAGGCCGGCAATAACGGCAAGCTTGAAAGAGTTCATTCTGCATACTCCCATTTTGTAGGGGCATGGTTGCCCCCTTCGGATTTCGAAGGCGCGATGGGAAACGTTACGCAAACACGACCATGTGATCGGTTCTTTTGCGGCGGGAAGATGGGGCAAGGCCGCCGGATGATCGCAACAGGCTGTCAGCCGACGTGCGCGGGGTTGCATTCTCCCCGCATGACTCCGCCCCCAACCTGTGCTATGCGCCGCGCTTCATGTCTGGCCCGATAAGTGAAATCGGCCGCAAACCGCTTATATCAGTGCAACCATGACCCTTTCATTCGATCTCACCGCCGATGGCGCCCGTGACGCATTGCGCGCCCGCGCCGCACAGCCGGAAAAGCAGTCGCTGATCGGCCTGACGCGGGCCGAGCTCGGCGAGGCCCTGGTGGCATCCGGCACCGTGCCGGAGCGCCAGGCGAAGATGCGCGCCCAGCAGCTCTGGCACTGGATGTATGTGCGCGGCGTTTCCGACTTCGCCGGCATGTTCAACATCTCCAAGGATTTGCGCGCCGAACTCGACAAGCATTTTACGGTTGCCAGGCCGGAGATCGTCGAGGAGCAGATTTCCTCCGACGGCACCCGCAAATGGCTGTTCCGCTTTCCGCCGCGCGGCGCCGGCCGGCCAGTCGAGATCGAAACCGTCTATATCCCAGAGGAAGGCCGCGGCACGCTCTGCATCTCCTCGCAGGTCGGTTGCACGCTGACCTGCTCGTTCTGCCATACCGGCACGCAGAAGCTGGTGCGCAATCTGACGGCGGAGGAAATCCTCGCCCAGTTGCTCACCGCCCGCGACCGGCTCGGCGACTTTCCCGATCGTGATACACCGGACGGCGCCATCGTGCCGGCCGAGGGCCGCAAAGTGTCCAACATCGTCATGATGGGCATGGGCGAGCCGCTCTATAATTTCGAGGCAGTGAAGAAGGCGCTGCTGATCGCCTCTGATGGCGACGGCCTGTCCTTGTCGAAGCGCCGCATCACGCTCTCGACCTCCGGCGTCGTGCCGGAAATCTTGCGCACCGGCGAGGAGATCGGCGTCATGCTGGCGATCTCGCTGCACGCCACCAACGACGATTTGCGCGACCTGTTGGTGCCGATCAACAAGAAGTACCCGCTGAAGGAGCTGATCGCCGCCTGCCGCGCTTATCCCGGCCTGTCCAACGCCAAGCGCATCACCTTCGAATATGTGATGCTGAAGGACGTCAACGATTCCATCGAGGACGCCAAGGGCCTGATCAAGCTGCTCAAGGGCATTCCGGCCAAGATCAATTTGATCCCGTTCAACCCGTGGCCGGGGACCAACTACCAGTGCTCGGACTGGGAGACGATCGAGAAATTCGCCGACTACATCAACAATGCCGGCTATGCCTCGCCGATCCGCACGCCGCGCGGCCGCGACATCCTGGCCGCCTGCGGCCAGCTGAAGTCCGACTCCGAGCGCATGCGCAAGGTCGACCGGCTGGCGCTGGAAGCAATGATGATCGCGGGGCACGGCGAGGCGTGAGCCGCTTCACCGCCAATTTCATCCGTTTCAGTTTGATGTCTCTAGGCTATGCCATAGCTGTCTTGATTGCTGTCTCCGCCATTGTCCTCGCCATGCTGCCGTTCATCTTGGTCTACGCGGCGGACGACGATCGGGAGTCGCGTTTCGCCGCCGAAATTGGCGCCTGCTTCCGGATTGGGCTCACGTTTACGTTCCTGGCAGGGCTGCCAGGTTTTCTTCTCACTTTGTATTTTGCCAACGTTAGAGGCTGGAGCCACTGGCTTCCATTTGCATGTGCCGGTGCCCTGAACGCCATCCCGGTTGTACTAATCCTGGGTGTTTACTTAGGGTTTCCGACGGCAATGGTTTCACTAGCAATATTGGTCGCCCTGCTTGTTCCATGCCTGCCTGTAGGCTTCCTCAGTGGCTTCGCTTACTGGGCTGTCATCAGAAACTCCCTTGGCCATGGTAAAACTGGTTCATTGCCATGACTCGTCTCTTCGCCTGGCTCAGACGCCTCGCCGTAATAGCAGTCGGCTATCTCTTCGCCGTGCTGACCTCGATCCTGGTGCCGGTGCTGCTGATCGCTCTCCTGGAAGGGATTGAAGACGGCAACTGGTCGATCATTTTCGCATTCGACTGGCTGGGCTCGTTCCCGCTCGCCGTGTTGACCGTGATGGTCGGCGCGCTGTTGATCGTCGGCCCCGCGATCTTTGTCGCCGAACGGTTGTCGCTTCGAGGATGGTTCTATTTTGCGGCCACGGGTGCGGTGACCTCCACCGCCTTTGGTGTTTCCATCCCGCGCTCGGCCGGAAGCTTTGTTTTCAATCCGGGCTATCTCGGTTTTCTGGCCACGGCCGGCATTGCTGCCGGTTCGGTCTACTGGCTTCTGGCCGGGCGTAAGTCCGGTCACCTCACACGCCGGGATCCGGGATGAGCCGCCTCATTGCTTACCTCGTCCGTTTCGCCGTCATCCTGTTCGGCTATTCGGTGGCCTCGCTGGCGGCGAGCGCCTTCCTCAACATCCTGTTCCTGGCTTCGCTCGGCTACATGCCGGAGCACGCGCACCCGACGGCAACAGCCTCGCTGTATTTCTCAATTCCGTTCGTCGCCCTGTTCGTCGCCTATTTCGCCTTCATGCCGGCGGCGATCGTCATCCTGCTTGCCGAGATCCTCGGCCGGCGCGACTGGCTGTTCTATGCGCTGGCGGGCGCGGTGGTCGCGGCCGTTTTCCTCGGCCTGGTCGACAATGCCCGTGACTCGGCTTTCGCGGTCAGGGAGACCAGCGCCATCATGGCAGTGGTCGGCGGCGGCATGGTCGGCGGGATCTTCTACTGGCTCAGCGCCGGGCGCTGGGCCGGAAGCTGGTGGTTGAAGGATGAGAAGGCCCCTACTTCGCCTGGGCCGTCAGGATCTTGAGCGCGAAGGCGGAAAACACGCCGGCAAAGAGATAGTCGACCACCCGCGTGACGCGCGGGCTGGCCTTCATCGCCGCCGAGAATTTTTCCGCCGCCAGCACCATCGGCGCGGTCACCGGGATCGACAGCACGATGAACATCGCGCCGAGGAAAAACAGCTTTCCCGGCGCATTCGGATCATGCGCGGAGACGAACTGCGGCAGGAAGGTCATGAAGAACAGGATGATCTTCGGGTTGAGCAGATTGACGCCGAGCCCCGCCGCCCAGCTGCGCAACAGCGAAATCTGAGGCCCCGTCTTCTTTTCCGGCGAAAACGCCGAGCCCCTGGTGATCGCCTGCCAGGCGAGGAAGACCAGATAGCCGGCGCCAAAGATCTTCAACACGAAGAAGGCCATCGGCGAGGCGACGATCAGCGCCGAGACACCGACCACAACCAGCGTGGTGTGGATCAGCGTGCCGCACAGCGCGCCCGCCATCGAGGCAAAGCCGGTGGCGCGGCCCTGACTCAGCGTGCGCGAGACGAACAAGGTCATGTCCGGTCCGGGCGTGATCGCCAGGATCACGGTGGCGATGGCGAACTGGATCAGCGTGGCGGTGTCTGGAATGAACGACATGGACAGCCCTTTGGCTCGGGAACACGCAAGCCTATAATGGATACGAACCATCGCTGCCAGCAACTGGACGGCTGAAAAGCTGATCCAGCGCCCCGGATCGTATCCCGTTGACCCGACGGCCCGCGGCGTTCGTCTCTTGCGCAGCCCGGAAACGGCGTGATACCTCGCCCGCCGAGAACTCGTGATCGCGGAACCGCCAAATGTCAAAAGCAAAAGACGTCAAGAAAGTCGTGCTCGCCTATTCCGGCGGCCTCGACACATCGATCATCCTGAAATGGCTGCAGACCGAACTCGGCGCCGAAGTCGTCACCTTCACCGCCGATCTCGGCCAGGGCGGCGAACTCGAGCCGGCCCGCCGCAAGGCCGAGATGATGGGCATCAAGGACATCCGCGTCGTCGACGTGCGCGAGGAGTTCGTCTCCGATTTCGTCTTCCCGATGTTCCGCGCCAACGCCGTCTATGAAGGCACCTACCTGCTCGGCACCTCGATCGCCCGGCCCCTGATCTCCAAGCATCTGGTCGAGATCGCCAAAGAGACCGGCGCCGACGCGATTGCGCATGGCGCCACCGGCAAGGGCAACGACCAGGTTCGCTTCGAGCTCTCGGCTTACGCGCTGAACCCCGACATCAAGGTCATCGCGCCATGGCGCGACTGGTCGTTCAAGTCGCGCACCGACCTGATCAATTTCGCCGAGCAGCACCAGATACCGGTGCCGAAGGACAAGAAGGGCGACGCGCCGTTCTCGGTCGACGCCAACCTTCTGCATTCGTCCTCCGAGGGCAAGGTGCTGGAAGACCCGTGGAGCGAGCCGCCGGAATTCGTCCACCAGCGCACAGTTTCGCCAATGGATGCGCCGGACAAGGTCACCGAGATCGAGATCGAATTCCTCAAGGGCGACCCGATCGCGCTCAACGGCAAGAAACTGTCGCCGGCCACCATGCTGGCAGCGCTCAACGATCTCGGCCGCGACAACGGCATCGGCCGGCTCGACCTGGTCGAGAACCGCTTCGTCGGCATGAAATCGCGCGGCGTCTACGAGACGCCGGGCGGCACCATCCTGATATCAGCCCACCGCGCCATCGAATCGATCACGCTCGACCGTGGTGCCGCGCACCTGAAGGACGAGTTCATGCCGCGCTACGCCGAGCTGATCTACAACGGCTTCTGGTTCGCGCCCGAACGGCTGATGCTGCAGGCGATGATCGACAAGAGCCAGGAAGACGTCGAGGGCACGGTGCGCCTCAAGCTCTACAAGGGCAACGTCATGGTCACCGGCCGCAAGTCGAAGAAGACGCTATATTCCGATGCACTGGTCACCTTCGAGGACGACCGCGGCGCCTACGACCAGAAGGACGCCGCCGGCTTCATCCGCCTCAATGCGCTGAGGCTGCGCACCCTGGCGGCACGCAGCCGCAAGAGTTGACCATCATATGGCATGTCCAAACCCGGCTTTGGCCGGGTTTGGACTGCTAGCTCGACGCGAGTCATAATCTGCCGGCTAAATATCTAAGTCTGACACATGCGGATAGATGTGGACCACATAGCGACTGAGAATATGTCGTTCGGAAAGTCCCATGATATGGTGGACGACCTTGTACGCGGCCTCCCACTCCGCTTTTGTTTCGGGTCCTCCGATATCCCGGTCTCCGACGAAATTCGCTAGCACGAGCCAAGCTTTGCACCCCTCGCGACGAAGGAAGTGCAAATGGGCAAGCCGGTTTGCCAATTGATAAAATACATCGACCCATGGCGCGCGCGGTCTTGCTCCGAGATATTCGATAGTCTGAGCCAGCGCTTTCTCGATGACCATGCGCGATCTCGGACCGGCCGATGAGGCTGGCGAACACAACTCGGCAATATGCGCCTTCGCCTCGACCAGCAGAATATCTCCTGCACTCGTCCTGCCAAGCGCGTCCCACTGGGGTCCGCGTTGGGGCCAATACTCCGAGAGACGACCGGACAACTCACCAACACCGACCAGATCAAGAAAATCGCGATCACGATATTCTGCGTAGTCATCATTCGCTATCGGTGACAGCCAAGCCGTCGACGCTGCAGTAGCAACAAATTCACCAAGGGGCTCGCTGAGCACGCGTGGAGTTCTATTCACCGCGCGCTGGATCCATTTCAGGCTGCCGCGCTGGCCGACCTTCTGAACGACCCTCGACATCTTGCGCCCCCGATTCTTCTCATTCCCTGGCTTTGATGCGAAAGCCTGCACATTCAGTCATAGCTCGGTCTCACCCAGACCGTAGCCGGCACCGGCATCGGCGCTCCAGCCGTGGTCGCGCAGGAAAGTTGCGGTCGACGCTAGCACGTCAGCATCAATAGAAAAGCCCGGCACATGGCCGGGCTTTCTGCAAAACGGAGATCTTTTACAGAGACGTCTCTTCAATCGCCATCGATCGCCGTGGCGATGCGGGCGATGGCCTGTTGATAGACGCTGGCGGAATTCCAGCCGGCAATGGCGCCGATATTCGACTGCGCGCTCGCACCGGCCCGCCAGCCATGGCCCTTGAGGAAGTTGGCGGTGGAAGCCAACGCAGTGGCCTTGTCGCGTAGGTTTCCGCTGCCGACGCCGTACTTCAAGACATTTCCGGGCAGGAACTGCGTGTGGCCGATCTCGCCATGTGCAGCGCCGACCGACGAGGAGGTCAACGCACCGCGATCAACCAGCTTCAGGGCCGCAATGGCATGTGGGTAAAAGAATTCCGGGCGGCGGCAATCGTAGGCAAGCGTCAAAATGGCAGAGACCGTATTCTGGTTGCCCATCGCCGAACCGAAGCCAGTCTCCATTCCCCAGATGGCGAGCAGCACGCCTGGCGACACGCCATAGTTGCTTTCGATTTTGTCGAACAGCGCCGCGTTCGACTTCTTCAGCGCACGGCCTTTGGAAATGATCGCGGCCCCGCCGCGGCGCTTCATGAAATCTTCCACTGAGCCGCTGAAAGCCTTGTGAATGCCGCGGTCGACGGAGATGGTCCTTGTTGCGTAGGTCGCGCCGGCCAGAGCGGCAAGACCCTTGGGGCCCACACCTTCGGCCCTGGCCTCCGCGGCGAACTCCGGCTTCCAGGCTTCGAAGCCGGCGCCAGTCTTGCCGCAGCTGGCCGCCGCCTGTGCGCCCGTCGCCAGCGCAAGCACCGCCACCACCGTGGTCACAAAAATCCTACCCTTGGCAAGTAATGCCATGCTTTTCTCTCCTGATTGCCTGAATCACGTCCCGTTTGCGAATTTGCCAGCGAAACCCGCACTTGTCACTGTCTCTGCTGCAGTGCTGGCGAATGCCGGGGAATTTGCCTACGATCAAGTGAATATTGTGGCGGGGGCGAAATAGCCATGGAAGACGTTGATGTCGTGATCATCGGCGCCGGCTCGGCGGGTCTGGCCGCGGCCAGGACCTTGCAGGCAGCCGGCCTCTCCTTCAAGCTGCTCGAAGCGATGGGCCGCATCGGCGGCCGCGCATGGACCAGCGACCAGCATTTCGGCATCCCCTTCGACATCGGCTGCGCCTGGCTGCACGCCGCTGACCGCAACCCCTATTTTCCAGAAGCCCAGGCGGCCGGCTGGACGCTGCATCACCACGACATGAATGTCGACCATCTCTATTATCGCAAGCGCAAGGCAAGCGAGGCCGAGGAAGCCGAGATGAAGGCGGCCGACGCGCGGCTGTTCGAATTGCTGGCCAAGCATGAGGTGAAGCAGGGCGACGACGATAGGCTGTCGGCGCTGCTCGCCAAGGGCCACGCGCCGCGTGCCGCGGCAACCTTCGCCGGACCGATGGATTTCGGCGCCGACGAGGACGAGATTTCGATCCTCGACTTTCAAGCCGCCGCCGATCTCGACCCCAACTATTTCAGCAAGGAAGGATTTGGTGCGCTGGTCGCCCGTTTCGGCGCCGACGTGCCGGTCGAATTGTCGACGCCGGTGCGCAGGATTCTCTGGGACGGGCCTGATGTCGCCTGCGTCACCGATCGCGGCACCATCCGCGCCAAAGCGGTCATCGTCACGGCCTCGCCTGCGGTGCTCGCCTTTGAGGAGATCGAATTCTCGCCGGCACTTCCCGACACGCATTTTGGCGCCTTCTTCGACCTGCCGATGGGCATGCTGACCAAATTGCCGGTCGAGATCCGGGGCACGAGGCTTGGCCTGCAGCCCTTCGACGACCTTTTGATCGAGCGCATGGCCCGGCACGACATCTATTTCCTGTGTTTCCCTTTCGACCTCGACCTGATGGTCGGTTTCGTCGGCGGCGACTTCGCCTGGGAGATGTCGGCAGCGGGCGAGGCGGCGGGCATCGACTTCGTCGTCGACCGGCTGTGCGGCATTTTCGGCAGCGACACCCGCAAGCACGTGGCGCGCGCCATGATGACCAATTGGGGCGGCGAGCGCTTCGTGCGCGGCGCTTACGCTGCCGCCCGACCCGGCCGCTCGCTGGCCCGTGCGACGCTGATGCAGCCGGTGGCGGAAAAAATCTTCTTCGCCGGCGAGCACCTCGCCGGTCCGCTCATCCAGACCTGCGGTGGGGCAAGGCTGTCGGGCGAAGCGGTGGCAAGACAGGTCGCCGCCCAGCTTGCGGCAAAATAGCCTCGATCGGAACACCGACCGGCGGTTCGCGTTGGGCACGGGCCGCCGTGCACCTATATGCTGGCTCTGAAGGTTTGACACCAACATGAAACTCTTCGACTGCCCGCATTGCGGCCACCGCCTCTATTTCGAGAACGCCCAGTGCTTGAGCTGCTCGAGCTTCGTGCTCTACGATCCCGAGCATGCGCGTTTTGCGCTGTCGGGTGTCGACGGCATCTTCCAGTGCACCAATGCGGATGAATGCGCCTGCAACTGGATGGCCGAGCCGGGACAGGCTTTTTGCCGCGCTTGCGTGCTGAACCAGCTGATCCCGGATCTGTCGGTCGACGGCAATCGCCGCCGCTGGATCCGCGTCGAGGCGGCGAAGAAGCGTGCCATCTATTCGCTGCTCGCGGTCGGACTGCCGGTCGCGCCCAAGCAGAACCCTGCCGACGAGGTCGGCCTTGCCTTCGACTTGCTGGCCGATCCGATCGGCGGCGGTCCCGGCGGCGAGCGCATCCTGACCGGCCACGACAATGGCCTGATCACGCTCAACGTCGCCGAAGCCGACTCGGCCGAGCGCGAAAGGCGGCGCATCGAGATGGGCGAGATCTATCGCACCTTGCTTGGCCATTTCCGCCACGAACTCGGCCATTACTACTGGGATCGCCTGATCCGCGACGATCCCCAGAGGCTGGAGTCCTTTCGTGCGCTGTTCGGCGACGAACGCGCCGATTACGAACAGGCGCTGAAGACCTATTATGCGAGCGGTGCGCCACCCGACTGGCAGCAAAGCCACATCTCGGCCTATGCCACTTCGCATCCGTGGGAGGACTGGGCGGAAACCTGGGCCCACCACCTGCACATCACCGACACGCTGGAAATGGTCCATGCGCTGAACTTCCCGCTCGGCCGGCTTGAGACCGTGGAGGCCAACGACTTGCCGCAAGGCGACACCGGCGGTGGATTGCAGGCGGCGCCCTCGGAGCCTGCCGCAGCACCTGAGCCTTTTGAAAAGATCCGCGCCCGCTGGCTGGTGCTGTCGGAAGCCTCCAATTCGATCAACCGCTGCATGGGCCTGCCCGACCTCTACCCCTTCGTCATTTCAGATGTCACGGCGCGGAAATTGGCCTTCGTTCACGAACTTCTGACTGATTTGCCAAGGGAAGCCGGAACAAATCGTGAGTTGGCGCAGGCGTTTTAGCGGGAACGCATGCGCCACTGCCCCGTTTTCGCTGGCGAGGGACCATGAAAACGGAGAGAAAACCATGAGATCCGTATTGTTTCCCGCAGTCGCTGGAATGCTGACGATCATGTCGGGCGCCGCGTTTGCCGACACCGCTGTATCCGCCGTCACCGATCTTAACGTGCGCGCCGGCCCCGGTCCGCAATATCCGGTGATTGGCGTGCTCGCCGCCGGCCAGTCGGCGACGCTCAATGGCTGCATCGAAAACAGCAAGTGGTGCACAATCGCCGAAGCCGGCGGCCAGGGCTGGGTCTATTCCGACTATGTGACGGCTGATTTCGGCGGCCGCCGGGTGGTGCTGACGCAACGGCCGCACGGTTCCAGAGTCGCGATCGTCTCGCCGCCGGAGGGCTACTCGACCGACTACACCGGAGCGATCATCGCCAGCGATCCGCTCAACGATGCCTTTCCCCCGCCTCCGACCGAGGTCAGAACCTATGTCGGCGCGCATCGCCTCGACCCCGTCTATCTAGATGGCGAGGTGGTGACCGGCGCGACCTTGCCCGACACGGTCGAGCTGCGCGAAATTCCGGACTACAGCTATCGCTATGTCTATGTGAACGGCCAGCCGGCACTGGTCGATCCGTCGACACGGCGCATCATGTACGTGGTGCGTTGACGTTAACGGGGTGACCGCTGCGAAGTGCAGCGGCGGTCGCCTTATGGCGTGTCGCCACGTCGGATCGGTGCGTGCGAACCGTCGAAGTCCGCGAGGCAGATATGATTGCGCGCGAGACGGCGATCTCCTAGATCATGCGACCTGAAGCACTTGCCCCCGAAGCACTTGCCCAAGGAATTCGCGTGATCGACCCTGCCGCCTTCGAACGCTACCGGCATTCGCCGAATGCCAGGACGACCTTGCCGCGCCTGTTCGTGGGAACGGCGATCGTCATCCTGTTCTGGGCCGCAACGACCGTGGCCGTGCTGTTCGGCGGCGCCTATCTGTTCTTCACCTGGCAGGCATCTGCGGCTCCGTCAGCCGATGGAGCGATGCAGGACTTCCTCGCCTCGCCGATCGGCATTCTCACCGCGCTCACCTCTTTTGCCGGCATCTGGATCGGCCTGTGGATCGCCATGCGCTGGGTTCATGGCGAGAAGCTGTCGGCGCTCTTCAGCGTCAGCCGTCGTGTTTCGCGTTCGGGCTTCCTCAAGGGGCTGATCGCGGTGCTGATCACCTCGTTTCTGTCCGAAATCCTGCTTTATCTGCTGCAGCCCGAGATTGCGCGCGGCCCGATCAGCCTGTCGTCCTGGCTGCTGTTCATGATCCCGATCGTCGCGCTCACCTTGCTGCAGACATCTTCGGAAGAGGTGCTGTTTCGCGGCTATCTGCTGCGCGGTCTCGCAAGCCGGTTCAAGAGCCCGTTCATCTGGGGGTTGCTGCCGGCCCTGCTGTTCACCTCGCTGCATTGGAGCAATAACTCGTCGGCCGCCATCAACGCCTGCGTGCTGGCTTCGGTCGCCGCTTTCGCGCTGCTTTTGACGCTTGTGGTCTATGCGACCGGCAATCTCGGGGCTGCGTTCGGCGCCCATCTCGGCAACAATCTGAGCGGATTCCTGCTGATCTCACACCAGCAGAGTTACAATTCCTTCGCCTTGTTCAGCGCCAAGCCGCTCGAAGGGCCGGGCTGGATGGTGTCGGATGCAATTCTCATTGCCCTGATCGGCATCGCCTGCAGCATGCTGACGGTTGCGTTGCTGCTGCATCCACGCTCGCCGCTGAGGGTAGCCGCCGAGCTCCCGAAGGCGAGCTGATAGACGCCGTTGCACCAAAGCCCGGAACGCGCGAGCCCTTGCAAAAAAGGAAGCTACTTCAATTGATTGATCCTCGGCCCGTCACCAGCGAAACTATCCTGAGGATTTTGCACCTTGTTCTCATCGAAATTCGCGCGACCGATAAGCTGGAAAAGGCCCGTATGCTTGCGGACGCGTTTCATAATGCGCCGGGCATGATTGCATCCGGCCACGACCCGAAAGATATCTGGGCAAGCGTCTTGTCCACTGCGCGAAGGCTGGAGATGGAGCCCTATGTCAATTCGCTGCTGAGCCATGTCCAATCGCGTCACATTTTGCACTGAGACCCCTACCGGCACGGCCCTTGTCTTGACTCTGCCACCGATTTCCTGTCTACACCCCACGAATTCCGCGACGAGTATCCCTCCGAGCAAGCCGACCAGGACGCCGAAGCCTCTTTGAGGTGAAGTGCTGTAAATCGATCCTGGAGGCCAACACCCGGCAGCGCTGAGCGCCCCCGGGTGCTTTTTGGTTTTGGCTTTTGCTTGGCGACCTGACGCGAACGCATTACCTCTCGGGTCGAATGAACCGGGATCAAAGGACGCAAGATGTTTGAATCGCTTCAGGAGCGCCTTGGCTCCATCCTGAACGGCCTGACCGGCCGCGGCGCGCTGTCGGAGGCTGATGTCTCGGCCGCGCTGCGTGAAGTGCGCCGTGCGTTGCTCGAAGCCGACGTGGCGCTGGAAGTGGTGCGCTCCTTCACCGACAAGGTGCGCGAGAAGGCCGTCGGCGCCGCCGTGGTCAAGTCGATCAAGCCTGGCCAGATGGTCGTCAAGATCGTCCATGACGAGCTGGTCGAGATGCTCGGCGCCGAGGGCGTCGCCATCGACCTCAACGCGCCGGCCCCGGTCGTCATCATGATGGTCGGCCTGCAGGGCTCCGGCAAGACGACCACTTCGGCCAAGATCGCCAAGCGCCTTTCCGAGCGTCAGAACAAGAAGGTTCTGATGGCCTCGCTCGACACGCGCCGCCCGGCCGCGCAGGAGCAGCTGCGCCAGCTCGGCGAGCAGGTGAAGGTGGCGACGCTTCCGATCATCGATGGCCAGTCGCCGGTCGACATCGCGCGGCGTGCCGTCCAGGCGGCCAAGCTCGGCGGCCACGACATCGTCATTCTCGACACCGCCGGCCGCACCCATATTGACGAGCCGCTGATGGTCGAGATGGCCGACATCAAGAAGGTGTCGAGCCCGCACGAAATCCTGCTGGTCGCCGACTCGCTGACCGGCCAGGACGCCGTCAATCTGGCCAAGAGCTTCGACGAACGCGTCGGCATCACCGGCCTGGTGCTGACCCGCATGGACGGCGACGGCCGTGGCGGTGCTGCCCTTTCCATGCGCGCCGTCACCGGCAAGCCGATCAAGCTGATCGGCACCGGCGAAAAGATGGACGGGCTGGAGGAATTCCACCCCAAGCGCATCGCCGACCGCATTCTCGGCATGGGCGACATTGTTTCGCTTGTCGAAAAAGCAGCCGAGAACATCGACGCTGAGCAGGCGGCGGCGATGGCCAAGAAGATGCAGTCGGGCAAGTTCGACCTGAACGACCTCGCCGGCCAGCTTCAGCAGATGTCGAAGATGGGCGGCATGGGTGGCATCATGGGCATGATGCCCGGCATGGGCAAGATGAAGGACCAGATGGCCGCTGCCGGTCTCGACGACAAGATGTTCGGCCGCCAGCTCGCCATCATCTCGTCGATGACCAAGGCCGAGCGCGCCAACCCCGATATCCTCAAGCACTCGCGCAAGAAGCGCATCGCCGCCGGTTCCGGCACCGACGCCGCCGAGATCAACAAGCTCCTAAAAATGCATCGCGGCATGGCCGACATGATGAAGGCTATGGGCGGCAAGGGCAAAGGCGGCGGCCTGATGCGCGGCATGATGGGCGGCCTTGCCTCCAAGATGGGCCTCGGCGGCATGATGCCGGGCATGGGCGGCATGGGCGGCGGCATGCCCGACCTGTCGAAGATGGATCCCAAGCAGCTCGAAGCCTTGCAGAAGCAGGCACAGGCGGCCGGCCTCGGCGGCATGAAGGGCCTGCCCGGCGGTCTTCCCGGCGGCGGTGGCCTGCCTGGTCTGCCCGGCGGCATGAAGCTTCCGGGGCTTCCCGGCATGGGCGGTGGCGGCCTGCCCGGCCTTGGCAAGAAGAAGTGAGGACGCGATGAACGAAGAAAAGGACATGGCTGACGCACGCATCATCCTGGCCGACTATCGCGCCTCGATCGACAACATCGATGCCGCCCTCATCCACATGCTGGCCGAGCGCTTCCGCTGCACCAAGGCGGTAGGCGTGCTGAAGGCGACGCATGGCTTGCCGCCGGCCGACCCGGCGCGCGAGCAGCAGCAGATCGCCCGCCTTCGCCAGCTGGCTAAGGATGCGCATCTCGACCCGGATTTCGCGGAGAAATTCCTCAACTTCGTCGTCCGCGAAGTGATCCGCCACCACGAACAGATCGCCGCTTCCAACGGTGTGACGAAAGCCGGCTGAGAAACCAGTGCATATCGCCCAAAACTGCGCAGCGGCTTTGGGATAACGAAAACCACAAACCAACTAACGAAATCAGAGTTTTTAGGAGAAAAGAAATGCCCTTGAAGATCCGACTGGCCCGTGCGGGCTCGAAGAAGCGTCCTTACTACCACGTTGTCGTTGCCGACGCCCGTTCCCCACGCGATGGCCGTTTCATCGAGTCGCTCGGCTCGTGGAACCCGCTGCTGCCCAAGGACGGCGAGCGCGTCAAGGTCGACGCCGACCGCGTCAAGCATTGGCTGTCGCATGGCGCCCAGCCGACCGACCGCGTGCTGCGCTTCCTCGACGAGGCCGGCCTTGCCAAGCGCGACGCCCGCTCCAACCCGAAGAAGGCCGAGCCGGGCAAGAAGGCGCAGGAACGGGCTGCTCTGCTGAAGAAGGCGCAGGAAGACGCTGCCGCCGCTGTCGCGGCCGCTGCAGCTGCGCCGGCCGAGGCGGAAGCCGCCACCGCCGAATAAGTATTGCCGTATCGCATTCACGAAAACGGCGGGCCTGTGCCCGCCGTTTTTGTTTGAACGCCGCCCGCCCAAGTCTATTTTTCGCCGAGGCGCTTCAGATTGGCGAGGCCGGCCTCGAAATCCTTGCCTATCAAAGTGTCGAAGTTCATGAACAGGCCCATCAGCTTTGCGATGAAGGGCCGACTGCCGCGCATCGCCCAGGTGACGGCGGTGTTGTCGCCCGAAGGCTTCAGAGTGAAGTCGACACTGTTGTTGGCCCTGAACGGCTTCTCGAAGTCGAGCTTGAGCGACACCAGCGAGGACGGCACCGAATTCGTGATCTCCATACGTCCCTTGCCGGCCTTGGCATTGCCTTCCCAGGCATAGGCCGCGCCCTTGCCGCTTGTCGGGCCGGAGAGCGTGCGCTTCATCTGAGGGTCGAGCTTTTCGTAAGGCGACCATGTCGGCCAGCGGCTGAAATCATTGATCAGCGGAAAGATCGCTTCCGGCGGGGCCTTGATGCTGGCCGTGCGGGTGGTGACGAAATCGTTTGGCCGTGTTGCCGCATAGATAAGCACGGCGGCGATGATGACGACCAGGATGATGAGGATGGTGCCGAACATTTCTCTCTCCTTCGTATCTATCGGCTGAACGGGATCAGTGCGCGCACCCGGGGGTCGCGCAGGTACAGGCCGCCCCACAGGATGACGCCGAGATAGACGCCGAACAGCGTGTGCGAGAACAGCGGGTTGTCGACACGCACATTGGTGGCGATGGCGCCGCCCATATAGGCGGTGAGCAGGATGGCGCCGAGCACCGAGGTGCGCGGCAGGGCGTAGAGCGCGGTCGAGATCAAACCGACGATGCCGAGCATGCGCGCGACATTGACGTCGGCCGGCCAGCCGAGCGGCACCATCGTCTGCGTGACGATGTCGAGCGGCGGCAGTTTGATGACGCCGTCGAAGACCATGAACAGCACGATGACGCCGCTGAGTGCGCGGCCGGTCCACAGGGCGCCCGCCGAGACGGGCGCGGTTTCGGAAATGCTCATAGTGTTTCCTCCAAGTTTCGAGCCCTATACACTGGGGTCAAGCCAAGGACGCGGTATGCGTCGGCGATCCGACACGGGTAGGATTCTTTTTGGCGCCGGTGGCAGCAAAGCCGTTCTGCTGCGATCCTTCGCCAGCGTTCGCGCTTCCACATCGCGGCGGCCGACAGAACCCTGTGTCGAGCACCTAAGAAAAATAGAACTTCTCGGCCGGCAGCATCTTCGGCGGCGTCTCGCCCAGCGCTTCGAACACCGAGATTTCGCAGACGCGGCAGAGACCGTCGAGGGCGAGGTCGTTGGCCTCGGTGCCGAACGGATCCTCGAGTTCTTCGGAAAGCGCGTCGAGGCCGAAGAAGGTGTAGGCGATCAGCGCCGTGAACAGCGGCGTTGCCCAGCCGGTGGTCGAGATCAGGCCGATGGGCAGAAGCAGGCAGACGATGTAAGCCGTGCGATGCACCAAAAGCGTATAGGCGAAGGGCAAGGGCGTGCCGGCGATGCGCTCGCAGCCCGCCTGGATGGCAGTGATCGATGCCAGCCTTTCATCGAGGATGCGGAACCCGATCGGATCGAGCTGACCGGCCCGGCGCTGCAGGTTGGCGCGTCGGCCCATGCGCCTGACCATCTCGTCCGCCGGGTTGGCGAAGTTCGCGGCCGTATCCGCCTCGGCGGCGATGAAGGCACGGGCGTCTTTCATGCTGTCGATCTTGCGCAACTGGCCGCGCAGGAAATGACAGAAGGCGAGCGCCTCCATCAGCAGCGCGCGCTGTTCGGCCGGATCGGCAATGAGACTGGTGGTGGCGCGCGCCAGATTGCGGATTTCGAAGACCAGCGTGCCCCACAATTTGCGCGCCTCCCACCAGCGGTCGTAGGCGGCGTTGTTGCGAAACGACAGATAGATCGACAACGTGACGCCAACCAACCCAAAAGGCGTGATGTTGAAGACGCTGAAATCGAGATGGAACTGGCGCGCCACGGCAAGGATGACCGCGGAATAAACCGCGAAACCCAGGATCTGCGGCAGGATGCGTGGCACCACCGAACCGCGCATGACGAAGAACAGCTGCAGGAAGGTGGGGCGCGGGCGAACGATCATCGAAAGACCTTTTCACGGACCGGCATCGGCCCTGAGCTTCGCTATTGTGCGAGGCAACAGGCGGGCAAGCTCAGCCGTCAGCGACATCGCCATGTCGCCCGTGCAATGTGCGGACTATCGGCATGCTTCGGCGGCAGATATTGAAGAGTCTGCGCCTTGCATCAGTCGAGAGGAAAAAATGACCGGCGAGACCGATCTGAGGACACTGTTGTCATCGATGATGCCGGAACTGCTGGCCGACACCTATGTCTTCGCCACGCTGGCGCCCGGCGTAGCCCAGCCGGAAGGCCTCGACCCAGTGATGATCTTCCGCGAGCGCGAGGGCGTGACGCTGATCGTGACTGAGGGCGCGGCCAGCGCTGCGGGACTTGCCGCTTCCTTCCACTGTCGGATGGTGACGCTGAACATCCATTCGTCGCTGGAAGCGGTCGGCTTCCTCGCCGCCATCACCACGCGGCTGGCCGCCGCCGGCATTGGCGTCAACCCGGTCTCGGCTTTCTACCACGACCATCTGTTCGTCCCCGCCGACCGGGCGGAGGAGGCCCTGGGGCTGCTGCGCCAGCTGGCCAAGGACAGCGCCGGCTGAATCAACGCCTGCGGACAAAGAGGATGTCAGGCAGGCATTCCTCGTTGTTGGTGCCGTCGCCAAAACCCTCGGCAATGAAGCCATGGCGCTCATAGAAGCGCCGGGCGCCGGTATTGGCTTGGAAGCAATGCAGCCTGACGACCGGCAAAGCAGCAGTCGTGTCGATCAGCAACCGGCTGCCGATGCCTTGTCCCGTCCAAGCCGGATCGAGATAGAGCTGCTCCACCCATTCGCCGCTGACGGCAATGAAGCCGACAAT
Source organism: Mesorhizobium sp. P2_F8 (assembly GCF_056403655.1). Classification (NCBI taxonomy): domain Bacteria; kingdom Pseudomonadati; phylum Pseudomonadota; class Alphaproteobacteria; order Hyphomicrobiales; family Phyllobacteriaceae; genus Mesorhizobium; species Mesorhizobium sp. P2_F8. Next base: position 79,754 of record NZ_JBFUFB010000009.1, read on the forward strand.
GGCTTTGCCGGCCTCGGCGACCGTCAACTGCTGCCGTGGCAGCACGATATCGCGGATGAAGCCAAGGTCCTCGTCCGGCGTATGGATGACCGGCATCCAGTCGAACGACCCAAGCGCCGCCCGCATAATCTTCGCGATGGCTGCGTCCGAACCGATGGCCGGACGCAGGATGATATCTAAGGGCTGAGTGTTAGTCATGAAGGGAACGCCAACGTCTCACTCCGCTGGAACACCCCTCATCCGTCTCGGCGCTACGCGCCGATCCACCTTCTCCCACAAGGGGAGAAGGAAGAAACGCCCCGGCCCAAGGCCGAGGCCTTGACCGCGGGCCGCCGGCTTTCCGGCGCCCTCGCGGAGGGCCCGCCGCAGCTGCGGCGATACGGCCCGTAGGCGAAAACTATGCCGCCTTCTTCTTCGGCTGGATCAGGCCGCGCTCGACCAGCAGCTCGGCGATCTGCACCGCGTTGAGCGCCGCGCCCTTGCGCAGATTGTCCGCGACGATCCACATCGACAGGCCGTTGTCGATGGTCGAATCCTCGCGGATGCGCGAGATGAAGGTGGCGTCCTCGCCGGCCGATTCCAGCGGCGTGATGTAGCCGCCGTCCTCGCGCTTGTCCAAGACCTGGCAGCCAGGCGCCTCGCGCAGGATATCGCGCGCCTCGTCGGCCGTGATCGGCTTTTCGAACTCGATGTTGACCGCTTCCGAGTGGCCGATGAACACCGGCACGCGCACGCAGGTCGCCGTCAGCTTGATCTTGGGGTCGAGCATCTTCTTGGTCTCGGCCACCATCTTCCATTCTTCCTTGGTGAAGCCGTCGTCGAGGAAGACGTCGATATGCGGGATGACGTTGAAGGCGATGCGCTTGGTGAACTTCTTGACGTCGACCTGGTCGGCGACGAACACGGCGCGGGTCTGCGTGAACAGCTCGTCCATGCCTTCCTTGCCGGCGCCCGACACCGACTGGTAGGTGGCGACGACGACGCGCTTGATGGTGGCGACATCGTGCAGCGGCTTCAGCGCCACCACCAGCTGCGCCGTCGAGCAGTTCGGGTTGGCGATGATGTTCTTGCGCGTGAACAGCGAGATCGCGTCCGGGTTCACTTCCGGCACGATCAGCGGCACATCCTGGTCATAGCGGAAGGCCGACGAATTATCGATGACGACGCAGCCCTGCTTGCCGATCTTCGGCGACCATTCCTTGGAGACGTTGCCGCCGGCCGACATGATGCAGATGTCGGTGTCGGAAAAATCATACTGGTCGAGCGCCCTGACCTTCAGCGTGCGGTCGCCGAACGACACTTCCGTGCCCTGGCTGCGCCGCGAGGCCAGCGCCACAACTTCGCTTACTGGAAAGCCGCGCTCTTCCAGTATGTTGAGCATTTCCCGGCCCACATTGCCCGTGGCGCCGACGATCGCAACCTTGAAACTCATAAAGATCTCCTGTCCCTCTCCGCTCGGTTTTTGGAGAAAACCCGCCGGCCGAAGCGGGTTCCGTCCCCCGGGCCGGACCCGGGAGAGGGTGGTTAGGCCAAGGGAATCACACCGTTTTGGTGGTGGTTTTGCCGGTTTTGGCCAAGAACGTGGTTTTGCTGGAACGAGAAGACGCGACAACGCGCCCGGCCCAATGATTTGCATTGTGGCCAAGGAAATCGAATGCAAGAGGAGCCATCAAAAGGCCGCGCATCGAAACCGTCCTGTTCGGTGCCGGCTTTTACGCGGTTTGCGTCAAGAGTCAATTGCCCTGCCGTCCGGCCACGTGCCCTGTACAATGGTGGCGGCAAGAAGTACGAACAGCCAAGATTGTTTGGCTGGCGCTGCGTCAGCCCCGGCACGTGCTCGATGACGAGCGCAGACCCCGAATTCCGAAAGAGTGAGATGTCCAACTTCGAAGCTATTGTCCCAGCGCTTGCCAGGGCGCTGGAAAAGCGCGGCTATTCCGAACTGACGCCGGTGCAAAAGGCGGTCCTGGCGCCCGAACTGGGGCAGGCCGATGCGCTGGTGTCGGCGCAGACCGGCTCCGGCAAGACGGTGGCCTTCGGCCTCGCCCTGGCGCCGACCCTGCTGGGCGACGCGGAGCGCTTTGCCCAGGCCGCGGCGCCGCTGGCGCTGGCGGTGGCGCCGACACGCGAGCTGGCGCTGCAGGTGACGCGCGAGCTGGAATGGCTCTACGAGCTGACCGGCGCCACGGTGGCGTCCTGCGTCGGCGGTATGGACATGCGCACCGAGCGGCGCGCGCTGGAGCGCGGCGCCCACATCGTCGTCGGCACGCCCGGCCGCCTGCGCGACCACATCACGCGGCACTCGCTCGACATGTCGGCGCTCAAGGCCGTGGTGCTGGACGAAGCCGACGAAATGCTCGATCTCGGCTTTCGCGAGGACCTCGAATTCATCCTCGACGCCGCACCAGCCGAGCGCCGGACGCTGATGTTCTCGGCCACCGTGCCGCGCTCCATCGCCACGCTCGCCCAGGGCTATCAGCGCGATGCCGTGCGCATCTCGGCCGCCGGCGAGGAAAAGCAGCATCTCGACATCGAATACCGGGCGCTGAGCGTTGCCCAGGCCGACCGCGAGAACGCCATCATCAACGTGCTGCGCTTTTATGAGGCCAAGAACGCGCTGGTGTTCTGCAACACGCGTGCCGCCGTCAACCATCTCACCGCGCGCTTCAACAACCGCAACTTTTCCGTCGTCGCGCTGTCGGGCGAACTCAGCCAGAACGAGCGCAGCCATGCGCTGCAGGCAATGCGCGACGGCCGCGCCAAGGTCTGCATCGCCACCGACGTCGCGGCGCGCGGCATCGACCTGCCCAATCTCGAGCTGGTGATCCACGCCGACCTGCCGACCAACCCGGAGACGCTGCTGCACCGCAGCGGCCGGACCGGACGCGCCGGCCGCAAGGGCGTCAGCGCGCTGATCGTCCCCAACAGCGCCCGCAAGCGCACCGAACGGCTGTTGCAGAACGCCGGCCTCAAGGCGACATGGGCCAGCCCGCCCTCGGCTGACGACGTGCTGCGCCGTGACGATGAGCGCATCCTTGCCGACCCCGCCTTCAGCGAGCCTGTGAAGGATGAGGAACGCGGCTTCATCGGTGAGCTTCTCGAAAAGCATGGCGCCGAACAGGTGGCGGCGGCCTTCGTGCGCCTGTGCCGTTCAAGCCGCTCGGCGCCGGAAGATCTCCTGGAAATCGCGCCGTTCACGCCGTCTCGTGAAAGACCGGCGGGCGAAAACTTCGCACGCCGCGATGAAGCGCCCAGCCGCCGCGACGATTTCGGCGCCAGCGTCTGGTTCTCGCTGTCGATCGGACGCCGGCAGAATGCCGAGCCGCGCTGGCTGATCCCGATGCTGTGCCGCGCCGGCAGCATCAGCAAGCGCGAGATCGGCGCCATCAAGATGCAGCCGGAAGAGACCTTCGTGCAGATCGCGGCCGACTGGGCCGACCGCTTCCTGGCGGCGATCGGTCCCGACCGCAAATTGCAGAACAACATCGCTGTGAAGCGGCTGGACGGCACGCCCGACCTGTCACGAGCCGGCTATCAGCAGCCGGGACCCGACAAGAAACCGCATCGCGGCAAGGCGCCTTTCGACCCGAACGCGCCGAAGCGCAAATTCGAGAAGCGTGCACCGGCACCAGCATCGGCTGATCAGCGCCCCGCCGCATTCGAGGCAAAGCCGTGGGCCAAAAAGCCGGGCAAGCCGAAGTTCGAAAACACCGGCGCGTCGAAGAACAAGAAGGCGAAGAAGCGGCCCTCGTAGGGCCTGGGGGCGGCTTCACCTGACCGCAAGACGCGGGCCGCATCCCAACGCGGCCTTGCCCATAGGCGCGGCCCTGTGTCACATCTTGGCCGGGACGTGGCGAGAGGGGGCAGGATATGCGCGGCGAAGTGCTTCATTATGACGAGGAGCAGGGCTTCGGCTTCATCACTGGAGCGGACGGCAACCGCTACACCTTCACCCGCGAGAACCTGCGCCGGCAAACCGCCATGTCCAAGGGCACGTCCGTCGAGTTCCAGCCGGGTGGTGGGCAGGCGCGCGACGTCTTTTCGATCGCAGCCCAGACCGCACCCCCTGCCGTCGACGCCAACACGAGCGCCGCGCAGCCTCAGGCCGGCAATAAAGCTGCGGCCGGTGCACCCCAGGCCCAGCATTTCGGTCGCTCCTCCGGGCCTGCCGAACCCACCGATTTGTGGGGCTATTTCTGGCGCGGCGTGACGCGGAACTACTTCAATTTCGCCGGCCGCGCCCGCCGTAAGGAATATTGGGGCTACTGCCTGTTCTGGACGGTTTGCCTGCTGGTCATCGGCGGCATCGGTCTGTTCACCGATACGGATATGGGCCATTTCGACAGCGACGTATCGGCGGCGGTGACCGTTGGCCTGTGCGGCACCTTCCTGCTTGCGACATTTCTGCCCAGCCTCGGCATGATCGTCCGCCGGCTGCACGACATCGGCCTGTCGGGCTGGCTCAGTCTGGTGATCCTCATCCCCACCATCGGCAGCCTGATCATCCTGGTCTTCGCGCTGATTCCGACACAAGCCCGGGAAAACCAGTGGGGACCGGTGCCGGCAGGGATCAGGGTTTAGCCGCCTTAAGTGCCTCGCCCGAAAGCCTGAGAAAGACCTTTTGGCCGTGGCGCTCGGCGCCGAGCCTGTCGTAGAACCGCAGCGCGCCCTCGTTCCAGTCCTCGGTGGTCAAGTCGATACGGCCGATGCCATGGCGCCGGCAATGGCCGGCGAGAAAGCCGATCAGCGCCCGGCCGACGCCGGCGTTGCGAGCCTTGTCGCGCACGAACAGGTCCTTGAGGAACAGCAACCGCTCGAGATCAATGCCGGGATGCGCGATCGCCACCGACGCCAGGCCGCTGACCTCGCCCTCGACGAAGGCTAGCGCGAAATGCGGATAGGCCGGACTTTCCTCGCCGAGCCATTTCCGCGCCGCTAACAAGGCCCGCTCATGGTCGAGCGGTGGCTGCCGGTAGTGCACGGCCATCTCGCACAGCATGGTGGCGAGCGCGGTCGCGTCCTCGATCGTCGCCCAGCGGACGTCGACCGTCACGCGATCAGCCGAGGAATTTGGCGATGATCGCGTCGCCCATCTCTACGGTGCCGACCTCGGTCATGCCCGCCGACAGGATGTCCTTGGTGCGCAAGCCCTGGTCGAGCACGGCGGCGATCGCGGCTTCGACACGGTCGGCTTCGTCGACCATGCCGAAGGAATAGCGCAGGCACATGGCAAAAGAGGCGATCATGGCGATCGGGTTGGCGATGCCCTTGCCGGCAATGTCCGGCGCCGAACCGTGCACCGGCTCGTACAGCGCCTTGCGCTTCTTGGTCTTCACGTCCGGTGCGCCGAGCGAGGCCGACGGCAGCATGCCGATCGAGCCGGTCAGCATGGCGGCGATGTCGGACAGCATGTCGCCGAACAGATTGTCGGTGACGATGACGTCGAATTGCTTGGGCCAGCGCACCAGTTGCATGCCGCCGGCATCGGCCAGCATGTGGTCGAGCTTGACGTCGGAGTAACGCGCCTTGTGGGTCTGGGTGACGACCTCGTTCCACAACACGCCCGACTTCATGACGTTGCGCTTTTCCATCGAGGTGACATGGTTCTTGCGCGTGCGCGCCAGCTCGAACGCGACGCCCGAAATGCGCTCGATCTCGAACGTATCGTAGACCTGCGTGTCGATGCCGCGCTTCTGGCCATTGCCGAGATCGATGATCTGCTTGGGTTCGCCGAAATAGACGCCGCCGGTCAGCTCGCGCACGATCAATATGTCGAGGCCTTCGACCACCTCCTGCTTGAGCGACGAGGATGCGGCGAGCGCCGGATAGCAGATGGCGGGGCGCAGATTGGCGAACAGCTCCATGTCCTTGCGCAGCCGCAGCAGGCCGGCTTCGGGGCGCACCTCGTAAGGCACCGCATCCCATTTCGGCCCGCCGACCGCGCCGAACAGCACTGCGTCGGCCGCCATTGCTTTTGCCATGTCGGCATCGGAAATCGCCGCGCCATGCGCATCGTAGGCGCAGCCGCCGACCAGACCGTCCTCGGTGGCAAAGCCGCTGCCGAGCTTGTCGTTCATGACGGCGATCAGCTTCTTGACCTCGGCCATCGCCTCCGGACCGATGCCGTCGCCGGCGAGCAGGAAAAGATGCTTCGTTGCCATGGAGAACCGTCCTGGAAAGAATTGAACCGCGGCCTTGCTAAACGCCAAGCGCCCGGTGCGCAAGCCTGCGCGTTACAACGGCGATCACCGATGCGAGAGAATGTTGACCAGCCGGCCGAACGGATCGCGCACATAAAAGCGCCGCACACCCCAGGGCTCGTCGGCCGGGCCGTATTCGATGGCAAGGCCGGCCGCCTTCATGGCGTCGAGCGCCGCATCGACATCGTCGACCTCGATCGAGAGATCCGGCACCGGGGAACCGGAGCCGCCTTCGGCGGCGAAGCTGATCTGAACGTTCATTTTGTCTTGCGAGCCCAAGGTCCTGATCCAGCCATGGTCCATGACCACGTCGAGGCCGAGCACGTCCTGGTAGAAGCGCTTCGCCGCCGCGATGTCGGATGTCTCGATGTTGGCAACGATACGCAGGACTTTCATCGCCTGCCCGCCCTTCATGCCGTGCGCCGCAGCGCCGTCACTTCGATCTCGATCTTCATTTCCGGCTTGTTGAGTTGGCAAACGATCATCGTCGCCGCCGGCCTGACGTCGCCGAATATCTCACCCAGGATCGGGAAGACGATGTCCACGAAGGCGGCATCGGTGATGTAGTAATGCGCCCGCACCACGTCGGCCATCTCGAAGCCGCCGTCCTGCAAGGCCCTGCCGATGGTCGCCAGGCAGTTGCGCGTCTGCGCCTCGACCCTGTCCGGCATCGTCATTGTCGCATAGTCATAGCCGGTCGTTCCGGACACGAAACACCAGTCGCCCTGCACCACCGCGCGCGAATAGCCGGCGGTCTTTTCGAACGGCGAGCCGGTGGAAATCAGTTTTCGCATGGGGTGCCTCGCAGCATTGTGGCGATCATTTTGCCGGGAACAGATCGGGCCTGCCATAGGCCAGACGGGATTGGCTGTTGTCGCGACGATGGAGGATATGTTGAGATTCAGGTCAGGCCGCGCCGAAAATGGTGGGCTCCGAGAACCGGAGCGGAGCGTACTTTTGGGTACGTGAGCACCGGAAGCGCAGGTATCAGCCGTTTGCAGGCCGGGATCACCTGAATATCAATATATCCTAATTCGCCGACCCCAGCGCCTTGTCGAGCGCCTCCTTCACATCGGCCGGCCATGTCGTTACCGCCGGCCAGGCGTTTGGCTGGCCATTGTCGCCGCGGCGGGCGAAATAGAGCTTGTGCTGGGCCGGGTCGACCGCCATGAAGCCGTCATTGCCGCCGCAGTCATGCGGCACGCAGCCGCTGGCGTAGAAGGCGCCTGATGCGGTCTTTTCCGTGCCGCCGCCGACCAGCAGGCTGGTCGCCATGTCGGGCATGTCCTTGCCGAGCAGCTTTTGCGCTTCCTTGTAGACAGCCTCGTTGTGGAAGACGTCGATGATGTTCTGGTACTTCTCCGGATTGATGTCCTTCCAGTCGGTGCCCGGTTCCGGCATGTAGGTCAGGTTGCCTGAAGTCGTCAGCCCCTCGGTCGGCGACCATTGCAAAGCCGGCTTCTCATCGCCCGGCAACAGATAGGGCACGAAATAGATGGCGTTGTCGGACACCGCCGACGGCGGCGCGCCGCACTCGTCCTGCTCGACCGTCGTGCTCTGGATGGTGCCGCCTTCCGGCTTCCAGACGATCACCGTGGCCGGGCCGCATTGATTGCCGCCATCGCCGACATCGAACAGCGCCACCTTGACACCGCCGACCTCGACGATTTTGTCGAAGAAGACGTCATAATTGCTCGCCAGCTGTTGGCCGTCATAGGCAAGCACTTTCTCGCCGTCCTGTTCCGGCTGGGTGATGGTCAGCTGGCCGCCTTCGAATGGCACAGGCGCCTGCTTGTCGTCGTCGGAAGCATCGGCGGCGCCTGTACCTTGGTCGGTGGCCGGTTTCTCGGCGGAGGGCGCCAGCTGCGCTGCGGGCGTCTGCGTCTGGGCCTGGGCATGAGCGCCGGTCAGCAGAAGAAGCGCCAGCCCGCAAGCGCCGGCAAGAAGCGAACGAGTCATGACATCCTCCATTTCGTCGGATCATAGCCAATCGCTCCGGAAACAAAACACCAGTTGCTTTGAGTCACACCAGGTGGATGGCCAACCGTGTTCTCGAACGAGTCAGGTGTGTTGAGATTCAGGTCAGGCCGAGCCGGAGTCGAAGACGGGCGCGAAGCGACCAAACAAGGTGGCTTCCCATAAGCGTACGTTTGGGTACGTGAGCACCGGAAGCGCAGGTATCAGCCATTTGCAGGCCGGCATCACCTGAATATCAATATACCTAATGCAGCGTGCCAAACGCCTCGTCCAGCGCCGCCTTGACCTCGGCCGGCCAGCTCTGCACCGGAGGCCATGCATCCATCACGGGCTTGCCACTGCTGCGGGCGAAATAGAGCTTTTGGTTGGCCGCGTCGACCGCCATGAAACCGTGATTGCCGCCGCAATTGTGCGGCGCGCAGCCGTCGAAATAGACGATGCCAGACGCAGTTCTTTTCGTACCGCCGGCGGCCAGAAAACTGGCGGCCAGAACGGTCATGTCGTTGCCAAGCAGGGCCGCGGCGTCCCTGTAGACCGCCTCGTTGTGGAAGGCGTCGATCATGTCCTCGTATTTCGGCACGTCGACATCTTTCCAGCCCGTGCCGGGATCCGGCATGTAGGTGAGATTGCCCGCAATCGTCAGCCCGTCGGTGGGCGACCATTGCATCGCCCGCTTGGAGGCGCCCGGCAGCAGATAAGGGACGAAATAGATGACATTGTCGGTCACCGACGCCGGCGCGCCGCACTCATCCTGCTCGACCGTGATGCCCTGGATCGTTCCGCCTTTCGGCTTCCACACAATCATCACCGGGGGACCGCAGAGATGGTCGATATTGCCGTCGCCGACATCGACCAGCGCCACTTCAGCGCCGGCGATGTTGACGATCCTGTCGAAGAAGACGTCATAATTGCTCGCCAGCTTCTGGCCGTCGTAAGCGAGCACCTTTTCGCCGTCCGGCTCCTGCTGGGTGATGGTAAATTGACCGCCCTCGAACGGGATCGGCGCCTGCTGGTCGATGACAGGTGCCTGGGCGAACAGGCTCGTTGCCGGAAGCAGGATCGACATCATCAGCCCGCAGACGCCGGCAACAAGCGAACGTGTCATGACAAGTCCTCGTCTTATCCGAAGACTCGCCGTCGGCGCGGCCTTGCGGTCAGGCCGCGTATTTCAGGCCCAGGGGCGCTGTTCGGCGTTTTTCTTCTCGAACGAAGCGATGGCGCCGGCCTTTTCCATGGTCAGGCCGATATCGTCGAGCCCGTTGAGCATGCAGTGCCGCTTGAAATCGTCGAGGTCGAACGCGACCACGCCGCCATCGGGACCGCGGATTTCCTTAGCCTCGAGGTCGATCGACAAGGTGGCGTTGGAGCCGCGCGAGGCGTCATCCATCAGCTTTTCGAGATCCTCGGGGCTGACCGTGATCGGCAGCACGCCGTTCTTGAAACAGTTGTTGTAAAAGATGTCGGCGAACGAGGTCGAGATGACGCAGCGAATGCCGAAATCGAGCAGCGCCCACGGCGCGTGCTCGCGGCTCGAACCGCAGCCGAAATTGTCGCCGGCGACCAGGATCTGCGCCTTGCGGTAGGCCGGCTTGTTGAGCACGAAATCCGGATTTTCCGAACCGTCGTCATTGTAGCGCATTTCGGCGAACAGGCCGGTGCCAAGCCCGGTGCGCTTGATCGTCTTGAGATAATCCTTGGGGATGATCATGTCGGTGTCGACATTGACGATCGGCATGGGAGCGGCGACGCCGGTGAGCTTGGTGAATTTTTCCATGGCTTTTGCCCGTGTTCTTGTTTCGGGGGGATTGCTGAGGCACGGTTTACACAAAGCCGCGGGCAAATAAAAGGCAACTGTTTGTGCAGGATGGCCGGCTGCGCAAAACGGCTTCGAATTCACCGCCCGATGGTGCAGTCTGGTTGTCATGGCAGAAAACTCCCATGTCCTCTATGCCTGCGAGCCCGCGCTCGACATCGCCGAATTCCGCCGTGTGCTGGTCGACTCAGGCCTCGGCGAGACACGGCCTGTCGATGACGACACCCGCCTGCAGGCGATGCTGTCGGGCGCCAACCTGGTGCTGACGGCGCGTCTCAATGTGGAGGGCAAGCCGCTGATCGGCGTTGCCCGCGCCCTCACCGACTTCTCCTGGGTCTGCTACATCTCCGAGCTCGCCGTTTCCCAATCGGCGCAAGGGCTCGGCATCGGCAAAGGCCTGATGGACGAGGCGCGCCGGCAGCTCGGACCGTCCGTCGCCATCAGCCTGATCTCCATGCCCGACGCCGTCGGCTTCTATGAGCGCATCGGCATGACGCGCATGCCTGACGCCTTCTGGTTCTCCCGCAAGCGCTGACATTTTTTCCCCTGTGATCGCATCCAGCGGCCAACGGCGCGAAATCTTGCCGCTTGACATGCAACCAAATGGTTGCATATTAAGATCATGAGCATGGATGCCGTCTTTCGCGCCCTGGCCGACCCGACACGCCGGCAATTGCTGGACAACCTCCATGCCCGGAACGGGCAGACGCTGAACGCGCTGTGCGCGGAGATGGACATGACACGCCAGGCGGTGACCAAGCACCTGGCGATCCTGGAGGAAGCCAATCTCGTCACCACGCTCCGCAAGGGACGCGAGAAGCAGCACTACCTCAACCCGGTTCCGATCAACGAGATCGCCGAACGCTGGATCGGCAAGTTCGAGCGCCATCGGCTGGATGCATTGAGTGACCTGAAGAAACGCCTCGAAAGGGAAGACTGATGAGCAACAGCTTCGTTTACGTGACCTGCATCCGCACCACGCCCGAAAAACTCTGGGAGGCGCTGACCGATCCGGAGTTCAACCGGCAGTTCTTCCTCTGCTCCTATCAGGAGAGCGAGTGGAAGGTCGGCTCCAGCTGGAAACTGATCTTCCCCGACGGGAGCGTCGCCGACAGCGGCGAGATCCTCGAAATCGACCCGCCGCGACGCCTGGTCATCAAATGGCGCAATGAATGGATGCCGGAGGTCAAGGAAGACGGCTACACGCGCTGCACCTTCGCCATCGAACAGGACGGCGAGTTGATGAAGCTTGCCGTCACCCACGAGGCCGACGGCCCGCACCGGCTGATCCCGAATGTCTCCAAGGGCTGGCCGCTGGTGCTGGCGAGCCTCAAGAGCCTGCTCGAGACCGGCAAGGGTTTCGAGCGCCCGCCATCAAAGGGGTGAAGCTTGGTTTCGGCAGCGAAACAAACTTTTGGAGGCACCTATGCTGCATGTCCCTGTCGTCCACAGCATGACCAATGGCGAGACCGTCATGGCAAGCGCCGACATCGGCGCACCCGCCGAGCGGATCTTCCGCGCCCTGGTCACGGACGAGGTCGAGCGCTGGTGGGGGTCCGCCGACACCTACCGGATGGTCGATTGGTCGGCCGATCTTCGCATCGGCGGCCGTTGGAAGGTCACAGTTCGAACGGCTGACGGCCGGGACCTGCCAGCGAGCGGCGACTTTCTCGACATCGAGGCGCCGCGCCGGATCGTGCAGACGCGGGCCTATGAGTGGGACCATCCCACGCTTGGCCGGCGGCAAACCACGGTCGCCTGGCTGCTGCAGCCGATCGCCACCGGCACGCGCGTCACCATCTGTCATGGCGGTTTTGCCGGCTTGAGCGACGCGGCGGCCGAGCATGCCGAGGGTTGGGGCAGGGTGCTGAGCTGGCTGCAGGCGTATTTTGACGCTGGGAGATTGGCCGCGGCTTAGCCGACTGGTGGCGGTGCATTTGATGTCGGCGGGACAGCACCCCCTCGGGCCTGCCGGCCATCTCCCCCGCAAGGAGGGGGATTACACGCTCAATCGCTGTCACCAATCTCGAAACGTGACAGGGGTGACGCGGCGTCGAAGCTGTCGATCTCCCCACTTGCGGGGGAGATGGCCGGCAGGCCAGAGGGGGGTGGGCGGGAACTCGGCGGGAACGGCATGTTCCCAACGCCTAACACCTCAAATCACATTCAATTCCCTGAACGCCCGCCCTTCCGCAACCCGGCCATAGCCAAACGCCGAGCAATCCACCGTGCGGTAGCCGCCATGCACGATCAGCTCGGCCAGCGCCTTGCCGACGGCCGGCGCCTGCTGCAGGCCGTGGCCGGAAAAGCCGTTGGCGAACAGGAAATTCGTCACCTGCGGATGCGGGCCGATCACCGCGTTCTGGTCGAGCGTGTTGTAGTCGTAGTGGCCGGCCCAGGCGCGCGTCGGCTTGATCGCCTCGAAGGCCGGAATACGGGTCGCCAGCACCGGCCAGATGACCTCTTCGAACAGCGGCCAGTCGGGCTCGAAATCGGCGGGATCGGCCGGCCCGTCGCCCTCTTCCGGCTCGGCGCCGCCGGTGATGTAGACCGAGCCTTCCGGCCGCACATAGATGCCCGAGGGATCGACCAGCAGCGGCATGTCGGCATATTTCTCTCGCGCCTCGAAGACAAAGACATTGCGCTTGCGCGGCTCGACCGGCAGCGCCAGCCCCGCCATATCGGCCACCTTGCCCGCATTCGGCCCGGCGGCGTTGATGACGATGCCGGCTTCGACCGTCTCGCCATTGTCGAGGCTGACCCCGGTGACGCGATCGCCCTGCCGCTCGATGCCGGTGACATCGGCGGTGATGAAATCGATCTTCTTGCTGCGCAGGGCCTTACGAAACAGCATCAGCATCGCATGCGCATCGAACCAGCCTTCGCCAGTTCGACCATAGGCGCCTGCGGTGATACCTTCGGCCGACAGCCAGGCAAACCGGCGCACCAGCGCATCTGCGTCCTCAAGCACGATATCGGCGCCTTCGGCCATCTGCGCCTCGTGATTGGCTTTCAGGATCGGCAAGCCGTTCTCGCCGGCCAGGATGAGATAGCCGCCCTCGCGAAAGCCGATATCGGCGTCAGTGCCGAACTCTTCCTTCAGCCGCCGGAACAGTTTTAGGGTGAACTGCGACAGGCGAATGTTTTCCGGGATGGAGAACTGCTGGCGAATGGACGCGCAGGACAATGTCGTTGCCGCGTGCGCGAATTGCGGATCGCGCTCGATCAGCGCGATCGAACCGGAAAATCCTTCTTCGCGCAGATAATAAGCGATCGAGGAGCCGACGATGGCCCCGCCGATGATGACGATGTCGTAGCGCACGCTTTTATGCCCTTTCCGGTTCGAGCCGCTGATTGGGGAGTCACGCGGCAGGCAAAATAATCTCGAAGCGCGTGCCGCGTTCGGAGTCAACCAGCCGGATCATACCATCATGCGCTTTCAGGAGGGCCAGCACGATGCCGAGGCCCATGCCGGTGCCACCGGAATCGCGGCGCGTGGTGAAGAATGGTTCGAAGATGCGCGCCCGGTTGCTCGGCGAAATGCCGGCGCCGTCGTCGCTGACCAGGATGGTCGCCTTGCCGCCGGCACTCCCCGCCGTGACCGACACCTGCGTCGCGCCGTGCCTGGCCGAATTGTCGATGAGATTGGCAAGCACGATTGCCGCGTTCTCAGCCGATATGCGCAAACCGATCTCGCCGCCGGCCTTGACACGAACCGCCAGCCTGTTGTCTACAGGAAGCAGTGCCAGCGCTGCGCCGATCGAGGTACTTTCACCGCTCGGCGCCAGATTCTCGGCCCGCGCCAGGTCGAGCAGCCGGCGCACCAGCAGATTGAGCCGCCCCGCATCGGTGACGATGTTGTTGGAGAAGCGCTGCCGCTCGGCCTGGTCCATCGCCGAACCGGAATCGCGCAGCAGCTCGGCCGCACCCTGGATCGCCGTCAGCGGCGATTTGAGCTCATGCGAGACATGGGTGGCAAAGGTCTGGATCGAGTCCGATCGCGCCTGCAGCTTTTCCGCCATGTCGAGGAAGGCGGCGGAGAGCTCCGCCATTTCATAGGTGCCGTGGTGGTCGAGCGGCTTGATGGCCTGGCGGTCGCCGGCGGCGATGCGCTGGGTGCGGTCGATCAGCGCATAGATCGGCCGACTGACGGTGCGCAGGAAGACCAGGCCGATGAGCAGCGTGCCGCCGAGGATGGTGATTGCCGCCAGGGTCACCTTGCCGCGCTCGCCATAGAGATGCTTGACGATGTTGTTGGGCGTCCGCGACACATAGACCACGCCGGCGACCTTACCGTCTATGGCCACAGGCAGGGCGACAAAGACACGCACCTTGGTGCCTCGGCTGACCGAATAGAGCGGTGGCGCCGGCTGGTTGGGAATGCGCAGCCGCAGCGCACTGGCATAGCGGCCGGCAAGGGCCTCGCGCACCTCTTCAACCCTGTCAAGCGATTGCCCGACCTCGCCACGTCCGGCAATGACGACGCCGGTTGGGTCGAGCAGCCGGAAGCCGGCCAGCGTGGTTTTCTGCGTGGCATCGAGAACACCGGACAGGCGCGCGCCGATGGCGGCGAAGGCGGGATCGATAGTGGCAGGCATCGCCGCCGGCCGCGTCGGCAGCACGGTGTCGGAAGCGAGATCGAGCTGCGGCTCGATCGGCCTGTATAGCGGGTCAGGGACGCTTCGGCTCGCATCCCCGTTTGCCCGCGCCATCGGCGCGCCGAGTTTTTCCGGCGGGATGCCGGCGTCGCGCACGTCCTGCGCATAGATGGCGGCGATGGCGGCACCTTGCGCGATCAACTCGGCTTCGGTCTGGCGGATCAGTTGGTTCTCGTAGAGCCGAAAGAAGAACAGGCCCACCAGCGGCAAGGCCATCACCAGGATCAGGATGGCAACGACGACCGTGGCAAGGCGCGGCCGCCATTTGCGGCCGATCCATTTGCGAGAGGCCGTCAACCGCATCGGCCGAGCCGGAAGCCGACGCCGTGCACGGTCTCGATGGCATCCAGGCAACCCGCCGCCGCCAGCTTGGCGCGGATGTTGCGGATATGGCTGTCGACGGTGCGGCCGGCGACATGGATGTTGGCGGCATAGGCGTTTGCCATCACCGCGTCGCGGTCGAGCACATGCGTCGGTCGCGCCAAAAATCCTTTCAGGATCGAGAACTCGATCCCGGTCAGGGCAAGCGGTTTGCCATCGAAGCTGGCGGCGTGGCTGGCCGGCGCCAGAGCAAGCTTGCCATGCGCGAACTGCCTGTCGTCGGCCGGTTCGGGCGGCACCGGGCGGGCGCGCCGCAGGATGACGTTGACGCGGGCGACCAGCTCGCGCGGGCTGAACGGTTTTGTCACATAGTCGTCGCCGCCCATTTCGAGCCCGAGGATGCGGTCGATCTCCTCGTCGCGCGCGGACAGGAACAGCACCGGCACGTCGGATGTGTGCCGCAGCCGCCGGCAGACCTCCAACCCGTCCATCTCCGGCATGCCAATGTCGAGCACGACGAGATCCGGCGCGCGGCGTTCGATCTCCTGCAAGGCGGCGGCGCCGTCGGCCACCCCAAGCGTTTTCATGCCGGCCTTTTCCAGCGCGAAGCAGATCACCTCGCGGATATGCGGGTCATCGTCGGCAACGAGGATGTGATGCGGCATCGGTCAGCGGCCCGGCAAGGAAGGTTGCGAAGGCTGAGGAAGCACGAGCGACCCCTTGCTGTCGAGATAGCGAAGCAGGCGCCAGTCGCGAAAGCTCCAGGCCCGCCAGTTTTCCTGAATGGTGCGGTACCAGTCTTCGTCGCTGCCGCGCCGCCCTGCCAGTTCGCGGAAGACCGAATTGTTGGCGGTTCGACTCTGATGATCGAGGAAGCGATCCATTGCCGGAAACGCACCCGGGCCGAGCGAGCGCAGATACCAGGCGTCGAGGGAAATGCCCTGGCCGGTCATTTCGAGGGAGTGGTCGACATTGTAATTGGCGATCAGCGCGGCGAAATTGATGAAACAGCCGGCATAAAGCGTCAGAGATAACGTCAGAAGATTGGCGGACAACAGCCATTCATTGGATTTTCCGAGCGCTATGCGGGCGATGATCAGCGCAAGACCTGATGCCACCAGCCCCATCCAGGCGAAAGCCGCGATGCGCCAGTAGGTCAGCGCGTAGATGCCGACATAGAGATCGAGCCGCAGGATCGACGAGATGACCAGCATGATGTTCTGCGCCACCCAGGCATAGACCAGCCGGCGGATGAGCGGATCCCCCGATGTTTCGCTTCCCGGCCTGAGCGCCGCCAGCACGAAGCCGGCGGCAAGCAGCGCGGTGACGATCAAGGGATAGGCGCCGCGATGCGCGTAAGCCGCATAGCTCAGCCCATCGGGCAGCGCCACCCCGCCCCACAGATAGGTGGCGTCGAGCCCGGTCTGCAGCGCAAACAGGATGTTGAAGACAACAAGCGCGCGCAGGATGGCGGGTTTGCCGAACAGGATATCCTCGATGGTGATGGTTTTCTCAGCTTGAGTGCTGACCACCGCCGGCGTCGCGCGAGGGATGCGACGAACCCGACGCGGCAGGCGTGGCCGCAGAAAGGCCCAGACACAGACCAGCACGAACAGCCAGAAGGCAATCCGCGTGAGCTGGATGAGATCGAGCAGCTTCAGCAGGTCGATCAGCGACAGCCAGTAGTCGATGACCGGATTGGCGGCGCCGAACAGCGCCAGGAAGACGGCGCCCAGCGTCAGCGGCATGACCCAGACGGCGATCGCTGCCAGCCGGACGCGGCGCCGGCCGAAGCGACGCGCCGTCCTGCGCCAGCGGATGAAGTCGTTGGCGAACCGGAACGGCGCCGCCAGCCCGAACAGTGCGATCTGGCCGGCAATGCGAGCGATGCGATGGCGCAACCGACCGCTCAGCGAAAGCGCAAAGACGACCAGGGCCGCAAGCGCGATCGATACCGACAACGTGCTGACATTTTCAGCGAGCGGCAGCAGCACGACAAGCAGCGCGGTGGGCTTGATCCACAGCCTGCCGTCGCTGAAGGCGGCGGGATGCACGGCCACCACGGCGGCGGCAATCAGGATGGCGAACAGGAAAACCGTGATGCCGGCAGGCTGGCCGTAAAAGAGAAAATCCGCCAGCGCGACCAGCAGCACGGCAACACCGAAGCGGGCGCAATAGCTCGGCGCCGCGGAGAAGAATGCTGTCATGACCTGGCCCTCCTGACGGCTTCCAGCCGGATGGTCGGCGGGCACTTGCGGGCGAAAGGGATGAGGATCGCCACCGGATTCGCGCGCGGCGGATCGACCAGCCACCAGCCTTCGCTGCGCAGCCGGTAAGGAAGGGACCAACGGGGTTTTGCTCGGTTTTGCATGCCGCCTGTCTCGCAGGCTGGCAGGGAGACGGCGGGGCGGATCGGAGGAGGTTTTCCGCAGGCGTGTGCAGTTTTCGTGCAGGGCTGGAGACGACTTGCCTCGACCATCCACAGACGGCATAGATCAGCCATGGAAACCTATCACCCACGCCGCTCGGTGCTCTACATCCCGGCCTCCAACGACAAGGCGCTGGCCAAGATCGCGCAGCTTGCCTGCGATGCCGTCATCATCGACCTCGAAGATGGCGTCGCCCCGGCCGACAAGATCGCCGTGCGTGAAAAACTGGCCGGCATCTTCGCCAACCGCCCAGTTGCCAACCACCTTGGCCGCCGCTGCGAGATGGTGGTGCGCGTCAATGCGCTGGCCAGCGAATGGGGCGCCGACGACCTGCTGGCTGTCGCTAGCTGCGAGCCCGACGGCATCCTGTTGCCCAAGGTCGACACGCCGCGCGACCTGCTTGAGGCCGGCGATGTGCTCGACGACAATTTTGCTCCCGACAGCGTGAAACTGTGGGCGATGATCGAGACGCCCAAGGCGCTGCTCAACATCGGCGCCATTGCCGAACTTGGCCGCGATCCGGCTTCGCGTTTGGCTTGTTTCGTTGCCGGAACGAACGACCTGCTCAACGGCACCGGCGTGTCGGCGACTCCTGACCGGCGCTACCTCGTGCCGTGGCTGATGCAGATGGTGCTGGCCGCGCGCGCCGGCCGCCTCGACATTCTCGACGGCGTCTCCAACGATTTCCGCGACCTCGACGCCTTCGCCCATGAATGCACGGAAGCGGCGGCCATGGGGTTCGACGGCAAGAGCCTCATCCATCCGGCCCAGATCGAAGCGGCGAACCTGGCCTTCGCGCCGTCCACAAAAGCCGTGGCCGAGGCACGCCTGGTGAAGGATGCCTTTGCGCTTCCGGAAAATGCCGGCAAGGGCGTGATTGCGCTGAATGGAAAAATGGTCGAGAGGCTGCACCTGGCGCAAGCTGAAAAATTGCTGGCGAAGGCGGCGGCCATCGGCGCATGATACCAGCCTGATGCTCGCGGGCTTTGGGCACTCACGACAGGAATTGACGGATGAAACTCTACCGCTTTCTCACTGGCCCTGACGATGCCAGCTTCTGCCACAAGGTGACTGCGGCGCTGAACAAGGGCTGGCACCTGTTCGGCTCGCCGACCTATGCCTTCGACAAGGAGGCCAAGACGATGCGCTGCGGCCAGGCCGTGGTCAAGGATATCGACGGTCAGGAATATGGGCCGGATACCAAGCTGAGTGATTGGTAGGCTTGGCGATTGGTATACGGCTAGCCCCCACGCTGGCGGGACAGCGCCCCCCTCTGTCCTGTCGGACATCTCCCCCTCAAGGGGGGAGATCGGATGTCGTGGACGGCTTTCGCTAATTTTCAGCGTGGAAGAAAAGGAGCGGAGGTTGAAACTGCCAATCTCCCCACTTGAGGGGGAGATGGCCGGCAGGCCAGAAGGGGGCGCGAAGGAATGAGACGCCAGTTCCTTACCGCTGTGCGCAAGCCTCTGACGTTCTACTCAGCCGCCTCTTCGATCTTCTCCATATCATCGTCCGACAGGCCGAAATGGTGGCCGATCTCGTGGATCAGCACGTGGGTGACGATGTCGCCCAGCGTTTCCTCGTTTTCGGCCCAGTAGTCGAGGATGGCGCGGCGGTAGAGCGTGATACGGTTCGGGCCTTCGCCGGTCTGCGGATTCCAGCGCTCGGCGATGCCGCGTCCCTCGAACAGGCCGAGCAGGTCGAAGGGCGTTTCCAGCGACAGATCGTCCATGATCTCGTCGGTCGGGAACTCGGCGATCTGGATGACGATCTCGCCGGTCAGCTTGCGAAAATCCTCCGGCAGATGGGCGTAAGCCTCCAGTGCCAGGAACTCCATTTCCTCCATCGACGGCGAAAGTTCGTCGTGCCAGCTGCGGGTCTTGTAGATGCGGGCCATGCTGTGTCCTTTGATCCCGGCATATAGGCTTTCGCGCCGCAATCGGCAAATGGCGGGGGTGGCCCACGCCTCCGACAAGCCCCGGGCAGGAATAAATTCCCCATGACTCCGCTTGACTCTTCCAGCACCCTCTGGAATCTATAGGAACATAACAGGAACAATTGTGAGTGAAAGCTGACCGTCATGGCGATGACCGCCGTGGCGCGGGAGACTGTTTTTGCCCTGCGCCGCCAGATCGCGAAGATCGAGGGAACGCTGCCCGAGCGCCTGCAGGCGCCGGCCGCCGCGGCTCCCGATGTTCGCGTCGACGCCGGCCCCAGCATCGATGTGACGATTGTCCGCCGAGGCGTTGCCGCGGCGCTGCCGGATGCGTTCCTGTCCACCGGCGTCGAGCGGCTCGATGCCGCCCTGAGCGGCGGCCTGCCGAAAGCCGCCTTGAGCGAAATCCATGGCATTGAAACCCGCGATGCCGGAGCCGTCGCCGGCTTCGCTCTGTCGCTCGCAAGCCTGATCCTCAAGCAGACGCAAGGGTTGCCGGTGCTCTGGATCGGCACATCGGAGATTTTTCGCGAGGCCGGCTTTCCCTATGCCAGGGGGCTTCATGCCTCGTTCGGCATCGAACCCGAGCAATTGCTGTTTTCCGAGGCGCCAAAACTTGTCGATGCGCTGTGGGTCGCCGAGGAGGCCGCCCGGATGACGGCGCTCGCCGCCGTCATCCTCGAGATCCGCGGCAATCCGCAGCGGCTCGACCTGACCGCGACGCGCCGGCTGCATGCCCGGGCACAGAGTGCCGGCCGGCCGGTGTTCCTGCTGCGGCAGGCTGCCGAGCCCGAACCGACGGCCGCACCCGTTCGTCTCATCGTCGCGTCGGCACCGGCGGTGCCGCGCGACACCATCGTCGGGCCGCTCGCCGGCTCGATCGGCCGCCCGGCCTTCACCCTCACCATCGGCAAGAGCCGCACGGCCCTGCCTGGACAATTCACACTGGAGTGGAACCCCGATGAACGCGCATTCGATGAAAGATGGGGCGACGAAAGAAGGGGCGAGGAAAGAGCAAAGAATCCTGTCGCTGTGGTTTCCCTATCTCGCGGTCGAAAGGATCCTGCGGCAGCGTCTGGGGCGGTCCTGGCGTTCCCGGCCGTCGGATCACCTGCCGCTGGTGATCAGCCACCGCAAGGGCAACGCGCAGCGTATCTCGGCCCTCGACGAGCGGGCTGAGGCGCTGCACCTGAAGCGCGACATGGGCATCGCCGATGCGCGCGCCATGCATCCGTCGATCGACATCGTCGAGGCCGATCCGCAAGCCGATCGCCGCCTGCTCGAAGGCCTTGCCGACTGGTGCGACCGCTACACCCCGCTGGTGGCGCTGGACGCAACGGACGGCCTGTTTCTCGACGTCACCGGCTGCACCCATCTTTTCGGCGGCGAACGCGCCATGCTGGACGACATCCTGTCACGCTTCTTCCATCAGGGTTTCGATGTCCGCGCCGGGCTTGCCGCGACACCGGGCGCGGCCTGGGCGGCGGCACGCTTTGCCAGTGACCGCATCGTCGCAGGCGGCGAGGAGGAGGCGCTGCTCGCACCCTTGCCGCTGGCAGCCCTGCGCATCGAGCCCGCGACCCGCACCAGCCTGGAAAGCGTCGGCCTGCGCACGGCGGGCGCCGTCATGGCGGCACCGCGCGCGCCGCTTGCCCGCCGCTTCAGCGCCTCGCTGCTTTTGCGCCTCGACCAGGCGCTTGGCCGTCTCGACGAAGCGGTGTCGCCGCGCCTTCCCGTCGCGCCGCTTTCGGTCGAACGTCACCTCAGCGAGCCCGTCACCCTGACCGAGGACATCGAGCGGCTGGTGGGCATGCTGGCGGCGGCATTGAAGACCGACCTCGAGCGGCGTGGCGAGGGCGCCAGGATGCTGGCGCTGCTTTTGTTTCGCGTCGACGGCGCCGTCAGCCGCATCGCCATCGGCACCTCGCGGCCGATGCGCGAACCCCCGCTGATCCAGAAATTGTTCCATGAAAGGCTGGCCGCGCTCGAGCAGGATATCGATGCCGGCTATGGCTTCGATCTCGTCCGGCTCTCGGTGCTGTCGGCCGCCGCCTTCGACATGCAGCAGGCCGACCTTGCCGGCGAAGTGACCGATGACGGCGCCGACATCGCGCTGTTCGCCGACCGCATCCGCGCCCGGCTCGGAGAGGGCGCGGTCCTGCAACCGGTCACTGTGGAAAGCCATCTGCCGGAGCGCGCCATCGCCACGATCCCCTTCACCGAGGTCCCGCGCCGTACCACGCCGCCGAAGAAGCCGGACCGGATGCAGGCGCCGATGACCATCTTCCCGCCGGAACGGCCGATCCGGCTGTTCCGCTCGCCCGAGCCCATCGAGGTGCCGGCCACCGAAATGCCAGAGGGCCCGCCGCTGAACTTCCGCTGGCGGCGTGCGCTCTACAGGGTGACGCGTGCCGAGGGACCGGAACGTATCGCGGCGGAATGGTGGCGCGAGGCCGCGAGCGACGAGGTGGCATCGACACGCGACTATTTTCGCATCGAGGATGCCGACGGCCGCCGCTACTGGCTCTACCGGCAAGGCCTCTATGGCGGCTCCCAGGTGCCGCCGCGCTGGTTCCTGCATGGGGTCTTCGCATGAATGCGCTGACCGTCATTCCCTATGCCGAGTTCGGCATCCAGTCGAATTTCTCCTTCCTGCGCGGTGCCTCCAAGCCGGAGGAACTGGTGGTCGCCGCCAAGCTTTTCGGCTTTTCCGCGATCGGACTTGCCGACCGCAACACGGTCGCCGGCGTGGTGCGCGCCTGGCAGCAGGCCAAGGTCGAGACACTCTCCTACCATCCCGGCTGCCGGCTGGTTTTCGGTGACGGCACCCCCGACATTCTCGCCTATCCGCAGGACCGCAAGGGCTGGGGGCATCTCTGCCGCATGCTGACGCAAGCCAATCTGCGCGACGAGAACGAAAAGGGCGCCACTCTTCTCCAGCGCAGCGACTTGCTCGAATGGGGGGACCTGATGTCGCTGGCGGTCCTGCCCGATCTGACGGCAGGGGCGGAAGACAGTCTCGCCTTGCTTCGCCAGCTCAAGGATCGTTTCGGAGGAAATCTCCGTCTGGCCGTTTCGCCGGACTATGCGGGCAATGACCGTTTCCGGATCGAGCAGGCAGCGGCGTTTGCCGAAAATGCCGTCATCCCGCTGATGGCGACCAACGACGTTCTCTATCACACGACTGAGCGGCGCCCGCTGCAGGACGTGCTGACCGCGATCCGCCTCAACACGCCCGTCGCCGAGGTCGGGCTGCAGCTGGCCGCCAATGCCGAGCGCCATCTGAAGCCTCCGATGGAGATGGCGCGCCTGTTCCGCAGGCATCCGCAGGCGCTGGCCGAGACCTTGCGCTTTGCGCAGGAGCTGACCTTCTCGCTCAGCGACCTCCAGTACAACTACCCCGACGAGCCGACGGAGTCCGGTCTCGGGCCGCAGGCCGAGCTGGAACGGCTGGCGCGGGAGGGGGCGACCAATCGTTATCCGGCGGGGGTGCCTGCGTCCGTGACCACGCGCATAGAGGAAGAGCTCGCTCTGATCGAGCGGCTGAACTACGCCCGCTATTTCCTGACGGTCTACGACATCGTCAAGTTCGCGCGCGGCCAGGACATCCTCTGCCAGGGGCGCGGTTCGGCCGCCAATTCGATCGTCTGTTTCTGCATCGGCATCACCGAAGTCGGGCCGGACAGGATCGACACGCTGTTCGAGCGCTTCATTTCCGAGGAGAGGAACGAGCCGCCCGACATCGACGTCGACTTCGAGCATGAGAAACGCGAGACCGTCATCCAGTACATCTATACGAAATACAGCGCCAAGCGCACCGCACTCGCCGCCGCCGTCATCAGCTATCGCGGCCGCTCGGCCTTGCGCGAAGTGGCGAAGGCCATGGGCCTCTCGGAGGATGTCAGAAGCGCATTGTCGAGCACGATCTGGGGCTGGTCGACCTCCGAACTTGGCGAGAAGGAGGCGCACGCTGGCGGCATCAACCGCGCCGACCCGCTGGCAAGACTGGTGATTGAGCGCTCCAACGAGATCATGGGCTTTCCCCGCCATTTGTCGCAGCATGTCGGCGGCTTCGTCATCACCAGGGACCGGCTCGACGAGATCGTGCCCATCGTCAAGACGGCGATGGACGAGCGCAAGATGGTCGAATGGGACAAGGACGATCTCGACGCGGTGAAGATCCTGAAAGTGGATGTGCTGGCGCTCGGCATGCTGACCTGCCTGCAGCGTGCCTTCGCCCTGCTTAAGGATCACTATCCAAACGCGCGAGATAAATATGGCCAACCCTATGTGCTGGCCACCCTGCCGCCGGAGGATAAGCAGGTCTACGACATGATCTGCCGCGCCGACACGCTCGGCGTTTTCCAGATCGAATCCCGCGCCCAGATGTCGATGCTGCCGCGTCTCAAGCCAAGGGATTTCTATGACCTTGTCATCGAGGTGGCGATCGTGCGGCCGGGTCCGATCCAGGGCGACATGGTTCACCCTTACCTGCGCCGACGGCAAGGCAAGGAAAAGGCCGAGTATCAAAAGCCGGAGCTGGAGGCGATCCTCAGCAAGACACTTGGTGTGCCCCTGTTTCAGGAACAGGCCATGAAGATCGCCATCGTCGCGGGCGGTTTCAAGCCGGGGGAGGCCGACGAACTGCGCCGCGCCATGGCCACCTTCAAGCGCACCGGCACCATCGGCAATTACCGCCAGCGCATGATCGACGGCATGATTGGTAAGGGCTACACGAAGGACTTCGCCGAGCGCTGTTTCAAGCAGATCGAGGGTTTTGGCGAATACGGCTTTCCCGAAAGCCACGCCGCGTCCTTCGCCCTGCTCGTCTATGCCTCCTGCTGGTTCAAGACCTTCTACCCCGACGTGTTCTGCGCCGCGATCCTGAATTCGCAGCCGATGGGGTTTTACCAGCCGGCCCAGCTCGTCCGCGACGCGCGCGACCATGGCGTCGACATCCGCGACGTCGACGTCAATTTCTCGGTCTGGAACTCCACTCTGGAGAAAGCATCTTTCGATCCGGACCGCATCCTCCCACGCCATGCCGAAATGCGTGGTGTCATCAAGACAAATCATGCGCTGCGGCTCGGCTTCCGCCAGATCAAGGGCCTGTCGGAGGAGCGCATGGACGCTTTCGTCAAGCGGCGCGGTTCAGGCTACGAGTCGGTCCGGGATGTCTGGCTGCGCTCCGGCCTCGATGTCGACGAGATCGAAAAGCTGGCGCAGGCCGACGCCTTCCGTTCGCTTGGCCTTGATCGTCGTGAAGCCTTGTGGGCGGTGCGCGCGCTCGACGGCAAGAGTGCCGCCGAAAAACTGCCGCTGTTCGACCAGCCGGCGATCCGCCTGCGCGAGCTGGAGCCGGAGACGAAGCTGCCCAAAATGCCGCTCGGCGAGCATGTCATCCATGACTACCGTTCGCTCGGCCTGTCGCTGAAGGCGCATCCGGTTGCCTTCCTGCGCGAGCGGCTCGACCGGGCCGGCGTTACGCCCAATGCCGGATTGCCATCCGTGCGCGATGGCAGGCGTGTCTCGGTCGCCGGCCTCGTGCTGGTGCGGCAGCGCCCCGGCAAGGGCAACGCGATCTTCCTGACGCTGGAGGACGACAAGGCCGTCGCCAACATCATCATCTGGCAGAGAACCTTCGACCGCTACCGGCCCGTCATCATGGGCGCCAGGTTCGTCCGCGTCACCGGCAAATTGCAGTCGGAATCGGATGTCATCCATATCGTCGCTGAGAAGATCGAGGATTTGACCCCCTGGCTGACCGTGCTCCTGGAAAAGGTCAGCCAGGCCAACCTGACAGTTGCCGGCCCTGCGGAACACCCCGTCAGCGGCACGGATCGCGACCCTGCGCCACGCAACGCGGCGATCCGACCGGACCTCGCAACGCTGTCGGAAGAGGCGGAAAGTGTCATGCCCAAGGGACGCAATTTTCAGTAGCAGAGGGGGGCACTATCCCGCCAGCCGCGCCACTCTCGCCACCCCTCAAGACGGCCCACTCAAACGTGGCGGCGACAACACATCCTCCACGGACAGCGTCCGCGCTTCCGAAGGCAGCATGATCGGGATGCCGTCGCGCACCGGATAGGCGAGCTTGGCGACCCGGGAGACCAGTTCGCCGCGCTCCGGATCCCAGGTCAGCGGCCCCTTGGTCAGCGGGCAGGCCAGCAGCTCCAGCAGCTTGGGGTCGACATTGACCTTCTTCCCGTCACGCCCATCCGCCGCCATCGTGTCCTCTTCTCAAGTGTCGGGTCCGTGTCGGACCCAAGATGTGTCGAGAGCAAGGTCAGGCCGCCAACGCAGGAAATTTGTCGTTTGCAGGCCGGCAAAACATCGACACATCTCATTGCAAGCTCGAACCAAAATCCTCATTCTCGCGCGCCAGCGCCATTTCGGTGATGGCGATCAGCGTTTCGGCCCGTGTCTTCAGATCCGCCGCCTCGAGCAGCGCCTGTTTCTCGGCCGGCCCATAGGGCGCCATCATCGACAGCGCGTTGACCAGCATGGCGTTTTCGGCCCGGCTGACGCTCTCCCAGTCGGCTTCGAGGTCATTGGCCTGCAGATAGGCGCGAAACGCCTTGAGCAGCGATGGCCGGTCGATCTCGTTCGCCGCCTGGTCCTCGTCGAGATCGGCCAGGAAGGGCGCCAGCTTGCACTGGCGAAACGGCGTCTTGACCGTCAACTCGTGGGCGATGCGGAACCGGCAAACGCCCTGCAGCGAAATCAGATAGCGGCCGTCGCCGGTTTCAGAAAAGGCGATGATCCGCCCGGCGCAGCCGACATTGCAGAGCTCCGGCTCGCCGTCGTCGCGCAAGGCGCCGTCGAGGCTGGGCTGGATGATGCCGATGAGCCGCGAGCCGGCAATGGCCTCGTCCACCATCTGCAGGTAGCGCGGCTCGAAGACGTTGAGCGGCATGCGGCCTCCCGGCAGCAAAAGCGCACCCTCGAGCGGAAAGATCGGGATCGTCGACGGCAAATTCTTGGCGAGCCGGTAATGCGCGTTTCCCGCTTGCACCTCAATCCTCCGATCGCTTCCATAGGGAAGCGGGTGTTGCTTCTATGCATATCCCTTTCGCAGAGCCGGGGCCACTTTTGCGCGACATGCATTGGTCACTGATAATCTGGCGCGATGGCCGCCGGCCGCAAGCCTGCGCGACCAAAACAATCGCTAACCGGCTCAGGAAAACAGCAGCGACGACAATTTTCGGCGCGCCGCAAGCGTCGCCTCGTCGGTCATGCCCCAGGCCTCGAACAGTTGCAGCAATTGCGTCTTGGCGCCGTCCTCGTTCCAGGCGCGGTCGGCCTTGATGATGGCCAGCAGGTTGTCGGCCGCCGCCGTGCGATCGCCATTGGCATTCTGGATCATGGCCAGGTCGAAACGCGCCTGATGATCGCCGGGGTTCTCGGCCAGGCGCCGCTCGAACTCGGCCGGGTTGCCAAGCGCTGCCGCTTGCGCCGCCAGCGCCATCTTGGCGCGCAGGGCGGCCAGCGGTGGCGCATCCTTCTTGGCCTCGGGTGCCGTTGCCAGCAACGTTTCGGCGCCCTCGATGTCACCGGCCTCGAACAACAGGTCGCCCAGCCCGCCAATCGCCTCGACCGTCTCCGGCGCCTGCGCCAGGATGGCATCGTAGATATCGGCCGCCGTCTGCATGTCGCCGGCCTCGCGCGCCTCGGCTGCCGCGGCCAGGGCCTCGGCCACCGGCGGCGCACCATTGCCCTTGCCACCGACCTTGGTGATGAATTCGGCGATCTGGCTCTCCGGGATCGCGCCCATGAAGCCGTCGACTGGCTGGCCGTCCTTGAAGGCGATGACCGCCGGGATCGACTGGATGCCGAGCTGGCCAGCGATCGAGGGATGGTCGTCGATGTTCATCTTGACCAGCTTGACCCTGCCACCGGCGGCCTTGACGGCCTTCTCCAGCTGCGGCGTCAGCTGCTTGCACGGCCCGCACCAGGGTGCCCAGAAATCGACCAGCACCGGCTGGCGGCGCGATTCCTGGATGACGTCGGCGGCAAAGGCGGCGGTCGTCGTGTCCTTGACGACATCGGTGGCCCCTGGGGCGCCGGCCGGCGGCGCCTCGCCAAGCGCGGCTTTCGCGCGCGGAGCTTCGGTTCCACCATATTGCACGGTGGTGGAATATTGGCCGCCATGGCTGCCAAACGGATTGTTGTCGCTCATCTCTTTACCCTTCCGTGGCGCGGCCGCCGGCGGCCAGGCGCTTTCAGACAATCTGACTTAGGCCATCCATGTGGCGATCACGCGGAGACTTTCAAGATAGCAGCATCGTGGCCGGTTGCCTCGACGAATCTGATCAGGTCCGCCGCTGCGACCGACGTCGTTGCCTCATTGGTCAGCGGATGCGCGTTGATCACCGCATGGTCCATCAGCGCCTTGTCGAGAACTACCTTGACCCGGCCCGCGACGTCGTTGATCAGGCCGAAGACCGTGACCGCCCCCGGCGTCACGCCGAGCAGCTCCATCAGCATCTCCGGCTTGCCGAAGGACACGCGGCCGGCAGCGCCGATCACCTGGTGGATCTGCTTCAGGTCGACGACCGCGTCCTCGCCGACGCTGACCAGGAAGAAATTGTCCTTCTTGTCCTTCAGGAACAGGTTTTTGGTATGGCCACCGGCGATTTCGCCACGCAGCGCCTGCGAATCGGCAACCGTGAACAGCGGCGGATGGCGCCGCGTCGAGGCTGCGATCCCGAGTTCGGCAAGAAATTCCATCAGCTCGGCTTCGGTCTTCGGCATCGGTTTTGTCTTCGTCCCGTTTCCTGCCAAGCCGTTTACGGCCAATGGGGCAGCCGACACAAGACCGTCATGCGACATCGCGGCGAACGCGCCAGCCGCATAGCAAAATGCCTGACATTTCCCTGTTGCAATCGCCGCGCTCTTCAGCCATATAGGCCCGGCTTGCGGCCAAGACGCCGTGTGAGCGGGTGTAGCTCAGGGGTAGAGCACAACCTTGCCAAGGTTGGGGTCGAGCGTTCGAATCGCTTCACCCGCTCCAGTTTCCTTCTGGAAATCAAGCGACTAAAAGGCGCCCTTCGGGGCGCCTTTTGCTTACATGGCCTTGCCAACCGGCAATGCAGCGGCGCAGGTCTATTGGGCGACTTGGGACACGGCTGACATCAGCTCCTGCGGGCTTGGCGCCCCAAACATGTATCGTCCACCCTCTGGAACCTCCGTGAAGCTCCAGCGGACGATCCCCTGCCGGTCCAAAAGGAACTGACCGACCAGTTGTCCGTGCCCGGTTGCCAACATCTGCTCGTCGGCTTCGGTCAGTTCGTAATGGTCCCTCTTGTCGAGGATTTCGCCGGCCGCCAAAGGATCCAAAGGACCAGGCAACTCGCCTGGCATCTCAATCCGCATATCCTTTACCGCTGCCATCGAGACCTTGTACGGCCAGTTCGTCTCGTTTTGGGTGAATTCGAGATTGGGCAGTCCAAAAGCACGATGTGAAGCGCGTTCAGGGTCGGAGGCCGCAAGCAGATTCGGCATCGGGTGGTAGCGGAAGTAGAGGCGCGCCCGTTCGATCGGCGTGTTGACCACCGTCAGGCTCTCCACGCCCTTCTCGCGCAGCTCCGGATCAAGCCGCGCCTGGGCGGCGATATGGCGCCGGCAAAACGCACAATGCAGACCTCGAAACAAGCCGACCAGCACCGGTTTTTGTCCGCGGAAGTCGTCTAGCGCGATCTTGCCTTCCTGGGTAATGGCGTCGAGTACCACGTTCGGCGCGCGGTCGCCCGGTTGAAGCGGTACCAAGTCACGAGGCGAGGACATTTCCAACCTCCCACCCGGCTAGTCGAGAAAAGGCAGCACCACAAGCGCTTCCGGGTCGAGCCCGTGCTGGGCGCATATACCCTGCGCCAGGGAAAAGTAGCGTTCGGCCTCGGCCAGATTGTCGATGTCGAGATTAAGCGTTGCGAGACCATCATAGCACGGAAACAGCAGTTGGGGTTCGCCCGTTTCGCGGGCTACGTCCAGGGCTTCGTGGAACAAGCCTACCGCCAGTTCCGGACGGCCGTTGCACTGGTGGATCTGCCCAAGCACGATCAACGGCACCGGCAGGTGCTCGCGCTGGTCGAGCGCCCGGTCGATCTCGATGGCCTTCTCGGCAGCAGGGACGCCCTCCATTGGACAGCGATCCGTGAAAGTACAGCAGGCGACCGCCAGATTGGCGAGGAGGCGCGCCTGGAAACCCAGATCGCCAATATGGCGCGCCACTTCGAGACCGCGCCGACAGACCGCCATCGCCTGTGTCGGATCGATGGTCGTGTAAAGCACGCCGAGATTGGTGTAGCCGCGGCAGGCCGCCCCCAGCAGACCGGCGGCTTCGGCCAATTCGATGCTACGCTCGACCTGACCCACGGCTTCCCGGTTTCGCCCAAGGCGAGCCAGCGCGACTGCCTTGGTATTGAGGGCCTCGGCAGTCACAAGAGTGGCATCACGCCCGGCCTCGGAGACATGCTCCGTTGTCAGGGTACGCACGCAATCCAGCGCCGCGTCCGCCCATTTTGCCGCGAGAGCGTGATCCCCGCTACGGAACGCCTGCCGGCCACGCTCTTGCCACAGATGCGCCTGCTCGATCGGGGCATCCGCTCCATCGAGGAGCGCTGCCGCTTCGGCATAGCGCGATTCTGCGTTGTCGCGCTTGCCGACGTCCCAGAGCAGCCGACCGATCTTGCGCAAAACGCGCGCCGAAGCGACACGATCGGCTGACTCGCGGTAGGCCTGCAATACCGTCTCGTAATGGTGGTGCGCGATCTCGCGGCGGCCTGCCGGGCCGCTCAAATCGGCAATGCGCTCTGCAATCGCCAGTTTGAGCGGTGTTTGCCCGGCCGCACCCAACGCAGTCAGTGCCCGCTCGTAGAAACGAAGGGCGTCGTCGTTGGCGTAGATCATGCGAGCGCGATCGCCCGCCGCCTGCAGATAGTGCGCGCCCTTCTCCCGCTCGGCGCTCTGTGCGAAATGATGACCGAGCACGGTCAAATCCTCGAGCCGTTCCGGTCTGTCGCCGCACAGTTGCTCCAAGGCAGCACCGACCCGCCCGTGGATGTCGGTCCGGCGCTGCAGAAGCAGATTCTGGTAGATCACATCCTGCAGCAAAGTTTGCGTAAAACGGTAGCTTTGCGACGAGACCGAGCCTGATCCGGCAACTTCCTCGATGATTTCCGCATCGCAAAGCAGTTCGCAGCCGGATTCCAGCCGGCCGGGGTCGGCTGTCACGGCTTTCAGAAGTATGGCATCGAAGCGCGGGCCGATCACCGCGGCTTCCTGGGCCAAACGGCGCACCTCCTGGGGCAGCCGGTCGACACGGGCAAGCAACATTGCCTGGATCGTGGCGGGAATGCCGGTTGCGGCTTCGCCTGCCACAGTGCGCCATTGCTGGCCCTCGCGCACCAGGACACCGCGATCGATAAGGCCTCGAACGATCTCCTCTATAAAAAGGGGGTTGCCACCCGCGCGCTCGAGGATCTGGTCAAGAAGCGTTCCTGCGGAGTTTACCCAGCTCTCGCCGAAAAGCGCCGCCAGCAGGCTGCGTCCGTCATCGCGGCTGAGCGGCGAAAGCCTGAGTGCTGTGTGACTGACCCGACTTGAGTCGAGCTGGCCGTGGTCCGGCTCCGGACGATGCGTGACCAGCAGCATCAGCCGCGTGCGTTCCAACCTGTCCATCACGAAACGCAGTGCTTCGAGCGACACGGCGTCGGCCCAATGCAGGTCTTCGACGACGATCAACAGCGGCGACAAGGCAAGCCGCCGTTCGATGATCGTGCGGACTGCGTAGAGAATTTGCCGCCGCAGCTGCTCGGGCTCGACATGCTGCAAGGTGGCATCGGGGTCGCCAAGGCCAAGCACATGATAGAGCAGGGGCATTAGCCGCTTCGCCTCCTCGCCCTGCAGGCCGAGATCGGTCAACAAGCCAGCGAGCTTGCCCCGCATTTCGTCTCCAGTGTCGTTCTGCATCATCCCGGCAGCGCTGCGCACCACCGCGCCCAAGGCACCAAATGATCGTTCGCCCAGCGGTGAGCACGTGGCCTGCCGCACGGCAAGGTTGCGAAAACGATCCTCGTCGCCGACGCGGGCGACGAACTCCTTCACCAGCCGCGATTTGCCGATACCGGCTTCTCCAACCAGGCGGACAAGTTGGGCCGAGCCGCCGCACGCCTGGTCAAGGCTCGCCAGCATTCTGTGCAGCTCCGCATCACGGCCTATCATCGGCGCGCTGAGGCCGAGAGCCTCAAGCCCACGTGCCGCACGCGGCGCCGCAAGCGGTGCATCCAGCCGATGGACGAGCACACTGCCAGCCTTGCCGCGAAGCACGACATCACCCAGCGGCTCGTAGGAGAAGGCATGCCGGGTCAGCCTGTGAGTGAGCTCGCCCACCAGCACCTCACCCGGTGCTGCCAGCGATTGCAGGCGTTGCGCCGTATTCACGGTGTCGCCGGTCACCGAATAGGATTTGGCGGTGCCGATGCCCAATCCGCCAGTGACGACCGGGCCGGTATTTATGCCGATGTGGAGCAACAGCGGCGAGCCGGAGTGGGGGGCGCTTTCGCCCAGCCCAGCCGTCCGGGCGATCATGTCGAGAGCGGCGCGAAGCGCACGTTCCGGATCGTCCTCATGCGCGACCGGCGCACCGAACAGAGCGAGCAGTGCATCGCCGATGAATTTGTCGACGAAACCACCAAAGTTTCGCACGGCCGCCGTCAATTCCTTGAACAGTTCGTTCTGCAGCGCTTGCATGACCTCGGGGTCGAGCTGCTCGCTGAGTGTCGTGAAGCCGCAAAGGTCGGCGAAGAGGACCGTCACCGTCCGGCGATCGGCGTCGGAGACGGGATGCAGCCCATCGTCGCGCTCGATGTTCGCGAGCAGCGACGGCGTTCGAGAAGACGGCACAATGGTCCGGCTCTGTGTCGGAGCAGGCCGTTCGACAGCTTTTGCGGCCGCACCGACGCTTGCCCCGCATTTCGGACAGAACTCGAAATCAGGTGCGCAGGGGTAGCCGCAACTGGCGCATGGCACGGGCTGGCGCTTGCCACACCTCGGACAGAAAGCGAATCCGCTCTCAACCTCGAAACCGCAGCCCGAGCAGTCCATCGACAAGACCTCACCAATGCATGTCGCCCAAAAGTGGACCCGGTTTTGGGACAACGACATGCATAAAAACAAAGACCTAAAGCGGCCGCGGCGGCGTGATTCCCCACGCACGTCACGGCCAGGGTTCTCACAAGGATGAACCGTTAGGCGTCGACCAGCAAGCGGCAGCGCAAATCGGCATCGAGCGATCCGTGTGGATCCCGGGCGGAGCGCTGGCGATTCGGGCGGCTGCATAGCCGTCGTTTGCGAAAGTTCCCTCGTACCCTCCGTCTTCCTGCTATTGTGGGGACGAGGAGACGGACCGATGAGCGAGAATCGCAAACTGGCCGCAATCCTGGCCGCAGATGTCGTCGGATACAGCCGGCTCGCAAGCGCGGACGAAGATCGTACTTTGGCGAGGTTGCGGGCCCTGCGCAGCGACCTGATCGACCCGATCATCGCCGTGCACAACGGGCGGGTGATCAAGCGCACCGGAGATGGAGCGCTGGTCGAGTTCCGCAGCGTGGTCGATGCCGTGCGCTGCGCCGTTGAGGTTCAGAATGGCATGGTCGAGCGCAATGCCGGCGTGCCGCAGGACCGCCGCATCGAGTTCAGGATCGGCATCCATCTGGGGGATGTGGTCGAGGAAAGCGACGGCGACCTGATGGGCGACGGCGTCAACATCGCCTCGCGTTTGGAGGGCGTCGCGGCGCCCGGCGCCATCTGCCTGTCCGAGGATGCCTACCGCCAGGTCAAGGCCAGGCTCGACCTCTCGGTCAGCGATCTGGGCAGCACGCAGCTCAAGAACATCGCCGAGCCGATCAGGGTCTATTCGCTGCAAGTCGGCAGCGCCGGGACCAGGGCGGCCGCGACCTCGGAAACCGCGAGCCGACCGGCGACGGCAGCGCCGCCGAAGCTGTCGATCGCCGTCCTGCCGTTCGCCAACATGAGCGGTGACGCCGAACAGGACTACTTCGCCGACGGCATCTCCGAGGACATCATCACGGCGCTGTCCAAACTGTCGCAGCTCTTCGTCATCGCGCGCAATTCGTCGTTCACCTTCAAGGGCCAGAACGTCCAGGTGCAGGAGGTGGGCACGAAGCTCGGCGTGCGGCATGTGCTTGAGGGCAGCGTACGCAAGTCGGGGAACAGGGTGCGCATCACCGCGCAGCTCATCGATGCAACCTCGGGCGGCCATCTTTGGGCGGAGCGGTTCGATCGCGAGCTGACCGACATATTCGCCGTGCAGGACGACGTGACACAGCAGATCGTCGGTGCGCTGGCGCTCAATCTGACTGAGAGTGACCGTCAGCGTCTGGCGCCTGAGCACCCGCGCAACGCGGAGGCGTATGACTGTTTCCTGCGGGGCCGGGAGCTGTGGCACAGGCTGACGAAGGAGACCAACGTCGCAGCCCGCGACGTCTTGCAACGTGCCATCGACCTGGACCCGAAGTTTGCCTCTGCCCACGCTTTCCTCGCCCTCACCCACGGACTCGATTACCTGAACAGGTGGAGTGCCTCGCCGCCGGAATCGATGGCGCAAGCGGAAGAGGTCGCAACGCAAGCTGTAACGCTGGATGGCAGCGATCCCTGGGCGCACTGGGCGTTGGCTATAGCCAAGCTGTACACACGACGGCACGATGGGGCAATCGACGAGGCCGAGCACGCGATCGCCCTCAACCCGAACTTCGCCGAAGGGCACGTCATCCTCGGCGAGGCGCTGTACTATTCGGGCAGACCCGAGGAGGCCCTCGAGAGTTTCGCCCGGGGGAAGACCTTGAATCCGTACTTTCCCGATGTGCTTCTGCACTTCCAGGCTTTGGCCGCGTTTCATCTGGGAAGGTATGAAGAGGCCGTCGACCTCTTGCAGCAACGGCTGGCTCGCAACGCTGTCACCGACGTCTCGCGCGCGCTTCTGGCCGCCTGCTACGGCCATCTCGGCCGTTTCGCCGAGGCCCGCGCGGCATGGCAGGAAGTGCTTCGCCTCAATCCCGACTATTCGCTGGAATACCGTCGCAAGGTCTTGCCCTACAAGAATCCTGCCGATTTCGAACTCGTGGTGGATGGGCTCCGCAAGGCCGGGGTCGTGCAGTGACAGCTGCGGCGATGTCAGGTCGCCCTGATGCCTGCCTGGCCGATCTTGCGCCATCGGGCGTTTTCGCGAACCAGTTTCAGGTCGTCGGTCGTCTCGGCAAATGTCCGCAATCGGTATTGCCGGAGCAAATCCGGGAAAAGCGCCCCTTCTGGCAGGCCGGCAAGCTGCTCGCGGACTGAGATCTTTTCATCGATGACCCGCATGCCCCAGGCATTTTCCCGAACCTGCAGCTCTGCAGCCAGATCGCGCTCCTCCGGCGCGTTTTCGTCTAACGCAGCCAGCAGGATCGAGTGGAAAAGCGCTACATAACCGATCTGCCTCAGGCCGCCCACAACCCGCACCCGCGGCAAGATCGCAAGGACGAGGAACATCAGGAACAGGTTCGGCAGCAGCACGCCGTCCAGCAGCGCCTGCCTGAGATGCGGCCGCTCGAACGGAATGGAGAGACCATGCGGCTTGTCAGGCTCGATCAACTGCCCGTTCTCGAGCACGAGCTTGCGCACGCGTTCCTCGCGGATGCCCCAGAAATAGGCCGTGCTATTGGGCAGGAATCTGCCAAATGGGCCCGATGCCGCCTCTTGCAAGGCACGTTCGAGACGCTGGCGCCTTGCCGGCTCGATGAGCAGCCTGGAAAGAAGGCTGCCGTCGTGTTCCAGATGCCGCGCCATGGCGGCCGCGGCGAGCCGATCATCGATGAAGACCGGCCGGGCCATGCCGGAACGATCCCAATCGGCGACCAGATCCTGGTTGAGGGCGGTCAGCGCATCGGCGGCGGTCCCAAATGCCTTGTCCTGGCTGGCAAGCAGCGTGCCAAGCCAACGGCTGGCATCCGTTTCATCGCCCACCGCTTCGAGCGCCCGCTTGTTGAGGGAGACGGGACCGGCCACGCAGGCGCTCTTGCGGCACAGTTTGTGGCGCCCCATGCCAAACAAATTGACCTTGTCGTCGCCGACATCGAGCCATCCCGGCCCCTCCCGGCCGTTCGTCTCCATGGTCATCGTCGTTCCCATGAAGCCGACGAAGGCCGACAGCCCGTTTTCGACCGCGCCGAGCCAGGCAAGCAGGAGGGCATCGAAGGTGATCCGGTCCATCAGCAGCAGGCAGTGCAGGCCGGACTGGATCACCGGTCTGCGCTCGAACTCTTCGAGGGCCTTGCCGATCTCTTCAGGCTGCATGATCGCACCAAGGCGCTGATGCAGGACGTCGCGGAGGATCGACCGGGCAGCGACCGCCGGAGCCGATGCAGGCGTTGCCACCGGCCGCCACAGATGGCGGGCGTAATCGGAAACCGGCGCATTCCAGCTCTGCTCGATGTCACGCACGACTTCCGGGCAGAGCAGCGACAGCACAGCCAGAATTTCCGCCGGAGGCGCAGCAGTTGGGTCAGAGACGGCGGTCATTGGTCCCGTCTAGCCGCTCGCGGTGCAAACGCCAAGGGAGACCAGACTTGCTGGACACGGCCGGTGCACACATAGATCGTCAACTCGACCAAAACGGATAAGTCTCCAAACAGCGGATCTCAAAACCGCAGTCGGGCCATGCTCAGCAGGTCGTGGTACTGCCCGTCGGTAAAACCCGCCTTCACATGCCGACCTTCGACCTCGAAGCCATGGCTTGTGTAGAGACGGACGGCCGGTTCGTTGTCGGCATAGACGGTCAATTCGACCCGCTTCAGGGCGCGCCAGTTATCGGCCACGTCAAGCAGCGCGCCAAGTATGGCAGAGCCGATGCCCTTGCCGACAAAGCCATCGTCGAGGCCGATATTGATCTCGCCGATATGCGACCGGCGTGGCGACCCCTGCACGACCAGGCTGCCATGGCCGACCACCTTGCCGTCCAGCTCCGCGACGATCCAGGTGGTTTCCTGGCCGGCCTTGGCGATGCGCCGCTCCATCTGCTCCACCATCTCGAAGGGCATCCTGAGCGTACCCCAGCGGAAGCCCGGCATATTGAAGATAGCGCAAAGCGCTTCCGCATCGCTTGGCCTGATAGCGCGGAGCTGCGGCTCGATTTTCTCGGAGGATGGCGAGGTCGTGCTGGTCATGGCGTTCCCGGCGAGGGCAATCGGCCCGGCACGATGCACCGGACGTCACCTGAAAATCCAGCTATCTCTGCAAGCTATGCTGCCGATTGCGCGCTGAAATACCGGGAGGCGGCGGAGAGTTTGAAGACGCCGCTGATGCCGATCCAGCCGAAAAGGGCAAGCCAGCACAATGTCTTGGGCGCCGTCCAGTCGATCCGGTGCACCGCAGCGTCGGTGATAACGAGACCAAGGATGGAAAGCAGGCCAACCAGAAACTGCGCCAGGCCAAGCACCAGCAGTTCCTCGCGCGGCGCGCTTTTCCAGACCAGATATGCGCCGCCAGCGCCAGCGAGGAAGATGGCGCTGTAGACCTGGGCGTGGAAAGGATCGACCGGCCATGGCCAGGTGCTGCTGACCACCACGGGAAACAGCAACATGCCGACGCCATAGAGCCCAAGGATCACCGTTTCCGCCAACATGTAGCCGCGCCATGCGGGGTTTAGGATCACGCCTCTTGCTGAAGGACGGGCCCTGGCCCGCCACAGGAACAGCCCGGATACCGCGGCCGAGGCAAGATAGACCAGGAACCAGAGCCAGGCCGCTTTGCGCTCGAAATTGAAATAGCCGAGATTGATCAACGAAACCGCCGACACGATGACGGTGAAGATGAAGGCCATGACGAGCACCAGCCTGCCGGGCGACCAGCGATTCCAGAACAAGAGTGCCGCCATCACCGCCATTTCGGCGGTGTAGAAGCCGCCGAGGAAGCGGGCACTGAATGGCGTGACGGGCCAGGGCCAGCGCGGCTTGACTAGTGCCGGTGCGAAAAACAGGCCGGCGCCTACGATCAGGACGATGATAACCCCTGCGGAGAAAAGGCGCAGAGCCGCGGGAAATGGCGGATTGTCGGATGTCGGCACGGGAGAAGCCCCAAAAATGAATGCCCAATGTACCATCATAGTGCCGCTTGCGGCCGGTGAAAATCTGCTGAATGGAAATTGGACTGTCACCAGTCTTGTCTATTCGAATGGCCGTACGGTCAGTTTCGCAGTAAAATGGCGACTCGGACCAGAGAGCGGTCCGGATCAACACGCCTCGGGGGCGCATTTTCCGGAGCCTGCACGATGAACGAAGCTCAGGATCTGTTCTCGCTTCTGCGGCAATCGACCGATGTCGATCCGCAGGCAATCGACGCGATCAAGCAAACTATCGCGGAGGGCCAGGACCGCGAACTTTGCCGCATCAATGCGCCAGCCTTCGCCGGCAAGCTTGGCCTCGACGAGGAACACACCATAGGCGCCTTTCTCCACGCGGCACGGGTGGGCATCTTCGACATTTCCTGGAATGTTCTGTGCCCCGGCTGTGGCGGCGTGCTCGACACCAATGCCACGCTGAAAACCCTGCAGAAGGACGAATACACATGCGCGCTGTGCGCCGAGGGCTATCCGCCGACCCTCGACGAGATGGTCGAGGTGACATTCACCGTCAGTCCCCGCGTGCGCAGGATTGCTGCCCACAATCCACACGAACTGCCGTTGCTGGAATATTTCCGCCAAATCTACTGGGCGTCCGGCGTCGATCTGCCGGAAGAAGATTTCGCCAAAAAGATGGAAGCGTTCTTGCTGGAAGGTATCGAGCTTGCGCCCGGTGAAAAGGCGGTTCTGCCCATACGGCTTCCGCCCGAGTTCATTATCGTCTTCGAGCCAGTCACCCATTCAGCGCAGTTCATCGACGCGAAGGGCGAACCAACAAAGGAGCGCCGAAGCCTCTCCTTGGTCTTCGACCGCGACCATGTCCAGAGCCAGACGCTGGAGATGCAACCCGGCCCGATGCGCATTTCGCTGGAAAACAGGACCGACACCCGCGTGCTGCCGACGGTCTTCATTGCCGGACCGGCATTGCATGATTTGCTGAGCAAACGCCGGCCCTTCCTGACGGCCAAGCGCCTGCTCACCAACCAGACGTTCCGCAATCTCTATCGCGCGGACACGCTCGACATCGACCAGCGCCTGAAGATCACCAGCCTGACCTTCCTGTTCACCGACCTGCGCGGATCGACCGCGCTCTACGAGCGGGTGGGCGACCTTTCAGCCTTCGATCTCGTGCGCGAGCATTTCCAGGTTCTGCACGAGATCGTCGCGGCGGAGACAGGCGCGGTGGTGAAGACGATCGGTGATGCTGTGATGGCGACCTTCGCGACGCCTGATCGTGCGATTGCCGCCGCCCTCAGGATGCGCGATGCCATGCGTGCGCTCAACGACAAGAGCGGGCGCGAGGATCTGCTGCTCAAGATCGGGGTCCATGCGGGCCCCTGCATCGCCGTGTCCATGAACGAGCGACAGGACTATTTCGGCCAGACGGTCAACATTGCTTCGCGGGTCCAGAACCTTGCCACCGCACAGGCGATCTTCGCCACTCGTGCGGTGGTCGATGACAATCTCACCGCCGATCTGTTGCACAGGAAAGCGCTGACACCCGTGCCCCACGAGGTCTCGCTGCGCGGCATTGAGCGGGAGATAGCAGTCTATACGATCCCCTGAATACTTGGAGCAATTCCAGGAAAAGTGTGAGACGGTTTTCCCGGGAAAAGCGCGTGGCGCTTGGGGAATTGCGTTAAAACAAAGAGATAGAGCGGGTTCGGCGTTTCCGTGAAACGGTGAACCGCTGCACTGCATGTCGCCCAAAAGTGGCCCCGGTTTTGGGGCAACGACATGCATACAAACAAAGACTTAAAGCGCGTCGCCTGAATTCGTTTCAACGGGACGCGGGTCGTCTCGGCCCTTCACACACGCCTATAGACAAATAGACGATCGGTGGGCACCGAAGGCGGCGGCGGAAGGCGTTGCAACTGCGGGTGATGAAGCGGTATACCGCTGACCGCGAAGCCACCGACGCGAAGCAGGCGCGCGATCAGATCGGGAAGCCAGCTAAGGGTCACCACATCGCGATCTTCATGGCCGGTTCCGAGGTCGGCATTGACAAGAGCGGCGTCGATGCCAATGAACCTGGGCGCCGTCTCGCTTATCTCGCCGAGCACGAGGTTTTCAGCGTCGGGAATTGAGCTGTCGTGTGCGGCAAGTGCGCGGTCGAACGCCACGATCCGGCGTCCGGGCAGGCGCTCGCGCAGGTGGTGGAACGTCCGGCCATTGCCGAGGCCGAGTTCGAGCACGGGGCCCTCGATCTTCGCCACCTCGACACAGACTTGATCGAGAATGTCGCGCTGTGCGGTCATCCTGCGGATGAAACTCTCGAGGCGACTCATATACGGTTGTATGTCCTGAACCAGCCCAAGAAGTCGGCGACGCCCGCGACCAGGGCGGTTCGCGGCGGAAACCCGAGGGCACTTGTTAAACCCCGATCGAATTTCGCCGCGTATAGAGGCGAACGGCAAACATTGCAACAACCGGACAGGCCGCCGGCAAGGGTCATAACGGGGTGGAGCAGGCGGCACGGCGCACGGCGGAATGGCGATCTCACTTGTAGGGGTCCGCTGCGTCCCGCAAGCCATCGCCGAGGAAGTTGAACGCCATGATGACGAGAACGACGGGGAGCATCGGCAAAAGCAGCCATGGATAGAACGCGATCACGTTGACGCTGCGCGCCTCGGTGAGCAGGATGCCCCAGCTGGTTATCGGCGCCCTCAGGCCAAGCCCAAGGAAGCTCAGTGCCGTCTCGCCCAGGATCATGCTGGGTATGGAGAGCGTCGCCGTCGCGATCAGATGCGACATGAAGCCGGGAATGAGGTGCCGCCCGATGATGCGGCTGCTGTTGGCGCCCATCAATTGTGCGGCCAGAACGTAATCCTCCTCGCGCAAGGCCAGAAGTTTTGAACGCACTGCTCGCGCCAGTCCGGTCCAGTCGAGCAGCCCGAGGATGACGGTGATGCCGAAATAGATCACCGCCGGACTCCAAGTTATCGGCATGATCGCCGCCAGAGCCAGCCATAGCGGAATGCTGGGGATCGATTGCAGAACTTCGATGATGCGTTGAACGATCAGGTCGAAGATACCGCCGTGATAGCCGGCCAGTCCGCCGATGACGATGCCGAGCAGGAAGCTGAAACTGATGCCGACGAGGCCGATCGTCAGCGAAATGCGTGCGCCATAAATGATGCGCGAGAGCACATCGCGCCCCAGCCTGTCGGTGCCGGCCAGGAAGAGTTGGCCGTTTTCGGCAGGGCAGACCAAATGCCTGTCACCTTCGATCAGGCCCCAGAATAGGTAACTGTCGCCCCTGCAGAAGAAACGGAGCCGCTGAACATCGTCGTGGTTCTCAATGTAGTTCCGCTTGAGCGTGTCCATATCCAGCGTCATCTCGCGGCCATAGACGAACGGCCCGACGAACTCGCCGTTGTGGAACAGGCGGACCCGCTGCGGCGGCGCATAGATGAAGTCCATGTTGCGCGTGTGCAGATTGTAGGGCGCCAGGAACTCGCAGATCAGTATCCCGGAATAAAGCACTGCCAGGAATATGCCGGATACAAGGGCAAGCCGGTGTTTTCGGAATTTCCACCACATCAACCGCAACTGCGACGCCTGGAAGACCTTCGACTGCTCCGGCGTCATCGCCTCGACCGACTGCAGGTCAAGGGGCGCGGTGGAAACGTAGTGTTGCAGTGGAGCACCCGGAGCGGGCAGCGGCGAATGCGTGTTCATTTGGTGCTACCGCCCTGCAAACGAATTCGTGGATCAAGCAGCGCCAGCGCCAGGTCGGAAATCAGGACGCCGATGACCGTCAGGAAGGCCAGAAACATCAGGAACGACCCTGCCAGATACATGTCCTGGCTTTGCAGCGCCTTGATCAGCATCGGCCCGGTCGTTTCCAAAGACAGCACGATCGCCGTGATTTCGGCGCCGGAGATGATGGCCGGTAGGATAGAGCCGATGTCGGAAATGAAGAAATTGAGCGCCATGCGCAGCGGATATTTGACCAGCGCCTTGAAGGGATGAAGGCCTTTGGCGCGCGCGGTGACGACATATTGCTTGTGTAGCTCATCGAGCAGATTGGCGCGCAGCCGCCGGATCATGCTTGCCGTGCCCCCGGTGCCGATGATCAGGACCGGGATCCAGAGATGGGCGAGGATCGACTTGGCCTTGGCCCAGCTCATCGCCTCGCCGAGATATTGCTGGTCCATGAGATGGCCGATGGACGTGCCGAACCAGATGTTGGCGAAATACATCAGGATCAGCGCCAGCATGAAGTTCGGAATGGCAAGGCCGAGAAGGCCGAAGAAAGTCAGGCCGTAGTCGCCCCAGCTGTATTGATGCGTGGCGGAGTACATGCCGATCGGAAAGGCGATGAGCCAGGTAAAGATGATCGTGACGAAGGAAACCAGCACGGTCAGCCACATTCGGTCCCCGACGACGTCGCGAACCGGCAGCTCATATTCGAAGGAATAGCCGAAATCGCCCTGCAGCATCCCGCCGACCCAGTAGAAGTAGCGAACGACCACCGGTTTGTCGAAACCATATTCCTTGCGCATCATCTCGATGCGGTCGGAATCTACCGCTTCGCCCTGAGCCCGAAGCTCGGCAACATAGCTGTCGAAATAGTCGCCTGGGGGAAGTTCGATGATCGTGAACACCAGCGCCGATATGATCAGCAGCGTTGGAACCATCACAGCGATACGCCAGACAAGATATCGAAACACGCTCAGGACTCTCCAAGCCAGAATGTATCCGGCATATAGACACCGAAATAGGAAGTCGGGTCGTAGCCGTAGAGCGCCTTGTCAGGCAGATTGCGCAGCCGCGAGGATGCCAGAACCGGCTGATGCGTTCCGTTCACCGTGCCGATCGAAAACACCTGATCGGTATAGATCGACAGCATTGAAGTCCAGATTTCGGCGCGCTCCGTGCTTTCGGTCGATGCGTTCCAGCGCGCAAGTAAAGCCATCAACTCGACCACAGGCGGAAGATCGGGCGCCTCACCCATCTTGCCATGAGACAAATAGTGAGCACCCCAGAGCGGCCATTGCAGCTGGTCATCCATGGTGGGGGCCAGCTGGTACGGGTTCATATCGGGGGTCGGCACGCCGTTGTCGATGCCCGACCACATCGACATCATGATCTGGCCGCCAACCGCGCGGCTACGGAAGATGTCGCGCTGCGAAGTCCGGATGAACAGGGCGATGCCGATCTTGCGCCAGTGATCGGTGATGAGTTCGAGCGCGTCGGTTTCCAGCGTGCTTTCGCCGGCCGTTTCCACGATGATTTGCGCCGGGCGTCCATCGGGAAGTATCCGCACCCCGTCATCGCCACGCTGCTGAAGCCCGGCCTCGTCGAGCAGGGCATTGGCCTGGTCGGGATCATGGGCGACCCAGGCTTTCGCGAATTCCGGCCGGAAGAGCGGGCTCTCCGGCAGCACCGTATCGGCACTTTCCTGCGCCAACCCGTAGAACACGGCCAAATTGATCTCGCGCCTGTCCACAG
Source organism: Mesorhizobium sp. P2_F8 (assembly GCF_056403655.1). Lineage (NCBI taxonomy): Bacteria > Pseudomonadati > Pseudomonadota > Alphaproteobacteria > Hyphomicrobiales > Phyllobacteriaceae > Mesorhizobium > Mesorhizobium sp. P2_F8. The sequence goes on from NZ_JBFUFB010000009.1 coordinate 122,720, forward strand.
CCAGCGAAAGTGCGCGGCGCACGCGCACGTCACGGAAAAGGCCACGCCACACCAGGTCGGCACAATTCAGATTGGGCAGCAGCGCCAGCCGCGAACCCTGTGTGCGTTTCCACAGATGCATCTTCACCGGGTAGCGCTTCTCCGCATCCTTCAGGAAGGAGTAATCGGTGAAGTCAATTCCCAGGCTTTGCAGGTCGCTCTCGCCCGCACCGGTCTTGGCGGAAATGATCGTCGACGAGCTGACATTCATGACAATCCGGTCGACATAGGGCAGTTGCCGGCCATTCTCGTCTATTCGATGAAAGAACGGGTTGCGCTCGAAGACGAACTGCTCAGCCGGCGGCTTGGTCCGGTTCTGCCAGGGATCGAGCGTCGGCAGGTCCGGGTTCTCCGGGCGATACTGCCGCGACATGCGGATATGCAGGAGCGTCCATTTCCGGGCCCGGTTCTCCTTCATGAGGCCGGCGAGCCGGAACGGATCCTGGTATTTCTTGTGGAACTGCTTGAGGTAGGCGGCCGGCAGGACAAGCGATAGCGGCGCAGCAGCGGCGAGCTTGGGCAGGAAGTCGGGATTGGGCGCATCCCAACTATAGCGGACCGTCAACGGATCGACGATCTCGAAGCGTGGCGGCTTGCCGTCCGCCAGCAGGGCCGGGGCGAGCCCGCCTTGCGAAAGCTCATCGTTGAGCCAGACATCTTCCCAGCAATAACGAAAATCCTCCGGCGTCAGCAGGCTACCGTCAGACCATTTGTGCCCTTCCCGTATCTTGAAAGTGAAGACGCGATCATCCGCCACGTCGAAACTCTCGAGGATGTCGGCTTGCATGTTGAGCTTTTCGTCATAGCCGACCAGGCGGGCATACCCGTAGATCGTCATCATCCGGATATCTTTCTGGCTGCCGATGATCGTACGCAGCGTGCCGCCATACTGGCCCGGCTGCCGGCCCATCGCAGCGAGATTCACCGCGCGTGGGCTCTTGGGCAGGCGTTCGGCGAGTGCCGGCAGCGCCCTGGCCTTCAGCTCCGGCTGAAGAAATTCCGGCTCCAGATCGCCGGCGCGCGACATGCCCGGCAGAAATGCCGAAGCCATGAGGCCAAGGATGGTGCGCCGGCTGATCAATGGCGTAGCTCGCTGACATCGGCCGAACGTCTGGCCAGCACCAAGTGGCCGCCGCCAAGATCGAGCGGCGACAGCACATCCTCTTCGCCCTCGTCGCGGAACTGCGGTCCCCATGCGCTGGTGTCGGAAGCGCCGCTGAGCTTCAGCGTCTTGAAATCCATCGGCCTGTCGAGATCGGGGAAAGGCACTGCGGCGACCAGTGAGCGCGTGTAGGGGTGGACTGGTTTCCGAAGCAGAATTTCGCGCGGCGCAAGCTCGACGATACGCCCGCCGCACATCACCGCGATGCGGTCCGCCATGTAGTCCACCACTGCCAGATTGTGGGATATGAACAGGTAGGTCAGGCCCAGCTCCTTCTGCAGGTCCTTCAGAAGGTTCAGGATCTGTGCCTGGACAGAGACATCTAGCGCCGAAACCGGCTCGTCGCAGATAAGGAGTTCAGGCCCCAGCGCCAACGCCCGCGCGATGCCGATACGCTGGCGCTGCCCGCCGGAGAAACTGTGCGGATAACGCTTGATGAAGCGCGGATCGAGCCCGATTGCCTGCATCAGGCTCTTGACCATGGCGAGCCGCGACGCGGCATTGCCACGTTGATGGATTTCGAGCGGCTCGCTCAAGATGTTCTCCACCGTCATGCGCGGTGAAAGCGACGAAACCGGATCCTGGAAGACCATTTGGATTTTCGCGCGCAGCATGCGCAGGGCGTTTCCCTCGGCTTCCAGGACCTCGATCGGTCCATCGCGGCCGTTGAAGATCACCGAGCCGCCGCTGGGGGTGACAGCCCGCATGAGGATCTTGCTGACGGTGGTTTTGCCGGAGCCGCTTTCGCCGACCAGACCCAGGCACTCACCCCGCCTGATATCGAAGCTCACGCCGTCCACGGCGCGAACGGAGGTTTGATGACCCCCGCTGAACCATCCGGACTTGCGGGTGGTGAAAGTCTTCGTGAGATCCCTGACCGACAGCAGGATGTCGTCCGGCCCCTTCGACGTCGGCGCCGTCTGCTTGCCAAGCAGGTTCTCGACATTCACCGGCACCTCGCGGAGCGCCTTTAGCCTTTCGCCAGGCTTCAGGTCGAAATGCGGAACGGCCGCCATCAGGCCCTTCAGGTAAGGGTGACCTGGCCGGCGGAATATCGCCTCGACAGGTCCCGCTTCCATGATCTCGCCATGGTAGATGACCACCACCTCGTCGGCGACATTGGCGACCACGCCGAGGTCGTGCGTGATCAGCAGCATCGCCATGTTCAGCTTGGTCTGAAGCTCGCGCAGCAACTGCAGGATTTGCGCCTGGATGGTGACGTCCAACGCTGTCGTCGGCTCGTCGGCGATCAGCAAGGCGGGCCGGCAGATAAGCGCCATGGCGATCATGGCGCGCTGACGCAATCCTCCCGAAAGTTCAAACGGATACATGTCATAGGCGCGCTTGGGATTGGGAAAACCGACAAGGCCGAGCATTTCCTCGGTCCGCGCCTTGCGCTCCGCCCGGGCCATGGGCGTATGAATCTGTAAGGATTCGCTGACCTGGTTGCCGATCGTGTGCAGTGGCGACAGCGACGTCATCGGCTCCTGGAAGATCTTGCCGATGCGGCTGCCTCTCAATGCCCGGATTTCAGGTCCGTCACGCGGCATCTGCAGGATATCCTGCGTCGTGCCGGGCCTTTCAGGATCCGAAAACAGGATACGTCCGCGAACATGGGCCGTCTTCGGCAAGATGCCCATCACGGCCTGGCTGAGAACCGATTTTCCCGAACCGGACTCGCCCACAAGCGCTGTAACCTTGCCGGGTAGGACGCGGAGATTCGCACGCCTGACGGCATGCAACGGTCCCCCGACAATGGCAAAAGAGATGCCAACATCTTCGATCCGCAGCAGGTCAAAACCCGAATTCATACCCGAATTCATTCTCACACCAGCCCCACTCTGGCGGCCTGCCTGGCGACAGGCCCAGAAAAGCGAGACTAGCGCATTGCCAGCCTAGAGCAACTTGGATTCTAAATAGTCGCCAGTTCCCTGACGGAACCGGCGACCGGACTGCAGACCAAAAGCGTTCGGATCAGATCGTGGCGGTTACTGGAGCTTCCGCCGGTCGCCCGCCGACAGCCGGGCGGCATCGCGATGAAGCAGCATGACCTGCTCGGCGTCCGATATCCGATCGTGAATCGGCTCCATCGCACCGTCTTCATCAAGCGCGAGAGCGCCCGACAGATCGGGTGAAAGCACCGTCAGCTTCTTGATGCCCGCCAGTTCCTCGTTGCCGAGCGTCAGCCAGCTGTTGGTGCCGCAATAGCTGGCGAAGTCTTTGCTGGCGAGAACGCTGTGCGGATATTTCTTGGTCAGCGTCTGGAGGCGCTGGACCTCGTTTACAGCAGAGCCGAAGACAGAGAATGTCAGCCGGTCGGTAAGGCCGACATTGCCGAACATCACATTGCCGACATGCAGGCCGATACCAAAGCCGATGTCGCTCAACCCTTGCTGCTTCCTGCGCAGATTGAGATCCATCATGCGCGCGCTGGCCTTGTGCGCCGCCGCAAGAGCAGCCTGGCAGGCGATCTCGGACTGCGAGCGGTGCCTTTCGCAAGGGTAGACGGCAATGAAGCCATCTCCAATGAAACTCATGATCTGCCCGCCTTTGCGATTGAAAGGTGCGGCAACGGCGTCAAAAAACTGGTTCAGGGTATCGATATAGATTTCGCGGCCGGAGGTTTCGGCAAGCCTTGACGACCCGCGCATATCGGCCATGACCAGTGCGGCCCGGATTGTATCACCCTCACCACGCTTGATCTGGCCGTCCAGCACGCGCCTGCCGGCGTCGCCGCCGAGATAAGTGGTCATCATGTTGTCGGCGAGCTTGGTGAGGACCGCCATCTTGGTTGCGATAGCGAGATGGTTCTGGATGCGCAGCAGCGCCGAAATCATGCTGTCGCTGAAGCCTGCGGCACTGTCGGTCGACCAAGACCCCATCATGCCCTGCGTGGTGTTGCCGCTGAAGGGATGGACGAAAGCCATGTAATCGGTGACGCCCATAAGCCTGAGTTCATCGAAAACAGGAAACTCCGACGGCACCGACGGGTCGAACCGGCGCCGCAGATGGTCGAGCTTGTTGCTGAGCAGGTGGTAATATGGGCTGGTCACGAACCTGTCGGACGGCACGCCGCCCTCGTTGCGGAAGCCTTCCACTTCGAGGCCCTGGCCGCGAAACCAGGTGAAGCCAAGCGCGTCATAAAGCGGATGAAGCATCGAAAAGCTCAGATGCACCCGCTTCAGTGGCAGGCCGGCGGCAGCCAGCCGCTCACAAAAGCCTTTTACCAATGTTTCCAGGTCGTTGCCCTCGAGCGCCGATTGGGTCAGCCAATCGGCAACCTTATCCACAAGAATGGTGGAAATTTCTGTGCTCATGCTATCTCCAAACCCGTCCAAGATGGGCCACTCCTTTGATCCGCCACAACACAGTCCGCCAACGATCCAAGGATAAGGCCCTCGAAGTCAATGAAGCCGGCTTCGGCGGAAAAAGCCGGCGAAGAATTTCCCGAATGACTGTCGTTGCAGGCAAGGAGCGGGCGTAACTGCGTTTGTCTGTTGCGCCATCATGTGGCGAGGCTGCCGGCGGAGTGCAACCACGATCCTGACATCGGTCGAAAAAATTCGCCGGCAAGACGCCGTCAGGCCTTCACCACCGTTTCCCGGGCTAGTCCGAGACGGCCAAAAACATTGCGCGTGTCGACGATCAGATGAGCCTGATCGGCGATCGCCTGATAGTCGATCGCGTCGTGGTCGGTTGCAATGACCACAGCATCGAAATCCTTCAAGGCCGCCTCGGTCAATTCGACCGAGCGACGCCCCTTGATCGCCATATGCTCCCGTGTGCTGGGAATCTCAGCCACATGCGGATCGTGAAATTCCGCCTTGCCGCCCCATTCCTCGATGAGTTCAATGAGCCGCAATGACGGGCTTTCGCGGATGTCGGGCACATTCTTCTTATAAGCGAGCCCGATGATGAGAATGCGCGAGCGGCTGAGCGCCTTGCCGCAGCGCCGGTCCAGCGCCTTCGCCAGTTGATCGACCACATGACGCGGCATGGCCGTGTTGATCTCCGCCGCCAGTTCGATGAAGCGGGTCGGCAGTTCGTATTCGCGCGCCTTCCACGTCAGGTAGAAGGGATCGATCGGAACGCAGTGCCCGCCAAGTCCGGGGCCAGGATAGAAAGGCATGTAACCGAAGGGCTTGCTCTTTGCCGCCTCGATCACCTCCCATATGTCGATGCCCATCGCACCGAACACGACCTTCAACTCGTTGACCAGGGCTATGTTGACCGAGCGGAAGATGTTTTCCGTTAGCTTGACTGCCTCCGCGGTCGCCGTGGTGGAAACCGGAACGACGGTCTTGACCACACCCTGGTAGAAAGCCTGCACGAGCGTCGCCGCTTCAATGCCGTCGCCTGCCACGACCTTGGGGATCGTCGCGACTTCAAAGCTGCGGTTGCCGGGATCCTCTCGTTCGGGCGAGAAGCCGAGGAAGAAGTCTGTCTTCGACAGCAACCCGGTTTCTTCCAATATGGGCTTGATCACGTCGTCGGTGGTGCCGGGATAGGTGGTCGATTCCAGCACGATCAGCTGGCCGAGACGCAGGTGCTTGGCGATGGTGGCTGCCGTGTCCCTGACGAAAGAGAGGTCCGGCTCGCGGTGTTTCGTCAGCGGTGTCGGGACGCAGATAATGATGACATCGCAGACCGCCAGTTCGGCAAAATCCGCAGTGGCCCGGAACCGTCCGCTTGCCACCTGGCCGGCGAGGGCTGTCGACGTCACCGCCTCGATGTAGGATTGGCCGGCGTTCAGGCTCTCGACCTTCCGGGCTTCGATGTCGAAGCCGGAAACCGGGAAGCCGGCGCGTGCGATCGCAACCGCCAGCGGCAAACCGACATAGCCCAGTCCGATCACGCCGACTTGCGCGGTGCGCGTCGAGATACGGCTCAGAAGACGGTCATATGTCGATTGTGAGGCGTCCAAGAATCTGCTTTCCCGTCAATTCGGACAGGCTGTCCGCTCCCATGGCCGAGGCATATTGCGGAAAAACGATTTCCGCAAGCCGTCGTCAGACCGGCACCTTCGCCTTCAGGCTTGCGGCAGCCATCGCATAGCCGCCGGCGGCGCCATCGATGAAATGAAGATGATCGCGCTGCAGCGGCGAGGCGACGAGGCATGTCATCAAGGCCGATTTCTGGCGGTGCAGGCCATAGTTGCAGATGCCCGCCTCTTCCGCCTGTTTCAGCCGGTTCTCGATCCGTTGCAACACATCCGCGTCAACGTCGATGGTCATCTTCAAGCCGTCGTCGAACTTCCGGAAATCCGAATTGCTGGCCACTTCGCGTTTGTAGACCTTCGGATCGAAACGGCCGATCGTCCAGCCAAATCGATCGGTGACAGCCGTAAGCGTCATCAGGAACACTATCCACAGCTTCGACGCCCACCGCCATCCTGCCGGCGCGGTGGCCCGCGCCTCGATATCGAGGCCGGCGGGCAGCAAACTGTAGCCCGGTCCGTTCACCGGCACCGGGTGGCCATCGCGTTCCTCCCTGCCGGCAAGGGCGATGATGTCGGAAGCCAGGAACTGAAAACCGCGCAAGTCGCGCGACGCCCCCGGTATGGCTATGATCGAGACGATTTCGCCATGGCGGGCTTCGATTGGGTTCCAGCGGCAGGAGAGGCCGGTCAGATCCGGCCGCGCGCCGGCCGGCGCAGGATCGATGCGGTACCGCCCCGCTTTCATCTCGGCTTCCGCCCAACTGCCGCCACCTCCGGCGAACATGGCATAGAAGACCGCTTCGGAGGCCTGGAACCGCGCCACGCGAACGTCGAAGCCGTGCGCTCTTACATCCTTTATCGGCACGATCGCGGCACGCAAGGTCAGGTCCAGTTCGTCCGCCACCCATCTCTGGACAGCCGCCAGCGCGTTGCGGGTGATCTCCAGCGCCGAGCCGGGAAACGCCACGAGCGCGCCGTCGCCGCCGAAGACAAAGGGAAGATCTTGCCGGCCCAGCGCATTGAGCAGTGCCGAGATGACGCTGGCGCCGGCCATATTGACGGTCTTATAGCGCCCAGCCTCGATCGCCTTGGTCGAGCCGACGATGTCGGCGGTGGCCAGCGCCCAGCCATCGGGCAAAGGCCGATAATTGTCGATATCGGCAACGCTTTCGAACTTTGCGAAGACCGGCAAGGACGCGACAAACGGGTCGGGCGCGGCAGCTGTTTCCATAACCATCAGATAGCACATTCCACTGCTTTGAAGGTGAAGTCGATCATGCTACGAAATTGACTTGCGCAGGCTTTCCGATGATAGGGTCGCGCGATGCGAATTGCCTTCTACGCGCCGCTGAAGTCGCCCAATCATCCGGTTGCCTCCGGCGACCGCCAGATGGCACGGATGCTGGTCAAGGCGTTGGAGCATGGAGGGCATCGCGTCGAACTGGCATCCGAACTGCGCTTCTATTTACGCGAGCCGGAGCCGAAAAGTTTCGATGCGCTCAAGATCGAAGCCCGAGAGGAAGCCGCACGGCTGACAAAGCTTTGGGATCGTCACGGCAAGCCCGATCTCTGGTTCTCCTATCATCCCTACTACAAGGCGCCCGACCTGATCGGGCCCGAGTTGGCATCGGCCTTTGCCGTCCCCTATGTGACCGCGGAAGCCTCCTATTCGAGGCGGCGCAACGCCGGCTTGTGGGCCGACACGCAAGCGTTGGTGGCGGCAGCCGTCGAACAGGCGGCGCTGAACATCTGCTTCACGCAAAGGGATCGCCAAGGACTGGCAAATGCGATTCCCGACGCCGCTCTCGGTATGCTTTGGCCCTTCATCGACACATCGGTATTCCGGGAAATGCCGGCACGGGGTTGTCCGACGCGCCTCGTTACCGTCGCCATGATGCGCCAGGGTGACAAGGTCGAAAGCTATCGCATGCTGGCTCAGGCGCTCGGTCCGATCCGCCATCTGCCCTGGACCATTTCGGTCGTCGGGGACGGGCCCGCCCGTGACGAGGTCAAAGCGCAATTCGCCGGCTTGCCGGCCGACCGTATCGAATGGCTTGGCGCAATCGAGCCGGCCGCCGTGCCTGATGTGCTCTACAGGGGGGGAATTTACGTCTGGCCGGGCTACGGCGAGGCCTATGGCGTTGCCTATCTTGAAGCACAGGCCGCCGGCCTTCCGGTGGTGGCTCAGGACATTGCCGGCGTGCCGGAGGTCGTGCGGGATGGCCAGACCGGGTTTCTCACCCCGCCGGGCGATGTGGCGGCGTTCGCTTCCGCCATCGAAAGGCTTCTGGCCCGTAACGACGAAAGAACCATCATGGCCGAAAAAGCCAGACGTTTCATCCTCGAAGAACGCTCCCTTGGTGCTGCTGCCGCGCGTCTGGCCGAACTTCTTTCGAGGATCCCCGTTTCATGACACCCGATCGGATCTGGCAGCCCTTGGTGGCAGAACTGGCGCGCTGGCAACGGGCGGGCCGCAAGGCAGAGTTCTGGCTGCGCGACGATGACGCCGTGGAGCCAACGCCGGCGCTTGATCGGCTGCTCGCCCTCACCGGCGAATTCGCGGTTCCCGTCACTCTGGCCGTCATTCCGGCCCTGACGGATGAGAAGCTTGCCGCCCGGCTTGACGAGGCGCAGCACGCCACGGTCGCCATCCATGGCTGGGCGCATCGAAATCATGCGCCCGGGGACCAGAAAAAGCAGGAGCTCGGCACCCATCGGCCACGCGCGGCGGTGCTGGATGATCTGGCTCGCGGGCTGTCGCACCCGACCGGCCTGCACGGCGCACGTGCCGTTCCGATGCTGGTGCCACCCTGGAACAGGATCGACGCCGGCCTGGTATCCTACCTTGGATCGATAGGATTTGCGGCATTGTCGGTCTATGGGCCGCCAAAGCCGGCTTCACTGGCGGTCATCAACAGCAATGTCGACATCATGGATTGGCATGGCACGCGCGGCTGCCACGATCATGGCCTGTTGGTTCAGGCGATCGTCGCGCAATTGCAGCATGCATTCGACGGCGGCGAACCGGTCGGCCTGCTCACCCACCATCTCGTCCATGATGAATCGGCCTGGCTTTTCCTCGAACGGCTGTTCACGCTCAGCGCACGGACTGAAGCCTGCGCGTGGCTTCCGATCAGGACATTGATCGGGCGCAGCGCCGGTAGGCGAAAATAGCTCAGCGCTTCTTGTGCAATGAGACTGGGAATTTGAGCGTCTGGCCATCGCGCGCGGCAAAAGCGCCGGCAAACCTTTTTCTCGCCAGTTTCTCGATCTCGTCCAGTTGCTCGTCGGTACGTGTCGGATCGTGGTGAAACAGGGCGAGCCCCCGCGCACCGGCCGCCTCACAGAGCTTGACGCCCTGTTGCCATGTCGAGTGCCCATGACCGCGGCGGCGTTCCATTTCCTCCTCGGTGTAGGTGCAATCGTAAACGACGAGGTCGGCATCTGCGATCAGGCCGAGCACCGCCTGATCGAGTTTGTCCGGCTCATGCTCGGTGTCGGTGATCACCGCCACGACGCGGCCGCCCCATTCGACCCGGTAGCCTATGCAGCCGCCCGGGTGGACAAGGCTGCCGGTTCGGACCACCACCCCTTTGCGCGGCCGAAGCACGTCTCCGGATACGAAATCGTGGTAGTCGAGGCTTGCCTTGCAGATATCCAATGTCACCGGAAACCACGGCGGCCGTATGAACTCATCGACCATCTGCCTGGTCGTCATGCGTCCTGCAAGATGCCCGGACCAAAGCGCAATCTTGATACTCCGGTCATAGATCGGCGCAAACACCGGTAGCCCGATGATATGATCGTAATGGCAATGGGTGAAAAACAGGTCGAAATCGGTCACGCCCGACGCCCGAAGCGCCGCGCCGGCGGGCCGTAGGCCAGAGCCCGCGTCGAACAGAAGCGTATGCCTGCCGCATCGCATCTCGATGCAGATGGTGTTGCCGCCATAGCGGGAGAATTCTGGCCCCGATACCGAAATGCTGCCGCGCACCCCCCAAAACCTGACCAGGAAAACATCGTCGTCCATGCTAGCCCTTCGTACTCCCCGTCACCCATCGTAGCCAAACAACGGCTACTAGGCGAGACAGGTTTTCTCCGGGTGGCCCTCTCAGAGGCCGTGCCATCGCGACGGCGAGGATTGAAGCCGCGCCATTCGTTATTTAGCGCTTCGTGCGTCGATCAGATCCGCGGTCGTATGGCTTAGGCGGTCGGCAAGAACCCGCAATATCTCGATGGTCATTTCCGGGTACTCCCGCATAAGCCTCAGGAAATGATCCTTGCGGATTCTCAGGGCTTCCACCGGACTGGCCGCTCTGACGGTGGCTGTGCGCGAGCTGTTGCACAGTATGGCGATCTCGCCAACAATCGAATTTGGCACCATTTCGGCAATTTTTATCGGTCCGCTGTCGGAATCGACCAGAATATCCGCGCTGCCTGAAAGGATGACATAGGCGGCGTCTCCCTCGTCGCCCTGCCGGAAAAGGATCTGGCCGGCGCTGTAGCTTACCCGGTCGGATGTGAACGCAAGCAGCTTGAGCTTTGTCGACTCGATGCCGGAAAACAGGGGAATGCGTTGCAGCATTCCAACTTCATCCTTGAGCAGCATTGTCGCAAACCTCCCAAAATTCGCGTTTGCCAGACTAGAGCAACGAACGCCCAGATGGAATCAATTCTGTTTCCGGGATGGCGAAGCGAACCACGCGATGGCGAGCCCGATGTTGTTTGGTCGAGCGATGCCGCCTGACAAATTCCCACCGGCAGAATGATCCCATCTGAATGTCCATCCCTCTATGACAGCAGTTCCTTGAAGATACCGTTGCCTGCCAAAAGTGTCTCGTGTGTTCCGTCTTCCACCAATTGACCCGAGTCGAAGACGACAACGCGATCGAACATCGCCGCCATTGCCGGACTCGTCACGACCCACACTATTGCCGGCGAATGGCCGTCGCACCTGGCTGCCTCGAGCACATTTCGCAGCACCTTCTCCTGCATGCGATGGTCGAGCGCCGACAGCGGCCGGTTTAGAATGAGAAAATCGGGACGCTTGAGCAGGGCCCGGGCAACATCGAGCTTCTGTCGCTGTCCACCGGTCAGCCGCCTGCCGCCGGAGCCGACGTTGAAGTCGAGGCCGACATCCAGCAGTTCGGCATAGAGCCCAAGTTCGTCAAGAATGTCATAGACGATGGAGCGTATGCGGTCCGGCGCGTCGGGATGGCTGTTGCCCACACGCCCGAACAGGACATTGTCCATGACGGTGGCTGCGGCAATGTATTTGGCGGGATCATACCGTTCGATCGCATCTTGCAGCTCGGGCGGCAGGTTTTCATAGAAATGGTTGCGCGCGGCGACGATCTTGCTCATCAGCTCGTCGCTCAGCAGGCCGAAGCGGTGCCGGGGCTCGATATAGGCAAAGCTCAAGGTGACGATCATGGCGCGGTCGTTCTCGGAAACCGCCTCGTGGGGACGGTTCTTGAGCCGTTGCAGCAAGGTTTCGTAGGCGGGTATCTCCTCGGCGCTCATGAAGGCGAGCTGCTGGAAGAACTGGTGGTCGGCCGGCAGGTCGGCAAACAGCTCGATCGCCTGTCCGGCGATCTCCATGCCCATTTCGTAGAGCGTGCGGTCGAGGCCGGCTTCTTTCAGCACGGAAGCAAAATAGGGATTGGCAGCCAGAGCCCTGTCGGCCAGCTTGGGGCCGGCGGCAGCGCCGAAGAGCAGGTTTTCGCCGATCGTCGCTTCCTTGTTGTAGGCGCCCGGTTCGAAAGGAACCACCAGTCCGCTCAGCCCTTCCTGCTCCAGCCGGGTTCGCAGCGCCGCACGCAGTTCGACGATCCGCCTGGCAAGCTCCGTGTGACGCGTGAGGTCGGCCGAAGAGCGCAAGCCAAGATCAAGAATGTCGCGCGACAGGACAACCGCGTCGAGCACCCTGCGCACGGCTTCAAAGAGGTCGTGCGGGCCGGTAGCCCCGGCGGAAGCATAGTTGATCCAGTCGCTCTGGATATCGAGATCCGGATTACCCGACCGGCGCGCTTCGTGCATGTTCCAGCGGTGCTGGTCTGCCGCAGCGCCGTCATACGTCACCGATGTCAGCGGCGCATGCTTCAACCCGTAGAGCAGGTTATCGCGAAGGCTGGCCTGGAACAGGAAAACATCCGACGAGGCATAGGACATGCGCCGGCCGGTCACTGCTTCGGGGAGTTCAAGCAGGTCATCGGCGCCCGACATGACCCTTCCGCTGTCCGGCCAGTTCAGCCGGGCGAAAGCTTCTGCAAGCGCCTCAGCTCCACCTGTTGCGGTACTGACCAACGCCACCGTCTCACCTGGCTTGACCTGCAGGGAGATGCGGTCGAGGAGCATGGCACCGCCATCGTCCGCTATGGACAGACCGATCGCCGACAGGGGGTTGGTCATCGGACCGGGATCGTCGATCGTCAATGCCCCGATTTTCGGCTCAATGAGACCGTCGACGGTGAACTGTTCAACGACCTGCTGATATTTGACCTGGACATCCTGCCGCGCCTGATCCCAGTCGATCAGTTCCTTCATCGGGCCGGGCAGGTCCTTGTAGGCGCTGATCACGGCCACGAGCTGGCCGACGTCCAGCCGCCCCTGAATGACCAGATACCCGCCGATCATGTAGAACAGAAAGGGCGTGAGCTGCGCGAGAAAATTGTTGAGGAACTTTACCATGAATTTCCATTGGTAAAGGTCGAAGCGGATCTTGAAGATGAGCCCGAGCCGGGCAGCTATGTCGGCGCGCTCGTAGTTTGATGTATCGTGGACGTGGACCGCGCCGATGCCGTCGACAATTTCGCCAACCCGGCCCGAAAGCGCCCGCGCCGTCAACTGCCGCTCGCGCCCGAGCACGATCAGCCGCCGCCGCATTCGTGGGATGAGCACGATCTGGATCACCACGATCACGACCGCTATCATTCCGAGCCAGACGTTCTGGACCATGATGAACAGCATGGCCGTCAGCGCCTGGCCTCCGAGCAGTACCGGCTGCAGGAAGGCATCGCCGATGAAGCCGCCCAGCGGCTCCACCTCGTCCTTCACCATGGTCGCCACTTCGGCGGATTTCACCCGCTTGAAGTAAACCGGCGGAAACCGCAGCACACGATCGACCAGATCGAAGCGGATACGCCGCAGCATGCGTTCGCCGAGGCGGCCCTTGTAGGTGTTGATGTAGAGTTTGAACAGGCCGTTGATGACGACCAGCAAGAGGAACACAAGGCTCAGGGCAAACAGCGTCTCCTTGCGGTCGAGCTGAAAACCGGAGAAGAACTGGACCTCTCCAATGAACGGCAGGTTGTAGTGTAGCTTCATGAATGGCCGGGTCGCGCCGGGTTGCTCGAAGCCGCTTCCTTGGATCGGGCCGTTGACGATCAGCTTCGGCAGGTCGAAGGACATGAAATACGGGATCATCGAAAGCAAGACGATGATCAATATCCAGACCTGCTGCTTCTTGGTGTGCGTCCAGATATAGCGGGCTAGGCTGGGTTCCATATGCGACTGTGGACCTTCAGTTGGAAGGATGCAGGATGCAAGAGCACCTGCTGGCGAATGGCGGATCGGCGATTTCTTCGTCGCCAGCGACAAGCTCGAAGCTGCAGTGGACGGCGATTGTCCTGCGCTCGACTCCGTAAGGAACCTGTGAGGCGGCGCGTTCCAGCACGAGGCCCCAGTTGCGCGGCAGGCGCTGGCGGATCGGCGCCGATGGTCCGGACAGACGCAACAGGCTCTCTCCGGCACCGGGCAATGGCGAAGCGGCTTGCAGCATAATCACGTCCGCGAATCAAACGGCCTTGCGGGAGGCAAGATTGCGTTGTGTCGCCCGAAATCCCAACATACAAGACGAATATGATGGATGTTACGCAACCGCGCAATGCCGGCATGGACTGGCACGAGCAAGCCCTGGACCTCACGCGGGGAATTGCTGCCTATGTCAACAGCCCTCTCGTGGCAGGGCTGGCGCGCGTCGTCGCCAAGCATCCGGAGGCCGATATCGCCAATGCCTTCAACCACAAGCAGGTCGCCTGCAAGATGTGGGCGCGCGACAGGCTGTTCGAAAGCTTCGGCGGCCGGTTCGGCCGCATATGGGTTCTGGGTGGATGGTACGGCGTCTTGCCGGCGATGCTTCTCAACGACGCCCGCTTCGACATCGCGGCGGTCGATAGCATCGACATCGATCCCGAAGTCGCGCCGGTCGCCCGGACCCTCAACCGGGACGCCGGCGACCGGTTCCGGGCGGTCACAGCGGATATGTACGCACTCGACTATGCGGCCGGACGGCCCGATCTGACGGTCAATACGAGCTGCGAGCACATAGCCGATCTGGGCGCCTGGCTTGCCCTGCTTTCGCGGGGCACGACTGTACTGCTGCAATCGAACGATTATTTCAGCGAGCCGACGCACATCAACTGCGTGGCTTCACTTGCAGCCTTCGAAGCAATGGCGGCGCTGCGGGAGGTGCGGTTCTCGGGCGAACTGCCGACAAGAAATTATACGCGCTTCATGCTGATTGGAACTGTTTGATGCATAGCGCGTAGCGCTTTCCCTCAGGGAATTTGCGTCAAAACAAAGAGATAGGGCGGTTCTGCGTTTCCGTGCAAAGATGAAACGCTCTAGGATCCATCGTCTGTTTGATGATGAACTTTTCGGAAACCGGTCCCCAGTTTCAGGGACCAGATTCGATAACGCTCGCGCAGGATTTGCGCCGCGTGGCGCGCACCTTCCAGGTCGAGACGATGCGCGGATGGCGTCGGTCCCACAAGCGCCTGTTCGATCGCTTGCGCCAGACCTTCAGGCGTTAGGTCCTTTTCCGTCAGCACTGTTGCAAGACCGAGGTCTTCGAGCATCAGGGCGCGAACCGTCTGTTCGGTTTCGCCGCCGGCTGCAAATGGAACGAGCAGGGAGCGACAACCCGCGCGCAGGACATCGCAGACCGTGTTGTAACCCGCCTGCGAGACTGACAGGCGGGCGCCGGTCAGCAGGCTGGCGAAATCCTCGCGGAACCGGAAGATGGACAGGCCCGGCGTGGCATCGCGTGCGATCGCGTCAAACTCGTCTTTCGGCAGGTTTGGGCCGGTGATCAAACACCATTTCCAGCCTTTGTTGGCATTGCGCGCCGCTGCGATGGTGGACCTGACAAGGCTCTTTCCGGCAGCCCCGCCGCCAACCGACACCAGAACGTCGAAGCGCTCGGAGGCCGCGGCCGATGGCGGCGCGGCAACGAGCCCTGTGTAGGTGACCTCGGCCCTGATCGCTTCAGCCAGTGGAAATGTCTTGTCGATGGTTGCGAAAGCCGGATCGCCGTGGACCATGACAAGGTCGAAATGCCTGTTGATGAGATCGACCGTTTCCTCGTTTCGGCCCGCCTTGACACGCTCCTGAAGGATATCACGCACGGACGTCGCCAGCAGCGGTCTGGGCGACGTCGCGTCGATGGCCTCGATCAGCGGCAAGAGTTCGAAACGCATCTGCCGGCGTCCAAATGGAAACGCCTCGACAATGACGATATCAGGCCTGCACTCCCGGAATGCCTGCAGCAGCATCTCCGAACGCCGTTTCTTGAAATCATCGTCGATGGGTTTGCCCTGCAGGTCGACAAGTCCGGAAAATCCTTCATCGCCGGAGGTGACAGGTGGCAGGGTGACAGATTTTACACCCGGTCCCGGAAACCCGGCAATCGGCGCTCCGCCCGTTACGACGGTTACGTCAAACACGTCATCGGCCAGAGCCGCCGCAATGCGGCTGGCGCGCGCGAGATGGCCGATGCCGAGCAGGTGTTGGACGTAGAAGAAAGCGCGCAGCCGCTTCATTCGGCGGCCCGCCACTCCCGCTCGAACAGTTCCTTGAGCTGTCCAATGCTTGCCGTATGATCGAAATCGCCGCGCACGCGCCGCTCCGCGGCATCGCCGAGGCGGGCGCGCAGCACGGGATCACGGATCAGGCGCTCCAGCGCCTGTGCCAGGGCGATTGGGTTTTCCGTCGGAACCAGCAGCCCGGTATCTTCAGGCGATAGCAGCTCCGGCACGCCGGAAATATCGGTCGACACGCAGGCAAGCCGCTGGCTGGCCGCCTCCACCAGGACATTCGGCAGACCATCCCGGTCGCCATTTGCGGTGATCCTGCAGGCCAGGGCGAAGATGTCGGCGCAGCGGTAGTGCTCAAGCACCTCCTCCTGCGCAAGCGCGCCTTTCCAGGAGACGCGACCATCCAGTCCGAGCTTTTGCGCCAGCGCCTTGAGCCGTCCCAGTTCCTCGCCGCCGCCGATATGCTCGAAACGCCACGCCAGATCACCAGGCAAGAGGGCAAGGGCCTCCAGCAAGGTATCGTAACCTTTCTTTTCGACGGCGCGCCCGACACTCAGGACGACAACCGGTTCGTCCGGCTCCGAGCCGTCATGCTGTTTTCGCGCCTCGCCGAAGCTGCCGAAGCGATCAAGGTCGAGCCCATGATAGCTCAGATGCACGGACGAATTGCCGTTGGCGAGTTTTGTCAGACGGTCAAAGCCGGTTTTCGTGCAAGTGACCGTCCAGCGCGCTGAGGAAAGCTTGCCGGCCAGATCCCAGTCCGCCGAAGTCCAGATGTCCTTGGCATGGGCCGAGCAACTCCAGGGCAGGCCGCGAAGCAGGCTGGCATAGCGCGTCACCGATGCCGGCGTGTGCGCGAAATGTGCGTGCAGCCAGCCCGCGTCTTCCGGCCATTCGGCCGCCAGCACGAGCGCTTGCCCGAAACGGCGTGCGCGATTGCGAGTAAAGTCGCGGGGGATATCGGTCGCCAGCGATCCGAGCGCGCGCCAGAAGCCCGGCCGCAGCAGATGAGCAAACAGCGAGCGAACCACGCGCAGCGGCTCTTCATGCAGATATTCCGGCAGATAGTGGACCGGCGCTTTGATTTCGTCATGCACGGGGTGGCGTTTTGCATCGGTCGGCCGCCTGAGCGCGAACAGTATCAGGTCGAACCCCGCACGCTCCAGACCGAGCAGTTCCTGCGCGATGAAGGTTTCCGACAGCCGCGGATAGCCTTTCAGAACCACGACGATCTTGCGATGTTGCAACTCAGTTCATGCCTTCAATGACCGAAAGGTGATGGCCGGCACGCCGCTCGAGCAGTTCCGCGACGATTTCGGAAATATGAGGCAGCCCTTCCAGCGTCAGATGCGGATTGCTCTGCGATGGGCGGGGCCGGTCCGGCAGCACCTTCAGTGCATCGGCAAACCGCTGGGAATCCTTGGCTTCTTCCGGCAAGAGCATCTCGATGAGGCCGAGTTCAGCTGCGCGCCGTGCGCGGATCAGCTGTTCCTCGCGGGGCTTGACGCGCGGCACGATCAGCGCCGGCTTGTCGAAAGACAGGATCTCGCAATAGGTGTTGTAGCCGCCCATCGCCACGACCGCCTTGGCGCCGGCAATCAGGTCTTCCATGCGGTTGTCGAACTCGATGATCTTGATATAGGGGATCTTGGACCCCTTCCTGACCAGCTTGTTGCGCTTGCGCGCCGGCATGTAAGGCCCAAGCACGATCAGCGCCCTATGCTGCAATTGCGGATCCTGCTGATAAGCATCGAAGACGTCGTGGATCAGTTCGGCGCCGTCACCGCCGCCACCGGTGGTGACGAGGATATAGTCGCCCTCGGGCCGGTGGCCGGGCATCTCGTTCCGCTGCAGGCTCCGTTGCAGGAAACCGACGAACTTCATCTTTGCTCCGACAGCCGACGGCACATCCAGGCCCGTCAACGGATCGTAAAAATCCGGCGGACCATAGACCCAGACCTTGTCGTAGAACAGGCCTATCTTACGCATTACATCCCTGCGTGCCCACTCTGCTTCGAGCAGATTCGGCGCGTCCATCACCTCTCGCAAGCCAAGCACGAGCGTGGTGCCCCGCGTCTTGAGATAGGACAGCGTGTCCTCGATCTCACCGCGCAGGCCGAGCGGTTCCTTGTCGACGATGAAGATATCCGGCCGGTAGGTCTCGGCTGTGTGGCGGATGATCGACTGGCGCATCCTTAGCGTCTCATGCAGATCGATATGCTTTTCCAGCGAGGTGTATTCGCCGTTGCGCAACTTGATGACGCTGGGGATCTTCACGAAGTCGACACGGGCGCGGTAGTCGAAGGCGCCAGCGATGGTCGCGCCCGAAATGATAAGCACCTGAAGTCCGCGGAAATCCTCGACCAGCGAATGCGCGATCGTCCGGCAGCGCTGCAAATGGCCGAGCCCGAACGTGTCGTGGCTGTACATGAGAATTCGAGCGTTTTGTACGTGCTGGGTCATTGTTGAACGTCTTCTAGAATTCTCGCCTTGAGGACCGTGGCGACCTCGCAGGCTTCGAAACTTGCGGGGCTACCGACCTGTTTTGAAACATGAGGGCGCAATTTTCAATTTGAATTACTCAAGAGGGTCCATCTGCTGAAGCCAGGAAGCTGCGTCTGCTCGGCTGCCCGCTTGCCACATGTCCAAGCGCAATGGAAGCAGTCGGAATAGCAAACGGGGTGCCAGTCGGATATCAGGGTGAAACCAAGATCGGTCGATTTATAGCAAACTCAACGATTTATCGCATCATAGCGGAGATTAGGATAGGGCGGCTTCGGCAGAAAATGGTGTTGCCAAGGTTGGGGTCGAGCGTTCGAATCGCTTCACCCGCTCCAAATCTTCCTCAAATTTGAAAAGCACCAGGGGCGGGGCAACCCAGCCTCTTTTGCTGTCTGGTGCCGGGGAGCACGTTTCCGGGCCGTGATCCGATCCTGCCATTCGATAGCCGGCGAGAGCGTGTGGCAAAACGGCCAGAGCGCCACTGACCAAACACCGGTCAGTAGGCTTCGACTGTCAGAAGTGCGTTCTCGAACCGCTTGGCCGCAAGGTCCTCGGGCGTGATCCAATATTGAAGCGGTCCCATCTCGCCAACGGTCCAATCGACCGCCATATCCGGCCCGATCTGCAGCAACAGCAGGTAGCGGTCCTTCATCTCGTCGGCTGCGACCTGGATGACTTCACCCTTGCCAAGCATCTGATGGCCACGGGGTGAGTGGCGGTGAGACAGGGCGGCTACGACTTCCCGGCCTATCAAAGCCGCACCGTCCGGATCTGTCAGTCCACCCTCGGCGCCCCGGATCGCCGCGATTGAAAGCCAATGGTTCATCACCTGCGGAAGTTGGCGATGATGCGGCCGCCACGCCGGAGAAGATGACGGCATGCCGTTGGCGCGCAAGTCTTCCAGGAAGGCAAGGATCTGCTGCTTCACCTCGGCTGGAGGTGCGTCATATTCCTTCAGTCCGGCATTGACCGTCGGAAAGAAGGCGTTGAACATCTTCGAACCGAATGCCGACAGTTCACGCTGCACCAGCCGTAGTCGCTTGGCCTCCGGATCGTCTTCGGCAACATCACCAAGCGCCTTCAGCTGTGCGGTGACGTCGGCCGCCTCTTCGCGGTGATATGCTTCCACGAGCTTTCGAACGATCCGCGCAGTATGCCAATTGGCCGGAAAACCCGGATATGGCGTCCAAAGCGTATCCTTCGGCGCCTGATGAGCGGAAAGCAGCGGATCGGGGACAACAGGCGGTCCGTAGAAGGCCGCGACCTTTTCGGCGCGAATCTTGTCCGCGACCTCGAAGGCATGACCTTCGTCCGCACGCGCCGCGACTTCGGCGTCGGTCGGCTCCTCGATCCAGGCAAATTCGACCTCGACCCGATCATAGTGGGTTCGCTTGCCCCGCAGGATTTCGTCCGTCGGATCCGATCCCAGAATCTTGGCGGTGAAGGGCATGTCGAGCGGCTGCCACTTCTGCGTCACCCGGCGCGGTTCATACCGGGTCACGAAGTGCAGCGCGTCCGGCCCAAACGTGTCGGACATCGGCGCGAAGAAATAGAGGTAGCCCTTGTCGGGCAGCAAATCGCGGCCGGGTCCCGGTGGCAGATCCGAACAGTCGATTTGCACCATGAAATTGAGGCGCTCGAGCAATCCCTGCCGATTGTGAACCGTCGGCCAGTCGAATTCATCGGGGACGATCGGCAGCCCGCCAAAATAGCTCATGCTGCGTTGCGGAAGACGCGGCGGAAAGACGTGCCTGATGGCGATGCGCGCGGCTTGCCCCCGTTCGATCGCTTCGCGGCCATCGGCGGAAATCGGCGGGATCTTGCGCTCGACATGCGCTTTGAACTTCGCCTTGCGCTGGTCGTCACTGTCCTTGGCTTGCTGCTGCAAGTCGGCGATCAGCTTTTCGGCCGCAGGGTTAGGCCGAGGCGATGCGGCGTGGGCCGCTTCAGACGATGCCAGCGTGCGTTGACGAGCCTTGCCGACCGGCAAGGCGGGACTGTCCTGTGGTTTGCCTTTTGAAGCCGAACCGGAAAACAGCCCGGCAATGCCGCGATAGATCAGGCTGCCAACGATCAGGAGCATCGCCCCGGCCACAAGCAACGGCATCAGATTCGCCATGACGCTTACCCCCATCGCCGGCTGCGTCGCCTTCCTCCCTAAACCGAATTATTGCCGTTATATGAGGCCTTGCGCAAGCAAGGGGTCGATCAGGCAGCGCAGCAGCTGAAATCAGCCGGGCTGCCCACCCGCCTTGCGCAGCGACGCCTGGTGGACCAGCGACGTCCAGCTGTTGGTCGACGCGAGATGGCAGTAGAGCAGGCCGAGCGCGCCTGATTTGCGCAGGTCGAGAAACGCCTCGTCGCTCAGTTTGTTGAAAGCCGGCTCATCAATCACCTGGAAGTCGGTGAGGTTGAGCACCTCGCCGCCTTCGAGCGTCACCTTGCTCTGGCGCGGCGCGAACAGGCCGTGCGCGTCGATCCTTTCGATCATCACGCGGGTGGCGTTGAAATCGAGCTGGAATTGGTTGCAGAAGGCGAGGGCCTGCCTGGTCGCTTCCGTCGGCTCGGTGCCGTTGAAGAACGGCAGGATCTTTTCGTCGCGGAACGGCGCCAGCAACTGGTCGACGACGCGGTCGCTTGTCCGGTCGACGCACAGCGTCAGCCGGCCTGGCGACCTCGGGTCCTCGGCGAGGATGAAGGGATAGCGGCGGACATAGGCCGGGATGTAGTGCGGCCCGGTCCACTTGCCGTCGGCATCGACGAACAGATTCTCGTCCTTGCGCACGCCGGTGATGATCACCGGCGCCTTGGCCGGACCGATGAAGACGATCGGGTAGGAGCGCATCGCCGCCGGCATTTCCGAGGCCACCACGGGAATGGCGTGCGCCGAGCGGGCGAAGCCGAAGTCGCTGCGCGCCGCCAGGCCGAGCGAGCCATGCCGCACCGGGTTGAGCGCCTCCGGCGTCGAGTAGAACAACGGCATCGTATCGCTTGCCACTTCCGTCTTCGCATCTGCCATCGTCGGTCCCTTCTCCCGCAGGCCGATCAGGCCGCGACCATCAGACCCCGAAAGCCGGGATCTGTTCTTGTTGCGCTGACCTTGGTTTGGAAACAATCCCGCGCAGGAACAAAGTACTACAGCGTCTCTTGCGCGCATAAAAGGACAGGCGGTGCTGTATTTTGGGATTCGTGCCGACGAAATGACTTGGCGTGAGGTCGGTGCCGGCCGGGACCCTCTGGACAGCTTGCGGCGAAGCGGCGACAGTGCCGCCGGCAGCAGGCAGAGTGAGGCGAATTGCATGGCGTCGGCATCGGATTTCGAACACGCGGTCGGGTCGGTTTTCACTGCCGAGATTGGCGGCAGGACGGTTTCTCTCGAACTGACCGCGGTCCGCCAGATTGCTTCCAGCCCGCGCCCCGGCGGCGGCTTCACGCTTTTGTTCAAGGGGCCGCGCGACATAGGGCTGCCGCAGGCCATCTACCACCTCACCAGCGATGCCATCACCGACGACATCTTCATCGTCCCGGTTTCGGGCGACGCGACCGGCTATGTCTATGAGGCTGTCTTCAACTGATTTTTTGATTTTCGGAGATCCGGCCGGTCGGGGCGACGATCAGGGCACTCCGAAAGGGGACAGCTGGACAGATGATCGACCATATCGAGATCGCGGGCTTGCTTGACGAAACGGCATGCAGCGAGCTGTGCGCGGAAATCCGGGCGGCCAGCGGTCGTCCGGCCGGCCTGTTGGGGCGTGAAGACGAGAAGCCGGCATGGCCAGAGATCCGCCGAACCACGCGCGCCGAGGTCTCAGCGGCCACCGAAGCGCTGGTGAACGACCTGTTGGCGCGGCAGAAGCCGACTCTGGAACGGCATTTCGGTCTCGCGCTCGGCAATGCTGAAAAGCCCCAGTTTCTTCACTATCGGGAAGGCGATTTCTTCGTGCCGCACCAGGACGGCAACACGCCGCTCATCCACGACGAGTCTCGGTTCAGAAGGATCTCGGCGGTGATCTTTCTCAACCGCCAGTCGGACGATCCTTCGCCGGCAAACTATGCCGGCGGCTCGCTGGTCCTGCATGGTCCCTACAGCGGTCCGCACCTGCGCGTCGCCATGCCGGCATTGCCAGGCTCCCTCGTCGCGTTTCGTTCGGAAACAACGCACGAAGTCACCCCGGTCACGCGCAACGAGCGTTTCACCATCGTGTCGTGGTACCGCGGGGCGTGACGGTCGGCGTAGGCGTCACGGCCGCTCGAATGCACGTCGCGTTGAACCGAACTCAGGACACGCTTCAGGCGTAGGCGCTGCCCCTCACCTGCCTGCCGACATCCTCTCCCCGTATAGTGACGGGGAGAGGGGCGCTCTCATCCATGATTTCGCCAATTGTCAGCGTTGCAAGAAAGGCGCCGCGTTGCGGCCAGCCTCTTTCTCCCCGTCGTCCCTATACGGGGAGAAATGTCCGGCAGGACAATGAGGGGCGGCGCGGACCAACGATCCCTAGTTCAACGCGTTTGCACGAGGTTTCACGCGACGCGCTTTGGCTAGCGCGGCGAACACTCCATCAGGTCGTAGACGCCCATGTCCTCGGTGACGACGAATCCCAGCCGCGTATAGAGCCGCCTGGCCGGATTGTTCTTCTCGACATGGATCGACACCGCCTTGCCGGCGGCACTTGCTTCGTCGATGAGGTCGCTGAGCAGCGCCGCGCCGAACCCCTTGCGGCGAAACGCCGGCAACAAGGAGATGTCGATGATGCAATACTGGTTCCGCCAACGCTCGACATAGAGGCGGCCGATGTCTGCCGCGCCAGACATCACCACCAGCCAGTCGGCTTGCGAATAATGCTTGATGTAATGTGTGTGCTGCGCCCGAAACTGCATGTCGAGGAAGGCGGTCTTCTGCGCCTCGGTCCAGGATGTTACGGCCAGTTCCTCGGCACGGGTCGAGGCATAGACCCGTGACAGGAACGGCAGATCGGCATCAGTCACTGGACGAAACGTCAGCCCGGCCCCAGCCGCCCGTACCCAACCGGCCGAAACCGCCACGTGAAAGTCGTTCATCGCAAAATCAGGGGCGCGACGGGTACACGCCCTGCAGCGCGATGCAGAAATAGCAGGTCAGATAGGGCTGCATGTTGTTGTGTGGCTGTCCGCCACCGGCAGGCGCGAGCGCTTCCGGCGCCAGTTGGACATTAACGGCTGGGTTTGAGCCCAGGTACATCTGGTTGCCCGCCGCCACGAAGTTGCCTTGGGGCGTCTTGAAGGAGCCATCGTCTTCAGCGCCCAGCATGGTGTGCGCATGAGACGGCATCTCGCTCTCAAGCAGCGTCACGGTCTCGGAACCGCCAGTTTCACCAAGGTCATGCAACGACAGGCCGGGGCCTTGCCCCGGATGCATCGGCGCGTTGCCCTGGAGGTCCGGCAAGGCAAAATTGCTCTTGCCGTTGCCGCCATAGGTGGTGCCGAGCAGTGAGAACAAAGCGGTGTTCTGCGACAGCGGCAGCAATTGCCCGTCGCACCACGCCCAGCCATTGGGCGCGAAATTGAACGGAAAGATGCGGATTTCGGCGACGAACGGGTTGGCCATGGACGGACCTCTTTAAGTCTGCGAGGGGAAGATCCCGAACAGCGAGATGATGAAATTGACACAAAGGTAGGGTTGGAAATTGTCATGCGGCTGGCTGCCGCCCGTGCTCGAGATGGCATTGGCCGCCATGGGTGACGCGTTGTCAGCCAGATTGTAGTAGGTCTGAGCCTGCGTGTTGGCCAACACCGAACTGGTCGGCAGCTGCGACGTTGCCGTCGCCGTGGACCCCAACGGCGGATGCGAATGCGCCGGAATCTGGGCGACTGTCAGCGTGACCGTTTCGACGCCGCCGGTCTCGGCCAGGATGAAGCCGTTGCCCTGATGGATCGGAAGGCGGCCTTGCAGATCCGGCAGTGCGAACGTGCTCTGACCGTCGCCGCCATAGCTCGTGCCGATCAGTTGGAACAGCGTCTCGTACTCCGAGATCGGCAGAAGTTGTCCGCTGCAGAACATCCAGCCGGCCGGCGCGAAATTACCGGCAAATATACGAACTTCGCCTACATAGGGTTGTCCCATGGTTGCGCTCCCTCAATTCGGCGACGGAAAGATGCCCTGCAGGGCAATGCAGAAACTCAGCGTCAGAAACGGTTGCATGTTGATATGCGCCTGGCTGCCACCGGTATTCGAGACCGAAGCCGGCGCCATGGCCACCAGCTGAGTGGCTGTGCCGTAGGTGTTGGCAGGAGCTTTGGTGAGGATCGCGCCATTCGGATTGGCGACCCCTCCGGGATTGCTATTGGCATTGATCATGTGCGTGTGCGTGGGCAATTCCGAGATCGATAGCGTATGGGCCGGCTCGCCGCCGCGCTCGCCGAGCGTGTGACCGCTGCCGACGTGGATCGGCGTACGTCCCTGATAGTTGGGCAGCGCGAAATTCACGCGGCCGTCACCGCCGAACGTCGTTCCCAGCAGCGAAAACAGCGCCTGGTTCTGGTTGATGGGCAGCAACTGCCCATTGCAAAGCGCCCAGCCCTTGGGCGCGAACACAAAAGACATGATTCTGATTTCGGAAAGAAATGGTTCCGACATCGCCGCTCCCTCACATTTGGTCCATACTAAACAGATACTGCTAATTTACGCAACGTCATGCAAGAGGCAACTAAAAGAATTTGTTTAACTTGCCTTTTATTAAATTTCGCCGGCAAACAACCATGGGCGCCGCGCAGCACAAAACAACAGCGCTGCCAGTGACCTAATGGCCAACGCTCCTGTCATGACAGGGCGCTGGCCGTCCCGATTCGGTTCCTCGGGACAGCCTACGCATGGAGGCGAACTACCCTCAGAAACCACCGGTCGGCAAACTCGGCAGCGTGACGGAACCGACGGTTCCGAACGAACCGGTCTGCGAGACCGTATCGCCATTGTTGTTGCCGCTGACGGCGCCGACGCCGCCCTGGATGTTGAACGTGCCGTTCAGCTGCCGCAGCCGGATTTCGCCGAGTGTCGATGCACCCAAGGTCGTGTTGTTGCCGGAAATGTTAAGGTTGAGCGTTTCGCCGTCGCCGGCGCTGCTGTTCAGGACATCCAGAACGTGGCCGCCGGTTGTGCTGTTGTTGGTAAACACATTGTTGAGGATCGTGGCGTTCAGGACCGCTGTCGTCCCCGACGCCACTGTGCCGCCTATGTTGGTGATATCCAGTGTTGCGCCGGTGGCATTATTGGCGTTGTTGACGGCGATGTTGCCCTGGATCAGCAGATTGTTGACCATGTCTGCACCGCTCGTAAACGTATCGAAATTCGTTTCGAACTCGATGGCCGAACCGCTGTCGACGTTGCCCTCGGTGCCGACTGGCGAGGTGTCGCCGATGTGGTTGTTCTGGATGGTCCAGTTGGCATCGTTCACGCTGCCGCCGCCGACCGAGACAACCGAGATGTGAACGCCTTGCTTGGAGACGTTGTTGATCGTGTTGTCGGAAATCGCGACGGCAAGCTTTCCGAGATCGTGTGAGTCCGCCTCGACCTGGACGTCGATGGCGCGGCGGCCGTTCACGAAGCCGGCGTCGTTGCTGATGGTGTTGTTGCGGATGGAGCCGTTGATCTGCCCGCCATCGGGTGTCGCGGCGCTGCCACCGGCCGCGTCCACCTGAACCACGCCGGCCAGGGTCGTCAACCTTGCCAGATTGTGGAAGATGTTGCCGTCGGCCGCGGTCGGTCCGCCAATGGTGAAGTTGAGAATGCCGTTGGCGGAATTGGACAGATAAAGCGTGTTGTTGCCGTCGCCGCTTGTATTGTCCGCGTCGTGGAAATTGTTCTTCTGCACGATGGCGTTGACGGTGCCCGAACCCTGGTTGCTGATCTGCACGCCGTCCTGATCGATCAGGGTGAATTCGCTGCTGGTCACGTTCACCGTGCCGGAAGTCGTCCCGAACAGGTTGGCGAGGAAGCCGTCCGCGCCGGTCGCAGAAGTCGTGAACAGCGCATGGTCGACCGTGAACGAGGTGAAGTTCGTGTTGGTGTTGAAGAGAAGGACGCCGTTCGACTGCGACGACTGCCAGCCGGAAACCTTCGAGTTGTTGTCGAAGGCGTTGACGCCGGTGATGTTCTGGGCAAACCAGCCATTGCCGCCGCCAAAGCCTGCCGGATTGCCGCTCGATCCATCGGACGCCGGGTTGGACGCGCCGGGATTGGTGATGTTGACCGCCGACAGTTTGATGTTGCCGCCGCCGATGCTCTGCACACCGTCCAGGCCGGCATTGGTGATGTTCATCTGGCGCAGATTGACGTTTGACGCGTTGGTCAGCACCACGCTGTCGCCGGTTGTGTTCTGGATCGTGCCGCCGGTGCCATTAAGCACGAGGAAGCCGCCTGATGTTGCGCCATCGCCGGTCACGGTCAGCCCGTTGGCGCCGGTGTTGTTGAGCACTATGCCGTTGACGGCGCCGTTGGCCGAGATACTCCGGAATGTGAGGCCGCTTGCGCCGATTGTGGTGTTGGCAACGTTAAGCGCCGTGCCCGTGGTCGAGGTTATCGTGTTGACGCTACCCTGTACCGTCACCGTGCCGCCGCCGGTGGCGTTGAAACCGATGCCGCTGGTGCTGTTTATGGCCAGGCCGCCGCCGGTAAAGTCGACCGTCGCGCCGGTGTTGTTGGTCAGGCTGACGCCGGCAGCCGTCCCCGAGCTGATCGACTTCGACGCGCCGGAGAAGGTGATGGCGCCGGCGGTGTTGCCGTCGAGGAAGATGCCGGTCTGGCCCCCCACACTGTGGCTGATATTGCCCGACAGCGTGATGTTCTGCGCGGTCAGCGCCCGGTCCTGGATGTCGATGCCCCGCCCGGTGCCGCTGGTGATGGTGCCGGTATAGGTGAGACCGGCGGTGCCGCCGGTGTTGGCGCCGCCAGCGCCGTCGCCGATACGGATCACGGCAGCATTGCCACCGACCAGCGAGCCGCCGCCGAGACTGACCGTCCCGGTGCCGGTGACCGTATCCATGATGACGGCGCTGCCGCCGCCGGCGCCCTTGGTGGTCGTGGCGAAATTCACGCCCGCGGCGGCGACGATGACCGTGTCGAGATTGACGGCGACGCCGCTCGTCGTCGTGATCGAATTGCCGGCGCCTGTCACCGAGACCGTACCACCGCCCGTGGCATTGAACCCTGTGCCGGAGGTGGTGTTGATCGCCAGCCCACCATTGCTGAAGTTGATCGTCGCGCCAGCGTTCGTCGCCAGGTCGACCGCCGTATTGACGCCGGTGGTCAGCGTCTTGGTG
Source organism: Mesorhizobium sp. P2_F8 (assembly GCF_056403655.1). Lineage (NCBI taxonomy): Bacteria > Pseudomonadati > Pseudomonadota > Alphaproteobacteria > Hyphomicrobiales > Phyllobacteriaceae > Mesorhizobium > Mesorhizobium sp. P2_F8. The sequence goes on from NZ_JBFUFB010000009.1 coordinate 150,468, forward strand.
CCGCCGCTGAAATTGAAGGTGCCGCCGGTGTTGCCATGGACGAAGATGCCGTTGTCGAAGCCGCCCGTGGCGGTGAGATTGCCGGCCAGCGTAATGGTGCCGGCGGTGACGCCGGAGATGTCGACGATCTTGCCTGCGGCGGCGGTTTTGCTGATCGTACCGTTGTAGGTGACGTTTGACGTGCCGCCGGCGACAAGGAAGCCGACACCGCTCGGATTGGTGATCGAAGTACCGCTGGAGAAGCTGAACGTGCCGCCCGAGCCATTGAGGATGTCGATGCCGGCATCGCCGCCATTCAGCGTCGTGGTACCGTTGAAATTGTAGGTGCCGTCGGCATTGTCGAATTGCAGGCCTGTGCCGTTGGTCGCCGACAGCGTGCCGGTCTGGAAGGTAATCGCGCCGGTGGCGTGGCCGCCCGAAATGCTGACCATGGCGGCATTGTTCGCCTGGGTGATGTTGCCGCCGTAGGTGACGGCGGCGGTGCCGCCGACGACGTTGAACGCGGTTCCGGTCGGGTTGGTGATCGAGGTGCCGCTGCCGAAGCCGAAACTGCCGCCCGATCCGGTCAGGATGTCCACGCCGGCGTCGCCGCCATTCAGCGTCGTCGTGCCGTTGAACAGATAGGTGCCGTCGGCATTGTTGAACTGCAGGCCGGTGCCGTTGGTCGCCGACAGCGTGCCGGTCTGGAAGGTGATCGTTCCGGTGGTGTGGCCCGTGACCGCGACCAGCGCGGCGTTGTTGGCCTGGGTGATGCTGCCATTGTAGGTGACGCTCGCCGAGCTTGTGTCGACATTGAACGCCGTGCCGGTCGGGCTGGTGATCGAAGTGCCGGCGCCGAAGCTGAAGGTGCCGCTCGACCCGGTGAGGATGTCCACGCCCGCATCGCCGCCATTGAGCGTGGTTGTGCCGTTGAAATTGTATGTGCCGTCCGCATTGGCGAACTGCAGGCCAGTGCCGTTGGTCGCCGAAAGCGTGCCGGTGTTGAAGGTCAGCGTGCCGGTGTGTCCGGCCGAAACGCTGACCAGGGCGGCATTGTTCGCCTGGGTGATGTTGCCACCATAAGTGACAGCGGCCGTGCCGCCGACGACATTGAACGAAGCACCCGAAGCACCGCTCAGCGCGCCGGAGCCGAGGCCGATGGTGCCGCCAACACTGGTCAGGCTGACATTGTTGACGCCGCCGGCCGACGAGGTCGAGTCTAGCGCGATGGTGGCGACGACACCGGAGAGGTTGATCGCCTGGCCACTTGTGGCGTTCACGGTCTCGGCGGCCGCGGAAGCGGTGATGCCCATCGTGCCGCCCGTGCCGGCGATACCGGTACCGGTGGTGGTGTCGATGGTCAGGCCGCCGGTGAAGCTGGTCGCGCCGCCGCCCTGTGAGAGACCGATGCCGCTGGTCGTGTCGATGTTGGCGAGGCCGGTGACATTGAGCGTGCCGGATGCAACGTGGATGCCGCCGCCGGTTGTCGAGGTGTTGTTCACCGTCACTGTGTTGAAATTGAAGGTGCCGGTGTTGGTGTTGATGGCATCGATGCCGAAGCCCGTCGTGTTGGAAACGCTTGTCGCGCCGGTGACGGTGAAGGTGCCGGCAACGCCGTCGAAGGTGATGCCGCTAGCGACGCCGTTGACGACGGCGCTGACGCTGGAGAACGTCATGTTGACGGTCAGCGGATCGAGATCGAAGGCCGCGCCGTTGATGGTGGTGACCACGCCGGCGCTGCTGTTCAGCGTGAAGGTGGTGGTCTTGGTGTTGGCGATGACACCGGTGCCACCAGTGTTGGCGAGGCTGAGCGTGCCCAGATCAAAGGTGCCGCTGGTGTTGGTGAAGCTGAGGCCGTTGCCCTGGATCCGAGCGCCGGGATTGCCCATGCCCAGCGTTCCGGCACTGACGGTGCCGCCGGCGCCGTTGGAATCGAAGCGGACATTGTTGAACACGATGCCGCCGCTGCCGGCGCCGCCGGTCACTTTGTTGCCGGCAAACGACCTGATCGCGATCGAATTGTCCGTCGCATTGATGTTCTGGCCGACGAAGGACGCCGCCAGTCCGGACGCGGTCGACCTGAGCGTGTTGCCGTCGATCGAGAGGAGAAGCTTGTCGGCTGTCGCCGCGCCGCTCGTCGAGAAGTCGAGTGCGTTGCCGCCGGCGGTGATGGTGTTGTTCTTGAGCACGAAATTGGAGGCAAGCGTGGCATTGACGAAAATGCCGGCGCCGCTGCCGCTGTTGATGGCCGTGACGTTCTGGACCCCGGCGGTGATGACGCCGGTGCCGCTGAATGGCAGGTTGATCGTCGCGGCCGCGCCGCTGCTGGCCAGGATCGGGTGTGAATTGTCGAGGCCGCCGGGGTTCGTGACCACCGTCGAAGCCTGGATGGTGGTGAAGTGGAAGGAGGACGGCGCGCCAAGGCCGCCGCCAACGCCGAGCGGCCCCACGTCGATGTCCGCATCGCCGGACATGAACGAGATCACCGCTTGCCCGTCCTTGAGGTCGAGCGAACTGTTGCCGATGTTGATGGTCGCCTGGTTCGTATCGACGGTCTTGTCGATCAGAACGAAGACATTGGCGGTGGAAGCCTCCGCCTGGGCGACGCTACCCGGATTGAGGAAGCTGCCGTCGCCGGTGCCCGAAATCTCGCCGGCGGCGTCGATGTAGTAGACGCTGATCGCCGACAGGTTCGAGATGTCGCCGACGAACGTGACGTCGTCGAAATCGTAATTGCCGCTGAGCGGCAAGGTGTCGGTGGCGTGGATGACCTGGCCGCCGGTGGTCGAGATCAGCGATTCGGCCGGTCCCGCGCCGTCACCGAACACCAGCGTTGCATTGGTCGTGCTGGAGAACTGGATGCCCTGCGCGACGTTGGTGATGGTCGACGTCTGGGTGCCCCCGGGGTTGACTGTGTCGCCGAGCTGGATGGTGGCCGCGCCGGTGGTCCCGGCCATATCGATGCCGAGCGTGCCGGCAAAGCCGCCGCCGGCGACATCGAAATCGCCGGCGTTGATGCCTGTGCTGATGACCGCGCCGTTGAGATCGAGGCCGATGGCGTTCGCGCCTCCGAGCCCGATGTTGAGGCTGGTGATGCTCAGCGCCGAGCCGAGCGTGCCTGCGACATCGAAGCCACGCGAGGTGATGCCTTGCAGGTTGACCGTGCCGAGGATGATGCCGCCGCCGCCGACATTGTTGAGCGAGACGCCGGTGGCGGCGCCATTGGTGGAGATGGAGCTGAAGTTGAGGCTGCCCGCGCCGACCGTCGCGTTGTCGAGCTTGAGCGCGGTGCCGGTCGTCGTGGTGATGGTGTTGTTGGAGCCGTTGACGGTGACCGTGCCGGCGCCGAAGGTGCTGGCGGTGAAGCCGGCGCCGCTGGTGGTGGTGATGCCGAGGCCGCCGCCGGTGAAGGCGAGCGTTGCCGTGCCCTGTCCCGGGCCGATGCTCGGTTGCTTGACGATAGCGTCGTTGGCGCCGGTGCTGAAGGTCTTTGTCGCCCCGGAGAAGGTGATCGTTCCTTCCGAGGAGCCGTCGACCAGGACACCGGTGCCGCCTGTGTGATTTATGGTGCTCGAAATGTTGTAAACGCCGTCGGCGTTGCCGCTGAAGACGAAGGCCGTCGACGCCGTGGTCGAAAGCACCGAACCGCTGAGGTTGAGGGTGGCGAGGTCGCCACCGCCGGCGCTCACCACGCTGCCCGCATTGACCTTGACCGAGCCGTTGTAGTTCAGCGTGCCACCGGTATTGCCGCCGACAGCGATGGCAAAGTCGCTGGTACTTGTCGTCGCGCCGATGCTGGCGGTGCCGCCATTGCCGCCGATGTTGACGGTGCCGCCCATCACGCCGTTGAAATCAATGCCGCGCGTGCCGCCGTCGATGGTCAGGCTGGACCCGGCGACATTGGCGATGTTCACCGTTGCAACCTGGCCACTGAACTGGAAGCCGGAAGTGTCGACGTCGATGTTGGTCGTTCCGGTGAAGTTTACGGACTTCCCGGAGCCGGTCGTCACTCCGGACACGGTGACGCCGATGACACCCGTATTGGTCAGCCCGCCGATGTTCACATTGCCGGCGAGGTTGACGTTGTTCAACAGCACGCCACCGGTAGTGGTGGCGACCGACGAAATGTCGTCGAAGGTGATGCCGCCACTGCCGACATTGGTAGAGCCCACCAGCAGCCCGTCACCGCCGGAAGCGATGGTGTTGTTGGTGCCGGTTACGCTGACGCTGCTGCCGAACGCGACGAAGCCCGCCCCGCCTGTCGTCGTTATGTCGAGACCGCCATTCGTGAAATTGATCGTGCCGTTCGTGTTGGGGGCCGGAGTACCCGCAGGGAACGCGCCGAGGATGCCGAGGCTGACGGCGTCGGTGGTGCCCGAACTGATCTGCTTGCTGGCGCCGGAGAAGGTGACGGTTGCCGCCGTGCCGTTGTCGATGTTGCCAACGACGATGTTGCCACCGGCCGCGGCGTTGCCGTCGGTCAGGTTGCCCGACAGCGTCACCGAGCCGCCGGTGAGTTCCCGGATCGAAACCGCCGCACCGGACCCGTTGCTGGCGATGGTGCCTCCATAGGAGATGACCGCATTGCCGCCGCTCGCATTGGTGGCCGAGCCGACGTTGAAGGCCGCGCCCGCACCGGTGTTGGTCAGCGTGCCGGTGCCGAGATTGAGCGAGCCGGTCAGGTTCTGCAAATTGATGCCGTTGCCGGCGGCGAAGCTGGCGCTGACCGAGGTGAAACCGCCGCTGACACTGGCGTTGCTGATGCTGACGCCGGTGCCGTTGGTGGTGGAAACCGTGTTTGTGCCGGACAGCGCCACCGCGCCATGGTCGGCAGAGAAGCCGACGCCGCCGCTGTTCTGGATGGCGAGGCCACCCGAGAAGGTCAGCGTGTCGGTGCTGCCGGCCAGACGCTGCCACTCGACGCCGCCGCCGGTGGCGTTGGTGATGGAGACCGCGCCGGCGAAGGTCACCGATGCCGCGGCGAGGGTGGTATTCTGGATCTGGATGGCGTTGGACGTCGTGCCGTCGATCGTCACCGGGCCGTTGAACAGCAGCGTCGGCGACGCGGCGAGGTCGGACAGCAAGATACCGTTCTGGCCGCCACCGCTCGAATTGATGGCGCCGAACTGCGCCGAGCCGCCGGAACCRTTTTCGACCCTTGTGCCGTTGCTGAACGAGATCGCCGGCAGGCCGGTGGTCGTCACCGTGTTGCCGGCCGCGCCGAAGAACAGCGTGCCGCCGAGATCGGACACCAGGCCGGCCGCCTCGACGGTGTTGACAGTGACCACGCCCGAGAAGCCAACACGGTTGCCCGGGATGATGCTCGCCCACAAGGCACTGTTGAGCCCGGCGCTGGCGCCGGTACCGTCGATATTGAGAGTGGCCGTGCCGAGGTCGATGCTGGTGCCGCTTGCCGCCGCGCCGTTCGCAACGACACCGAAGGCGCTCGGACCGGGGAACGTTGTGCTGGTCGCCGTCTTGACCGCGACATTGGTGGTATCGAATTTGAGATCGCCAGCCACACCGACCAGCACTAGGCCATAGCCGCCGACGCGGTTCGTCGTGGTGCCGGCGACAAAGGCGCCGCCATCGACCTGGTCGATGCCGGGGGTGGCCGCATTGGCGTCGAAAATGGCGGTCGTCAACAGGAAGCCGCCGGCTTCGCCCTTGTTGCCGAGAAGCGTGATGTCGGAGAAGGCGCTGACCTTCATGGTGCCGGCGCCAGCCGTGCCGTCGACCGAAGCGATGTTGCCGCCCGTGGCCGAGAGGGTGAGGTTCGACAGCGCAACCTCGCTGTTGGCGGCCCCGTCGACGATCGACAGTGCGCCACCGTCGCCACCGGCGATCGTCGCCCGGTTGAGCACAAACTCGGTGATGGCGGTGCCATGCACGCCAATGCCGGTGCCGGTGTTGCTGATGATGACGTTGTCGATGCTGGCGCGGCCGGTGAAATCGACCGTGTTGCCACTCGCCGTCGTCAGCGTCGGCAGCACGGTGTCGACGCCGGCAGGCGCATCGATGATGCTCGACGAATTGATGTTGCTGAACTTGAAGTTGCCGCCGAGCGTGCCGCCGACACCGCCATAGGGCGCGGTGTCGATGGAGTCGCCGGCCTTGAGGCCGATCAGGATCTGGCCGTCGGCGAGGTTCAGTGTGTTGTTGCCGCCGCCATTCTGCTGCGCCAGCATCATGTTGATCAAATTGCTGGTGCCGTTCTGCGACCTGTCGATCAGCGCAATGATCTTAGCGCCTGACGCTTCGGCGCCGGCGATCGAGCCTGGATTGTCGGCGGTGCCATCGCCGGTGCCGTTCGGGTCGACATAATAGATGGTGGAGCCCTGCGCTTCGGAGATATCGCCGATGAAGCCGCCGGTGGCGCCGTTGACATCCTTGAAATTGTAGGTGCCGCCTGCCGGGAAGCCGCCGGTTGAATTCAGGATGTCGACCGACTTGACCGTCGACAGCTTGTCGGCGGCACCCTCGCCGTCGCCATAGATGAAGTTGACCGCGGTCGTGTTGCTGAACTGGAAGCCGATGCCGGGGCCAGCGCCGGGGCCGCCGATGGCGGAAGCGGTGGTGTTGGCCGGCGCGCCGGGATCGCCGAGCTGGATCGTGCCGGTGCCGGTGGTGTTGGTGAGGTTGACCGCCGTCGTGCCGGTCGAACTCGCGCTGGTCAGGTCGAAATCGCGCGCGGTGATGGTGCCGTTGACCACCGCATTGGCAAAGGTGATGCCGGTCGCGCCATTGCCGGTCATGGCGATGCCGAGGCTGGCGAAGGACAACGTGCCGGAATTGGTGCCGGCAACGCTGACGCCGGCCTGGTTCAGCCCGACATTGGTTACATTGGTGGCGCCCAAGGTGACGGTGCCCGAATTGCTCGACAGGCTGATGCCGGTCGCGCTGCCGCTGGCCGTGACCGCGCCGAACGTCGCCGTGCCGGCGACATTCGAAACGGCAAGCCCGGTTCCGGTTGAATTGGTGACGGAGAGCGGAGTTGTAGCGCTGAAGCTCGCGCCGGCGCCAAGCCCGCCAATCACGGCCCCGCCGCCGCCGGTCGCCGTCAGCGCCGGACCGGTGAAGCTGATCGCGCTGTTGGTCGGCGCCGTCGTGGTGCCGATGGCAAACAGGTTGCCGGTGCCGGACGAGGTAACGCTGCCGCTGAAGGTGACCGAGCCGCCGGTGGTGCCGTCGACCTTGACCGCCGCGCCCGGTGCGCCTGCCGAACTGGATAGGTTGGCCGAGACCGTGATCGCCGCGCTGCCGCCGGAGACGACGACGCCGTCGCCAGTGCCGGAATTGGTGATGGTGCCACCGATGCCGATCGTACCGGTGTTGTTGGTCAGGCTGACGTCGGCGCCCGAAACCAGCGTCGTCACCAGGTTGCCGACATTGACGGTCGCGCCGCTGCCCTGCACCACGAAACCGGGGCCGTTGCCGACAACTGTCGCGATGCTCGTCGTGCCGTTGAACGTGTAGATGCCGCTGGCGACATTGGTCAGACGGATGGCATCGCCATTGACGCGGCTGATGTCGACGGCGCCGAAGGTGACATTGCCGCCGCTGGTGTTTGCTATGACGATACCGCTGGAAACGATACCGCCCGAGCCATCCACGGTGACGCTTGCGAAGTTCACACCAGCCGCGCCGATGGTCATTCCGGTACCGCCGATGAGAATCCCCTTCTCATCCAGCCCGGCGCCGGTCGCCACGGTATTGCTGGAGCCGGTCACCGTCAGCGTACCACCATTGATGGCGCTGAAGCCGTAACCGCCGTCGGTGGTGAGGTCGAGCCCGCCGGTGAAGTTTATCGTGCTGCCGGTGTTGCCGGTCAGGTCGATCGCGTTGGCAGCGCCGGTGCTGGCGGTGATCTTGCCGGTGAAGCTGGCGCTGCCGCCGGTCATCGCGTTGATCTTCACCGCGCTCGTCGCGCCGGTCTGGTTGATCGTGCCGTTGTAGGTCAGGTTCGGGGTCGAGGCATCGATGTTGACGGCGGTGCCTGAAGTGGTGCTGATCGAGCTCGCCGCGCCGAAGGTAAAGGTTCCGCTCGAACCATTGAGGACCGCGACACCCGAGCCGCTGCCGCCGGTGATGTCGAGATCGTTGAAGTTTGCTGTGCCGTCGAAATTGTTGGCCAGCACGGCGTTGACGCTGCTGCCGGTAATTGTCGTGTTGCCGGTGAAGTTGACGCTTGCGGCCGAATTGGCGAGCACGATGCCGGTCTGGCCTGGGGCCTGGATGTGCAGATTGTCGATTGTGACGGTGCCCGACGCGCCGTCGAGGACGAGACCGGTGGCGGCACCCGCGATCGTTACGCCACCGACGTTCAGGCCGCTGACCCCAGTTCCATCGATGGCAACGCCTATGCCGTTGCTGACGCTGAGGTTCTTGACGAGGTTGCCGTTGGCGAGATCGATGGTGCTGTTGGTGGTGTTGTTGAGCGTTGCCCCACCGAAGCCGAACGGATCGGCCTGCGTCGCGCCGGTAACGACATGGGTGCCGGTGACATTGGCGGGTGGCCCGCCCAGGGTGACGGTACCGCCATTGGCAAAGGAAACGATCGACTGGCCGCTGGCCAGCGTGAAGCCGTCGGCGTCGGTGTCGGTGGTCTGGACGGCTGCCGTCTTGACCAGCACGAAGATCGTGCTGGCGCTGGTGGTCAGATCATCGGCGGCGGCGGCATTGATCAAATTGCTGGCGCTGGAGCCATCGCCGAGGGGGCCGGTGCTGGTGGCGCCGACATAGATAACATTGGCGGCGTCGAACAGCTGCGGCCCGTTCAGGGCCGTGTCGTGGAAGGCATAGGTGCCGCTGCCCGGGTTCAGGCCGCGCATGTCGAGCGAAGCCGTCGTGCCGGTGATCAATCCGCCGCCGAACGAGAAGGTCGTGTCGGCGGTGGTTCCAGCCGCGCCATGCGTGCCCATCTGCACGCCGGTGCCGGCCGAAATGGTACCAGTGCCGATCGTCACCGAGCCGCCGGTGGTGCCGGAAAGATCGATGCCGGTCGAACTGCCGGCGCCGGTGATGTCGAGCGAGGTGGCGGTGAAGGTCGACTGGCTGCCCGACAGGTCGAGCCCGGTCCGACCGGTGGGCAGGCCGGTGATGTCGATGTTTCCGAAGCCGATCGTGCCGTTGGTGCCCGAAACGTCGATGCCGTTCTGGGTCGGCTGGCTGATGCTCACATCGCCGAACGTTACAGCGCCGGAATTGCCGCTGAGCAGGATGCCGTTCACACCAACCTGGTTGATCGTCACCTGGCCGAACGTGACGGCGCCGGTATCATTTTTGAGCGAGATGCCGTCGCGGGATGGATTGGTGATGGTGACCGCGCCACCGAAACCAACCGTGGTGGAGCTGTCCCAGATGGTAATGCCGTCGAAAAGGGCGTTGGAGACCGTCGTCGCGCCGGTAACGGAGAAATTGCCGGAGGTGTGGAACAGGCCGACTCCACCCTGTCCGCCGGACTGGCTCAGCGCGTCCAGTGTGACATCGAGCTGGGTGCTGTTGGCAAGCCCGAGACTTTGGACTGTGAAGCCTGCCAGGCCGTTGCCCGAAATCGTGCCGCCAGTGATCGTCAGCTTTGCGGCGCCGATCGAATTGACGAAGACGCCATCGCCGCCATTGTCCTTCGCGTCGAGCGTCTCGAAACCATAGGTTCCTCCGCCGACGACGAACAGGCCGTGGCCGGTGTTGTTCGAGAGTGTCGTCGTCCCAGTGAAATTGTAGGCTCCGGCGCCGTCGATCGGCGGGCCGCTGCCGTCGATCTGCAGGCCGTCGCTCGTATTGCCGGTCGAGCTCAAATTGTTGGCGGTGACGCTGTTGACGCCATCGAACAGCAGACCATCGAGAGCGGCGCCCGAAACATTCAGGCCCGAAATCGTGACATTGCTGACATTGCTGCCGTGGACACCGTTGGCGCTGCCGCCGGCGATGTTGAAATCCCGCAGCGAGCTGTTGTTGGCCAGGGTGACGACATCGCCGCTGCCGGAATCGGTCAGCGTCGCAGCACCCCCTGCATCCGAGACGACGCCGCTGTGTGTGATGTTGTCACCGGTAATGTTGACCGGGATACCGCCGAGCGAGAAGGTCCGCCCGTTGCCGAACGAAGCCAGCGTCTGCCCGGCGCTGAGCGAGAAGCCGTCGACATCGTCGATGGCCGTGCCGCGATTGACCAGCACGAAGATCGCATCTGCGTCGGTGTTGGCATCGGCCGTCGCGATCGTGGCCAGGTCCAGCAGCGAGGAGCCGTTGCCCGAGCCGGTCGCGGAAGCGCCGACAAAGATCAGATTCTGGACGTCGAACAGTTGCGGGCCGCTGAACGTCGTCGAGCCGAATGCGTAGTGGCCGAGCGTCTGGTTGAGGCCGCGCGCGTCGAGCGAAGCGGTGATGCCGGCAATGGAGCCGCCGCCGAAGCTGAACTCGGCATTGGCCGAATTGGCCGGCGAGCCGGCAATGCCGAAGCGCACGCCGGTGCCGATCCCGACGATCGTGCCGCCATTGGTGATTGCGATCGTTGCCCCGCCCGAGGTCGGCGACGAGAGATCGATGCCGATCGACCCGGCAGCACCGGTGCCGGTGACGTTGAGCGACTGTGCTGTGAAATTCGTACGGCTGCCGGAGAAGTCGAGGCCGGTGCCGACGCCGAGGCCGGAAATGACGATGTTGCCGGCGACCACCGCCGCATTGGCGCCGGCAAACGAAATGCCGTCGCCGCCGGGGGCCGTGATCGCGACATCGCCGAAGCGGATCGCCGCCGGCGAATTCGAAATGGCAATCGCCGGTCCGGTCGTGTTCGAGATCGTCGTCGCGCCGTTGACGGTGAAGCTGCCCGAGACCTGATCGAGCACCACGCCCGACGTGCCGCCGGACTGGGTGATCGAATCCAGCACCACATGCGCGGTGATTGGATCGATGAAGACGGCGGTGCCGCCATTGCCCGACACGGTGCCGCCGGTGGTGGTGAAGCTGCCTGATGTCGCGGTGCCCTGCACGGTAATGCCGCGGTCGGCATTGTCCTTCGCATTGAGCGTCGCGAATGTATAGGTGCCCTTGCCGGTGGCATCGAGCCCGTCGTCGCCATTGCCCTGCAGCAGCGTCGTGCCGGTGAGATTGTAGGTGCCGTCGCCCTCGATATGCAGGCCGTCGAGGCCGTTGTTCTTCGCCGTGAAGTCCGAGCCCTTGATGCCGGTCGAGGTGCCCGTGAAGTCGGCGCCATTGCTACCGGCCCCGGTCACCGTGACATTGGTCAGCGTGGCGCCGGAGATGTTGTTGCCGAAGATGCCGTTGGCGCCGCCGGTGATGGTGATGCCGTTCAGCGTGTTGCCATTGCCCAGCGTAATGACGTTGTTGGCCGGATTGGTGCCCTGGATCGTGCCGTTGCTGCCGCCCAGGTTGAAGCTGCTGGTGCCGCCGCCGAAAAGCAGGGCGGTGACGCTGCTGCCACCGCCGATGACGGTCTGGCCATTGGTCAGCTTCACGCCGCCGGTGGTGAGATTGCCGCTGCCGCCAAGCGCCACGACGAAGCCGTTGCCGGCCTTGGTCACCGCATCGTCCAGCGTCGTCGGATCGCCAATGGTGCCGAGGCCGAGCGAGTTACCGCCATCGGCGAAGAAGAACTTGCCGAAAGCAGCGCCCGTGGCGGCGTTGATAGCGAGGCGCGTCGTCGTGCCGCCGTTCACGTCCTGCGACTGGATCCTGACGCCGATATCGCCGCGCACGCGCTCGTTGACGCGTTTGCGCAGGCCTTCGCTGACCGGATAGACCGGCTCCGGCCCGCTGTCGGCCCCATTGTCGGCATTGTCAGAGCCGTGGCCGGGGTTGAACGGGATGTTCAGCCGGACGCTGCCGGCGAACTGGGTGTCGTCGCGATTGTCGTTGCGGACCTCGCCGGCGAACACCAGCGAGGTGTTGCTGCCGAAGACATCGCCGATCGTATACTCAAACCCGGCCTTGGCGCCGGTGACGCTGTGGTCGTCGCCGTGCGGATCCTCGAAGTGGTAGCCGCCGATATCCAGCCGCAGCGAATGCTTGTCGGGCAGGTTGATCGGCACCTGTGCGCCGACCTCGCCCTCGATGCCCCAGGCCGCGTATTGGCGATGATCGATCACCGATATCTGCTCGAGCAGCTGGTTTCCGACCATCGACAGGGTCGAGTCGGTGGAGCGGTCTTTGTAGTCGCCCTTGATCGGCAGATAGACGTTCACATGCGCGTCGAAATGCGGCGTGATCGCCTCGGCGCCGAGCGTCGCGGCAGTGAACTGGTTGCTGTTGAAGTTCTCGACGTTGAGATAGGCGTAGCCGCCGATCATCAAGTCCGGATTGACGATGCGGCGGACGCCGAGGCCGACATCCTGGCCGAAACCGTCCTTGAAATCGTGCTTGGCCCGGACATCCAGGAACAGCACCGATTCGGCCGTCTGCTTCAGCGGAATGAAGCCTTCGAGCGCGGCGTTGCCGCCATTGTTGTCGGCGCCGACGATGGCGCGCACCTGCGGCTGCCACAAACCGTTCGGGTCGGCATAGGCCGACATGCCTGAAAGGCCAAGCGCCAGCGTCGTAAGCGCCGTCGTCTTCCACAGATGCCTGGCAATTTGCGAACGGCGATAGCCGGCGCGCACGCGGAAGTCCTCCCCACGCGCCGCCATCTCACCAACTTGCCGAGATTTCTCGGTAGTTCCCATCCCAGGCGAGTCCTTCTGGGACTGCACGTCCCGCGTGTTTAAGTCTTACGCAGATTGTATTGTATAGCGAGTCTCGGCTCCTACGATTTCTAGGGGTTTCCTCCAATTTTCTTTCGTGTGTCCGAAAGGTCACAGTACTTTTGCCGGCTTTCTTGGCGCCGGCCTAGCTTCCGAAACAGTCCCGAGTGTTGTATCAAACCCCATCGATGAAAATACCTGACGGGGAAAGAAAGAATGCGGGGCCTAAAGAAAATGTCATCAAGTTTAGCTCTAGCTAATCTAATGATCGCAAGTTCAGCCGCCCTGTGGCTGGTCCTGTCGGCGGCAGGACCGGCCCTTACCGAAGACGCCAAGCCGGCCCAGCCGAAGCCTGCCGATGCCAATGCAAAACCTGCCGATGCCAATCCGTGGGCGGTGAACTGCTCGAGCGGCTCGGCAACCGCCGAGCTTCAGTGCCAGGTGTCGCAGAACCTGACCGAAGCCAAGTCCGGACAGCGCGTGCTGACCGTGACCGTGCGCCGCGACAACGGCAATGGCGGCCTGGCCATGCTGCTCGCGCTGCCGCATGGGCTGTTCCTGCCGTCCGGCGCCTCGTTCCAGATCGACCAGGGCCAGAAGACAGTGCTCGCCATCCAGACCAGCGACCAGAACGGCGCCTATGCCGCCACGCCGCTGTCAGCGGATATCATCAAGACCATGAAGTCGGGAACCAACCTGAACATCGGCATGGAATCGGTCACCCGCAAGCCGGTCACCATCCCGGTATCGCTCGCTGGCTTCACGGCTGCCGTCGCCAAGCTGGAATCCATCAAGTAGCGGGGGTGCTGACGCCGGCTTGACGCGAAGCTCAACGCCCGCCGACCAATGCTGTGGGCAAAACTGAAAGTTGTTCTGACGCGATCCTTCCCACCCCCTCTGCCCTGCCGGCCATCTGTCCCGCAAGGGGGGAGATTTCGCCAATCATCATCGTCCCAGGAGTAAGCGGGGCGCCCAAGCTGCCGATCTCCCTCCTTGCGGGGGAGATGGCCGGCAGGCCAGAAGGGGGTGCTGTCCCGCCAACATCGCGCATGTTCCGCGCACCTCCGCCTATGAAACCGGCTTGATTGTCCGTACCCGGAATGCTCCGTTGCCGCTTCGGACATCCGGAGAAGAATACATGACGGGGTTTGTCGACCGCCTGCGCGCGACGCAACTGATGGAACGCGCTGGCCTGCAGGCGCTGGTGCTCTGTGCGCCCGAGGCATTCCACTATGCGACCGGTGCCTGGGTCGGCCCGGCCGGACTGTTCCGGCGGGCCGGCGCCGGCTTCGTCGTCATCCCGGCCCGGCAAGACCTGCCGATCGGCGTCGTGGTGGCGGATTTCAACGCGGCTCAGCTGCAGGCGGCATTGCCGGACGCCGTGGTCCGCAGCCACCCGATCTGGATCGAAACCGCCACGCTCGACGTCTCGACCACTGGCCATACGCTGGCGCAACGCGTCGAGGCCGGCCTAGCATCCTCTGGCCGGTCGCCCGACTTTTCCCGGCCAGCAACATTCGACCTGGCCAGTTCCGCCCGCGAGCTGAAGCAGATCCTGACAGGCTTCGGGCTTGACCGCGCGACCATCGGCGTTGATCTCGATTTCATTGCCGTCGCAGATTTCTCGGTCCTGCAGGCGATACTGCCGGGCTGTTCGATGGTCGACGGTTCGGAGGTTCTCGATCGGTTGCGGGCAGTGAAGTCGCAACGCGAGATCGAGCTTCTCCAGCAAGGCATCATCCTGTCGGAAGCCGGGCTGGACCGGCTGCAGGTGGATGCAATGGCCGGCATGCGCCAGGCCGATCTCGTCGCGCTCTACCGGGACGGCGTTGCCTCGGCCGCGGCCGGCCTGTCGCTTCCGGTTGCTACCGCCGAATACATGACGCTGGGCGCCCGGGCCAAAGGCGCCGATGCCAGGGCAATGCCTGGCGACCCGCTGAAGTGCGACATGGTCTGCACCGTCGGCGGCTACGCCTCCGACATGTCGCGCAACTTCATTTTCGGGTCGCCATCCGCCGAACAGGCCGAACTGCATGCCATCGCCGAGCAGGCCTTCGAGGATGGGGTGGCAGCCCTTGTTCCGGGAACCTCGCTGGGTCATGTGCACCGCGTCGCCAGCGACAGCCTGGCGCGGCAAGGGCTGCGCTGCTACCACCGCGGTCATTTCGGCCATGGCGTCGGCCAGTCTGTCTTTTCCGAACAATGGCCGTTCATTGCGGCCGACAGCGATGTCGTGATCGAAGCCGGCATGGTGTTGGCCTTCGAGATTCCGCTCTACATCGACGGCCTCGCCAGCTTCAATCTCGAAGACCAGTTCGTGATCACGCCGGACGGGCCGGTTGCCATGAACCGCTTGCCAAGACGGCTGGAGACGATTGGTTAGCGAGGGCGGATCTGGTCCTGGTCGTTGTTCACTGCGGGAGTAGCGCTCCACAGCGCGATGCGCCAAGGTCGATAATTGAGTTTTCGCGCCGTGTTCGGCGCCTTTGCGGCAAGAGGGAAGAAATGCTCGACATGGCACCATCGAAACAGGCGGCCGCATGGCTCGGCTCCTTTGCCAAGGCGCTCGAAGCGGGCGATATGGCGGCGGCAAGCAGCCTGTTCGTCGACGACTGCTACTGGCGCGATCTCCTGACCTTCACCTGGAACATCACGACCATGGAAGGACGCGGGGCGATCGCCGATATGCTCGCGTCGACGCTGGCGGCGACGAAGCCGACGGCTTGGCAGCTGACCGGCGAGGCGACCTCGGACGAGGGCACTGTCGAGGCCTGGTTCAGCTTCGAGACCGCATCGGCGCGTGGCCAGGGCGTCATGCGCCTGCGCGATGGCCGCTGCCGCACGCTGTTCACCGCAATGACCGACCTGAAAGGGTTCGAGGAGCGCAAGGGACCCGCGCGGCCGCTGGGCGTGCGCCACAAGGCCGACCCCGGCCGCGAGACCTGGACGGAGGCGCGGGCGCGCGAGACGCGCGACCTCGGCGCCGGCGAACAACCCTATTGCCTTGTCATCGGCGGCGGCCAAGGCGGCATCATGCTGGGCGCGCGGCTCAGGCAACTCGGCGTGCCCACCATCGTCATCGAGAAGAACGCGCGCCCCGGCGATTCCTGGCGCAACCGCTACCGGACACTCGTGCTGCATGATCCGGTCTGGTACGATCATCTGCCCTACATTCCGTTCCCGGAAAACTGGCCGGTGTTCACGCCCAAGGACAAGATGGGCGACTGGCTGGAAATGTACACGCGCGTCATGGAGCTCAACTACTGGGTCGCCACGAAGTGCCTCAGCGCGTCCTATGACGAGGCCGAAAAGGTCTGGACCGTCGTCGTCGACCGCGTCGGCCGCCACATCACGCTGAAGCCGAAGCACATCGTGTTTGCCACCGGCGCGTATGGCCCCCCGCGGCAGATCGATCTGCCGGGCGCCGATCAATTCAAGGGCGAGTTGCTGCACTCCAGCCAGTACTCCAGCGGCGAGAAATTCCGCGGCAGGAAGGTCGCCGTCATCGGCGCGGCAAGCTCGGGGCATGATGTCAGCGTCGACCTCTGGGAGAGCGGTGCGGAGGTCACCATGATCCAGCGCTCGCCGACCACAGTGGTCAAGTCGGACACGCTGATGGAAGTTGGCTTCGAGATCTTTTCGGAGAACGCGCTGGCGCGCGGCATCACCACCGAGAAGGCCGACATGATCGTCGCCTCGACGCCCTTCGCGCTGGTGCCGAAGGGCCAGCAGGCGCTCTACGAGGTGATCAAGGCGCGCGACGCGACCTTCTACGACCGCCTGCGCGCCGCCGGCTTCGCCATCGATTTCGGCGATGACGAGACCGGTCTGCTGATGAAGGCCTACCGCACCGGCTCCGGCTATTACATCGATGTCGGCGCTTCCGACCTGATCATCGACGGCGAGATCGGCGTGCGCAGCGGCGTCGCCATCAAATCGCTGACGCCGACCGGCATCCTTTTCGAGGACGGCAGCGAGCTTGCCGCCGACGCGATCGTCGCCTGCACCGGTTTTCAGTCGATGAACGAGACGGTGGCCGCGATCGTCTCGCGCCAGGTCGCCGACAAGGTCGGCCCGTGCTGGGGGCTTGGCTCCGGCGTGAAGGGCGATCCCGGACCCTGGCAAGGCGAGTTGCGCAACATGTGGAAGCCGACTGCTCAGCAAGCGCTGTGGTTCCACGGCGGCAATCTGGCACTGTCTCGCTTCTATTCGAAATATGTGGCGCTGCAGATCAAGGCGCGCATGGAGGGGATTGAGACGACCGTCTATGGGGCTTTCAGCAACGCCGGACGGTGACGCCCGATCTCCCCCACGTGGGGGAGATTGGCTCTCATCACTCGTGCCGATGCCCAAAGTGCCGCGCCGCCACCTCGACATGCGTATGCGTGGGATGCGCCTCGAAACGCTCGGTCTCGCTGGCATTGTTGACCGCCTCGTTCGGCCACCAGGTGCCGCCGATGGCGATGCCTTCGCAGACCAGCCGTTGGTCGGCGACCAGCGAGGCGCCGACCGCGTCGACAAAGGTAAAGCGACCCGGGCGCTGCCGCAGCACGGCGACGTCGCCGACTGTGCCGACCGCCAGCGTGCCGAGGTCAGGCCTGGCAATCGCCTGCGCCGGGGCTTGTGTCGCCGCGCGTAGAACCTCGACCAGCGGCATACCGAGCGCCAAAAGCTTCGACATGCAGACCAGGATGTCGAAGGCTGGCCCGTCGACGCAGTAGAGATGGACGTCGCTGCTGATCACGTCGGGCGCCAGCCCTTCCTCGAGCATGGCCCGCGCGACCGCGAAATCGAACGAGCCCATGCCATGGCCGAGGTCGAAGATGACGCCGCGCTCGCGCGCCAGCCGCATGTCAGGCCGCACCGCGCCGGAGGCGAACACCGGCGCGTTGGGGAACGGCCGGAAGCAGTGGGTGAGGATGTCGCCCTTGCGCAGGCGCGGCAGCACTTCCGAGCGGCCGGGCGGCGGCTCGTCGATATGCGCCATCAGCGGCAGGCCGGCCTGGTCGGCGGCTTCCAGCGCCAGATCGACCGGGGCGATGCCGCTGGTGCCGCCGGCGTGGCGGCCGGAGCGAACTTTGACACCGACCACGACGTCGCGGTGTTCGCGCGCCGCGGCCACGACCTCGCGCGGCTCGCACAGCCTGAGATCGCTGCACTCGCCTACCGAAACCGTCTGCGAGAAGCCGAAGATGCCGGCAAAGGAAATGTTGACATAGGCCAGGATGCGCACCTTCGAGCGCTCCATGACATGGCGGCGGAAGCCGAGGAAATTGCCCGCGCCCGCACTGCCCGCATCGATGAAGGTGGTGGTGCCGCTTTTGGCGGCCAGTCGGTCGGCATCGACGCCGAGCGACGTGCCGCCCCAATAGACGTGGCTGTGCAGGTCGACGAGGCCCGGTGTAACGATGCAGCCGACGGCATCGACGACCTGCGCGGCGCGGTCGGCCGGGATATCGACAACGACCGCGGCAATGCGGCCATTGGCGACGGCGACATCGCGCGGCGCATCGAGCCCGGATGCCGGGTCGATCAGCCGTCCGCCCTTCAGCAGGAGGTCGAATTGCATTGAGGTAACCTCCGTCTCGTTGTCTTGCCGCCTCGGGACTTAGACCGGCCGGTAGGCGACGGCCTCGACTTCGATCTTGATGTCGATCATCAGCCGCGACTCGACTGTGGTGCGGGCCGGCGGGTTCTTCGGGAAATGCCTGGCGTAGGCCGCGTTGAAGGCGCCGAAATCGCGCGCGTCCTCAAGCCAGACCGTGGTCTTGACGACATCGTCCAGGGTGCAGCCGGCCAGCGCCAGCGCGGCCTTTACATTGGCGAGCACCTGTTCGGTCTGTTCCGTTATGCCGCCCTTGACCACGATGCCGTCGCTGCCGACGGGAACCTGGCCCGAGACATAGACGAAATCGCCGGCGCGTACGGCCGGCGACAGCGGCACATGCGACGTTCCAAAACACTGCTTCGGCAAGGGATGGCCTCCTCTGATGGCGTGACGGAGCGCCATGGGGAGCGCTCACTTCGATCGACATTTACCGCGATCGGGGCGATCCTCATAGGGGCTCTGTTGGAAAGCAACATTTTCACGGAATCCGTGTTGCTTTATTACAGAAGCGCTTGCATCGTGCGCGCCGTCAGGCTGCTTTGAAGCCGAGACGATAGACGCATTTGTGACCCGGAGAGAGTGAAAAAATGCCCTACGACAAGAACCCGTTTCCGGCCGGCGATGCCGACCGCCACGCGCTCTGGGAAATGCTGGTGCGGCGCGACATCGACGCCTTCATCGGCCAGGACTGGTCGATGGTCGAGGATGATTTCGTGGCCTCGAGCTTCTTCGGCATGCATGCGCATTTCCTTAGCAATGCCGACGCCTGGAGGCTGCAGTTCCCGCGGCTGGAGGTCTATCGCGACGAGTGGTTGCGCCAGGCCAAGGAGACCGCGGCGACGAAATTCGCCGAGCCGCTGCGCGAAGCGCTGTTTCGCGTCACCAACATGCGTGACATCGATGTCGACGGCGACCGCGCCGTGCTGCACAAGAAATTCGACGGTTCGGTCGCCAAGGCCGACGGCAGCGTCGACAGGCTGAAATGGCAGACGCTGTATTTCTGCACCAAGGTCGGCGGCAGCTGGAAGATTGCGGGCTTCGTCGGCTACATGCCGCATCCGCTTGGCGGCTCGTAGCGCTGGTTGAGCGGCGCTGCGCCGCTGATCAGTAGATCGTGACGAAGGCCGGGAACAGCAGGCCGGTCGCCCGGAAATGCTCGACCAGTTCGATGGCCGGGAAGATGGCGAGGAAATAGAGCCCGTCATAGAACGTGCGCTTCAGCGCCAGCGTCGAGAACTGCATTTGGTCATGGTCATGATACAGAAGCGGATTTGGCCAGAACCGGGGGGTGTTCTTGACATAGGCAAGGTAGGTCGGGCCGAACTTGCCAAGCAGGAATCCGGCTTCCTTGCGCGCCGTGACGCGGAAGATGAAGAAGCTGGCAAGGCCAAGCGCGACGGCGGCCAGCAACGAGCCGTAGAGCAATCCGACCCCAACCGCGCCGACCGTCGAGAAAAAGTAGAGCGGGTTCTGGGTAATCGAAAATGGTCCGGTCGAGACCAGTTCCTCGTTCTTCTTGCCGCCGACATAGAGGATGCTCCACAGCCGTCCGACGACGCAGACCAGCACCAGGCAGAAGCCGAAGAGTTCGAGCGTCTCGTGCCCGTTCGAGCCTTCGCTAAGCGCCGGTTTTGTGAGAAACAGAAGCAGCACAGCCAGCACAGCCGCCGCCCGCACGAAGATCAGCCGCTTGCGCTGGTTGAAGGCCCGAGAAACCGGCTTTAGGGTAGCGTAGGTCATCGTGTTTCCTGGGGCCTGGCAACCGGGCGTCCGGCAACCTGGGGGCACTGGGCCACCCCATTGATGGCGGATGCAAGGCGTACGGCATTCTATCAGCGCACCGCGAGGCGTTCGTAAAGGCTTTTCGCGCGGCCCCAGCCCATTCTTACGAATTTGTAAGCCGCCGGACAGGCGAGCGTGAACTCGCTTCCCTATTGTGCTGGTGTCGGATCGGCCACCACCGGGCCGAATTCAATTGCCGCAACCGGCATCAAACAGGGAAACATCTCATGAGACGATTTGCGCTAGCCATCGCACTGGTCACCCTCGCCTTGTCCAGTCCGGTTTCCTCCGTGTTTGCCGCCACCGCGCCTTGCGAGGATACGCTGAAGACCCTTCGTGCGGCGGAGGCGGCGGCCACGCTCAGCGCCGCGGACAAGGCGAAGGTCTCGGAACTGGAGGCCAAGGGCATCGAACGCTGCAACGCCGACGACGACAAGCGCGCCGACGAGTTCTTCGCCCAGGCCATGAAGGTCATGGGCAAATAGTGCCGCGAACCACCAGCCGCAGGACGTCCGCCATGCTTTCTCCCACTACGCCAAATCCCGCAGTTCCCAGCCACAACAGGGTCCCGGAGGTCACGGTCGATTTCTGGCTGATCAAGCTGATGGCGGTGACCATGGGAGAAACGGCGGCCGACTATCTCGCCGTCAACCTCGGCCTCGGCCTGACCGTCACCTCGCTGGTCATGACCGGCATCCTGGTCGTCGCCCTTGTCCTGCAGTTCGCGCAGAAGCGCTACGTGCCCTGGGCCTACTGGCTGGCGGTGGTGCTGATCAGCATCGTCGGCACGCTGATTACAGACAATCTGGTCGACAATTTCGGCGTACGCCTGCAGACGACGACCATCGCCTTCTCGGTGGCGCTCGCCGCGACATTCGCCGTGTGGTACGCCAGCGAGCGAACGCTGTCGATCCACACCATCGTCACCACCAGGCGCGAGATCTTTTACTGGCTGGCGATCCTGTTCACCTTCTCGCTCGGCACCGCCGCCGGCGACCTTGTCGCCGAGAGCTTCGACATGGGCTACCTGACGTCAGGCCTGCTGTTCGGCGGCGTCATCGCGCTCATCGCGCTTGCCTGGTACCTGCTTCATCTCGACGGCATCCTGGCCTTCTGGCTCGCCTATATCCTGACACGGCCGCTTGGCGCCTCCTTCGGCGATCTCTTGTCGCAGCCAGTCGAATATGGCGGCCTGGGTTTCGGCACCATTTTCACCAGCCTGATCTTCCTTGGCAGCATCATTGGTCTCGTTCTCTACATGACGCTCAAGAAAACCGCCGACGAGGCCGACGAAATCCTGCTGGAATCGGACTAGGCGAAGTCTTGTCGGGTCGCTTGCATTGACGGTCCACATACCTGGGCGATCAGCCGGAACGCCCATCGCTTCGTCATCCACGGGCGGAGCAAGGAGCGCAGCGACGCAGCGCAGACCCGAGGATCCATGCCGCGAGATTGGCCGAAGGATGCAGCGGAGCAGAATTCCGTACCGCTGCATCGATTTGGCGGCGCCGTATGGAAGCAGCCTCGCGACATCCTAGGAACGGGCCCATGCCGGTGCTAGCCTCTCACCGAAATCGGCCACAAACCGGAACAGCCATGCGACTTCTGCTTGTCGAGGACGACCACAGGACGGCCGATTACATCGTCCGAGGATTAACCGAGGCCGGCCATGTCTGTGACCTGCTGCGCAACGGCCACGATGCGCTTTTCGCGGCGACTAGCGGCAGCTATGACGTGATCATAGCCGATCGCATGATCCCTGATCTCGACGGCCTGTCGATGATCAAGGCGGTACGCGCAGCAGGCGTGCGCACACCGGCGATCTTCCTCACCTCGGTCGGCGGCGTCGACGACCGCGTCGAGGGGCTCGAGGCCGGCGGCGACGACTATCTCGTCAAGCCCTTCGCCTTTTCCGAGCTTCTCGCCCGCATCAACGCGCTTGGCCGCCGGCCGGCCGCGCAGGAGCAGAAGACCGTTTTGCGGGTTGCCGACCTCGAAATGGACCTGATCATGCGCCGCGTCACGCGTCAGGGCCAGCCGATCGACCTGCAGCCAAGGGAGTTCAGCCTGCTGGAGGTGCTGATGCGCGGCGAAGGACGCGTGATCACCCGCACCATGCTTCTGGAGCGCGTCTGGGATTTTCACTTCGACCCCAAGACCAGCGTCGTCGAAACCCATATCAGCCGGCTGCGGGCCAAGATCGACAAGCCTTTCGAAACCCAGCTTATCCACACCGTCCGCAACACCGGCTACAGTCTGCACGCAGCGCCATGACCGGAGCATGGCCCCGCCTGCTGCGCAGCACGCCATTCCGGCTCGCCCTGACGTTCGCCTTCCTGTTCATGCTCGCCTTCGTGCTGTCGGGCGCCATCGTCTACCAGATGATGAGCGCCGATCTTGCCGAGCAACTCGACGACACCATCAAGGAAACCTACGCGGTCATCGCGGCGACCTATGCCGACAAGGATCTCAAGGAGCTTGTCGAGACCATCGAAAGCCACTCCATGCGCAGCCCGAAGAAGGAACAGCTGTTTTCGCTGACCGACGCAGCCGGGATTCGCTTGGCCGGCAATTTCACGGCAGCTGGACTTCCCGACGGCTTCTCGATGTTCAACGCCGAAATGCCCGGCGTGCCGCCCGGCGCTGAATACCGTGCCTATTCCGGCTCGATTGGCGGCAACAATCTGACGGTCGCCTTCAGCCTGTCCGAGACCGAGGAACTGGAAACGATCATGCTGATGAGCTTCGGCTGGGCGACGCTGATCATCACCGGGCTGGCGGTCGCCGGCGGCGCGCTGCTCGCCTCGCGCGTCCAGCGCCGGCTCGACGGCATCGCCGCCACCATGGTGGACGTCTCGCATGGACGGCTGGATACCCGCATCCCGCTGACCGGCAAGGACGACGACATCGACATCGTCTCCCGCCAGGTCAATGCGGCGCTCGACCGGCTGTCGGCTTTGGTCGAAGGCATGAAACAGGTCAGCGCCGACATCGCCCACGACCTGAAGACGCCGCTCAACCGCCTGCAGATGATCCTGGAAGGCGCCGCCGCCGGGGCCGCGCAGGGCCGGGAGGTCTCCGACGATCTGGCCGAGGCGCGCGCCGAGGGTCACCAGATCAACGAGACCTTCGATGCGCTGCTGCGCATCGCCCAGATCGAGGCCGGCGCCCGCAGGGCGCGCTTTACCGATGTCGCACTCGGCGAAATCCTGCAAACCATCGCCGAGATCTACACCGACGTGGCCGAGGACGACGGCAAGGTGCTGTCGTCGACCAAACTGAACGAAACCGCGAACCGGATCCATGGCGATCGCGAATTGCTGACGCAGATGTTCGCCAATCTGGTGGAGAATGCGCTCCGCCATTGCCCGCCCGGCACAACCATCAAGCTGTCGGTGACGCGCCAGGGCGATCGCGTTGTCGCCAGCGTCGCCGACAATGGACCCGGCATTCCTCCGGACGAGCGCGAGAAAGTGTTCCAGCGGCTCTACCGGCTTGACCACAGCCGGTCCACACCGGGCAGCGGCCTCGGCCTTAGCCTTGTCAGGGCCATCGCAGACCTGCATGGCGCATCGATCGCCCTTGAGGATTGCCGGCCGGGCCTCGCCGTGGTGGTGAGCGTTCCGCTGGCATTTGGTTAGCCGGCGATCCGGCTTGGGTCCTGAAAGACCCGGCTCCACCGAGTCAGATCAGCGGTCGATGCGGGTCGACAGGATGATCGACGACAAGGTTCGCTCGACCCCGTCCATGGCGCCGATCTGGTCGAGCAGCATATCGAGGTCCCGGATCGATGGCGCGTCGACGGTGACGATCATGTCGAAATTGCCGCTGACCGAATGCAGTGTCCTCACCGGCGCCAGCGCCTGCAGGCCGCGCACCACCTTGTCGGCGAGCTTCGGCGTCACGGTGAGCAGCACATGCGCCCGCACCAGCCCCTGCTCGTAGTCCGGCGCCAGCCGGACGCCGTAGCCGGTGATGATGCCGCGCTGCTCCAGCCGTTCGATCCGGCTCTGCACCGTCGTGCGCGAGACACCGAGCTTGCGCGCAAGTTCGGCGGTCGAGGCACGCGCATTGTCGCGCAGCAGGGAGAGCAGGGCCTGTTCGGCTTCACTGAGCATTTCGACGATTCCATTCGGCATAATGCACAATCAGAGTTTCGTTTCGAACAATTCCACGCTTCCTTTCGACGGGCAAGCTGCGATTCTGATGCATGTCTCCCAAAAGTGCGCGGCGGTTTTGGGACAAACGACATGCACAAAACAATGTGCTCAGGTTCAGCTTTTGGGTGAGGGACGTTTCATGAAGAAAATTGTTGTTGTCGGCGCCGGCAAGATCGGCTCGACCATTGCCGAAATGCTCGCCGCCACCGGTGACTACCACGTCACCCTGGTCGACCGCTCGGCGGCCCAACTCGCTGCGGCCGAACTGCCGGGCACGGTTGCCACGCTGGAACTCGACATCGAGGCATCGGGCGCGCTCGAGGCGGCCTTGGCCGGCAAGTTCGCGGTGCTCAGCGCCGCCCCCTTCCACCTGACCACGCGCATCGCCGAGGCAGCGGCAAACGCCGGCGTGCACTATCTCGACCTCACCGAGGACGTCGTCAGCACCAGGCGGGTCAAGCAGCTGGCGCTTTCGGGCAAGAGCGCCTTCATCCCACAATGCGGACTGGCGCCGGGCTTCATCTCGATCGTCGCCAACGATCTCGCCAGCCGCTTCGATTCGCTGGAAAGCGTGCGCATGCGCGTCGGCGCGCTGCCGCAATACCCGTCGAATGCCTTGAACTACAATCTGACCTGGAGCACCGACGGCGTCATCAACGAATATTGCGAACCTTGCGAGGCGATCGTCGAGGGGGAGCTGATCGAAGTGCCGCCGCTGGAGGAGCGCGAGGAGTTCTCGCTCGACGGCGTCACCTACGAGGCGTTCAACACCTCGGGCGGGCTGGGCACGCTGGCCGAAACGCTGAAGGGCAAGGTGCGCACGTTGAACTACCGCACCATCCGCTATCCCGGCCATGCCGCGATCATGAAGGCGCTGCTCAACGACCTTGGCCTGCGCCACCGCCGCGACGTGCTGAAGGACATCTTTGAAAGCTCCTTGCCGGCGACGCTGCAGGATGTGGTCATCGTCTTCGTCACCGTCTCGGGCCGCAAGAACGGCCGCCTGCTGCAGGAAACCTACGCCAACAAGATCTATTCCAAGCGCGTCGGCGACGTGGTGCGCAGCGCCATCCAGATCACCACCGCCTCCGGCATCTGCGCCGTGCTCGACATGCTGGCCGACGGGACTTTGCCCGCGACCGGCTTCGTCAAGCAGGAAGACATCGCGCTCGACGCCTTCCTCGCCAACCGTTTTGGCCGCGCCTATGCGCAGCATGAGATGGTGAGCCGGCTCGCGAGCTGAGGAGCCGCCCTTACTTCTCTCCCTGAGGGAGTCGGCTGCAGGAGGAAGGATGCCTGGAGGTTCGCGCCGTTCCTCTCCCCCGTCGATCGGGGGAGAGGAAAGCCACCGCCTCATATATGCAGCGCGTGCCCCAGCGCCTTGAGGGCCGCTTCCTGGAAGCCTTCGCCTTGCGTCGGATGGGCATGGATGGTGCCGGCGATATCCTCCAGCCGCGCACCCATTTCCAGCGCCAGCCCAAAGGCCGCCGCCAGTTCCGACGCGCCCTGGCCGACTGCCTGGATGCCGAGCACCAGATGATTGTCGGCGCGGGCAACGACACGGACGAAACCGTCTTCGCCAAGCTTCGTCATCGCCCGGCCGTTGGCGGCAAACGGGAACATGCCGATCTTGATCTCGCCGCCCGACACCTTGGCCTCCTCCGGCGACAGGCCGGCCGTCACCAGCTCGGGATCGGTGAAGCAGACGGCGGGAATTGAGCGCTTATCCCAGCTGCGCTTGTGGCCGGCAAGGATCTCGGCGACCATCTCGCCTTGCGCCATCGCCCGGTGTGCCAGCATCGGCTCGCCGGTGACATCGCCGATGGCGAAGATGCCACGCATCGAGGTGCGGCACTGGTCGTCGATGCGGATGAACTTTCCCGCCATGTCGAGGTCGATCTGGTCGAGCCCCCAACCTTCGGTCACGGGCTTTCGGCCGACGGTGACCAGGATTTTGTCGGCGGCAATCTTGGCGCTCTTGCCGTCCGATGTCTCGACCAGCAGCGCGCCGCCCTTGGTCCCCTTGGCCTTGGCGCCTGTCATCACCTCGATGCCGAGCGCGGCGAGCCGCTTGACCACCGGCCGCGTCAACTCGGCATCGTACTGCGCCAGCACGCGCGGCAAGGCCTCGACCACGGTCACCTCAGCGCCCATCTTGGCGAAGGCGATGCCGAGCTCGAGGCCGATATAGCCACCACCGACGACCGCGAGCTTCTTCGGCACTTCGCTCAGGGCCAGCGCTTCGGTGGACGAAATCACCGTGTCGCCGAACGGCAGGAACGGCAGCTCGACCGGCGCCGAACCAGTGGCCATGACGATCGTCTCGGCGCGGATCACCTGCACGCCAGTCTCGGTCTCGACCGCGACCGTCTTGCCGTCACGAAACGTCGCCCAGCCATGCACGGTCTTGACCCCAGCCTTCTTGAGCAGGCCGGCGACGCCACTGTTGAGCCGGCTGACGATGCCGTCCTTCCAGGCGACGGTCCTCGCAAGATCGAGCACGGGAGCGGTGACCGAGATGCCGAGCGGGCTGTTGCCGCCCACCATGTGGGACACCTTCTCGAACTCCTCCGCCGCATGGATCAGCGCCTTGGAAGGGATGCAGCCGACATTGAGGCAAGTGCCGCCCGGCTTGCCGGCCTCGACGATCACCGTATCGACGCCGAGCTGGCCGGCACGGATGGCGCAGACATAGCCACCAGGACCGGCGCCGATGACGAGCAGCTTGCAGGAGATTTCTTTCATCGTGGCATCCTAACTCGTTGTCGCGCTGGATCGGAAAGAACACTCCGTCGAGATCCTTCGCGCCCCCCTCTGTCCTGCCGGACATCTCCCCCACGAGGGGGGAGATCGGCTGCATCGGCGCTCCGCTCACTCCTCAAGCGGCGAAAATTGGCGAAAGCCGGTGTGACGTCCGATCTCCCCCCTCGTGGGGGAGATGCCTGGCAAGGCAGAGGGGGGCGCTGTCCCGCCGGCATCTCGATCGTTCCTTCAATCCACAAAAATCAGCGCCGGCGTTTCCAGCAACGTCTTGATGCGCTGGATGAAGACGGCGGCGTCCCAGCCGTCAATGACGCGGTGGTCGAAGCTGGAGGACAGGTTCATCATCTTGCGCGGCATGAACTGGGTGCCGTCCCAGACCGGCCGCACCATCATCTTGTTGACGCCGATGATCGCCACTTCCGGATGGTTGATGACAGGCGTCGTCGCCACGCCGCCCATGGCACCGAGCGAGGTGATGGTGATGGTCGAGCCGGACAGCTCGTCGCGTGTCGCGGTGCCGGACTTGGCCGCCTCGGCAAGCCTGATCACCTCGGCGCCGCACTCCCAGATGTCGCGCGCCTCGGCATGCTTTACCACCGGCACCACCAGCCCCGACGGCGTCTGCGCGGCTATGCCGATATGGATGCCACCATGCTGGTGGATGATGCCGGCCTCGTCGTCGAACAGCGAATTGAGATTGGGCTGGTCTGCTATCGCCTTGACCATCGCCCGCATCAGGAACGGCAGCAACGTCAGCTTCGGCCGCTCCCCCTTGGCCACGCGCTTTTCCTTGTTCAGCGCTGCGCGCAATTCTTCCAGCGCGGTGACGTCGATCTCCTCGACATAGGTGATGTGCGGGATGCGCGATTTGGACAGCGTCATCTTCTCGGCGATCTTGCGCCGCAGCCCCACCACCTTGATGTCCTCGACGGTATCGTTGCGGGCGAGGCCTGATGTTTTCGCGACCTGGGGTCCGCGCGCCAGGAAGGCTTCGATGTCCTCGTGGCCGATGCGGCCGGCCGGGCCGCTTCCGGCAACTTGCCTGAGATCGATGCCGGCCTCCTTTGCCCGCAGGCGGACCGCGGGCGACGCCAGCGGCTTTTCGCCCTCGGGACGCGGCGCGCCGGAGACGGACGGCTGCCGCGGGCTTTTCGAGACGGCGGGTGCAGGTTTCACGTCTGTCCCGCCTGCCTTTGGCGGCGCCTTCGCGGCTGGCTCGGGAGTTTCGGGCTTCGGGGTCGGCAGCTTCGCCGGCGGCTCGGCTGCCACCACTTCAACGTCGCCGCCCTGCGGCTTCACATTGCCCTCGCCCGCCACCTTCAACCGCACGATCGGCGAGCCGATCGCCACCGTGTCGCCGATCTCGGCGCCCAGCCAAAGGATTTCGCCGTCGACCGGCGACGGAATCTCGACCGTCGCCTTGTCGGTCATCACCGCGGCAAGCACGGTGTCCTCGCGCACGATATCGCCGATCTTGACGTGCCATTCGACGAGCTCTGCCTCGGCGACGCCTTCGCCGACATCGGGCAACTTGATGATGTGTTCGCCCATCTTAAGCTCCCATGGTTTCCAGCAGCGCCCGGCCGACGCGCGCCGGACCGGGGAAATAGTCCCACTCCTGCGCATGCGGGTAAGGGGTGTCCCAGCCGGCGACCCGCGCCACCGGCGCCTCCAGATGGTAGAAGCAGTTTTCCTGCACGAGCGCCGACAGCTCGGCACCGAAACCGGAGGTCAGCGTCGCCTCATGCACGATGACGCAGCGCCCGGTCTTCTTGACCGAAGCGACGATGGCGTCGAGGTCGAGCGGCAAAAGCGTCCTGAGATCGATGATCTCGGCATCGATGCCGGTCTCCGCGACGGCTGCCTGCGCGACATAGACCATGGTGCCGTAGGCAAGCACCGTGACCGCCGAGCCCGGCCGGCGGATCGCCGCCTTGCCAAGCGGCACGGTGTAGTGGCCGTCGGCGACCTCACCCAGCTCATGCTTCGACCAGGGCGTCACCGGCCGGTCATGATGGCCGTCGAACGGCCCGTTGTAGAGCCGCTTCGGCTCGAGGAAGATCACCGGATCGGGATCCTCGATCGCCGCTATCAACAGCCCCTTGGCGTCATGCGGGTTGGATGGCACCACTGTCTTCAGCCCCGACACATGGGTGAACAGCGCTTCCGGGCTCTGGCTATGCGTCTGGCCGCCGAAGATGCCGCCGCCGGTCGGCATGCGCACCACGATCGGGCAGGTGAAATCCCCGTTCGAGCGGTAACGCAGCCGTGCCGCTTCCTGGGTCAGCTGGTCGTAGGCCGGATACATGTAGTCGGCAAACTGAATTTCCACGCATGGCTTCAGCCCGTAGGCGGCCATGCCGATGGCCGAGCCGACAATGCCGGATTCGTTGATCGGCGCATCGAAGCAGCGGCTCTTGCCGTACTTGGCCTGCAGACCTTGCGTGCAGCGGAAGACGCCGCCGAAGAAGCCGACATCCTCGCCGAACACGACGACTTTGTCGTCGCGTCCCATCGACACATCCATGGCGTCGCGGATCGCCTCGATCATAGTCCGTCTTGGCATGGTCAGACCCCCGCCTGCTGGCGCTGGCGCCGCAGATGCGGCGGCATCTCGGCATAGAGCCCCTCGAACATGTCGCGCGTCGACGGCTTGCCGCCGGCATGCAGCGTGCCGTGGCTTTCGGCTTCCTTCTGCGCCGCGATCACCGCGTCGAGGATTTCCGCCTCGGCCTGCGCATGTCGCTCGTCCGACCAGACACCGAGCTGGATGAGGTGGTTCTTCAGCCGCACGATCGGGTCGCCGAGCGGCCAGGCGTCGGATTCGGTCTTTGGCCGGTAGGCCGAGGGATCGTCCGAGCTGGAATGCGCGCCGGCGCGGTAGGTGACATATTCGACCAGCGTCGGCCCGAGATTGCTGCGCGCCCGCTCGGCCGCCCATTTGGCCACCGCATGGACGGCGAGATAATCATTGCCGTCGACGCGCAGCGACGGAATGCCGAAGCCGAGGCCGCGGGCAGCGAAGGTGCCTGAGCCGCCACGCGCGATGCCCTGGAAGGTCGAGATCGCCCATTGGTTGTTGACAACATTGAGCACCACGGGCGCCTTGTAGGTGGAGGCGAACACCAGCGCCGAATGGAAGTCGGATTCTGCCGTCGAGCCGTCGCCGATCCAGGCGGCGGCGATCTTCGAATCGTTCGAGATCGCCGAGGCCATCGCCCAGCCGACCGCCTGGATATACTGCGTCGCCAGATTTCCGGAGATCGAGAAGAAGCCGTGCTCCTTCGACGAATACATGATCGGCAGTTGCCGGCCCTTCAGCGGGTCGGCCTCGTTGGAGTAGATCTGGTTCATCATCGTGACCATCGGATAGCCGTCGGCGATGAGCAGGCCTGCCTGCCTATAGGTCGGAAAATTCATGTCGCCGGGCGCCAGCGCCTTGCGGAAGGCGCAGGCCACGGCCTCCTCGCCCAGATGCTGCATGTAGAACGACGTCTTGCCCTGGCGCTGCGCCATCTGCATTCGCGCGTCGAAGGTTCGCAACGTCATCATGTGGCGCAGGCCGGCCAGGAGCTCGTCGCTGGAAAGCAGCCCTGCCCAAGGGCCGACGGCTTCGCCATTGCGGTTCAGCACCCGGATGATTGAGAAGGCGTAATCACGGATGGTGCGCGGATCGACATCGATGTCGGGGCGCGGCACCGAGCCGGCCTTGGGGATGGGCACGTTGGAAAAGTCAGGCGTTCCGCCCGGCCGCACTTCCGGCTCCGGAACGTGAAAACGCAACATCCCAGCATCGGCCATGACCTTTGTCCTCCAATGTTGCCTGGCCCCAAATTTCCCTGGCCCAAACTTCCCCGGCCAAGGATATTTGCATATCTGCGCCGCCAGACCAGTGCGAATTCGTCTGGGTAAGCCTTCAGGCCTCGGTCCCAGCCGCGCCGGCCTCCCCGGCACAACATGAAGATATGTCCGCGAAATTTCTTGTCGATGTTGGGCGGGGATGCGCAATTAGGAACAAGGTTGGGCAATGTTTCCGGCCAGATAAGGTGATTGGTGGCAAGACCTGGGTTCCTCGCCCCCGCGAACCGGGGGCGAGGTGGCCGCGAAGCGAACGGAGAGGGGGCTTTCGTAGAGCGCAGTCCCCCTCTCCGTCTCGGCTTCGCCGAGCCACCTCTCCCCCACTTTGGTGGGGGAGAGGAAACCCAAGCTGGAAACCGTTCACTCCGCCCCAGCATCATGCTRACCACCCCCCATGGCACAGAAGAAAGCTTTCGAGGTCGATTCCTGGCTGGCCCGTCCGGACCAGCGCATCTCGATCGTCCTGCTTTACGGCCCCGATCGCGGGCTCGTCGCCGAGCGCGCCAAGGCCTTTGCCGAAAAGACCGGCCTGCCGCTCGACGATCCATTCTCGGTGGTCAGGCTCGACGGCTCCGAGGTTGACCGCGACGAGGGCCGGCTGCTCGACGAGGCGCGCACCGTGCCGATGTTTTCCGACCGGCGCCTCTTGTGGGTGCGCAACGCCAGCGGCCAGAAGGCGTTGGCCGATGACGTCAAGGCGCTGACCGCAGAGTCGCCCCGCGACGCCATCATCCTGATCGAGGCCGGCGATCTCAAGAAGGGCGTCGGGCTGCGCGCCATCGTCGAGGCGGCGGACAACGCCATGGCCCTGCCCTGCTATGCCGACGAGGCCCGCGACATCGATGCCGTCATCGACGATGAATTGCGCAAGGCCGGCATGTCGATGACGTTGGAGGCAAGACAGGCACTGCGCCGCAACCTCGGCGGCGACCGGCTGGCCTCACGCGGCGAGATCGAAAAGCTCATCCTCTACGCCCATGGCCAGAAGGAGATCGGGCTGGAAGAGGTCAGGGCGATGTCAGGTGACGTGTCCGGCGCCTCTTTCGATGACCCCGTCGACGCACTGCTCGAAGGTAAGGTCCGCGATTTCGACACCGCCTTCACCCGGCATTGCCAGTCCGGCGGCCAGCCATTCCTGGTGCTGTCCTCGGCGATGCGGCAGTTGCAGGCGATCCAGGCCATGCGTGGCCAGATGGAGTCTGCCGGCCGCAACGCCGCCTCGGTCGTTGCCGCCGCCCGCCCGCCGGTTTTTTTCTCGCGGCGCAAGCTGGTGGAGAAAGCGCTGGAGCGCTGGAGCAGCGAAGCCCTCGGTCGCGCGCTGACCCGGCTGCAGACCGCTGTGCTGCAGACGCGGCGGCGCCCGGATCTCTCCGTCGCACTGGCGCGCCAAGCACTGCTTGGCATTGCGGTGGAAAGCAGCCGGCTGGCGCAGCGGTAGTTTTGGGACTGACGGCTCAGCCGTCGAGGTCAGCGCCGCCCCTCATTGCCCTGCTGGGCATTTCTCCCGTGAACGGGGAGAAAGAGGCTGGCCGCTACGCTGGCGCTATTCCTGCGACGTTGGCGATTGTCGAAACCGCTGATGACAGCGTCCCTCGCCCGTTTACGGAGAGAGGGTGCCGGCAGGCAGGTGAGGGGCGGCACTGGCGTACCAAGCACTTGGAATGACGAGCGAATTCCATTTGAGTGAGCCCTTGGTAGATCAGCCTTCCATCAGAATATTTGTCGGCTAACTACCGCGCCTGCTTCAGCCTGCGGCACAGCTCGTCGAGCTGCTCCAGCGACCGATACGCGACACGAAGCGTGCCGCCTTTGCTCTTGTGGTCGATCGACACGATCATCCCGGTCGTATCGGTCAACAGCTTTTCCAGCGCCAGCGTGTCGGCGTCCTTCTGTTCCGGGCTTGCCGCCGGCTTGGCTTCCTTTGTCGTGCTGCCGGCCGGCATCTGCGCCAGCGCCTCCGCCTGGCGCACCGATAGCCCTTCTTCGACGATGCGCTTGGCAAGCCCGGCCGGATCCTCCGCGGTCACCAGCGTGCGGGCGTGGCCCGCCGACAGTGCGCCGTCGACCAGCATGTCGCGGATCACATCCGGCAGTTTCAAGAGCCTGAGCGTGTTGGCGACATGGCTGCGGCTCTTGCCGATCACCTGGCCGAGATCAGCCTGGGTGTAGCCGTGATCGTCGATCAGCTGCTGGTAGCCGAGCGCTTCCTCGACCGCGTTGAGGTCGGTGCGCTGGACGTTCTCGATGATCGCCAGTTCGAGCGCGGTGCGGTCGTTGACCTCGCGGATGATGACCGGGATCTCGTTCAGCCCGGCGCGTTGCGCCGCACGCCAGCGCCGCTCGCCGGCGATGATCTCGTAGCGGCCGGCCTGTGTCGGCGACGGCCGCGCCACCACCGGCTGTACGACGCCATGCTCGCGGATCGAGTGGGCGAGGTCGGTGAGCTCGGCCTCGCCGAAATGCCGTCGCGGATTCTTCGGATTTGGGGTCAGGAACTCTATCGGCACCTTGCCGTCGGCGCTCATCCCAGGCTTTTCGGGTGCCGCAGGACGATCGATCTCGCCGATCAACGCTGCCAGTCCCCGCCCCAGTCTTTTTCTCGAAAGGTCTTCGCTCATAACACTTCCAGTTACATTCCAGATCGTTTCGGTATCGAATCGGCTCTTAATTAAGCGTTCGGCTAATCAAGCGGCGCGCAATTTGCGCTCGCGGCGGATCACTTCCGACGCGAGTTGCAGATAGGCCTGGCTGCCCGAGCATTTCAGATCGTACAGGATCGCCGGCTTGCCGTAGGACGGCGCCTCGGACACCCGCACATTGCGCGGAATAATGGTCTCGTAGACCTTGTCGCCCATATGCGCCCGCACATCCTGGACAACCTGGTTGGCGAGATTGTTGCGGCCGTCATACATGGTCAGCACGATGCCCTGGATGGTGAGATCCGGATTGATCGAACGACGCACCTGCTCGACGGTTTCCAGCAATTGGCTGAGGCCTTCGAGCGCGAAGAATTCGCACTGCAGCGGTACCAGAACCGAATCGGCCGCGGCCATCGAGTTCAGCGTCAAAAGATTGAGCGAAGGCGGGCAGTCGATCAGCACATAGCCGAAACCGGCCGAACGGTCGGCCGAGGCACGCAAGGCGTTGCGCAGCCGCAGCACCCGGTCTGGCGCCGAGGCAATTTCCATCTCGATGCCGAGCAGGTCGAGCGTCGACGGCACGATCGACAGGCCGGGCACCGCGGTCGGGATCGCTGCGGCTTCCAGATCCAGTTCGCCCGTCAGCACGTCATAGGACGAGACCGTCCGATCCTTGCGGTCGATCCCGAGGCCGGTGCTGGCATTGCCTTGCGGATCGAGGTCAACGATCAGCACCTTTTCCCCGATCGCCGCCAGCGCAGTGGCCAGATTGATGGCGGTGGTCGTCTTGCCGACGCCGCCCTTCTGGTTGGCTACGGTGATGATTCGGGGGCCATTCTTCATCATGGATCTATGCCAGAAATTCATTTTTGGGTCGCCTGGAGCAAATCAGACAGGTCGAAGATTCGACAGTTCGAGGATGACGCCATGTGGGTCGGTCACGCTTGGATGTTCTACCAGATCGAAGGCCCATCGGTGAACGCTTTCTTGCACTTCGGCGCGGTAATCCCGGCCTTTGTGGAACAGGCCACGCGCGCCTGAGGTCAGCCAAGGCGCCGACAGGTCCAGCAAGATGGAAAGCGAGGCCAAGGCACGCGCCGTGACGATCTGCGGCGCCGGGACCAGCGCATGACTGTCTTCAATGCGGCGCGCGACCACCCGCGCCGGCAGGCCGAACTGGCCGATGACTGTCTGCAGGAACGACGCCTTTTTGCGATTGCTTTCAACCAGATCGATGCTCGCCCCATCGCGCTCGGCAAGCAGGAAGGCCATGACAAGGCCCGGGAATCCGCCGCCCGAACCGATATCGACCCAGTGATTCGCGGTCGGCTCGATACGCCCAAGCTGCGCGCTGTCCAGGATGTGACGCTGCCAGACGTCGGTTGCCGTCGACTGCGCAACCAGGTTGATGCTGCGGTTCCATTTCTGAAACATCTGTTCGAACGTCACCAGGCGGTCGAATGTTTCACGTGAAACCGGACCGGCCGCGTCCTGCAGGCTCTTCCAGGAGAAAGAGTTCACGCAACGTCCCTCTCAGGCCTCTGCGCACTCTCTTCATGGCGGACATGCGCGACAATGATCGCCAGCGCCGCCGGCGTCATGCCTTCCATGCGCTGGGCATCGGCTATGGAGCGCGGCCGTCGCGCCTGCATCTTCTGCTTCAGCTCGTTGGACAGCCCCGGCACGCCGGCGAAATCGACTGTCTCCGGGATCAGCCGGCTCTCTTCATGCCGGATCTGCGCCACATCCGTCTTCTGCCGGTCCAGATAGACCGAATATTTAGCTTCCGTTTCGAGGCGCTCGGCCGTTTTGGCATCAACCGTCGCAAACTTGGGCTCCACGCCAGCCAGCCAGCCGACGTCGACACCGGGATAGGCCAGCAGTTCATAGCCGGAGCGGCGCACGCCATCCCGGTTGATTTCGAGTCCATGCCGCGCCGCCTCGTTTGGGGTCATGGTCAGCGACACTGCCAGCTGACGCGCTTCGTCGAGCTGCTGCATCATATTGCCGTAGCGCTGCATTCGCTGCGCAGAGGCGATCCCCAACTTGGCTGCGAGGGGCGTCAGCCGCTCATCGGCATTGTCGGCGCGCAGCGACAGCCGGAACTCGGCTCGCGAGGTGAACATCCGGTAAGGCTCGCTGATGCCGCGGCTGGTCAGATCGTCGACCATCACGCCGATATAGGCCTCGGTCCGGCTGAGCACGATCTGCTCGCTGCCGGCAGCACAACGCGCCGCATTGAGGCCGGCAAGCAAGCCTTGCCCCGCTGCCTCCTCATATCCGGTGGTGCCGTTGATCTGCCCGGCGAGAAAGAGACCACTGACGCGCCTGGTCTCTAGCCCCGTAGTCAACTCGCGCGGATCGACATGATCATACTCGATGGCATAGCCAGGCTGCAGCATGACGGCTCGCTCCAGCCCTGGGATGGTTTTCAGGATGTCCAGTTGCACATCCTGCGGCAACGAGGTCGAGATACCATTGGGATAGACGGTGTCGTCGTCGAGCCCTTCCGGCTCGAGAAAAATCTGGTGCCCGTCCCGGTCGCCGAACTTGACGATCTTGTCCTCGATCGACGGGCAATAGCGCGGCCCAACACCTTCGATCGACCCGGAATACATTGCCGACCGGCCAAGATTGGCACGGATCAAATCATGCGTCGCCGCGGTCGTGCGGGTGATGCCGCACTCGATCTGCGGTGTTTCAATGCGATCGGTCATCAGCGAGAACGGCACCGGATCCTCATCCGCCGCCTGGCGATCCAGAGACGCCCAATCGATGGTCTTCCCGTCCAGCCGTGGCGGCGTGCCGGTCTTCAGCCGGCCGAGCTGGAAACCGACGCGGCTCATGGTCGCCGACAGCCCGATGCTCGCCTGCTCGTTCATGCGGCCGGCGACGATCTTCTTGTCGCCAATGTGGATGAGGCCACGCAGGAAGGTCCCGGTCGTCAAAACGACGGCGCCACAGGCGAGCCGCAGGCCGTTGGCCAGCTGAACAGCCGCAATCCGCCCATCGACGATCTCGAAGTCGAGAACCTCACCCTCGATCACGTCGAGATCGTTCTGGAGCCGAATCGCTTCTTGCATGCCAAGGCGATAGAGTTTGCGATCCGCTTGAGTGCGTGGCCCGCGCACCGCTGGCCCCTTGCGACGGTTGAGCAGGCGGAACTGAATACCGGCG
Organism: Mesorhizobium sp. P2_F8; assembly: GCF_056403655.1. NCBI lineage: Bacteria > Pseudomonadati > Pseudomonadota > Alphaproteobacteria > Hyphomicrobiales > Phyllobacteriaceae > Mesorhizobium > Mesorhizobium sp. P2_F8. Next base: position 187,129 of record NZ_JBFUFB010000009.1, read on the forward strand.
GCATCAGCCACCCGACCCATCAACCCGTCCATGGCATCAATCTCGCGAACCAGATGGCCCTTGCCGAGGCCACCGATTGCCGGATTGCACGACATCACGCCAATCGTGTCGAAGCGCAGCGTCACAAGCGCGGTGCTGGCGCCGGCGCGCGCCGCTGCGCTCGCCGCCTCGCAACCCGCATGGCCGCCGCCTACCACAACCACATCATAGTGATCGGTCATTTCCACAACGTCCTGGACTAGAAAAAGATTGAGCGACACATGTCCCCGCAAGGCGATGCTGTCAAGAAAACTCCGCGGCTCGTTTCACGTGAAACAAACCCTGTGGCGAGTCTATGCCATGTTTCACGTGAATCCGCGCTCCAAACAGCAGGTGCAATCACAGCTTCGCTCTGTCAGCGTCCGCGACTGTGTTTCACGTGAATCAAGGAGGTCGCCACAGCGATGCGCTGCCAGTGTTTCACGTGAGTCATTTCCCAATGCAAAACTGCGCGAAAATCACGTCCAGCATGTCCTCCACGTCGATGGCGCCAACGATTCGGCCGAGCCGGTCGGCGGCGAGTCGCAACTCCTCGGCCCGCAACTCCTGTCCGATGACCCGGCCGTCAACCGCCCGGTGCAGATGGCGGTTTGCTTCGCCCAGTAACTCGACATGGCGCAACCGCGACGGCAGAATATCGCCGGCGCTGCCGGCAGCACGCGCTGCCCGCCAGCCGATTTCCGCCAACAACGCGTCGACGCCGGCCCCATCGACGACCGAGATGACGTGATCGTAGCGCTTGGCCTCATCAAGAGCCGCTTGCCCGTCCAAGAGGTCGAACTTAGTGCCCACGCGGAATGCTGGTATGGCCGCCGGTATCGACGCGACCGCCTGCGGATTCGCAACGTCTTCCAACAGCAACAACAGATCGGCGCGATCGGCCTTGGCCCTTGCCTTCTCGATCCCGATCGCCTCGACCTTCCCAACCGCCTCGCGCAGCCCGGCGGTGTCGGTCAACCTGACGCGCAGCCCCTCCAGATCCAGTACCACCTCGAGCAGGTCGCGGGTCGTGCCAGGCTCATCCGTTACAATAGCTGCATCGCGCCGCGCCAAGGCGTTGAACAGACTCGACTTGCCGGCGTTGGGCGCACCGAGAATCACGACCTCGAACCCATCGCGGATGATTTCGGCGGCGCGAAATCCCGCAACGTGCCGGTCGATCTCATCGATCATCGCCCGAACATCAGACCAGACCGTATCCGAAACGGAACCTGGCACATCATCCTCGTCGGCAAAGTCGATCTCGGCCTCGATCATGGCGCGGGCGTGGATCAGCCGGCGGCGCCAACTCAAATAAAGCTCGCTCTGAACACCTTCCGCATTCTGGATCGCAAAGCGGCGCTGCGCCTCGGTTTCGGCGTTGACCAGATCGGCCAACGCCTCGGTTTCGACCAAGTCGACCTTGCCATTGAGGAAGGCGCGACGGGTGAATTCGCCGGGATCAGCATGCCTGACACCGTCAAAGCCGGTGATCGTCTCCAGCATCCTAGCCACCACGGCGCGCCCACCATGAACGTGGAACTCCGCCACATCCTCGCCTGTAAAGCTTGCAGGGCCAGGAAAAAAGACAATCAGGCCGCTGTCGAGCACGGCACCATCAGGCGCTCGGAACTTGCGGAAAACCGCCGCCCGGTCCTTAACCATGCTGCCGGCGATCGTTTCGACTACGAATCGAGTCTGAGTGCCGGAAATGCGGATGACGGCGACGCCGGCAGGAAGCCGGCCGCTCGACAGCGCGACAATCGAATCCCTTGAAATCATTTGCCCGCTCTACCGCACTGCCCTAGCTTTGCCCGTTCAATCGCATCGCCGAGTGCCGCATCGTGACATTGCCTCCGCAAAACCTGCTTGGCGAAGAAGCCAGCCCCTATCTGCAGCAGCACAGCGGCAATCCCGTCCATTGGCGGGCCTGGTCGCCGGCTTCGCTTGAAGAGGCGAGGGCACTGAACAGGCCGATCCTGCTCTCGGTCGGCTATGCCGCTTGCCACTGGTGCCATGTCATGGCGCACGAAAGCTTCGAGAATGACGACGTCGCTGCCGTCATGAACCGTCTGTTCGTCAATATCAAGGTCGACCGCGAGGAGCGGCCGGACATCGACCAGATCTACATGGCCGCACTGTCCTCGATGGGCGAGCAAGGCGGCTGGCCATTGACCATGTTCCTGACGCCGGACGGCAAGCCGTTCTGGGGCGGCACCTATTTTCCGCGCGAGCCGCGCTACGGCCGCCCAGGCTTCATCCAGGTGATGCAAGCAGTGGACAAGGCCTGGCGGGAAAAAAGGGCGAGTCTGAACCAAAGCGCCGACGGCCTGACGATGCATGTCGAGGCCCGGCTCGCCGGTTCGCATGCCAAAACAGTGCTTGATCGCGACACGCTGGAAGGCCTTGCCAGGGGCATCGGCGGCATGATCGATCGCGATCTCGGCGGCTTGCGCGGCGCGCCGAAATTCCCGAATGCGCCATTCATGCTCACGCTTTGGCTGTCCTGGCTGCGCGATGGCAATTCCACACATCGTGACGATGTCCTGCTCAGCCTCGACCGGATGCTGAGCGGTGGCATCTACGACCACATCGGCGGCGGGCTCAGCCGCTATTCGACCGACGCGGAATGGCTGGTGCCGCATTTCGAAAAGATGCTCTACGACAACGCACAGCTCGTCCGCTTCTGCAACTGGGCCCATGCGGCGAGCGGCAATAATTTGTTCCGGGTACGAATCGAAGACACGGTCGACTGGCTGTTGCGTGAAATGCGTGTCGACGGCGGCGCCTTCGCCGCCAGCCTCGACGCCGACAGCGATGGCGAGGAGGGACTGTTCTACACCTGGAGCAAGGAAGAAATCGAAGCTGCACTTGGCAACGATTCCACTTTGTTTTTCAAATACTTCACGCTCTCCAGCCCGCATGGTTGGGACGGCAAGCCGGTTGCACATCAAACCAGCTCTCAGCAAGCCCAAAGTGTGGTCGATCGCGACCAACTCGTGCCGCTCAAAGCGAAACTTCTCGCCATGAGGGAAGGGCGGGTCAGGCCGGGCCTCGACGCAAAGACCCTCACCGACTGGAATGGCCTGATGATTGCAGCCCTTGCGGAGGCCGGCCGGTCGTTGTCGCGGCCTGACTGGGTCGATGCGGCGGCAAAGGCCTTTGCCCATATCACCACCGCCAGCCGCGACAACCGCTTGCCGCACTCGATGCTGGGCGCCAGGAAATTGTTTCCGGCGCTATCCAGCGACTATGCCGCCATGGCCAATGCGGCGATCGCGCTGTTCGAATCCACCGGCGAATGGAGTTATGTCGAGCAGGCCAGCCGGTTCATCGAGCAGCTGGATCTCTGGCACGCCGATGCCGACAGGACCGGCTACTATCTCACCGCTTCCGACAGCACCGACGTCCCTATCCGCATAAGGGGCGACGTCGACGAGGCCATTCCTTCCGCGACCGGACAAATCATCGAAGCGCTGGTTCGGCTCGCCTCCGTCACCGGCGATCTCGACCTGCAGGAGAAAGCCTGGAAGGTCGCCGAGCATGCCGCCGGGCGCGCCGCGCAGCAGGCCTATGGCCAGGCCGGCATCGTCAACGCCTGTGCGCTGGCGATCGAGCCGTTTAAGCTGGTGCTAATTGATGATCGGACCAATCCTGAACTTGTTCCGGTTGCGAATCGAAACCCCGATCCGCGTCGGGTCGACATTATCGTTTCTATCGGTTCGGAAGCGAATCGACCCGTGCTGCCCGGTGGATTCCTGCCGCCGACCGACAGGCCGGGTGTCTGGCTCTGCACCGGTCAAGTCTGCCTTCCCGTTGTGACGAATCCCAAAGAGCTCGAACACCTCTTGCGTCGCCAATAGGGATCAGGAACCTCGCCTTCCGCGCGGAAGAGCGAGTCCGCTGCCACATACGGCCATGCCGTATCGGAGATACGACCTGACCCCGGACAATGAAAAACCCCATCCCGGTTTTGCCGGAATGGGGTTTGATGCATAGGCCGGAAGGCCTCGGCCAGACCGTTACGTGTTCATCGAATCGAAGAAATCCGCGTTAGTCTTGGTCTGCTTGAGCTTGTCGATCAGGAACTCGATCGCGTCCGTGGTGCCCATCGGCGCCAGGATGCGGCGCAGCACGAAGATCTTTTGCAGGTCCTGCTTGGAGACCAGAAGGTCCTCCTTGCGGGTACCGGACTTCAAGATGTCCATGGCCGGATAGATGCGCTTGTCCGCAACCTTGCGATCGAGCTGGATTTCGCAGTTGCCGGTGCCCTTGAACTCTTCGAAGATGACTTCGTCCATGCGGCTGCCGGTGTCGATGAGCGCAGTCGCGATGATGGTCAGCGAGCCGCCTTCCTCGATGTTGCGGGCGGCACCGAAGAAGCGCTTCGGCCGCTGCAAGGCATTGGCGTCGACACCGCCGGTCAGCACCTTGCCGGATGACGGCACAACCGTGTTGTAGGCGCGGCCGAGGCGGGTAATCGAATCGAGCAGGATGACGACGTCGCGGCCATGCTCGACCAGGCGCTTGGCTTTCTCGATTACCATTTCGGCGACCTGGACGTGACGCACCGCCGGCTCGTCGAAGGTCGAGGAGATAACCTCGCCCTTCACCGAGCGCTGCATGTCGGTGACTTCCTCCGGCCGCTCGTCGATCAGCAGGACGATCAGATAGCATTCCGGATGGTTGGCAGTAATCGAGTGGGCGATATTCTGCATCAGAACCGTCTTGCCGGTACGCGGCTGCGCGTTGATCAACGCGCGCTGTCCCTTGCCGATGGGCGCCACCAGGTCGATCACGCGCGGCGAGATGTCCTTGCTGGTCGAATTGTCGATCTCCATCTTCAGCCGCTTGGTCGGATAGAGCGGCGTCAGATTGTCGAAGTGGATCTTGTGACGGATCTTTTCGGGATCGTCGAAATTGATGGTGTTGACCTTGAGCAGGGCGAAATAGCGTTCGCCCTCTTTCGGGCTGCGGATCGGCCCTTCGACCGTATCGCCAGTCTTCAGCGAAAAGCGGCGGATCTGCGAGGGCGAGATGTAGATGTCGTCGGGACCGGGCAGATAGTTGGCATTGGCGGAGCGCAGGAAACCGAAACCGTCCTGCAGCACCTCGACAACACCGTCACCGATGATCTCGATCTCCTGGGCGGCCAGTTTCTTCAGGATAGCGAACATCAGCTCCTGCTTGCGCATGACGCTGGCGTTCTCGACCTCGAGCGATTCGGCATAAGCGATCAGCTCTGGTGGCTTCTTGTTCTTGAACTCTGCGAGTTTCATTTCTTGCATAGACGGACTCTGAATCTGCTTTGGGGAAAATATATCGGCGGGATGCGACAAATGCCGGGCGCGGCCGAAAGCAATAAAGGGCGGCGCATGACGGGAAGGAAGACCCGTCTTTTATCGTCGCTTGGGTGAAAGAGCAAGCTGCGTTTTATGGGCCCTGGTAAGAGCTAAAACGGCTTGACTACAACCAGGATCACGATTGCGATCATCAGTAATGTGGGGATCTCGTTGATCATCCGCCAGTGCCGGGCCGGCTTTTCGTTGCGATCCTCGGCAAATTTGCGCACCGCGCCCGCCAGATAGCCATGAACGGCGGACAGCAGAAGCACCGCACCGATCTTGGCGTGCAGCCAGCCACCGTGGAAACCAAAGCCTTTCCAGGCGAGCCACAGACCGAAAACCCAGGTGGCGATCATTGCCGGATTGATGATGCCGCGGAGCAGGCGGCGCTCCATCACCTTGAAGGTCTCCGACTGCACCGAGCCCTTCTCGGCATCCACGTGATAAACCAGCAGCCGGGGCAGATAAAGCATGCCCGCCATCCAGGAGATGACGGCAAGGATGTGGATCGCTTTCGCCCATGGATAGAAGCTGTCGGGCGCGACGAAAAACAAAAGTGCCGTGAGAACGGCCAGCACGGCGATGCCGATCATCATCCGCATCATTGCCTGGCCGGTGCTGTTGGTGCTGCCAGTGCTGTTTGAATGAGTCATCAGCGGGTCGCGCTCCTCACCAGTTTCACCATTGTCTCGACATGCGCTATCGGCGTCTCCGGCGTGATGCCGTGACCGAGGTTGAAAATCAGCGGCCCGTCTCCCAGCGTTTTAAGGATGGCCTCGACACCATCGGATAGGGCTTTGCCGCCAGCAACGAGCCGCAAGGGATCGAGATTGCCTTGGACCGCACCCAAGCGCTGCAAATCCTTCGCCGCCACCAGGGGCACCGTCCAATCGATCCCCAGGGCCGTTACTCCGGTCTTCTGGCGATAGGTCCGGTACCGCGCACCGGCCCCCTTGGGAAAACCAATGATTGGAACATCGGGATGAACCGCCCGGACCCGGCCAACGATCTCGGCCACCGGCTGAACGCAGAACAGGTCGAACGATGCATCATCGAGAACGCCCGACCAGGAATCGAAGATCTGCACCACATCCGCACCGGCCTCGATCTGGCGGATAAGATAGGCGGCCGAATGATCGGCAAGCACTTTCAGCAAATGTTGAAAGGCTTCCGGCTCGCGATAGGCAAACAGCCGCGCCGGCCCCTGGTCGGGCGTGCCATGGCCTGCAATCATATAGGTCGCCACCGTCCAAGGTGCGCCGCAGAAGCCGATCAACGTTGTCTCGTCGGGCAGTTTTGCCCGCAGCCGGCGGACCGTCTCGTAGACCGGTTCGAGATTCACGTGAAACGTTTTGCTTTCCAGAGCCGCAATCTCTGGCGCCGTGATCGGCGTCAGCAGGGGGCCGCGCCCCTCTTCGAAGCGTACGTCGCGACCAAGCGCGTGCGGAACGACGAGGATATCCGAGAACAGGATCGAGGCATCGAAGCCGAAGCGCTCGATCGGCTGCAAGGTCACTTCGACGGCAAGGTCGGGATCGTAGCAAAGGTCGAGGAACGAACCCGCCCGCCGGCGTGTCTCGCGATATTCCGGCAGATAACGTCCGGCCTGACGCATCATCCAGAGGGGAGGCGGAAACACCGTCTTACCCTTCAGGACGTCCAGCATGATCCGGTTCTGGGGCATCGAGCGCTCGCTTCTCCAAGCCTCTCTATAATCAAAGATTCTTATATCTAAGATTCTTCTGATTCTAAGAGTCTGTTGGTTGTGGTGGTTGTCACCTGTCCCGCTTTGCCCACAAAAACACCAGCCAGCATATTGTCGCGCGCTTGCCTCTCCAAACTGTAGGGTTCTGGGGAAAGTCTGGAATCCATGACTGGAGTCAAGGTGTTAGGAGCCGCAGGGAAAAGCCGTCCCTGTGGACAGGCGAGAGACAAAAGACGCCGTCCCCAAACTTGTCCCCAGCCGTCCGGCGAAGCTGACAGTGCGACGAATTGTGGACAAACTGCCATCTGATACAGTCACCCGTGACCGGCCCGTCTTTCCATCCCGCTTTATCCACAGCCGCCCACAGCCTGGAGTGACCCCTTGTGAACAAACCCCAGAGCTTCTTCCACCTGCACCTGATTTCCGACGCGACCGGCGAAACGCTGCTCGCCGCAGGCCGGGCGGCTTCCGCGCAATACAAGGACGCGCGGGCCATCGAGCATATCTACCCGCTCATCCGCACCGAAAAGCAGGTGGCCAAGGTGTTCGAGGACATCGAGGAGGAACCGGGAATCATTCTCTATACGGTCGTCGACCAGAAGCTGGCGCGCGGCATTGACGAGCGTTGTGCGACCATGGGCCTGCCCTGCGTGTCGGTGCTGGAGCCAGTGCTGACCGTGTTCCAGTCCTATCTCGGCACGCCGGCCGGCCGCCGCGTCGGCGCCCAGCATGTTCTCGACGCCGAATATTTCCGCCGCATCGACGCGCTCAATTTCACCATGGAGCATGATGACGGCCAGCTGCCGGCCAATATGGACGATGCCGACATCGTGCTTATCGGCATCTCGCGCACGTCGAAGACGCCGACCAGCATCTATCTCGCCAACCGCGGCATCAAGACCGCCAACATCCCGATCGTGCTCGGTGTGCCGGTGCCGGAGAGCCTGGTCAACGCCAAGACCCCGCTGATCGTCGGGTTGATCGCCACAGCAGAGCGCATATCGCATGTCCGGCAAAACCGCATCCTCGGCAACAGCAGCACTTACGAAGCGAGCGACTATGTCGACCGCGCAGCCATCACCGAGGAGCTCGCATACGCCCGCCAGATCTGCACGCGTCATGGCTGGCCGATGATCGATGTCAGCCGCCGCTCGATCGAGGAAACGGCGGCGGCGATCGTTGCCCTGCGCGGCAAGTCGAGATAAATGAGCGAAAAGTGAGTTTTCCGAGTCTTCTCCAGGCGAAATCTAGCCGAAAGTCGGTGCTGCCCCTCACCTGCCTGCCGGCATCCTCTCCCCGTATAGTGACGGGGAGAGGGGCGCTGCCATCGATGGTTTCGCCAATCGCCAGCGGTGCCGGAAACAGCGTCGGCGCTGAAGCTGCCCCTTTCTCCCCGTCACTATACGTGGAGAAATGTCCGGCAGGACAATGAGGGGCAGCGCCCACTTTACCGACTAGAGCTGCTCATACTCCAACCGCGCCTGTGCCTGCGCCCGAGTGCAAAATGACCGAAAAAATCATCCTCGCCTCTAGCAGTCCGTTCCGCAAGGCGATGCTCGTCAATGCCGGCGTCGACGTCGAGGCGGTTGCTGCCGACGTCGACGAGCGGGCGCTCGAGGCGCCCTTGCAGGACAGTGGTGTCTCGCCCGAGGATGTCGCTCTGGTGCTGGCCGAGGCCAAGGCCACCGAAGTCAGCGAGCGCCGGCGTGGTGCACTGGTGCTCGGCTGCGACCAGACGCTGTCGCTCGGCGACGAAGTGTTCCACAAGCCGGCCGACATGGAGGGCGCGCGCCGTCACCTGCTGGCGCTGTCGGGCAAGACCCATCAGCTCAACAGCGCCGCCGTGCTGGTCCGCGATGGTCAGGTGCTGTGGCGGCATGTCGGCATCGCCAGCATGACCATGCGCAAGCTCGACCCTGCCTTCATCGGCCGCCATCTGGCTCGTGTCGGCGCCAAGGCGCTGGCCAGCGTCGGCGCCTACCAGGTCGAGGGCGAAGGCATCGAGCTCTTCGAGAAGATCGAGGGCGACCATTTCACCATTGTCGGCCTGCCGCTGCTCCCGTTGCTGGCCGAACTTCGTGCCCTTGGAGCGATCGATGGCTGAGGCGACCAAAAAAGCTTTCGTCACCGGCCATCCGATCAAGCACTCGCGCTCGCCGAAGATCCACGGCCACTGGCTCGCCCAACATGGCATCGTCGGCAGCTACCAAGCCATCGACGTGGCGCCGGAGGACTTTGCTCAATTCCTGGCGACGCTGCAGGCGAACGGTTATCGCGGCGGCAATGTCACCATTCCGCACAAGGAGGCGGCCTTTGCGCTGGTCGACCGGCGAGACGAGGCGGCCGAAGAGATCGGCGCTGTCAACACGCTGTGGTTCGAGGACGGCATCTTGTGGGGCGGCAACACCGACGGTCACGGCTTTGCCGCCAACCTCGACGATCACGCGCCGGGCTGGGCGAGCAACGGCCCGGCGGTCGTGCTTGGCGCCGGCGGCGCCTCGCGCGCCATCATCCATGCGCTGAAGCAACGCGGTGTCGCCGACATCCGCATCGTCAATCGCACGTTGGCCCGGGCGCAGGAATTGCGCGATCGCTTCGGCGTCGGCGTTACCGCGCACGGCATGGCGGCGACCGGCGAACTGCTTGCGGATGCCGGTCTGCTGGTCAACACCACGGCGCTCGGCATGCACGGCAATGAGACCCTTGCCGCCGATCCCGCCTTGCTGCCGGACCACGCCATCGTCAACGACATCGTCTATGTGCCGCTGGAGACGCCGCTGCTTGCCGCGGCCCGCGCAAGGAAGCTGAAGGCCGTCGACGGTCTCGGTATGCTGCTCAACCAGGCCGTGCCCGGCTTCGAGCGCTGGTTCGGCGTCAGGCCGCAGGTTACGGTTGAATTGCGCGCGCTCATCGTGGCCGACCTGGTGCCGAAACCATGATCGTGCTCGGCCTCACCGGCTCGATCGGCATGGGCAAGTCGACGACGGCCAGGATGTTTGCCGAGGCCGGCGTCCCGGTTCATGATTCCGACGAGGCGGTGCATCGCCTCTATGCCGGCAAGGCCGCGCCCTTGGTCGAAGCGGCCTTTCCCGGCACGACGGACGTTGGGGTGGTCGATCGCGCAAAACTTGGCGGGCGCGTGCTTGGCGACGCCACCGCGCTGAAGCGGCTGGAGGCCATCATCCACCCGCTGGTGCGCGCCGATGCCGATGCCTTCCTGGCGCGCAACCGGGCCGCCGGAGCGCCGCTCGCGGTGCTCGACATTCCGCTGCTGTTCGAAACCGGCGGCCRCAACCGCGTCGACAAGGTCGTCGTCGTCACCGCCGCGGCCGAAGTGCAGCGCCAGCGCGTGCTGGCGCGACCGGGCATGACCGAGGAAAAACTGGCATCGATCCTGGCCAAGCAGGTCCCGGATGCGGATAAGCGTCGTCAGGCCGATTTCATCATCGACACCGGACAAGGGATGGACGCCGCCCACGCGGCGGTCAAAGCCATCATTGCGGATCTGACCGGGGATAAGTCAAGGAATGCCATCTCATGACGCCAGGCCGTCAGCATTGCCCATTGCCATTTTGTTCCGGTCTTATGATTCTGCTCGCCTGGAGCGACTGATTCGATGCGTGAGATCATCTTCGACACGGAAACCACCGGCCTCGATTCGCGCGACGACCGCGTCATCGAGCTGGGCGGCATCGAGCTGGTCAACCGCTTCCCGACCGGCAAGACCTTCCACCACTATATCAATCCTCAAGGGCGGCCGATCCACGCGGAAGCGCAGGCGGTCCACGGCATCTCCATCGCGGACCTCGCGGGCAAGCCGACCTTTGCCGAGATTGCCGAGGAGTGGCTGGCCTTCATCGACGGCGCCAAGCTGGTCGCCCACAACGCCACGTTCGACGTCGGTTTCCTCAATGTTGAATTCGGCCGGCTGGGCCACCCGGTCATCGACAATGGCCGTGTCGTCGACACGCTGGCGCTGGCGCGCCGCAAGCACCCGATGGGCCCCAATTCGCTCGACGCGCTCTGCCGGCGCTACGGCATCGACAACACAAGGCGCACCAAGCACGGCGCCTTGCTCGATTCCGAACTGCTGGCCGAAGTCTATATCGAGCTGATCGGCGGCAAGCAGGCTGCCCTCATCCTCGACAGCGCCACCGCGCCGGCTGGGGGTAACGAGAATGTCCGCCAGATTGAAATCACCATCAGCCAGCGCCCCGCCCCCTTGGCGCCGCGCCTGACCGAAGCCGAGCGCGCCGCGCACGCAGGCATGGTCGCCACACTCGGCGAAAAGGCGCTGTGGTTGAAGGTTCTTGGGAATTAGCGGCAAATTGGAGACCGGTTGGGAGCGAGATACCATGACAAACCTTGGAGGTTAGCCCTTCTCGCGTTCGTCATCCTAGGGTCTCCGCGACGTCGCTTCGCTCCTGCTCCGCCCTAGGATGACGAAGGTATAGGAGTCTCAGGCCAATCGCAGATGGTCGAGACTGACGCTTAAAGTCTTCATCTAAAACAAAAAACCCGGCGCGAGGCCGGGTTCTTCACAATCCAAACAAAGGCAAGCCTCAGCTCACCTTGACGTTGGACGCCGCCTGGTCTTCGGCCAGCTTCTGCTGGAACATCTGCGCGAAATCGATCGGGTCGAGCATCAGCGGAGGGAAGCCGCCATTGCGCGTCGCTTCGGCGATGATCTGCCGGGCGAAGGGGAACAGCAGGCGCGGGCATTCGATGAACAGGATCGGCAGCATGTGTTCCTGCGGGAAGCCGCTGATCGCGAACACGCCGCCATAGATCAGCTCGACATTGAACAGCACTTCCTGGTCGAAGGAGGCCTTGGCGTTCAGCGTCAGGTTGACGTCGAACTGCTTGTCGGAGAGCGGGTTGGCGTTGACATTGACGTTGATGGCTATGCCGGGCGCCTTGTCGCGGCCGCGCAGCGAATTCGGCGCGCCGGGGCTTTCGAACGATAGATCCTTCACATACTGCGCCAGGACGTTGAGCGACGGCTGTGCCGCATTGCCGTTTCCGTTGGCTGCGCCGGGCGCCGCGTCATCTTTGCTTGCCATAAGCCTTTGTCCTCTTGCCTGGGCAGCATCGCTGACCGAATTGAAATCGGGCGTTCGCTACCATGGTCGGCATGACAAGACAAGGTTTGCCACCTTATGCAGGTCGCCCAAAAGTGCGCAGCGGTTTTGGGACGACGACATGCATCAAGCAAAATTTCAGGTGCGCTTCAAACGCACGTCGCCTTGCTCAGGCCTACTCGTCCTTGAGGCGGCGCCAGGGAGAGTTGTGGTCCGGTCCGCGCGCATAGTCGTCGCTGCGCGAATAATCGCCATCGTCGAGGTCGATGGTCTTGTCGCGCTGCCGGCCGCGGAATCCGCCGGTGCTGAAATTGGTGGCCAGCACGACGCGGCCCTTCAACGCCCGCCAGGCGAGATCGCGGACCGGCGGCAGGAACAGCAACAGGCCGATCATGTCGGTGATGAAGCCGGGTATGATCAAGAGGATCGCCGCCAGCACGATCATCGCGCCATGCGCGAGCTGGCGGCTCGGATCGCGGCCGGCGTCCATCTCGGCCCGGATCCGCGTCATGACGCTGAAACCCTGGTGCCGGAGCAGCAGCGCGCCGGCGATGCTCGACGCCAGCACCAGACCTACCGTTGCCAGGGCGCCGACCTGGCGTCCGACAACCACGAAGCCGGCGATTTCCAGCAGCGGCAGCGCGAGGACAAAAAGGGGAAAGAACGAAATGCGCAAGTCTTGCCAACCCTTTTCGATCGTTTTGGCCGTTGGCAATCAATCGCCGCTGGCACTGGGCCTGTTAGATAGGTATGCCTGCCTTTGATTTGAATGATTGCGCCTTGCGTTCTATATGCTTTGAATGTTGAACGCTATGCGACCGTGGCCCCTGGGACCAGCGGTCGGGCTACAAGGCAGGGATTGATTGGCGGAAGATATGGGATTCTTCGACTTCGGCACGATTTTCTTCCTGATTGCGGCAGTGGTCATCTTTTTCCAGCTGCGCAATGTGCTGGGCCGACGCACCGGCAGCGAACGGCCGCCGTTCGACCCCTACACGGCCGCCCGCAGCGGCGACAAGGATGCCGCCCAGAAACCCGAAAATGTCGTCTCGCTGCCGCGCAAGCGCTTGCCGGGCGAGCCGGCCGCCGAGACCTATGCGGCGATCGACGCCTTCGCGAAGCCCGACACCGACCTCAACAAGGGATTGCGCACGATCAAGGACAACGATCCGTCCTTCGAGCCGAAGAGCTTCGTCGACGGCGCCAAGATGGCTTACGAGATGATCGTCATGGCCTATGCCGACGGTGACCGCAAAACGCTGAAGAACCTGTTGTCGCGCGAAGTTTATGATGGCTTTGTCGCCGCCATCGGCGAGCGCGAGGCCAAATCGGAAAAGATCCAGTCCTCCTTCGTCGGCATCGACAAAGCCGACATCGTCTCGGCCGAGATGAAGGGTGGCGAGGCGCATGTCACGCTGCGTATCATCAGCGAGCTGATTTCGGCGACCCGCGACAAGGCCGGCGCCGTCATCGACGGCGACCCGGAAACCGTCGCCGAGGTCAAGGACGTCTGGACCTTCGCCCGCGACACGCGCTCACGCGATCCGAACTGGAAGCTCGTCGCCACCGAGGAAGAAGACTGAATCCGGTAGAAGTGGCGAGGCTCCGGTGTCGCTATCGCCTTTTTTTGTCGGGAAATCCTTCGGCGCCTTGCCCGGCTGGGATGAGGACGACCATCTCTCTGCCTTCGCGGCCTTTCGCCGTTCCGCTTTCCATGTCCTGATCAAGCCCTATCGCAGCGGTTCGCTTGGTGTCGACTTCAACGCCTTTGCCGAACCCTACGCCGAGGCCCGCATCGTTTCGCCGGCGAATCGGTCGCAGGCCCGCGACTTTTTCGAGCGTCATTTCATCCCGATGACTATCCGCGCCGAGAATGGCGGCTCCGGTCTCGTCACCGGCTTCTACGAACCGCAAGTCGAGGCATCGCCGGTGCGAACGGAGCGGTTTTGCGTGCCGCTGCTGTCGCGCCCGGCCGATCTCGTCGATATCGACGAGGCCAATCGGCCGCCCAGCATGGACCCCTACCTCGCCTTTGCCCGCCACACGCCGCATGGACCGGTCGAATATCCCGACCGCGGCGCCATCGAGCGTGGCGCGCTTGACGGCAAGAGGCTGGAAATCGCCTGGCTGGCCGACAAGGTCGATGCCTTCTTCATCCATGTGCAGGGCGCGGCCAGACTGAACATGACCGACGGCAGGCTCCGCCGCGTCACCTACGCCGCCAAATCCGGCCAACGCTTCACCGGGCCCGGTAAAATCCTCAGCGAAATTGGCGAGATCCCGCTGGAAAAGGTGACGATGCAGTCGATCCGCGCCTGGTTCAAGGCGCACCCGGACCGCGTCGACGAGATCCTTTGGCAAAACCGCTCCTACATCTTCTTCCGAGAGGCCGATGTCGAGGACGCCGCCCTTGGCCCGATCGCCGCCGCCAAGGTGCCGCTGACGCCGGGCCGCTCCATCGCCGTCGACCGCCTGCTGCACACATTCGGCACGCCGTTCCACATCGATGCGCCGTCGCTGACAGCTTTCGACGCAAAACCGTTCCGGCGCCTGATGATCGCGCAGGACACCGGCTCCGCCATGACCGGGCCGGCGCGCGGCGACCTGTTCGCCGGCTCGGGCGATGCGGCAGGCGAGATCGCTGGCGTGGTGCGCAACGCGGCCGATTTTCATGCGCTGATCCCGCGTGCTCTCGTTCCGGGTGCGAATCGATGACCCGGCGGCGAGCCAGACCGAGCGAAGCCGAGCTCAGCGAGGACGACCGGGTGCTGTGGAACCTGGTGGCGCGCACGGCCAAACCGCTCAAGGGCAGGATGGCCATCGACATCCCCGATATCCCGGCCGAGGCCAAGCCGATGCAGACGCAAGCGGCCCAGCCCGTTGCCAACCAGGCAGGCGCGGCAAAGCCGAAGACGCAGCATGTCGCGCACGCACTCGACGAACCGACGCTGGACAAGCTGTCGAAGGGACGGCTGCCGATCGAAGGCCGCGTCGATCTGCACGGCCTGACCCAGGACGAGGCCTATTCGCTGCTGTTCTCGTTCCTGCACCGGGCGCATGCCGGCGGCATTCGCTACGTGCTGGTCATCACAGGCAAGGGTTCGTCCTCCGGCGGCGACGGGGTGCTGCGGCGCGCCGTGCCCGCCTGGCTGTCGACGCCCGCCTTCCGGCCGCTGGTCTCCAGCCACGACCATGCCGCCCGCAATCATGGCGGCTCCGGCGCGCTCTATATCCGGCTGCGGCGGCACCGCGCATGAAGACGCGGGCATGACGCCGTTCGGCGAGAAGCTGCGGGCGCTCCGAAGCGAGCGCGGTGTCAGCCAGAAAGATATGGCGGCCGCGATCGGCGTCAGCGCCGCCTATCTGTCGGCGCTGGAGCATGGCAGGCGCGGCGCGCCGACCTGGACGCTGATCCAGAAGATCATCGGCTATTTCAACGTCATCTGGGACGATGCCGAGGAACTGGCCCGGCTGGCCGAAGCCTCGCATCCGCGCGTGAAGCTCGACACGTCAGGCCTCAGTCCCGCCGCCACCGAGCTTGCCAATCTCTTGGCCGAGAACATCGAGAAACTCGACGAAGCGGAACTGCGCCGCATTACCGCCTCGATCCGCGCGGCACTGGGCCGGCAACCGTAGCGAGGCCGGAGCCGCGAGTTTTACACGCGCGTCCGCTTCTGCCTGAAGAGCTGCCCGCCGGCGGTCCGCTGCGTCGAGATCATTTCTTGCCGGCCGCGCCGCCCTTATCTCCCCGGCGGCCATTGTCATTGTGGCCTCGACCACCGTTTCCACCGCCCAGACAGTTCGAGTCGCCATTGCTGCAACAGCGCCCGCCCCACAGGTCATTGGTCGATGTCTTGGCGCAGCCTGGAATGGTCTGATCTGCCAAAGCGGATCCGGCCAGCGCCGATACCGCGACGGCGGCGAGAAGGGTATTTCGCAAAAGTGCAGTCATCGGAGTCTCCATGGTTGGTTTCTATCCACGGCCATGTGTCGTTGGCCGGGAGGGAATGGTTCATGGAGAATGCGGAATTGTTGGAAGCGTGAAGTGCAGGGCCTGCAACGCCGCGCTGCCCCTCATCCGCCTGCTGGCACCTTCTCGCCGTATAGCGACGGGGAGAAGGGTGATCGCTGCGACGTTGGCGCCCGTCTCGCGACGACGACAATTGGCGAAAATATTGATTACATGGCCTTTCTCCCCGTCACTACACGGGGAGAAATGTCCGGCAGGACAATGAGGGGCGGCGCCGAGTTCCGGTATCTGCCGAAGGGAGCTGAAGACGCGTGTTCTACTGAACCGAGCCGACCAACACCTGCTGGCCGCCGCGGATCGAGACCCAGCGGCCGGTGTTGTCGATCGCCTGCCGCTTGAGGAAGCGGTAGCCGGTCAGGTCCCACGACTTGACCTTGTCGTTCAGATTGTCGAGCACATAGTCGCCCTTGTCGGTGCGCACCGTCAGCACCGCATGGCCCTCACCGTCGGGCTTGCGCACGACGGTGATCAGAAGGTCGGCAAGCGAGATGCCCATGCGCGAAAGCTGGCGCCGCTTTTCCAGCACATAGTCCTCGCAATCGCCTACGCCCTTGTCGGGATAGGCCCAGACCTCGTCCTTGCCGTAGATTTCCATGTCGCTCATCGGCTTGACGGCGGCATTGACCCTGGCGGTGACGTTGGTCAACTTGCGCATAAGACTGTCGGTCATCGCGGCTGGCGCCAGATTGCTGGGGCGGATCGAGCATTCGCCCGGATGGAGCTTGCAGAAATCATAGTGGCCGATCGGCTGCGAGGTGAGGCCCCCGGTCGCCATTGCTCCAGCCGCCAAAGCCGGTGCCGCCCAGCCTCCCGTTGCTGCCAGCCCGGCCGCTACGTACACGCGCAGCCTTCGCGCCATCGATGAGGATATCATTGTCCCCGTCCACCCTTAGTTATTAACGAAAGGTTAAAGGGGATTTACAGTCCGTGTCAATTACGACGACGGTCGGATTGATAGCATGGTTACCCGAGGGGCAGGACAGCGGCACTTGTGCAACAGAATCGGCTGCACAGCACTGGCCATCTGGCCAACTCTGCCGGCCAATTGGCCCGGATTTTCGCTGCGGGAACCTATCTTTTGGCGACGCGGACCAGCTTCGGCTTCACCGCAACGCGGTTCTGGCGACCATAGCTGGTGATGAAGTCGACGATGCGCGGCACGATTTCGGAGCGGAAGCGCGAGCCGTTGAACACGCCGTAATGGCCGACCGCCGGCTGCATGTAGTGCGCCTTCTTGTCGGCAGGGATGTTGGGGCACAGATCGTGCGCCGCCTTGGTCTGGCCCAGGCCGGAAATGTCGTCGTTCTCGCCTTCGACCGTGAACAGCGCGACGTTGCGGATATCGAACGGATCGATCCGGGTGCCGCGATGCGTCATCTCGCCCTTGGGCAAGGCATGGCGCACGAAGACGGTGTCGACGGTCTGAAGGTAGAACTCCGCCGTCAGGTCCATCACAGCCAGATACTCGTCGTAGAAATCGCGGTGCTTCTCGGCATTGTCGCCATCATGCTTCACCAGGTGCATGAAGAAGTCCTTGTGGGCGATGATGTGGCGGTCGAGATTCATGCTCATGAAGCCTGACAGCTGCAGGAAGCCCGGATAGACCTCGCGGCCGAAGCCCGGCACCGGCCACGGCGCCCGCATCACGACATTCTCGCGGAACCAGTCGATGCCCTTTTCCTCGGCCAGGAGATTGACCGCGGTCGGGTTGCAACGGGTGTCGATCGGCCCGCCCATCAAGGTCATGGTCGAGGGCACGAAAGGGTCGCCGCGCGTCTCCATCAGCGCCACGGCCGCAAGCACCGGCACGGAAGGCTGGCACACCGCCATCACATGGGTGTCGGGGCCGAGCGCGTGCAGCATGTCGATGATGTAGTCGATGTAGTCGTCGAGATCGAAACTGCCGTCGGCGAGCGGCACCATACGGGCGTCGACCCAGTCGGTGATGTGCACGTCGGCATAGGGCAGCATCGCTTCGACCGTGCCGCGCAGCAGCGTCGCATAGTGGCCCGACATCGGCGTCACGATCAACAGCTTCGGATCCGCCCGGCGCCCGGCGGGCACGGCGCGTTCGAAGCGGAGGAGATTGCAGAACGGCCGCGACCACACGGTCTTCTCGGTGACCTCGACGCTCTTCCAGTCGACCACCGTCTTGTCGAGGCCGAATGTCGGCTTGCCGTAGCGGCGCGTGGTGCGCTCGAACAGTTCGGCGGTCGCGGCGACCGAGCGGCCCCATGATGTATGCGAAAACGGATTGAGCGGATTGGTGTAGAACATTCGCACCGCGTCGGCATAGAGACGCGCGGGCTGCATGGCGGCGTGGTTCATTTCATAGAGCTGGTAGAACATCGAGAACCCCGCTGCTGCCTGCGACTGAAGGGACGACGAGCAGCGTCATGCCTTGAATGTCTCGCGGGGAAGTTAACAACTAATTGCTGCGATGCAATACGTCATGTGGCGTGACTAACGCTTCTTTCGTCCAAAGCCTTGAAAATCCGGCCTGAACGGCGCAGCCGGCTCACTGTGCGGCGCGAAGTGTGTAAGAAATGTGTCTGGCCCTGCGCCGGACACCCGACCATGATTCCCGAAAAGTGGATTGCGGTTTTCTCGGACAAACGGAAAACCGTTTTGTCCAGAGATCATGGTCCGGGCAATGGCAATATCAGACGCGCGCCATGCAGACGGCGGTATGGCCGGAACCGATGAAGCCGAGCTGGCCGGCGGCACCCTTCGACAGGTCGAGCACGCGACCCCTGATGAACGGCCCGCGATCGTTGATGCGCACGATGACGCTGCGGCCGTTGTTCTGGTTGGTCACCCGGACCTTGGTGCCGAAAGGCAAGGTACGATGGGCTGCGGTCATCGCCGACGGGTTCATGCGCTCGCCCGACGCGGTTTTGGAGTGCAGGGCGTACCAGGAGGCACGACCGCACTGGCCGGTGGCGGCTGCCGAAGATGCGCCGGCCATCAGGCCAGCAACCAGCGTTACCGCGACAAGCGCGGTCTGTTTTGTCGTATTCATATCTGGGGGATGGCTCCGTTTTTGACAGTCCCCAGCCGTTAGGTGTCGAATAAGGCGTGAAATGCGGCAATCATCTGGCGGTTCCATGGCAGTGGCACACGTTTGGAGTCGCCGGGTAACAGTCTGTTAGGGATTTTCGATAGGCAAATGATCAATTGGCGATGATCTTCGTGCCGACTACAGCGACTTGTTTGACAAGATCGACCGACAATATCCAAGTAGAGGCCGAAGCGTTCGGGCCATTTCCTTTGGCTCTTTCATCGCGCCCACCACGCCGCAACCGATCGACTTCGAAAGGGAGATCCGTCAATGAGACTGACCAAAAATCTGCTGGCGTTGATCGTGCTTGCCATCGGAGCGCTGTGGTCGCTGCAGGGCATCGGCGTGGTCGGCGGCAGCTTCATGACCGGCCAGTCGCAATGGCTCTATACCGGCATCGTCACCATGCTGGTCGGCCTGGTCGGACTGGTGTGGGCAAACCGTTCTAAAAGGTGAGGTGCCCTTCACTGCGACCAGCAGGGACGCTACCGGCGACGAACGAGAATTCCCGCCACGGCCCTCCCCAGGCAAATCCATGCCTCAAACAGCCATGGATTTAGAAGCTGGTTCCGCGTCTTCGAGGGTAAGTATAGTAATCTTATCGACATTGGGAACTGGAGGCGACGATGAGCGGCCACCGTATCGCGATGATCGCTGACAACGCACTTTGGCTGTCAAAGCCGTGCGGCTGTGTCCCTGCGGGCACAAAAGCCTGCCAAAATGGCCACAGCGCCTGAAAACGAAGCAAAATCAACAGCTGTTGGCTTGTACATCATGTCGCTAGAATTTATGTGTCATGGCAGCCTGGACGCGGCGGGGTCGCACGTCGGGCGTTTGGCAACCGATGGTTTCGTGCCGTCGCATGACAGAGAAATTTTGATTTCATGCTCACGAAAAAGGGCAAGTACGGCCTCAAGGCGCTCGTACACCTCTCGCGACTGCCGGTCGGACAGCTCGCTTTCGTCAACGACATCGCCACCGGCAACAACATCCCGAAGAAATTTCTCGACGCCATCCTCGGCGAGCTGCGCAATGCCGGTTTCGTCCAGAGCCGCAAGGGCAAGGAGGGCGGCTATCGCCTGGCGCGGCCTGCCGACGAGATCAAGGTCGGCCACGTCGTGCGCGTGCTCGACGGCCCGCTGGCGCCGATTCCTTGCGCCAGCCGCACCCAGTACCAGCGCTGTGAAGATTGCAACGAGGCGACATGCCAAGTCCGACACCTGATGCTCGAGGTCCGGCAGGCGATCGCCGAGGTGCTCGACCAGCGCAGCCTCGCCGAAATGCGCGACATGGCTGTCGACGACCTGCCGGTGGTGGTGAAGGTCCAGGCCTGACGCGCGCACTTCGCACGAGGCCGGGCGCATGACCGGGCGCGCCAACTCGATCATCATTGTCGGCGGCGGCGCCAGCGGCGTCGTGATGGCCGCGCATCTCTTGAAATCGCCCAATCCCGATCTGCGCGTCACGCTGATCGAAAGGCGCCCGCATTTCGGCCAGGGCATAGCCTATTCCACGCTGCTGTCGGCGCATGTGCTGAATGTCAGTGCCGCCGGCATGAGCGCCTATGCCGACGATCCCGGCAATTTCTGGCGCTGGCTGCTGGAGCGCGGCCTGGCGACATCGGACCAGGCGCCGGTCTACGCGCCGCGCAGCCTCTATGCCCGTTACCTCAAGGAACTGCTCGACGAGCTGGAAACGCGCGAACGCGAAACCGGCCGGTTGCGCCTGATCCGCGAGGAGAGCCTCTCGATCACGCCGACCACGTCCGGCGTCGAGGTTGCGCTCGCCAACGGCACCAGCGTCGTCGCCCATCTCGTCGTGCTGGCGACCGGCCATGACG
This sequence comes from Mesorhizobium sp. P2_F8, assembly GCF_056403655.1. Taxonomy (NCBI): domain Bacteria; kingdom Pseudomonadati; phylum Pseudomonadota; class Alphaproteobacteria; order Hyphomicrobiales; family Phyllobacteriaceae; genus Mesorhizobium; species Mesorhizobium sp. P2_F8. Next base: position 208,209 of record NZ_JBFUFB010000009.1, read on the forward strand.
AGGAGCCGGCGCAGGGGCATGCGATCAGGATGGGCTCCGAAGCCGACACGGCACTTGCCCCCGACAGCCGAGTCATGGTGCTGGGCACCGGCCTCAGCATGGTCGATGCCTTCCTGTCGCTGGAGCAGCGCGGCCATCGTGGCGACATCGTCGCGGTGTCGCGGCGCGGCCTGCTGCCATCGCCGCATCGCAAGGGCAATCCGATCAAGCTCGACGTCGCCGACATCCCGCTCGGCACCCAGCTGTCCTATTTCGTCGGCTGGTTCCGCGACCTGATCAAGGAAAACCAGAAGGCCGGCATCGACTGGCGCGACGTCGTCGACGGCTTGCGGCCGTTCAACCAGAAGATCTGGCAGAACTGGCCCGCATCCGCCAAGCGCCGCTTCGTCGAACACACCAAGGCCTGGTGGGACATCCACCGCCATCGCATGGCGCCCGAAGTCTATGCCCGCGTCACCGACGCCGTGCAATCCGGCCGCATCCGCCTGGTCGCCGGGCGCGTCGTCGACATCGCCCGGAACGGCGGCTTCAAGGTTCAAATCCAGTCGCGCCACACGCAGCGACTCGAAACCTTCGAGGTCACCCGCATCTATGATTGCTCGGGCATCGTCAGGGACATCTCGACCTCGTCGAACAGCGTCGTGCGCTCGCTGGTCGACCGCGGCCTGGCGCGGCCGGACCCGCTGCGCATCGGCCTCGACGTGTCAGCCAATTGCGAGATCATCGCCGGCGACGGCGGCGTGTCCGCCAAGATCCTGGCCGTCGGCCCGCTGACGCGCGGCACCTTCTTCGAGATCGACGCCATCCCCGACATCCGCGTTCAATGCGCCAGGCTGAGCAAGCGATTGCTGGGCTAGGAGCCTAGCCGCCCAGCGCCTCGCAAACGGCGCGTGCGGTCTCGGCGCCTGAAAAATTCTGCTGGCCGGTGATCAGATTGCCGTCTCGCACGGCAAAAGGCCGCCACAGTCCGGCCTGGATATAGTTGGCGCCGATTGCCTTCAGCTCATCCTCGATGCGCCACGGCATCAGATGCTTTCCGCGCTCGAGCGCGCCCATCTCCCAGGTTGCCTTGTCGGCAAAATCCTCCTCGGCATTGGCGAAGCCCGTCACCGTCTTGCCGGCCACGAGCAACGATCCGTCCGCGCGCCGGGCATAGCGCAGCAGCGCGGTCCCGTGGCACAAAGCGGCGGCAACCTTGCCGGCTTCATGGAAGGCGACGAACGTCCGTTGCAGGCCTGTCGCGTGCTCATAGGTGAACATCGGCGCCTGGCCGCCGGCGACGACAATCGCGTCGAAGCTTTCGACCTCGATCTCCGCCACAGGCCATGTGTTGTCGACCAGGGCGCTGAGTTTCGGGCTCGATATGAAGCCGAGCGAGATGAGGTCGGTCTGCGAATAGCCCGATGGATCGCGCGGGTCGCTCAGCGCATCGGCCTCGCATTTGCCGCCATTGGGCGAAAAGATCTCCACCGCATAACCGCGTTCGGTGAAAGCGAACCACGGGTGGGTAAGCTCGCTCCACCAGAAGCCGACCGGCCACCCGGTCGTGGTCGAGAGTGCCGGGTTGGCGATGACGATCGCCACGCGCTTCGGGTTCTTCGCATCGACCGGATTGGCGTCCCGCACGCTCATCGCCGCTCTCCCTTTGAAGGCCTGCTGCCGACTGATACGGACGCGGCCCTGCGCTGCCTAGCTGGCCAGATGGCCTGGCAAATTCTGCTTCCGTCGCTGCCGGGCCTTGCCTACCATGCGTGCATGACCCAACGCGGTAGGCTTTACGGCTGCCCGGTCGAGTTCGCGCTCGATGCGCTCGGCGGCAAATGGAAGACGGTGATCCTGGCGCGGATCAAGCAACAGCCGCTGCGCTATTCCGAACTGCGGCGTACGATCCCGTCGCTGTCCGACAAGATGTTGACGCAGCGGCTGGCCGATCTCGTCGACATCGGCTTTGTCGTGCTGGAGGCGTCGCCCGATGGCAAGGGGCGCTACACCTTGACCGACCGCGGCCGCGATCTGGCAGCCACCTTGCAGGCGCTCTATGACTGGGGAGACGTGCACGGACGCGCTGTCGGCGTGCGCTTCCGCACCGAGATCGAGGCCTAACAAGGCGCCTATCTCCCAGCGGCGAGCGCGCCGCAAAAACCCGCGACATCGGTAATGATGGCTTCGCCAAGAAAGCCCAGCGTCGCCATCGAGCGGTCGCGCGCTTCCCGGTTGCCGAAGCCGCAGGCGTCCTCGATCACCACCGCCACGAAACCATTGTCGGTCGCCTGCCGAACCGTCGGCTCGATGCCGATTTCCATCGCCACCCCGGCGAGCGCGACGGCACCCACCCCGCAATCGTGCAAGGCGAAGCTGAGCGCGGTGGAATCGAAGGCCGACATGGTCAGCTTGTCGAACACGGCCTCGTCGGCGCGTGGCGCCAGTTCGGGGATGATTTCCGTGGCCTCGGCATCGCGCGGGAACCACGGCTCGACCGTGTCGGGACTGTCGCGCCGCTGCCAGGCCATGGCGGTGCGCAGCTGGGTTGCGCCCATCCATTTGCGCGGCAGGGACAGATGGCGCGTGAACGCCACCCGCATGCCCGCCGAGCGCGCCGCTTCGAGCGCCATGCCGGTGCGTTCGGCGATCGCTGCCGCCCCAGTGATCTGGCGACAGATGCCGACCTGCATGTCGTAGATCACCAGCGCCATGCGGCGCGGATCGCACCAATCCGCCAGGCTGTTTGGCATCTCGATCCCTTCGCTCGACCGGATCATGCGACCGTCCGGTCCCAGGGTTGGGCGATGTCGACGCTGGGATCAAACAGATATTCGAGCGGCAATGGTGCGGCGTCGAAGGCGAGAAAATGCCATTCCAGCAGTCCGGCCTTCGACAGCGGAAAATCGTCTGTGTAGCGCCTTGCCGCCTCGACGCTGTCGAGCTCGAAGACGATGATCACACCGCCGACATCGGCTCGTGCGTAGTTCTCGCGCACGATCCCCGCCTTCCAAAGACGCCAGACGTTCGAGACCTCGTCGCGCAGATAGGGTTTCAGATCGTCGATGGTGACGCCGGGTTTGAAATTGTCATAGGCAATGATCTTCATCGAAGGTTTCCCTGCGTTTGGCCCCCGACGCCATCAGCGCGACCGCATCAGGGCGCCTCATGCCTCCCGGCTAGCATGCGGAAATTGCGGCTCGCAACGAACGAGTTGGTGCGTCGAAACGATCGGTGGCCGAGCCGAGGACATCAGTCTGTCAGGGCGGCGCCGCCAGATTGTGGAATGACATTCTCCATCTGGCCGGTTGATTGGCACGATCTATCTTCTTTCCGACTGCAAAGGGCTGGAAAAGAGGATACGCTGCCGCTCTGCCCCGAGGCGGTCGCTTGATCATGGAGCATCGATATGAGCGAGCAGAAGATCGCCGCGGCTGGCAGTGCGCCCCCCGAAAGCGCAACATCCCGCCTGCGTCCGCCCTATGCGTCGGTTCTCGACCTGATCGGCCAGACGCCGGTGGTCGAGCTGACCAAGTTCGACACCGGCAAGTGCCGCCTGTTCATCAAGCTTGAAAGCCAGAACCCCGGCGGCTCTATCAAGGACCGCATCGCACTGTCGATGATCGCCGCCGCCGAAAGGCAGGGCAAGCTCAGGCCAGGCGGCACCATCGTTGAGGCAACCGCCGGCAATACCGGCCTCGGTCTCGCCCAGGTCGGCATCCCAAAGGGTTACCGCATCGTGCTGGTCGTGCCCGACAAGATGTCGCGCGAAAAGATCCAGCACCTGCGCGCGCTCGGCGCCGAAGTGCGCATGACCCGCTCCGATGTCGGCAAGGGTCACCCCGAATACTACCAGGACATGGCGGAGAAGATCGCCGCCGAAGTGCCTGGCGCCTTCTATGCCAACCAGTTCGCCAACCCGGCCAACCCGCTGGCGCATGAAACGACCACCGGTCCGGAAATCTTCTCGCAGCTCGGCGGCGATGTCGATGCGGTGGTCGTCGGCGTCGGCTCCGGCGGCACGCTGACCGGGCTTGGCCGCTACTTCGCCAAAGTGTCGCCGAAGACCGAAATGGTGCTCGCCGATCCGGTCGGCTCGGTGCTGGCGCCGCTGATCAAGACCGGCAAGATGGAAGAGGCCGGCAGCTGGACGGTGGAAGGCATCGGCGAGGATTTCGTGCCGCCCAATGCCGACCTGTCGCTGGTGAAAAAGGCTTACGCCATCCCTGACAAGCAGAGCATGCTGGCCGTCCGCGACCTCTTGTCGAAGGAAGGCATTCTCGCTGGCTCGTCGTCGGGCACGCTGTTGTCAGCCGCCCTGCGCTATTGCCGCGAGCAGACGGTCGCCAAGCGCGTCGTCACCTTCGTCTGCGACAGCGGCAACAAATATCTGTCGAAGGTCTTCGACGATTTCTGGCTGGCCGAACAGGGCCTGGCCGAGCACGAGCAGCATGGCGATCTGCGCGACCTGGTCATGCGCACGCACCGTACCGGCGACACCGTCTATGTCGGCCCGGACGAAAGCCTGCTCAATGCCTATGGCCGCATGCGCCGCTCGGATGTCTCGCAGCTGCCGGTGCTAGACGATGGCAAGCTCATCGGCATCGTCGACGAGAGCGACATCCTCGCCCATGTCGACGGCCCCTATGACGGCCGCTGGGAGCGCTTCAACGGCCCGGTGCGCACGGCGATGACCTCCAGCCTGCACACGCTGCAGGCCAGCCAGACGCTCGACGCGTTGCTGCCGGTGTTTGACCGCAACGAGGTCGCCATCATCTTCGACGGCGACGAGTTCGTCGGCCTGATTACCCGCATCGACCTGATCAACCATTTGAGGCGCGCACGATGACCAGCCACACACCACCACCATCGGGCAAAAATCGCCTGGCCTTCTCGACGCGCACCATCCATGGCGGCCAGAGCCACGACCCGCTGACCGGCGCGGTGATGGTGCCGATCTACGCCACCTCGACCTATGGCCAGCAGTCGCCCGGCGTGCACAAGGGTTTCGAATATGCCCGCAGCCAGAACCCGACGCGCTTCGCCTTCGAACGTGCCGTGGCCGACCTCGAAAGCGGGTCGGCAGCTTTTGCCTTCGCCTCGGGCCTGGCGTCGATCGCCACCGTGCTCGAGCTGCTCGACAGCGGCGCCCTTATCGTTGCCACCGACGACATCTATGGCGGCTCCTTCCGGCTGATGGAACGGGTACGCAAGCGCTCGGCCGATCTCAAGGTAAGCTTCGTCGACTTCACCGACCTCGCCGCCGTCGAAGCGGCGATYCGCCCCGAAACGAAACTGCTCTGGGTCGAGACGCCGACCAACCCGCTGCTGCGCATCGTCGACCTCGAAGGCGTCGCCGCCCTTGCCAAACGCAAGGGGGTTCTCACCGTCGCCGACAACACGTTCTGCAGCCCCTACATTCAGCGGCCGCTGGAGCTCGGCATCGACATCGTCGTCCACTCGACGACAAAATATCTCAACGGTCATTCCGACATGGTCGGCGGCGTCGCCGTGGTTGGCGACAACAAGGACCTCGCCGCGCAGCTGAAATTCCTGCAGAACGCCATCGGCGCCATCTCGGGTCCCTTCGACAGTTTTCTGGCGCTGCGCGGCCTGAAGACATTAGCGCTCAGGATGGAGCGCCATTCCGCCAACGGCCTCAAGATCGCGCAGTGGCTGGAGGCCCGCAAGGACGTGCGCCGGGTCATCTATCCCGGCCTCGCCAGCCATCCGCAGCACGCCATCGCCGTCCAGCAGATGCATGCCTTCGGCGGCATGATATCAGTCGTGCTCGACCGCGACCTCGCCGGCACGAAACGCTTCCTCGAGCGCACGCAACTCTTCACGCTGGCCGAAAGCCTCGGCGGAGTGGAGAGCCTGATAGAACATCCCGCGCTGATGACGCATGGCTCGATCCCGGCGGAGAAGCGGACGGAGATCGGCATTTCGGATTCGCTGGTGCGGCTGTCGGCCGGCATCGAGGATGGCGATGATCTGATCGCGGATCTGGACCAGGCGCTGGGGGGCTGAGAGCTCTTCGGCTGATTCACGGCAGGAAATGTAGCTGAGAAGGATAGAACGCGTTCTGTAGCGATCCTTCCCACCCCCTCTGTCCTGCCGGACATCTCCCCCGCAAGGGGGGAGATCAGACGTCACATCGGCCTTCGCCAATTGCCAAACTTGAAAGCGTGAGCCAGCGTTTGAGCTGCCAATCTCCCTCCTTGCGGGGGAGATGGCCGGCAGGACAGAGGGGGGTGCTGTCCCGCCGACATCGCACAAACTTGTGCACCGTCCGGGCGGTCAACAGTAGACTGCGCTTCAAGCATCGTTGGCCAATTGCCGTTGACCCCGAACCCCATCTGCCCGAATTGTAGCGCCCCATGGCAGCGCACGCCCCTCAAAAACCCGCCGAAACGCCCCTCACCTTTGCCGTGCTGGTGTTTCCCGGCTTTCCGATGATGGCGTTCAGCTCGGTCATCGAGCCACTGCGCGCTGCCAATGTGCTGGCCAAGCGGCAGTGCTATCGCTGGATCATCGTCGGGGCGACCCCGGGGCCGGTCGAGGCCTCGAACGGCGTCGTCATCCAGCCGGGCTTTTATGCCGGGGATGCGCCGAAGGTCGACCGGATCGTCGTCTGCTCGGGCGGTGATGCCGACCACCTCGTCGCCGAGGATGCCGCCAGCTGGATCCGCAAAAGCCTGCGCAACGGCGCCCATATCGGCGCGGTGGCGGATGCCGCGTTCTTTCTGGCGCGCGCGGGCCTGCTCGACGGCCATGCCTGCACCTTGCACTGGACCAGCCAGGCCGCCTTCACCGAGGCGTTCCCCAACATCGAGCTCAGGCGCGACCTCTATGTCATCGACCGCAAGCGCTTCACTTCGGCCGGCGGCGTCGGCAGCCTCGACATGATGCTTGAGATCATCACCCGCGACTATGGCGCCGAGCTTGCCGCCGGCGTCGCCGAATGGTTCGTGCACAGCCAGCTGCGCTCCAGCATAGACCGCAAGATGATGCCGCTGCGCCTGCGCACCGGCGTCCAGAACGAGCTGGTGCTGTCGGCCATCGCCATCATGGAGGACGCGGTCGAGGAGCGGCTTGGCATGGCCGAGCTCACCGCCAGGCTCGGCGTGTCGTCCGACAAGCTCGAACGCTCCTTCCGCTCCGAACTCGCCATCTCGCCCAATGGCTACTATCGGCGCCTGCGGCTGAAGCGTGCTGCCGATCTTCTGGCACATTCGACGCTCGCCGTGCGCGACGTGGCGCTGGCCTGCGGCTTCGCCTCGATGTCGAGCTTTGCCCGGGCTTTTCGCGAGGAGCATGGGCATCCGCCGAAGCTGGCGAGACGGCATTAGGGTGGCGGACGTACTAGGCGCGAGGTCGAGTTCCGTCCCACCCTCCAGCGCCCCGCACTAACTGCCAGCGGCATCCCGCATAACCCCTGCGGTTTCCCGCACAATTTCCCCGCCCCTCATGCGCCATGCTCAGACCTCGCAACCAGCCAAGGCCGCACACCCATGAGCATCGTCGTTTTCGACCCCGACAGCACCGAGGACGTCGACTTCAAGGATCGCATGCGCCACCCGGCGGCGGCCGATCCGGCCGGCGGCATGTGGCTGTCCGACACCGAGCCGTCCTTCATCGATGCGGATGCTTTGCGAAAAGGCCGGCTGGCAAAGCTGCGCGGCTGGATGCGCGAGGCCGGCTATGGCGGCGTGGTGCTGTTCGACCCGTACAACCAGCGCTACGCCACCGGCTCGCGCAACATGTTCGGCTATTTCCTGCGCAACTCGACCCGCTATTTCTTCATCCCCACCGTCGGGCCGATCGTGCTGTTCGAATACCCGCAGAGCTACCATGTCTCGATGGTGCTCGACACGATCGACGAGGCGCGTCCTTCCAAGCTAGTCTGGTCGTCGGTGTCAGGCCGCGACGACGAGACTGCCGGCCCCTTCGCCGACGAGATCGCCGAGCTTTTGAAGCAGCATGGCGGCGGGTCGATGAAGCTCGGCCTCGACCGCTGCAGCCATCTGCAGGCCCTCGCCCTGGAAAAGCGCGGCTGTGAGGTCAGGGATTGCCAGGGCGAGATCCTCGCCGTGCGCGCGGTCAAGACGCCCGAGGAAGTGAAATGCCTGCAAGTGTCGATGGCCGGCGCCGAGGCCGCCGTCTATGCGGTGCGCGAGGCGATCAAGCCCGGCGTGTCGGAAAACGACCTGTTCGCCATCATGTATGGCGAGGTCATCCGCCAGGGCGGCGAGTTCATCGAGACCCGGCTGCTCACCTCCGGCCAGCGCACCAACCCTTGGTTCAACGAGGCTAGCGGCCGCAAGATCCGGCCCGGCGAATTGTTGGCGCTCGATACCGACACCATCGGCTGCTACGGCTATTATTCGGATTTCTCCCGCACCTTCCGCTGCGGGCCGGGCAAGCCGACACCCTACCAGAAATCGCTCTACCGCATGGCGCACGACCAGGTTCAGCACAACATCGGAATCGTCAAGCCCGGCATGGCCTTCCGCGAGATCGCCGAAAAGGCCTGGAAGATCCCCGACCGTTTCGTCGACCAGCGCTACACCTCGGTCATGCACGGCGTCGGCATGCATGGCGAAACGCCGTTCATCGCCCACGCCATGGACTACGAGACCTATGGCCGCGACGGCCATATCGTGCCAGGCATGGTGGTCAGCGTCGAAAGCTATATCGGTGAGAAGGGCGGTCGCGAGGGCGTCAAGCTGGAGGACGAGATCCTGATCACCGAAACCGGTACCGAACTCCTGTCGCGTTTTCCGTATGAGGACGAGTTTCTGGAGAAGCAGGTTTGACATCCCTCGTCATCCTAGGGCGGAGCAAGGAGCGCAGCGACGCGGCGCAGACCCTAGGATCCAAGCCGCGACCTAAGCGCGCCGCAACGGTCCAAATTCAGCTCCGCTGCATTCCTCGGTCGATTTCACGGCATGGATCCTCGGGTCTGCGCGTCCGCTTTGCTCCCTCTCCGCCCGTGGATGACGAAGGCACCGCCATGCCGCGACTGCCGAGCGCTGCCACGGTGCTGATCTGCACTGCTGCGCCCGTCGATCAACGTCACGGCATGGATCCTCGGGTCTGCGCGTCCGCTTCGCTCCCGCTCCGCCCGTGGATGACGAAGTCTGGGACGCTTCGGCAAATCCCCAATGGCGATAGCCCGCTGAAGGCGACGGCATCGCCTCTTGCAGGCACATCCGCATGAAAACCCCCATCGCCCTCAAGCGCGGCACGGTGGCCGCGGTGTTCATCGACCTGCAGGAAGAGCACCGGCAGGACCCCCGCTATCTGGTCGAGGGTTTTGGCGGCATCCTCGCCAACGTCCAGCGCCTGCAGGCGGCGGCGCGGCAAAACCATGTGCCGCTCTACCACTGGGCCTACATCGTCGACCTCGACAAGCAGGACCGGCCGTTTCATCCGCTCGGTGCCGACGGCAAGTCGGCCTTTTCCGACAAGAGCGACCCGCTGACCGAAATCTGCCGTGAGGTCGCGCCCGTCAAGGGCGAAGCCTTGCTGGTCAAGGCCGAGGCCAGCGCCTTCCGGACCGGGCCGGCGGCCCGCGACCTCAAGTCGGTCGGCATCGAATGGCTGGTTATTGCCGGCGTCTGGACCGAAGCCTGCATCGACGCCTCCGTGAAGGACGCCGTCGCCAAGGGCTTTCGCGTGCTTTTGGTCAAGGATGCCTGCGGCAGCGGCAGTGCCGCCATGCACCAGACCGGCATCCTCAACCTCGCCAACCGGCTCTATGGCGGCGCCATCACCGACACCGAAGGCGCCTGCCGGCTGCTGGCGGGTGAGAGCGTCACCGCCTGGCAGGTCGAAGGCTCGGTGCCGCTGCGCTTCACCTTTGAAAACGCGGCGGAGCTTTACGCCGAGCTATGACGGCCGGACCAAGTATCAGCCGCGGCAAATACGAAACGCGGCTCGACCCGGCTTTGTGGGCCTATATCGACGCGGTCAACGCCTGGTATCCGCCCGAGATCATCGGCCTGCCGATCGATAAGCAGCGCGCCGTCTACGACAGGATGTGCCGGGCCTTCCATCAGGGCCGCCCGCCGGGAGTCAGGGCCAGTGACGGCCTGATTGCCGCCGCCGGCCGCGACATCCCGGTCCGCCGCTACCAGCTTGCCGCAAAGGCGGCAGCGGCGATGGTGGTCTACTATCATGGCGGCGGCTTCATTCTCGGTGGGCTCGAGAGCCATGACGACATCTGCGCCGAGCTCTGCGCCGGCACCGGTTTCGACGTGCTGTCGGTCGACTACCGCCTGGCACCGGAGCATGTCCACACCGCCGCCTTCGACGATGCGGTGACCGCCTTCGAATGGGCGGCAGCGGCCACCGGCCTGCCGCTCGTGCTGTGCGGCGAAAGCGCCGGCGGCAACCTCGCAGCAGGGGTGGCGCGGGCGACAGGCCGTGGCGCCGCGATCGGCCAGGTGCTGATCTATCCCGAACTCGGCGGCGACGAAGGTGCGGGCTCCTATGTCGAGCACGCCGACGCGCCGCTGCTGTCGGTGCACGACATCGCCTTCTACCGCGACGTCCGCTCGACCAAGGCGCAATCGGCTGACGATCCGACCTTCTCGCCGCTGCGCGGCCGCGATTTCTTCGGCCTGCCGCCAACGGTGATCGTGTCAGCCGAATGCGATCCGCTGTCGTCGGATGGCGAGACCTATCGCGATCGCATGCTGGCCGCCGGCGGCAAGGCGTTCTGGCACGAGGAGCCGAGACTGGTGCATAGCTACCTGCGCGCCCGCACGACCGTCCCGGCGGCGGCGGAGGCGTTTGCGCGGATCATCGCGGCGGTCGCTGCGCTGGGCCGGGGTGAGTGGCCGTATTGAAGCGCCGACCGTGACGCGCCAATCCCCCACAAGGGGGGGAGATCGGCTGTCCCTTCTGCGGAGCACCGCACAATCACTGCGGAAAACCGAACACTCCGCTACGTCACCCCGCCTTATCATTCGCCTCTCAGGCAATGGCGCCCCGGCGGTCGCGTCCGCCCCCCGCGCCTGTCGACCGGCCGGGGCGCCCAACAAGAGGGAACGACGATGAAATTCATGCTGACTGACCGGAAACTGCACCCCCGGGCAAAGCCCGTCGCCGACGATTTCAGGACGGGCGGCATCAACCGCCGCGAATATCTCGCGCTGATGGCCGGCCTCGGCGTCAGCGCCGCCGGCGCGCTGGCGCTGGGCGGCCTTGCCTCGACGCCCGCCCGTGCCGCCGAACCCAAGCGCGGCGGCACCTTGCGCGTCGCTATGAACGTCAAGGGTTTCAAGGACCCGCGCACCTTCGACGGCGTCGAAATGTCCAACGTCGCCCGCCACTGCAACGAATATCTGGTGCGCTGGAACACCGACTTCTCCTTCGAGCCCTGGCTGCTCGAAGGCTGGGAGGCGAGCGACGACGCCAGGACGCTGACCCTGCATGTGCGCAAGGGCATCACCTGGTCGAACGGCGATGCCTTCAACGCCGACGATGTCATCCACAACCTCACCCGCTGGTGCGATGCCTCGGTAGCAGGCAATTCGGTCGCCGCGCGCATGGGCGCGCTGGTCAATGCCGACACCAAGAAGCTGGTCGATGGCGGCATCCAGAAGGTCGACGACTTCACCATCAAACTCAATTTGCCAAAACCCGACATCTCGCTGATCGCCGGCATGGCCGACTATCCGGCGTTGATCATGCACCGCTCCTATGAGGGCGACGGTGATCCCCTGAAGGCGCTTTCCGTCACCACAGGCCCGTGCGAGCTGGTCAGCTGGAATGCCGAGACCGGCGCAGAGGTGAGGCGTAAGGACAAGCCCTGGTGGAAGGGCGAATTCTGGCTCGACGGCATCAAATGGGTCGACTACGGCTCCGACCCCAACGCCATGCTGTCGGCCTTCGAATCCGGCGAGATCGACACCGACCACGAGACCGCCTCCGATGCCGTCTCGCAGACCGACAAGATGGGGCTGAAGAATTCCGAGATCGCCACCGGCTCCACCATCGTCGCCCGCTTCAATGTCGGCAACGCACCTTATGACGACGCCAGGGTGCGCCGCGCCGCCCAGCTCGCAGTCGACAATTCGGCCGTGCTGAAGCTCGGTCTCGACGGCCGCGGCAAGCCCGCCGACAATCATCATGTCGGCCCCATGCACCCCGAATATGCCGATATCGGCCCCGCCAAGCGCGACGCGGAGGGGTCGAAGAAACTGCTCGCCGAGGCCGGCAAGGCCGATCACGAATTCGACCTCATCTCCGTCGATGTCGAATGGCAAAAGAGCACCGGCGACGCCATCGCCGCGCAGATGCGCGAGGCGGGTTTCAAGATCAAGCGCACCGTGCTGCCCGCCGCCACCTTCTGGAACGACTGGAGCAAATACCCCTTCTCCTGCACCGAATGGCTCGGCCGCCCGCTCGGCGTCCAGGTGCTGGCGCTGGCCTACAAATCCGGCGCCGCCTGGAACGAGAGCGCCTACGCCAATCCGGAATTCGATACGCTGCTCGACAAGGCGCTGGCAATGCCTGACGCCAAGGCGCGCAAGGAGATCATGGCCAAGATCGAGCAGAATCTGCGAGAGTCCGGCATCATCATCCAACCCTACTGGCGCTCGGTCTACCGCACATACCGCAAAGGCATCGAAGGCTGCGAACAGCACCAGGCGCTCGAGCAGCATTTTGAGAAGGTGTGGATCGAAAGCTGAGCTTTCGGGCGAGACAATCACCGAAGCCGGCGCCGCCCCTCATTGCCCTGCCGGGCGTTCGTCGTTCGAAAAGCCAAGCAATTGGCTTTTCGTCCGCTACGCGGACCACTCCTCAACCCCCCGTATAGAGACGAGGAGAAAGGGCCGGCCGCAAAGCCGGTGTCTTTCTTGCAACGCTGACAATTGGCGAAACCATCAATGACAGCGTCCTTCTCCCCGTCCCTATACGGGGAGAAGATGGCGGCAGCCAGATGAGGGGCGGCGCCAACGCTGATCTTCCCTTCTCCCACAAGGGGAGAAGGCAGGGGCGCAGAACGCCGACCCGCTCACCGCCCGGGCCTCACCAAAGTCCATATCCACCCAACAAAAGTCAGCACCAGGAACGGATAACCGGCGGCGGGCAGCGGCGACGAGGTCGGCAGCAACGGCACTCCCCACAGGATCATGCCCACTGAGGCGACAAACAGCATGGCAGCCATAACAGCGGTCAGCCGCATCCAGATCGCAAAAGTCTTCGCTGCGCTGACCATGACAAGTCCGGCCGCCCAAAGCGAGATGCCGCCGGCATAGGAGGGGACGCTGGCCTGCAGGCCCGCCGCATTGCCGGCCAGCAGCAGGCTCTCGCCGGCGAGGAATGTGAGGAACCCGGCCGCGACGCAGTCATTGCCCAGCCGCTGATACTTCATCGTCAGCAGCGCCGTCGCGACCACGAGGGCCACGCCGTCGATCGCCCACAGCGTTTCGCGCAGCGCGTCGCTGGCGACGAAGGTGCCGGCAAGGCCAAGAGCGCCGCCGATGGCGAGGCCAATCGCGGCGACGGTGTCCAGATTGGAACGCATTTTTATGTCTCCCCCAAGCCGTGCGGAGGATACGCCCACGCGGTGCATTCTCAAAGGGAGCTGTGCGAAAGCGAAGCAGAGTGTCGAGAGGTTGCCGTCTGCCTCTGGCGATCCAGTGGCGGGGCAAAATGGCCGGCGCGAATGCCGGTGAGGGCAGCTGCCTGAGCCCGCGCCGGCCACTGGCGAACTGATTAAGGTCCGCCGCCCGATTTTTCTACCGCTCCGGCGCTGCAGGATCAACCAACTCAGGGTTGGTGCGGGCTCGTACCAACCTTCCCTGGCATCATTTGTTATTGCGGGAACTGGGTGTCGTCCGCGCGATGATCACGAAAGCCGTGTGCGTCCAGCACCACCTGAAAGCTGCGGTCAAACGCCCCGCACGTCATGAACAGCCCGAAGCCGACACAGCCGAGCGCCACCAATCCGTTCTGGGACAGAGATCATACTTGATCCTGAAATAGCTGCGAGCCTACGGAGATTTGAAGACATCCGTAGCTTCACTAGGTCTGTCAGCAGATAGGCGACCGGCTTCTCAGTCCCCCATCTTCAGTGCCTGGATAAACGCCTCCTGCGGGATATCCACCTTGCCGAACTGGCGCATCCGCTTCTTGCCCTCTTTCTGCTTGTCCAGCAGCTTGCGCTTGCGCGAGACGTCGCCGCCGTAGCATTTGGCGGTCACGTCCTTGCGCAGCGCCGAGATGGTTTCGCGGGCGATGACCTTGCCGCCGATGGCGGCCTGGATCGGAATCTTGAACAGATGGTGCGGGATCAGCTCCTTGAGCTTCTCGCACATCTGCCTTCCGCGCTTTTCCGCCGCCGTGCGGTGCACCAGCATCGACAGCGCGTCGACCGGCTCCTCATTGACCAGGATCGACATCTTCACCAGGTCGCCCTCCTTGTAGTCGGTCAGGTGATAGTCGAAGGAGGCGTAGCCTTTCGAGATCGACTTCAGCCGGTCATAGAAATCGAAGACGACTTCGTTGAGCGGCAGATCGTAGGTCAGCATGGCGCGCTTGCCGACATAGGACAGGTCGGCCTGGATGCCGCGCCGGTCCTGGCAGAGTTTCAGGATGCCGCCGAGATAGTCGTCGGGCGTCAGGATGGTGGCGCGGATCCACGGCTCCTCGATGGCCGAGATTTTGACCACGTCGGGCATGTCGGCCGGGTTGTGCAGTTCCTTCATCGAGCCGTCGGTCAGCAGCAGCCGGTAGACGACGCTGGGCGCGGTGGCGATCAGGTCGAGGTTGAACTCGCGCTCGAGCCGCTCCTGGATGATTTCCAGATGCAACAGGCCAAGGAAGCCGCAGCGGTAGCCGAAGCCGAGCGCCGCACTCGTTTCCATTTCATAGGAGAAGGAAGCGTCGTTGAGGCGCAGTTTGCCGACCGCGGCGCGCAGATCCTCGAAATCGGCGGCGTCGACCGGGAACAGGCCGCAGAACACCACCGGCTGCGCCGGCTTGAAGCCGGGCAGCGCTTTGGCGGTGGCGCGCTTGTCTTCGGTGATGGTGTCGCCGACGCGGGTGTCGGCCACTTCCTTGATCGAGCCGGTGAAGAAGCCGAACTCGCCGGGGCCGAGCTCGTCGACATTGATGCGGGCGGGCGTGAACACGCCGGTGCGCTCGACCAGGTATTTGGCGCCGGTGCCCATCATGCGGATGGTCTGGCCCTTCTTCAGCACGCCGTCGATGATGCGCACCAGCACGATGACGCCGAGATAGGCGTCGTACCAGCTGTCGACCAGCATCGCCTTCAAGGGAGCCGTGGCGTCGCCCTCGCGCGGCGGCGGCAATTGGTGGACGATCGCTTCCAGCACATCGGGAATGCCAAGCCCGGTCTTGGCCGAGATCAGCACGGCGTTGGAAGCGTCGATGCCGATCACCTCCTCGACCTGCTCGCGGATGCGCTCGGGCTCGGCGGCCGGCAGGTCGACCTTGTTCAGCACCACGACGATCTCGTGGTTGTTGTCGATCGCCTGGTAGACATTGGCCAGCGTCTGCGCCTCGACGCCCTGCGAGGCGTCGACCACCAGCAGCGAGCCCTCGCAGGCGGCGAGCGAGCGCGACACTTCATAAGCGAAGTCGACATGGCCGGGCGTGTCGATCAGGTTGAGGATATAGTCCTCGCCATTGTTGGCGCGGTATTTCAGCCGCACGGTCTGCGCCTTGATGGTGATGCCGCGCTCGCGCTCTATGTCCATCGAGTCCAGCACCTGTTCCTTCATGTCGCGCAGCTCCAGCCCGCCGGTCAGCTGGATCAGCCTGTCGGCAAGCGTGGATTTGCCATGGTCGATATGGGCGACGATGGAGAAATTTCGGATGTGGTCGAGGGGCGTGCTCATGGCGGGCGCTTTAGCAGGGGCTTGTTGCTGCGGCAAGCGCTGTACCGCCACCGGGCAAGCGCCGTACCGCTGGCGGGCAAGCGGCAGTGCCGATGCCGGGGCGCGGGAACTTGTCGGCTTTATCGGGGGATGTCGCGGAAAGTCGATAAATTTTAACCAAGTGCGTTAGAGCAATATTCGTGACTGCCATGTTAGCCCGTGGAGATATTCGTTTGTAAGGATCACGACATGCGGGGGTTAGCAGGCAGGTTTGTCAGGTCGAGGAGCGGCTCGTTCACGCCGATCCTCATCTTCGCCATGATGCCGATTATTGCCGCCATCGGCTTCTCGGTCGACTACACCTCGGCGGTCCAGACCAGGTCGGACATGCAGTCGGCGCTCGATGCCGGCATCCTGTCGATCACCACGATGGCGACGACCTCGACGCTGGCGCAGCGCCAGGTGGTGTTGCAGGATTCCTTCGCCGCCAATGGTGCACCGACGGGGGCCACCGCGACGCTGAACAGTTTCGTGGTCGGCACTGACGGCACCGCCACCGCGCAGGCCACGGCAAATTACTCGATGCCGACCGTTTTCATGCAGATCGCCAGGATCAACACTGTGCCGGTCGCCGTCGCGTCGGCGGTGAGCAAGTCGCCGGCGCTGGTGCAGACCACCTTCAAGGTAACCGGGGTGTCAGGTTACTGGAACAAGACGATGACGCTCTACGGCACGCAATTCGGTGCCACGGTGGCCAAACCGCTGATGACGATCAACTATACCTATGGCAACACCAAGGATCCCAAGGGCTACGGCACCACCACCGTCAACACCATCACCAATTCGGGCGGCCAGGACGTCACCACGATGGTCCAGAAGCAGGTCTGCTCCGTCGGCAACAATCCGCCGAACGGGGTGTCGGTCAAGACCGATGCGAGTGGCACGAAATATTACTGTGTCGATACGATGTATCCGTCCACTGGCTCCGGCGCGGTGATCGATGTCAGCCAGATGAGCGGTCTCTACCTGCAGATGGACGTGCCATCGGGCAACCCGACAAAGCTGATGTCGAACGATCCGAACACCTCCAACCGGCTCTACAATGGGGTGAGCGCGAACGGCCTGACGGAGATCGCGACCGGGCAGAACGTCGACATCTTCAGCATCGTGCCCTGCGGCATTCCGGGCTATCAGGCCTGGGAGGACGGCGGCAATGCGGTGCCGGCACCAGCCTCCAATGCCGACTTCTTCTACACCGTCACCGGCAAGTGCGACTTCAACAAGCGGCCCTCCGAGACGCTGCTGACGCAGTGAAGCTGCCAATCTCCCCCACGTGGGGGAGATGGCCGGCAGGCCAGAGGGGGGCGCTGTCCCGCCGACCTTGCCATTGTCGGCGATGTCCGCCCTCACTTTTCTCAGACCGATCTGACCATCATTGCACACTGTCGCGCGGCGCCACCGTCGATCGCGCCTATGTTGGTGCTCTATGGCGCCCCCCTCTGTCCTGCCGGACATCTCCCCCACGAGGGTGGAGATCGGCTGCCGCGACCGGTTTTGCCGATCTCCAGCGTCGCAAAGGCGCTAACGACAACGATCACAAACCGGTGAGCGCTGTAACAAAGCCTCGGCCGGCGGCGAAGTGGGGACATGAGCGGCGCATCGGGGCGCCGTCACCCACGGAGCCAGCCGATGTCGCGTTCCTGCAAGTCACTCGTCGTGTCCAGCCTCGGCGCGCTCGCGCTCGCCACGTCGCTAGGTGCGGCGCAAGCCCAGCCGCTTACCGTGGTCGAACTGTTCACCAGCCAGGGCTGCTCGTCCTGCCCGCCGGCCAACGCCAATCTGATCAAGGTCAAGGACCAGCCGGACGTGCTGGCGCTGTCCTTCAACGTCACCTACTGGGACTATCTCGGCTGGAAGGACACATTCGGCCGCCAGGAATTCACTCAGCGCCAGGTCACCTACGAGCCCTCCCTTGGCCATGACGGCCCGTTCACCCCCCAAGTGGTGGTCAATGGCCGCGCTGATGTCGTCGGCGCGGCACCGGGCGAAATCCAGCAGCTGATCTCGAGCACCGACCGCGCCAGCGGCCCGTCGCTGTCGCTCGTCGGCGGCAAGGTCAGCATCGGCGCCGGCTCGGCGCCGGGCGGCCGGGCCGATGTCTGGGTGGTGCACTATGCCAAGGGTGTCGTCGAGGTGCCGGTGGCGCGCGGCGAAAACACCGGCCGCACCTTGCCGCACGCCAATGTCGTGCATTCGCTGGAGAAGCTCGGCAGCTGGACCGGTGACGCGACGGCGCTGAATGTGCCGGCCGCTTCAGGCGGGCTCAGCACCGCGGTGCTTGTCCAGTCGCCGGGCGGCGGACCGATCCTGGCCGCCGCGACCAACTGAAATTCCCTGAGCATCGTCCCGGAAAGGATCATGCGCAGACAACGACCCGCGCAACGCCGCAGCAGCGGCGCCGCGACAACCCGGCCCACCCAAAGAGGTGCGCCATTATCCCCAACCCCAAGGAGACCATCATGACGACCTTTTCCCGGATGACATCGTCGGCCCGCTTGACGCTGCCGGCACTGGCTCTCGCTTTGTGCTCGACGGCGCTGTTTGCCGGCGGCATCGCCCGCGCCGACGACGCGACCAACGCCATGAAGCCCGCCGTCAACGCCATGAAGCCGGCGACCGACGCGATGAAACCGGCCGACGCCATGGCGCCCGACGCGATGAGCACGAACGCCATGAAGCCCGCGGACAACGCCATGAAGCCAGCCGCCGATGCGATGAAGCCGGCAACGGATGCCATGGCCCCGGCCAACTAGGGTTGACGCTGCTTCCGGCTTCGGTCCTGACACCAGGACCGGATCCGGACGCACGTGAAAGTGAGGCTTCGGCCGCAACTCACCCGTCGCATGATCCTCTCTTATCCAATAGACTCCACATGATGGACGTCACAGGAGCTCAGCCATGACCGACATTCGAAAACCAGTCGCCAGACGACAGTCGAATTTTGCCAGGAGCGCGCTCGCCGCGTTGGCGCTTGCCGCCGTGGGCGCCGCCTTCTGGCTGACGCCGGCGGTTTCCGCCGAGGACGCGGTGGTCATCCCGCCGCCGTCGATCGACGAGAAGGCAGCCGGCGGCAGTGAGAAGGCGATCTTCGCCGGCGGCTGCTTCTGGGGCGTGCAAGGCGTCTTCCAGCACGTCAAGGGCGTCAGCAAGGCGGTGTCCGGCTACACCGGCGGCAGCAAGGACACCGCCGTCTACGACACCGTCGGCTCAGGCAGCACCGGACATGCCGAATCCGTCGAGATCACCTATGATCCGTCTGTTGTCACCTATGGCCAGCTGCTGCAGGTCTATTTCTCGGTCGCGCACAACCCGACCCAGCTGAATTTCCAGGGTCCCGATAGCGGCACGCAGTACCGCTCGACGATCTTTGCCGAAAACGATGCGCAAAAGAAGATTGCGCAGAGCTACATCGCCCAGCTCGACCAGGCCAAGGTCTTCCCCAAGCCGATCGTCACCACGCTGGAGACCGGCAAGACCTTCTATCCGGCCGAGAACTACCACCAGGACTTTTTGACCCTGAACCCGACCTATCCCTACATCGTCTACAACGACCTGCCCAAGGTTGCGAACTTGAAGCAGCTGTTCCCGGCGCTGTACAGCGAGAAGCCGGTGCTGGTGCTGTCGGCCAGCAACTGAACTGGCTTTGCCGAAGAGGCGTCGGCGCGACAGCGCCACCCTCTGCCCTGCCGGGCATCTCCCCCCTTGAGGGGGGAGATTGGCAGTTCCATTGTCCCGGCCACCTTGCAGCGTCAACTGCGGGCGGCCGGGTCTTCAGCGATCCCACCGGTCGTAGTCTCGCCAGTCCCGCCGCGTCTGCCGTTCCGGTAAGCCGATATCGTGCCTCAGATGGTCGCTTTCCGGTGGCAAGCGGCACTTGCCCAGCAGTTGCGCGGGCAGCTCCATCGCGATCCGCCATAGACGTCCGGGCAAGGAGGGCGCGCGGCCGCTGTTTGCCATGGCCGCGACACTGGCCGGCATGCCGCCTCGAGCGATCGGATCTTCATCAGCGGTAAAAGTAAGGTTCAAGAACCCTCACCTCCGTGATCTTGTCGACCGGCAGCGAGTTCATCTGGGCGGTGCTGCGGATCGCCTCCGGCGAGGGCGCGTCGTAGACGCAGAAGGTGTGCTTCTTGTCGGGCGACACGAAGGACTGCACCCAGGTCACGCCTTTCTCCGCGTTGCGCATGATGACGCCGCCCAGCGCATCGGCGCCGGCTTCGTTCATAGGCACGTTGAGGCCATCCGGAAATGTACGTTCAATCAGGTAACGGGGCATGGGAGGCTTCCCTTTCCATTGCTTCAAGCTCGATTTTGAGCGCGGTTGGACAAAGATCACGCTCGCAAAGAACGCGCATCGGAGCCTTTCCCTATGTTTGGCGGGACGATTCCCCATGTTAACGACGTTCAGTGCTGGAGCCACAAAGCAGATACCGACCCGGGCTATCCTGGCGGTCGAGCTGGGGTGGGTGGCGGCAACCGGGATCACCATGAGCGAATGACGATGCTTCTGGAACGGCAGCCACAGCTGGCGCAACTGGACAATCTTCTGGCGGAAGCCGCGCGCGGCCGTGGTCACGTCGCGGCTTTGTCGGGCGAGGCGGGTGCCGGCAAGTCGACGCTTGTCGATGCCTTCGTCGGCGGTGCCGGCCAGGAGGCGCGCATCTTCCGCAGCGTTTGCGAGGACCTGTCGATCCCCGATCCGCTCGGGCCGCTTTACGATCTTGCGCGCGAGGCGCAATGGGCGATGCCGCAGGCAGTCGACGCCCGGCAGGGACAGCGGCTGCCGC
This sequence comes from Mesorhizobium sp. P2_F8, assembly GCF_056403655.1. Classification (NCBI taxonomy): domain Bacteria; kingdom Pseudomonadati; phylum Pseudomonadota; class Alphaproteobacteria; order Hyphomicrobiales; family Phyllobacteriaceae; genus Mesorhizobium; species Mesorhizobium sp. P2_F8. The sequence continues at coordinate 228,895 of NZ_JBFUFB010000009.1, forward strand.
TGTTTTCCGACGCGCTGGATGTTTTCGAGGTGAGGACGGGCGCAACACTGCTGGTGATCGAGGACCTGCACTGGGCCGATGACGCGACGCTCGACTTCGTCCGCTTTCTCGGCCGTCGCATTGCCAACACCCATATCCTGCTGCTCGTGACGGCGCGTACCGATCGCAGCGAGGGGCAGATGCGCGTGCGCCGCGCGCTGGGTGAAATTCCGTCGGGCAGCGTCGCGCGCATCGATGTGCCGCTCTTGAGCGAGGCAGCGGTGCTGTCGCTCGCCGATGCCGCCGGCCGCGACGGCGATGCCATCTACCGGGCCACGGCCGGTAACGCCTTTTTCGTCACCGAACTGCTGAGCGCCGAAAATGAAACGGCGCTGCCGGCCAGCTTGCGCGATGCGGTGCTCGCGCGCGCCGAACGGCTGTCGGCCGGCGCCCGCTCGATGCTCGACGCGGTGTCGGTGTTCCCAAGACGGGCCGACGCCTGGGCCTTGCAGGGCCTGTGCGGCGTGGCCAGTGCCGGCCAGCTTGCGGAATGCGTCTCGAATGGCCTGCTGGACGATCTGGGCGACGGCTATGCCTTCCGGCACGACATCGCCCGCCGCGCCATCGAGACGATGCTGACGACAAGCCACAGAAGAGAGTTCAACCAGCGCGCCCTGACAGCGATGCTCGAAAAGCGCGACATTGCCACCGCGCGCCTGGTGCACCACGCGGTCGAGGCGCACAATCTGGAGGCGGTGCGCGAACTGGCGCCGGTCGCGGCCCGGGAGGCTTCCCGCATCGGCGCGCATCGCGATGCCGCCGGCTACTACGAGGTCGCCTTGCGACAGGCTGACGGCCTGCCCATGGAAGAGCGCGCCGGCCTGTACGAGAACTATGCCTTCGAATGCCACCTGATCGGCCGGATCGCCGAGGCCATCGAGGCCCAGCAGCAGGCGCGCGCGCTGCAGCGAGCCCTGGGCAATACGCTGAAGGAAGGTGACAGCCTCAGATGCCTGTCGCGTTTCGCCTATCTGATGGGCGACCGTCAGGCCGCCGATCTGTTCGGCGCCCAGGCGGTCGCGTTGCTGAAGACCGCACCGGCCGGGCCGGAACTGGCCATGGCTTACTCCAATCTCTCGCAGCTGGCGATGCTGGCCGAAAGGCTCGACGAGACATTGTCGTTGGGCGACAAGGCGATCAGGCTCGCCGAACAGGTGGATCGGCCGGACATCGTCTGCCACGCGCTCAACAATGTCGGCGCTGCCGAACAATGGCTGGACCTGCCCAGCGCGCGGCTGCACCTTGCCCGCAGTCTTGAAATCGCGCTCGAGCAGAATTTCCAGGAACACGTGGCGCGTGCCTTCACCAATTGCGCCTGCAGTGAAATGAACCAGTTGGACTACAACCAGGCTCAGTCCTTTCTCGATCGCGGCATCGACTATTGTGTCGAGAACGACCTGGCGACCTGGCGTGACTACATGCGCGGCGTGCGGGCGCAGTTGCTGCTGCGTTACGGACGATGGGACGAGGCGGCTGCCGAAGCGCTGGAAGTCGTCACCAACGACCATGCAGCCGCGTTGGTGCGCTATCCCGCACTGGTGGCTCTGGCGAAATTGCGCCTGCGCCGCGGCGATCCTTCAGCCGAGCCGCTTCTGGCGGAAATGAAGCGGTTTCTCGAAAAGGGTGCTGAGCTGCAGAGGCTGCTGCCCTATGCGGCGGTTGTCGCCGAACAGGCATGGCTGGGCGAGGCGGAAGAGGACGAGGCGCTGCGGCTGATAGACCTTGCCGAAAGCCTTTCACCGAAGCCTGCGGTCTTTGCCGAACTGGCCAGCTGGCGGCGTTTGCTGGTGCCGGCGATCGGCCCCAGCGACACGTCGGGCATGGCCGCGCCCTACCGGATGCTTCTGGCTGGCGACTGGCAGGGGGCGGCGGATTTGTGGGCTGCCATGGACGCTCCCTTCGAACGTGGGCTTGCCCTGGTTCAGGGCGACGAGGCGGCGCAGCGCTCGGCGCTCGAGATATTCGAAAACCTCGGCGCCAGGCCGGTTGCCCAGCACGTGCGCGACCTCATGCGGCGAAACGGTGTCAATCACATCGCGCGGGGACCGCGCCGCACCACGCGCGCAAACAGCGCCGGGCTGACCCTGCGCCAGATGGAAGTGCTGCAACTGATCGAGCGCGGCTTCTCCAACAAGCGGATTGCCGACCACCTCGCCATTTCGCCGAAGACGGTCGATCACCATGTCTCGGCGGTCCTGGGAAAACTGGACGCAATCTCCCGTGGCGAAGCCACGGCTGCGGCACGCGACTCGGGGCTGATCTGAAGCACCGCGCCTGCTTGATCTGCAGGATGGCGACTGGCGATCGGTAAGGCGTCAGTCGTAGGTCAAGTCCGTCGCCTTGCCGCCGAACACCCGGTAGGCATAGAACGAATAGAAGATGATGACCGGCAGCACGACTACCGTGCCGGCCAGGATGATGGCCAGGCTTTCCGGCGCCGAAGCCGCCTGCCAGATGGTCAGCCTGTCGGGCACCACGAACGGGTAGAACGACCAGGCAAGACCGGCAAAGCCGAGCGCGAAGATGGCAGCCAGCGTCAGGAACGGCGTCAGCGAATGGCGGTCGTCGGGCTTGGGCAGATGAAAAGTCTGCCGCCACAGCCACAGGAACAACAGTGCCGACAGGATCGGCAGCGGCGACAGATAGAGCATTTCGGGAAAGACGAACCACTTGTCGAAGATGCGCGGGCTGGCGAACGGTGTTGCCAGCGACACGGCGGCCATGCCGAGCGCTGTCAGCACAAGGGCGGTGCGCAGCCAGCGCACGGCCTTCTTCTGCAGATCGCCCTCGGTCTTGTAGATCACCCAGGCGGCACCCATCGCCGCGTAAGCCGCGGCAAGGCAGAGCGCCACCAGCACGCCGAACGCCACGCCGCCCGGGCCGACATCGAGGCCGAGCACATAGACGCCCAGCATATAGCCCTGCGCCAGCGAGGCGATGACCGAACCCAGGAAGAAAATACGGTTCCAGCGATGCTTCTTGCCGCTCGGCACCTTGGCGCGAAAATCGAAGGCGACGCCGCGCAGGATCAGCCCGATCAAGAGCACGAACACCGGGATGTAGAGCGCGGTCAGGATGACCCCATGCGCCAGCGGGAAGGCGACCAGGAGCAGGCCGACGGCCAGCACCAGCCAGGTCTCGTTGGCGTCCCAGAACGGACCGATGGCCGCGACCATCGTGTCCCGCTCGGTGTCTTCGGCGGCGGCGAACAAGATGCCGATGCCGAGATCGAAGCCGTCGAGTATGACGTAGATCAGGATGGCGAGGCCCATCAGGCCGGCGAAGATCAGGGGCAGCAGGGTTGGCCAGTCGAAGGTCATTGTCTTCTCCTCACTCGCCGGCCGCCGGCTGCGACAGGGCAGCGTTCATCACGCCCGGCAGCGGCGATGAATCGCCGTCCTTCGCCGCCTTCAGCGCCAGGTGCACCAGCACGCCGAGATAGGCGATCAGCAAAAGCACATAGAGGATGAGGTAGATGGCCAGCGTCAGCGCGACATGGCTGCCCGCCACCGGCCCGACCGCGTCGGCGGTCTTCAGCACGCCGGTCACCAGCCAGGGCTGGCGGCCGATCTCGGTGGTGTACCAGCCGGCCAGCGTCGCCAGCCAGCCCGACAGCGCCATCGGCACCATCAGCATGGCGAGCGGCCTCGGCAGGCTGTGCCGGCGCTTGAGGAAGAAGGCGGCCGACCAGGAAACCGCAAGCATCAGCAGTCCCGTGCCGACCATGATGCGGAAGCTCCAGAAGATCGGAAAGACCGGAGGATGGTTGCCTGGATAGTCGTTCAGCCCCGGCACCACGCCGCTGGTGCGGTGCCGCAGCACCAGGCTGGCGCCGTCGGGAATGGCGATCTCGAACCTGTTTTCCTTCGCCGCCTCGTCGGGCAGGGCGAAGAGCACCAGCGGCACGTTGGGGCCGGTGTTCCAGTTGGCCTCCATGGCGGCAATCTTCTGCGGCTGGTGCTCCAGCGTGTTCAGCCCGTGCTGGTCGCCGGCGAAGATCTGGATCGGGATCAGGATCGCCGCGGTGAAGACGCCGGTGCGCAGCGCCTTCCACATCGATTCCGAGCGGTCGCCAAAGAGATAGCGCAGCGCCGACAGGCCGGCGATAAGGAACGACACCGTCAGGCCGGAGGCGAGCAGCATGTGGGCCAGCCGGTAGGGCATCGACGGGTTGAAGACGATCGCCCACCAGTCGACGGCATGCGCGACGCCATCGCGTATCTCGAAGCCGGCCGGCGTCTGCATCCAGGAATTGAGCGCGATGATCCAGAACGCCGAGAGGGTCGTGCCGCCTGCCACCAGCACCGTCGCCAGCGTGTGGATGCGGTTGGAGACGCGGCGGAAGCCGAACAGCATGATGCCGAGGAAAGCCGCTTCGAGGAAGAAGGCGGTGAGGATCTCGTAGGCCAGCAGCGGCCCGGCAATGTTGCCGACCTTTTCCATGTAGCCCGGCCAGTTGGTGCCGAACTGGAAGCTCATGGTGACGCCTGACACCACGCCCATGGCGAAGGACAATGCGAACACCTTCACCCAGGTGAAATAGGCGCGCATCCAGGCGGAATCGTTTGTCGCGTTGTAGCGGAGCTTGAAGAACAGCAGCACCCAGCCAAGCGCAATGGTGATCGTCGGAAACAGGATGTGGAACGAAATATTCGCGCCAAATTGCATGCGCGACAGGATGAGCGGGTCCATGGTGGGCTCCGGCTGCTTCTAATGTGGCAAGAATAAGCCCGTCGCGTCTGTCGGTCAAAGCGGCGTCCCGCCGCGAGGCGGAACGCCGCAGCGCCCGGGCAAGATGACGCATGCGTGCTGCTGCCGTGTCGGATTGCAACCGCCGCCGGCCTGCACTGGCCGGCCTGCGACACGATTGTCGAGAACTGGCAGCAGCGGCATTGACTTGCGGTTGCACGCACCGGCATTCGGCCTATATCAGGGGACCTCTTTCAAGCAGCCGTTTTCAGCCATGCCCTCCATCCTGTCCATTTCCGGGGTCTCCAAGACCTACGCCACCGGCTTCACCGCGCTCAAGGAAGTCAACCTCGATATCGAGCGCGGCGAGATCTTCGCGCTGCTCGGCCCCAACGGCGCCGGCAAGACGACGCTGATCTCGATCGTCTGCGGCATCGTCAATCGGTCGTCGGGCACCGTCACCGTCGACGGTCACGACATTAACAGGGACTACCGCGCCGCGCGCAGCCTGATCGGCCTGGTGCCGCAGGAACTGACCATCGACGCCTTCGAGAGCGTCTGGGCGACGGTCAATTACAGCCGTGGCCTGTTCGGCAAGCCGGCCAACCCGGCCTTCGTCGAGAAGGTGCTGCGCGATCTGTCGCTATGGGAAAAGAGGGACGCCAAGGCGATTACGCTGTCGGGCGGGATGAAGCGCCGGCTAATGATCGCCAAGGCGCTGTCGCATGAGCCGCGCGTCCTGTTCCTCGACGAGCCGACCGCCGGCGTCGATGTCGAACTGCGCCAGGACATGTGGGCGATGGTGCGCCGGCTGCGCGAGGACGGCGTCACCATCATCCTCACCACCCACTATATCGAGGAAGCCGAGGCGATGGCCGACCGCGTCGGCGTCATCAACCGCGGCGAGATCATCCTGGTCGAGAACAAAGCCGAACTGATGCACAAGCTCGGCCGCAAGCGGCTGGTGATGGAGCTGCGCAGCCCGCTGACGGCCATTCCCGAAACCTTCTCGCGCTATGCGCTGGAGCTGTCGCCGGATGGCGGGCAGCTGACCTACACCTATGACAACCAGGCCGAGCGGCCGGGCGTGGCCTCGCTGATCCGCGATCTCGAGGCCGGCGGCATCCAGTTCCGCGACATCGACACGCAAAACAGTTCGCTCGAGGAGATCTTCGTCAATCTGGTGAGGAGAGAGCCATGAACCTGCGTGCGGTATGGGCGATCTACCGGATGGAAATGGCGCGTGCCTTCCGCACCGTGCTGCAGAGCATCGTCTCGCCGGTCATCTCCACGTCGCTCTATTTCGTCGTCTTCGGCTCGGCCATCGGCTCGCGCATCACCGAGATCGACGGCATCAGCTATGGTGCCTTCATCGTGCCGGGGCTGATCATGCTGTCGCTGCTGACGCAGTCGATCTCCAACGCCTCCTTTGCCATCTACTTCCCGAAATTCGTCGGCTCGATCTACGAGCTCCTGTCGGCGCCGGTGTCCTATCTGGAGATCGTCATCGCCTATGTCGGTGGTGCCGCGACCAAGTCGATCCTGCTTGGCCTGATCATCCTGGCCACCGCTTCGCTGTTCGTCCCGCTGACCATCCAGCACCCGTTCTGGATGGTTGGCTTCCTGGTGCTGACGGCGGTGACCTTCAGCCTGTTCGGTTTCATCATCGGCATCTGGGCGAAGAGCTTCGAGCAATTGCAGCTGGTGCCGCTGCTGATCATCACGCCGCTCACCTTCCTCGGCGGCAGCTTCTATTCGATCGACATGCTGCCCGGCATCTGGCGCACTGTGACGCTGTTCAACCCGGTCGTCTATTTGATCAGCGGGTTCCGCTGGAGCTTTTTCGGCAAGTCCGATGTCTCGGTCGGCGTCAGCCTCGGCATGACGATCGTCTTTCTGCTGGTCTGCATAGCGATCGTCGCCTGGATCTTCAGGACAGGTTACCGGCTAAGGAACTGACGAATCTCAGATCTCAAATCGCCTTGACCAGCCGCAGCAGCCCCAGCATCTCCACATATGTCCCCTTGCGAAAGGCGATGTAGACAGGCTCCTCGACACCGTGGAAGCGGCGCTTGAACGCCGCCTGGCCTTGCAGGTTGAACCTGCGGCGGTTGACCCATGGCGAAGAGTAGGCGCGCTGGAAGGCATTGCGCCAGAAATCGCTTTCGGCAAACCCGCTCGGGACCACATCGAGCATCGGCGACAGGCCGAGAGTGACTACCGAGATGCCTTGCTCGCGGAAACGGTCGACGGCGAATTTGGTCAGGCCGATCTCGGCGTGCGGCGAGGCGTCGATATGCTTGCGCTTGAACGCCGTGGTGTAGCCGATCACCTTGCCGTCGCGAAACAGCGGGTCGAAGTCGAGCAGTGCCACCAGTCCGCCATCGGGGCCGTGCAGGACGAAACGGCGCATGTCGGTGCCGAGATGGTCGGCGAAGGGGCGGTTGAGAAAGCCCATCTCCCAGCGTTTGACGATGCGGTCGCCGCGCCAGTTTTCGGAAAGCCGGGCGATTTCGTCGAGGTGGACAGTCCGCTTGTCCTCGTCGAACCAAAATCCCTTCTTCAACAGCCAGCGCTCGGAATAGCGTACGGTCTCGTTGCGCTTTCCGGAAAAATCATGGTCGGGCAGGTTGAGCCGGGTGTCGATGCCGAGGCGATTGATCTTGTAGCCGAGCCCGGCCAGCACCCGCGCCGTCTCCTCGCCAATCTGCACGAACCACGGGCTGCCGGCGGTTTCGACGAAGCGTCTGATGTAATCGGGCCGCAGCATTGGAGCCACCACGGGATCGCCGAGCGCGAAATGGCGCCCCATCTTGGTGCCGAAGGCGATGTAGCCGTCGGCGTCGCCGAAATAGGAAAGCTTGCCTTGCACGGCGGTCGAATAGGCCAGCGAGAAGTCACCATGGCGGCGAACAAGCGCCAGGCGCTCGACATGGGTCAGCCTCTGCCGCGCCACCTTTGGCGCGACGTCCTCAAGGATTTTGTCGAAATAGATCCGCAAGGAGGGCATGGTCGAAATTCCGCGAGCCGCCTACAGCGCCGCGCCCAGGACGCGCAAAGGTGCTGTAACACTTTGATTCTGCGCATAACCCCGGAAATCGACTCGATTTCGGGCATGCACGTGGGGGAATAGCAGAGACCCGCCAGCCCCAGGGCCTCGAATCAATCACATTGCCGCGACCTGATTACCGCTGATATCGCGCATATGCCATATAGTGCGCAATCGCGGACGGCGCATGCTCGAAATTCGGGTTCGATTCGCGATATATAAATCAACCGCAGGATCGAGCCGCCGCGGCCTCCCTTGGCGACCACGGGAAGCGTGGCGTCGGAAGGGTCGAATGGAGATCAAAGAAGGAATGGCTGAAACGACCATCAGACCGGTGACGAACGAACCGGTCGAGCCGGCGATCGTCGTCGGCGCCGGTGCCGCCGGGCTGGCCGTCGCACATGCCTTGATGAACGCCGGCGTGCCCACGGCGATCCTGGAAAAGGAAAGCCGGCTGGCCGAGCCCTGGCACCGGCGGCATCGGCAGTTGCATCTCAACACCCATCGCGATCTGTCCTCTCTGCCCGGTCTTGCCTATCCCCGGGGCACGCCTGCCTTTCCGCACAAGACGGTCGTCATCCGCCATATGAATGATTTCAGGGAGGAGAACGGGCTCCCGGTGCAGTTTGGCGTTGCTGTCGAAGAAATCGTCTTCAAGGGCGATCACTGGGCGCTGCTGACCAGCGCCGGACTGCGCCTGGCCCGCCATGTCGTCATCGCCACCGGCCGCGACAGGCAGCCCTTCATTCCCGAATGGAAAGGCATGACGGGTTTCGCCGGCCGCATCATCCACGCGGCGGATTTCGGCGACGCACGGGACTATGCCGGCAAGAAAGTGCTGGTCGTCGGCGCCGGCAATTCGGGCTTCGATACGCTCAATCATCTGGCCGGCATAAACACGGCCGCCATCTGGCTGTCGGCCCGCAACGGCCCCGCGCTGCTGCCCAAGCGGTTCGGCAAGATCGCCGTGCACCGGCTTTCGCCGTTTATGGCACGCTTGCCCTTGCGCGTCGCCGATGCGGTGATGGCGGCAACGCAGCGCCTGGTTTTCGGCGACCTGACCAAATTCGGCATGCCGCCCGCGCTTTCGGGTGGCGCCAGCCGCCTGACCTCGGACTACACCGCGATCGCCTCCGATGACGGCGCCGTCAGCGCCATAAAGGCCGGCAAGATCGTTGTGGTGCCGGCGATACGGGAATTCTCTCGCGACGGCGTGATCCTGGCCAATGGCAACCTGATCCATCCCGACATCGTCATTGCCGCGACAGGCTACCGCACCGGCCTGGAGCCCATGGTCGGCAAGCTCGGCGTCCTCGACAAAAAGGGCGTTCCGCTCTTCAACGGCGGGCAAGCCGATCCAAAATTGCCCGGCCTGTGGTTCACCGGCATGCGGCCGAGCATTCGCGGGTGCTTCGCCAATGCCGGCATCATGGCCAAGGCGATCACCAAACGGATTGCCAGCTCCGCTGGTGCCTCCCACGGCGCTTCACGCTGATTTCGGCTCAAGCCTCCGGAAGCCGACCGCCTTCATCAGCATGTCCTCTTCCACCATGCCGGCATTGTGCAGCGCCAGCAGGGTGAGAGCCAGTTCGCGAGCCTCGGCCGATTCGGGATGCGCTTCGCGGCGCCGGCAGGCTTCGTCGAACACACGTTGCAAGGTGGCGACTTCGGCAGGTTTGAGCAGGCCACGGTCATAAACGGACTTCGGCATGGCAATCTCCTGGGTAAGACCTAGGGCGCCATGTGTAAATTACCAATCTTTCCCGTGGCTTGAATGATTGACGCAAAAAAGAGGGGCTTCGGCTCGCTGAAACCCCTCCCTGAGATTGCAGTGTCTGATATCAAACCGCGATCTTGCCGCCGCCCTGTTTGGTGATGGCGACGACCGCCGGCCGCACTGGCATGTCGGGCTTGAAGTCGGGCCAGCGCGTCGACAGGTCCTCATAATAGGACGGGCGGCCGAACGCTTCCCAGTCCTCGCCGCCGTCGCCCGGATGCTGGACGGCGACAAAGGCGGTCTGATCGTCGGGCGCAAACAGCGGGCCACACATTTCGGCGCCGATCGGCACGCGGAAGAACAGTTTCGAGGTTGCCCGCGCCGAGCCTTCGGTGTCGACCGCCCACAGTCCATCGGTGCGGCCGGTGGTCTTTGGGCTCTGGCCGTCGGTGGCGACCCACAGGCGTCCGGCTGAATCGACCGCGCAATTGTCGGGCATGCCGAACCAGCCATTGGCCGTCGTCGCCGTCGAGAAGGTCGCGCCGACATCGGCCACCGCCGGATCGCCGCATTTCAAAAGCACTTCCCACTTGCCCTTGGTGGCAGTGAAATCGCCGCCGTCCTCGGCGATCTCGATGATGTGGCCGAAAGCGTTTTCGGCGCGCGGGTTGGCGGCATCGACCTGGTCTGCCTTGCGCTTCGAATTGTTGGTCAGCATGACATAGACCTTGCCGTTGACGGCATTGGGCTGGATGTCCTCTGGGCGGTCCATCTTGGTGGCGCCGAGCAGGTCGGCGGCGCGTCGTGTCTCGATCAGCACTTCGGCCTGGCTGGCAAAGCCGTTTTCGGCAGTCAGCGGACCCTGGCCGAAGACGATCGGCAGCCACTCGACGGAGCCGTCTTCGGCGAACTTGGCTACATGCAGCGTGCCGTCGTCGAGCAGATCCTTGTTGGCCGCGAGGTCATTGGGATTGAACTTACCGCTGGTGACGAACTTGTAGGCATAGTCGAAGCGCTCGTCGTCGCCGAGATAGAAGACGACGCGGCCATCCTTGGCGACGATCGATTCGGCGCCCTCGTGCTTGAAGCGGCCCATGGCGGTGCGCTTCCTCGGCGTCGAGGTCGGATCGTTGACATCGACCTCGACGATCCAGCCGAAGCGGTTGGCCTCGTTCGGCTCCTTGGCCAGGTCGAAGCGGTCATAGTGTGCCGCCCATTCATAGGCGCCTTCGGGAATGCCGAGGCGCTTGTAGTTGGCGGCTTCCTTGTGGCCCTCGGGCAATTCGCCGGAGAAATAGCCGTGGATGTTCTCCTCGGCCATCACATAGGTGCCCCACGGCGTGACGCCGCCGGCGCAATTGTTGAAGGTGCCCAAAACCTTCGTACCGGACGGGTCGGCATTGGTCTTGACGCGGTCATGGCCGGCAACCGGGCCGGACAGCGCCATTTCGGTGTTGGAAGTAATGCGGCGGTTGAGCTTGCCGTCGCGCACCACTTGCCATTTGCCGCCGTCCTTGCGGATCTCGACGATGGTGCCGCCATGCGCCGCCATCTCGACATCGACCTGTTCCTTGCTGAGCGGTGCGACGTCGGCCGACTTCTTGCCGTCCTTCTCGACGATCTTGACGATGCCCGGGAACATCAGATGCGGGTTGGTGTATTCGTGGTTGACGACCAGCAGGCCGTGTTCGGCCGAACCATCGATCGCGATGTAGCCGACATAGTCGTTGTTGTAGCCGAACTGTTTCGCCTGCGCCTGCGCCGACTGCTTGGTCGGGTCGAACTCCGGCGAATCGGCAAACAGCGGATCGCCCCAGCGCAACAGCACATCGGCATCGTAGCCCGGCGCGACATGGTGCTTGTCGTCGATGCCGGCCTCCAGCTCGTCGAACGCGAAGGCGGAGCCTTCGGCGGCCCGGGCCTGGTCGGCGCTGACCAGCGCCAGCGGGCTGACGGTGGCGGCGATCGCCGAGACGGCCAGCGAGCCTTTCAGGAAACCACGGCGCGAGAACCGCGCGGCGATGATCTCGCCCATGGTGCGGTTGTCGGTGGGATTGGTGGCCGGTCCGGCGTTTTCTTCGAGCAGGCTGGTGCGGAATTTGGCGTCGGGGGAGCGATGTTCGGTCATCTGGCTTGCCTCTGGCTTTGCGGGTGGCTGGAGCGTGTTGCCTCTTCAACCCCCTTATAGTCACCTGATCACATTTTCGTGACATCAAAAGCCTTTCAGCCGCGACAGCATTCTGAGACGTCGGCTAAGCACTCTGCGAGCAGCATGTAACACTGGGACAAAGGTCCCTTGTCAGGTCCGGCAAAGGTCCCTTGGCGGCACCGCATCGGTCGTGGGCCGGTTACGCGAGGCCGCCATGTCGGCGATGGTGGGTCCCTTGCGAAAACGCCGGCGGTGAAATCCGCCTGCCTGATCGATGAGGAGACTAGGATGCGCAGATCGATTGCGAGCCGCTGTTGCTGGCTGGCGCTGAGGGCGACCTCGGCACTGGCGCTGGCCATCGCCCCCTATCAACTCGCTTTCCACAGCTCTGGTCCCGGCATCGTTGCCGCAAGCGCGCATGCCAAGGATGGCGGACATGGCAGTGGCGGTGGAGGTGGCGGCGGAAACGGCAGCGGCGGGAGTGGCGCGAGCGGCAACAGCAGCAACGGAAACGGAAACGCTGGCGGAGACAATGGTGCCGGCGACGATCACGGCGCAGCCGGCAATTCCGGGGTCGGCAAGGGTCACGACGACGATGGAGATCACGTCAACGCGAAAACCGGTGACAAGGTCGAAGTAGACGGCAACAAGATCGAGGTCGAGCATCCCGACGGCATCACGGAAGAGATCGAGAACGGCCGTTTCCAGATGAAGGATGCAGTCGGCCGCACGATTGTCGAGCGTCCGGCGACGGCAAACGACATCAGTCGACTTCGGGCCTTGTGAAGCAGAAGGCCCTGTGAGGCAGGTCAACCGGGGAACGACCAGTTTGACAAGTCACCTCCGCCGCCCCCGGCGGAGGTGACTTGATGTTCGGCGGCATCAGGTAAGCCAGCTTCCAGTCGGCGATGGCGGTCGCCGCCGTCCATACAAGGTATATATTAGCACAAGCTTGGGACTTTAGTCCAATCTTGCGCTTGCAAAGGTCCTGGGTGACAAGCGCAACGGTCGGATACGGCTTTCGGGTATCTTTTCTTTCGGCGATGCTGGTGCAACTCCAACGTCGACGGTGGCACGCCAGCTCAATCGACGGAGATCACCATGCATAGATCGATCACGACCCGTTGTTGCCGGCTGGCGCTCAGATCGGCGGCCGCGCTGGCGCTGACCATCGCTCCCTATCAGATTGACCTCCACGGCTCCGCTCCTGGAATCCACGCCGCTAGCGCACAGGCCGGCAAGGGTGGCGGCGGCAATGGCGGCGGCGGTGGCGGTGGCGGTGGTAATGGTGGAGGCGGCGGCGGAAACGGTGGCAACAGCGGCGGCAATGGAAACGGCAACAGTGGCAATAGCGGCGGTAACGGTAACGGAAACAGCGGCAATAGCAGCGGTAACGGAAACAACGGCGCCGGCGACGGAAACGGCAAAGGAAATAGCGGAACCGCCAGCGGCAACTCCAAATCCGACCAGGGGCAGAACGAAAATGGCAACGGTCGCCATGTCAACGCCAAGACCGGTGACGAGGTCGACGTGGAGGGCAAGACGATCACGGTTCAGCATCCCGACGGCATAATGGAAAAGATCGAGAATGGCCGTTTCAGGATGGAGGATTCGCTCGGGCGCACGATCATCGATCGCGGAGCCACGCCGGCGGATGTCAGCCGCCTCAAAGCGTTGTGAAGTTGGCCAACAGGCAACGGCCGGCTTCACACGTCACCTCCGCCGCCCCCGGCGGAGGTGACCTCTCTTTTGCCACCCGGTTTCCGGCTGATGTGTGTCGCCCAGAAGCAGAGGCAACGACAAAGACTTAAAGCGCGCCTGATAGAGCTGTTCGGCATTTCCGTGAAACGGTGAGCCGCGCTCGGGATGGCCGAAGCCTCTACGAATGGTTCCGGTCCCGGTCGCGCGACTCACGCATCATCAAGGCTGCTTCGGTGCGGTTTCGCACATTGAGCTTCGACAGCACGCCGGTCATGTGATGCTTGACGGTCTTCTCCTGCAGCTCCAGCCGCAAGGCAACTTCCTTGTTGCTCAGGCCCTCCGCCACCAGTCGCAGAATTTCTGCCTGTCGCTCGGTGAGTTGCCGCAGCCGGTCCACTATGCCGTCGGTCGGCTGCAGGGATTGGAGGTCCGAAAGCAGGCGGGCTGACAGCGTCGGCGAAAGATAGCTTTCCCCGGCCGCCACGCTGTGCAGGATGTCTGCGAGCGCGCGCGACCCGACGCCCTTGAGGACATAGCCACGCACCCCGGCGTTCAGGGCCCTAGTCACGTCGGCATTGGCCTCCGAAACGGTCAACATGACGATCTTCTGGGCGGGATGGCTGGCGAGGATGCTTGCAACCGCGGTCAGACCGCCGCCCGGCATGGAGATATCGAGCAGCAGAATGTCCGGCCGTACGGTCGAGACGATGCGCTCGGCATCCTGCGCCGTGGCGCCCTCGCCAACCATCTCGAAGCCGCCGATTTCCGTCAGGCTGCGCGTCACGCCCTCGCGAAAGAGGGGATGGTCGTCGATAATGGCAATGCGAATGGCGCCGATCATGCTTGCTCCTCGACCGATAGGCGAATCACCAATCGCGTGCCGTGCGGCCCGGTCAAGGTTTCAAACTGGCCGCCAATGCTTTCGACCCGCTCTCTGAGCCCGGCGAGCCCGAGACCCTCGACGCGTGCCGGATCGAAGCCCGGCCCGCCGTCCGAGACTTCAACGAAAAGCCTGCTGCCTTTCATCCCCGCACTCACCGCCTGATCCTTGCCTCGCCCGTGGCGATAGGCATTGTTCAACCCTTCCTGCACGAAACGATAGATGCTGATCTTCTCGGAGGCGCCGGGTTCTGGCAAGTGTCCGGCCAGCGTGAGTGTCACCGACGTCCCTGTCCTCATCTCGTGTTCGTTGACGGCCAGCCGCAGGATGTCCGTTGTGGCGGCCGTCTCGATCTGCGGCAGGACGAGGCCTGTGCAGATGCCGCGTATTTCGCGCATCGCATCCTCCAGCGTCTTGCGGATCATCGCAACCTCGGTCGAGCGGCTTTCGCTCGAATGGCCATCGCCGGAAAATACCGGACTATCCATGCGCAGTGCCGCCAGCGCGACGAGTTGGGCCGGACCGTCATGCAGGTCGGCGCCGATGCGGCGCAGGTATCGTTCGTTGAGCGCTGTGGCGCGGCGGGACGCCCGCTGCACGCGAACCCGCAAGGCGTTGTTTTGCGCTACCAGGCCCTGCAGCTCCGACACCTGGCGGCGCAGCGCCCCGCGCTGGTCGTCGATGGTGCGGCTGCCGCGCAGGACGATGCCGGACAGGAGCACAAATGCCGCCAGGGTCGCGCCGGCCACGATCAGCCAGCTTGACAGCAGAGCGGAAGCCAGGGTGGTCTTGAAGTCGTCGGCGACCTCATAGAATTCTGTGACGGCCACCACTTCGCCGGACCACGGCTCGCGCACGGGATTGTAGATCTCGAGCAACGGCAAGCCGATCGCCTCCGCCTGGCTTTCGTTCTCGTCGAACGTATCGAACTGGGCGACGACATTGCCCTGGAAGGCGGAACGCAGCCCGGGGCTCAGATCGAAGCGGTGACCGATCAAACCCGCCTCCTTCGCATAGAGAACCATGCCGTCACGGCGCCAGAGCCTGAACGATACGATGCGCTTGCCGAGCGCGCCCTGGCCGAGCGTCTCATCGAGCGCTTGTTTGACGCTATCGCTGAGTTCCTGGCTCTTGCGCAGGTCGGGCAGCAGCGGCGCAATCACGCTGTCGACATAGAGCGCCGTCGTGGCAGCCGAATTGCGGATGACGCCGTCCCGGATCTGTGTCGTCACCCAGGCGCCCACCACCAGCATGACGGCCAGAAGGCCAAAGCCGCCGGCAACGAGGAATTGCAGCGCGAGAGAAAGCTCGCTCCAGCGTCGCAACAAGTTTTGCAGAATGCGAATCATGACCCCCGACCGCCCTTCAATCGACAGGCTGGGCGATGCCGGCACTTTGAGCTTCCATCCTGCCGTTGCCAAGGCCTTCGTTTGATCAACGTCGCTTGACGTCCCGGCGCGCTTCGGAAACAAGTCCGCGATACACGCGGCGCGATCCGCTTCGAGAGGGGACAGGACGTTGAGTTTTTCGGGGTTGCTGCAGCTTGGCTTTTCGACGGTGATCTTCCTGCTGGCGGCGATGGCGGCCAAGCAGTGGGGCATGGCGCCGAGCCTTGGCAAGATCCTGCTGACGCTGGCGCTCTATTCGCTGGGCAATCTGGTTATGCTGCGGCTGATCCGCGAATTCGGCATGTCGGTGTCGTTCAGTCTCTCGGCCGTCATCCAGCTGGTCTCAGTGAATGTCGTCGCCCTGATGTTCTTCGGCGAGCGCGTCAACACGCTGCAGGCGACCGGCATCGTGCTGGCGATCGCCGCCGTGGCGCTGATCACGCTCGGACCCTATCTGCAGGGGCGGTTGTAACGGGCCAGTTGCCGATGAAGAACGCCGCCAATGCACTGCTGAACCGGATCGAATTCCCGGTGCTGCTGGCCGGCCTGGTCATCGCCGGCTGCCTGTGGGGGTTCGAGGAGTTGATGGAGGTGGCGCGGGCCACCACGCCGCACGCCTTCGACACCGAAATCCTGCTCGCCTTCCGCCAGCCGGGCCAGCCGGGTGTGCCGATCGGCCCGCTTTGGCTGGAAGGCGCCATGCGCGATATCACCAGCCTCGGCAGCTCGGCCGTGCTGGTGCTGATCACGGCGGCGACGATCGTCTATCTGTTGTTGATCCGCCGTCCGGCAACGGCGCTGCTCATCTTCGTCGCGGTGGCGGGCGGCCAGGTGCTGTCGAGCCTGCTCAAACTCGGTGTCGACCGGCCGCGGCCCGAACTCGTTTCGCATCTGGTCAACGAAACTTCGCTGTCCTTTCCGAGCGGTCACGCCATGCTGTCGGCGGTAACCTATCTGACGCTCGGCTCGCTGGCGGCGAGTTTCCTGCCGGGAAGGGTGACGAAGATCTATGTGTTGTCGCTCGCCGTGCTGGTGACGCTGCTGGTCGGCGTCAGCCGCATCTATCTCGGTGTCCACTGGCCGTCGGATGTGCTGGCCGGCTGGTGCGCCGGCTTCGCCTGGGCAATGCTGTGCTGGTTGGCGGCCCGCGCGTTGCAGCGGGGACGCGGACGCCGCCTGAACGACGAAAGCGAAATTGCAGATTGACGGCCCCGGGCAGAAATCAAATCAGTCGGTTGATCAGCCCATGCCCGCAGCCTGCCAGCAAAAGAACCACCGACAGCACGCATGCCGATGTCATGACGCTCCTGAAAAGATTCAACCGCGCTACCCCCTGCCCCAGATGGAACACCCTAGCTCGAAGTCCCCAGGAAGTATCTGACAAAATGGACAAACAGGCGCTTACGTCTCAGACATTCATGTTGATGCTTGAAACATCACAATGATGGTATTATACGCTATAGCCGCAGACTCAGACGGGGATTTCGGCCGATGATCACTGCCGCGCAGATGCGCGCCGCAAGGGCGCTGGCCGGCGTCGATCAGAAGACGCTCGCCGAACGCGCTGGCGTTTCGCTTCCGACCATCCAGCGGATGGAGGCGAGCGACGGCGTGGTCAGGGGCGTGGTCGATACGCTGATGAAGGTCATCCAGGCTCTCGATGAGGCCGGGGTGGAGCTGATCGGCGAGAACCAGACCAGCGAGCGCGGCGGCAGGGGCGTGCGCCTCAAGCCTGTCGTGCCGCCGGATCCGAAGGCTGAGCCGGCATAAAGTCGCGACGGCGACCGCCGACAGTCCTGCCGACGATCCCGCCGCCTTCTGGAGCGGAAACCAGTCCATGGATCAGGCGCAGCGGGCAGTGCATCAACCGGGCCAGAGGTCGGCCCAGAAGTCGGCCCAAGGGTCGGCAAAGCCGAAATTTTCCGAACTGTTCACGCCAAAGCTGGTGACGGTCTGGCGCGAGGGCTACCATCTGCCACAGTTCAAGGCCGACTTCATGTCCGGCCTGACCGTCGCCATCGTCGCGTTGCCGCTGTCGATGGCGATCGCGATTGGCTCGGGCGTGACGCCGGAGCGTGGCCTCTACACCTCGATCATCGGCGGGTTCATCATTTCGGCGCTCGGCGGCAGCCGCTTCCAGATCGGTGGGCCCGCCGGCGCCTTCATCGTGCTGGTGGCAGCAACGGTTGCCCGGGTCGGCGTCGACGGGCTGTTGCTGGCGACCATGATGGCCGGCGTTTTCCTGCTTGCCATCGGTTATCTCCGCCTCGGCACCTACATCAAGTTCATCCCCTATCCGGTGACGGTCGGCTTCACCGCTGGCATCGCCGTCATCATCTTTTCTGGACAGATCGTCGAACTGTTCGGACTGAAACTTGCCGGCAAGGAGCCTGGACCGCTGGTGCCGAAGCTGATGGCGATCGGTGAGGCGGCCGGCACCATCAACCTAGCCGCGACCTTCGTGGCGGTGTTGACCATCGTCACCATCGCCGGACTGAAGCGCTGGCGGCCGACATGGCCCGCCATGCTCATCGCCATCGGCCTGGCCTCGCTGGTTGTGGCGCTGTTTGCGCTGCCGGCGGAAACGATAGGCACCCGCTTCGGCGGCATCCCTCGCAGCCTGCAAATGCCTGCCTTGCCGCCAGTCAGCCTGGGCAGGATGATTGACGTGCTGCCGGATGCCATAGCCTTTGCCCTGCTAGGCGCGATCGAATCGCTGCTGTCGGCGGTCGTCGCCGACGGCATGACCGGTCGGCGGCACCGTTCCAACTGTGAGCTGGTGGCGCAAGGCTTCGCCAACATCGCCTCGGCCCTGTTTGGCGGCATCTGCGCCACCGGCACCATCGCCCGCACGGCGACCAATGTGCGGGCCGGCGCGCATGGACCGATTTCTGGCATGATCCACTCCGCCATCCTGCTTGCTCTGATGCTGGTGGCCGCGCCGCTCGCTAGCTACATCCCGCTTGCCGCCCTTGCCGGCGTTCTGGCGGTGGTGTGCTGGAACATGTTCGAGAAGCAGGCTTTCGCCACGCTGCTGCGCGCGTCGCGCGGCGACGCGCTGGTGCTGATGGTGACCTTCCTGCTCGTCGTATTCCGCGACTTGACCGAGGGCATCGTCGTCGGCTTCGTGCTGGGGTCGATCCTGTTCATCGACCGCATGGCCAAGTCGATCGCGGTCGAGGCCGACTTGCCGCTGGTGCAGGAGGATGTCGCCGACAGCAGCGGCAGCGCCTATGATGCCAGCGAGGCAAGCGACGTCGACACCGTCGTCTACCGCATCTCCGGCGCGTTCTTCTTCGGCGCCGCATCGACTGTCGGCACCGTGCTCGACCGCATCGCCGACCAGCGCAGGAATTTCATCCTCGACTGCTCGGCCGTGCCGTTCCTCGATTCGACCGCGGCCAATGTCATCGAGGGCGCCGCCCACAAAGCCAGGCGCGCCGGTGTCCGCTTCATCATATCGGGCGCCTCGCCGCAGACACGGCGAATACTGATCAACCACGGCGTCAAGCGGCCGCTGGTGACCTATGCCGCCTCGATCCGCGACGCGCGGGCGCAGCTGAACGGGAAACGAGAAGAGACGCAGTAGTGGTCGGGATTTGCCGGCCGGGAGCCACTTGGTCAGGTGAAACTTGTCCGCCGTCAGCGCCGATCGCCAGGCCCCGTTTTTGACCCGAAGCGGCCACTGGCTCAATCCCCCGATTTGGATGATCCCACTGGACCGCAGCCGGGATCGACCGCAAAGTGGAACGACAGGGGAGGAGGGCTGTCGTGGCCGACGAGGTGGTTATTCGTGAACTCAACGGGCTCGATGAGATGCTCTCGATCTATCCGGTGTACCGGCTGAGCCACTCGCACCTGGACGAAGCAGCGTTTCGGAAACGGCTCTCGGCCATGCTCGCGCAGGGCAACTACCGCTGTATCGCGGCCTATGTCGGCGATCGGATAGTGGGTGTCTCCGGCTTCTGGACGGGCATTCAGCTCTGGTGTGGAAAGTACATCGAAGCCGACCATGTGGTGGTCGACACGACGCTGCGCCGCCTTGGCACGGGCAGCAGGCTGATGGCGTGGATCGAGGCGGAGGGCGAGCGGACTGGATGCGCTGTCTTTCGTATCGCCATGGTGCTTGGCAAGGAACCCACGCACCAGTTTTATGTTCGAAACGGCTTCTTTGATGACGGCCTTCTCATGGTGAAGGCCCTGAGCCGAGGCGCCGCGGAGTTTCCCGAGTATGTATCGCGACCTGCCGAGCCAGGCCTGGGACGCTAGCGGTTCGCAACCATTGTCTTCGGGTGTCCGCTTCCGGCTTTTGACCATTGCCGACTTCGATCCCCAGCCCGGAAGCGGGGTGCGCGCCTCAACCGTCGAAGAAATTTGCGGGACGATGTCGATTTCCGTAGACCCCGTTCGTCGTTTCGATGCGAGGTCGATGAGGCCGGCTCAGAACAGGAGACAGACGATGCGTGTGATGGTGTTCGTGAAGGCGACCGAAGACAGCGAAAAGGGCTTTGTCCCCACGCCCGAGACGACGGCGATGATGGAGGCGATGGGCAAGTACAATGACGAGCTGCGCAATGCCGGCATCCTTCTCACCGCCGATGGCCTCAAACCCTCCTCGGAAGGCAAGCGTATTGCGTTCGATGGTCCCGGCCGCAGGGTCATCGACGGGCCTTTCGCCGAGACCCGCGAGCTGGTCGCCGGTTTCTGGCTTTGGGAAGTGAAGGACATGGATGAGGCGGTCGCCTGGGTGAAGCGCTGCCCCAACCCCATGCCGGGACCGAGCGAGATCGAAATCCGGCCGTTGTACGAGATGGCTGATTGGCAGGAGTAGCGGACGCCGGAGGTCACGGAAATTCATGAACGGACCCGCGCGAAGCTCAGCGGCCCTAGCGACTGTCGGCCGCAGCCTGCTTGCCTGCCTTGTGACTTTGGCCGACAATGCGGCGGCATGACAGCAGGCGAGACGCACCAGGCGATCGAAGCGATTTTTCGCATTGAACGGGCCCGGCTCATCGCGGGTCTGGCCCGCGTCGTGCGCAATGTCGACCGTGCTGAGGAACTGGCGCAGGACGCCCTGGTCATTGCCCTGTCGCAATGGCCCGGTACCGGCGTTCCGGCCAATCCCGGTGCCTGGCTGATGACGGTGGCCAAGCGCCGCGCCATCGACGCGATCCGTCGCGACAAGATGCGCGCACGCAAGCATGAGGAGATCGCGCGCGAGCTGGACGGCGAGGTCGACGACACGCCCGGGATGATCGAAGCGGCCATGAACGACGATCTAGGCGACGAATTGCTTGGCCTCATTTTCACGGCCTGCCATCCCGTGCTTTCGGCCGACGCCCGCGCCGCGCTCACGCTGCGTGTCATCGGCGGTCTGACGACGGACGAGATCGCCCGTGCCTTCCTCTCGACTGAGGCGACGATCGCCCAGCGCATCGTCCGCGCCAAGAGGACGATCGGCAAGGCCGGATTGAGTTTCGAGGTGCCGCGCGGCGCCGAACGCACGGCGCGGCTCTCCTCGGTGCTGGAGGTCGTCTACCTCATCTTCAATGAAGATTATGCCGCCACGGTGGGCGACGATCTTGTCCGGCCGGGCCTGTGCCGGGAAGCGCAACGGCTGGGCCGCATGCTGGCGGGGCTGATGCCCGAGGATGCCGAAGTGTTCGGCCTGCTGGCCCTGATGGAAATCCAGGCATCGCGCCTGCCGGCACGCATTGGCCCGGACGGTGCCCTGGTGCCGCTGACCGAGCAGGATCGCGCACGCTGGGACCAATTGCTGATCCGCCGGGGCCTTGACGCGCTGGCTCGCGCCGAGACGCTCGGGGGCGATGGCCCCTATGCACTGCAAGCCGCACTCGCGGCCTGCCATGCGCGCGCACGCAGCCCGGCCGATACCGACTGGCCCCGCATTGCAGCGCTCTACGACCGGCTGCGGGCCGTGATGCCCTCACCGGTGGTCGATCTCAATCGAGCGATCGCCCACAGCATGGCCTTCGGGCCCGAAGCCGGCCTGCGGCTGGTGGACGAGATTGCCGACGCCGCCGCGCTGCGCAACTATGCGCCACTGCCGGCGGCGAGGGGCGACTTCCTGTTTCGGGCCGGCCGGCTGGCCGAGGCCCGCTCCGAATTCGAGACTGCGGCCACGCTTACCCGCAACATGCGGGAAGCCGCCTTTCTCCTCGCCCGCGCGGACGCTTGCGCCGAGAATTGCTAGGCCGAGAGAGACGGGTTGGTGTTGGGCGGCAGCGCCTCTTCCGCCTCATGATCGTCCGGGAGACTATCGCCGTTCACGGCCAGCGGCCGGCCTATCCAGATCGGATCGACCAGATGGTCGCGCCTTGGGTTGGTCGTATTCGGGTGGATGAGTATGCTGAGCCCCCTATGGTTCAGCATCAACCACGGCACGAGTGAGGCGAAAATCTCGCTCGCAAATGAGACCTGGTACATTGCCTGATCATGCGGGCCAACCTTCTGCTCATGCCAATTGCCCAGGCGTACGCGGAAACGTTCCCCGATGCGAAGGCGCAGCCATTCGGCATGCTGTCGCTCGCTTTGCCCGTCGTAGTAGATATGGGCATGATAGCTGGCAATCTCCGCGAGCGGCCTTGGGCTGGCGGCGTCTTCGTTCACCTCGATAGTCTCCTTCGATGATTGTCGCTTTCGGCGCAACTGTACCCGAAGCGGGGACGCCTTGTCTGCAACCGGTGCGGATTCGTTCGAGTTCGGTCCAGCGGTCTGTTTCTCCCAGGTTAGCACATCGGGCCTGGGATTTTTCCCTTAGGTGTTGACGGCACGCGGGACGAGCATCGGGTTCACTGGGGGTGTGCGATGACAGGCGTCTCGATACGCCGCGCGGACTTCATGATGGTCCTGGCCCATGGTGACCGGGCGGCGGCGGGGGTCGGCTTCCTGTTTCGGGCCGGGCGACTGGACCGGAAGCCGCAAGTTCCCGGCCCTGGGCTGCCTGTCTGAAAAGTGCTTCGTTTCAGACATACTGGGATCTACTGCGAAGACATGGAAGCGGACATTGGTCCCTGCATTCGCTAAAACCACCAAACGATTTGCCCTTCATGCCGAGCTCGGCAGGACGAGAACTGATGATGCATGACGATCAGGTGGATCTCGACATCGATGTCGCCCGCCAGATGATCCGCGATCAGTTTCCCCAGTATCGTCATAAGGACATCACCCCAGTCAGATCGTCGGGAACCGTCAACGCCATCTTCCGCATTGGCTCGAAGAGCACTGCGCGGTTCCCACTGCGGGCGATGAACCCGACCGAATGCGCCGATATGCTTCGGTCGGAGGCCGCTGCCATGGTCGAGCTTGGAGAACATTGCCTGTTTCCGACGCCTCAACCGATTGGTCTCGGCGAGCCAGGTCCTCACTATCCAATGCCATGGGCATTGCAAACGTGGATCGAAGGCGAGGTTGCCACGCCGCACGGGCTCAGTGGATCGACGACGTTCGCCCTGGACCTTGCACACCTCGTGGCATCGTTGCGCAAAGCGGACACACGGGGCCGACGCTTCGACGGTCAAGGACGTGGGGGACATCTCTCCGATCATGACGATTGGATGAATGTTTGCTTTGAAAACAGCGAGGGCCTTCTCGACGTGGCTCGCCTGCGCGACTTGTGGGCTCGCTTCCGCGAGTTGCCATCCGCTGGGCCTGTCGTGATGAGTCACAAGGACCTTATCCCACCAAACCTTCTCGTGCAGGGCGAGCGTCTTGTCGGAGTGCTTGATGGCGGCAGTTTCGGACCAGCCGACCCGTCGCTGGATTTGGTCGTCGCGTGGCATCTTCTGGACCGCGAGCGAAGGGCGACCTTTCGGTGCGGCCTTCAAGTTGAGGACCTTTGGTGGCAGCATGGTGCGGCTTGGGCATTCCAGC
Source organism: Mesorhizobium sp. P2_F8 (assembly GCF_056403655.1). NCBI lineage: Bacteria > Pseudomonadati > Pseudomonadota > Alphaproteobacteria > Hyphomicrobiales > Phyllobacteriaceae > Mesorhizobium > Mesorhizobium sp. P2_F8. Next base: position 252,400 of record NZ_JBFUFB010000009.1, read on the forward strand.
AGGCGATGGGTCTCGTCTGGTATTACCATCGCACCAACCCCGCCATGAGTGCGCTTGGGCGCAGCACGCTCTCTCGCATTCTCGATGATCCCGACATCTGAACTCCGGTAGTCGGGGCGCGCGCCATTCCGGAACTCGCTCTGGCACAACCCGCTCCGGATTGACCGCCTTTGTCCCTTGGCGGAAGTTTCGTTGCGTGTGTTATGCAGAACGCAAGCGGAGGCCGACAACGTGACCCTGACCAATCGAGACATCGTCGAGCTTACGGCATGGCGGCGCCAGCTGCACCAGCGCCCGGAAATCTCGAATGAAGAGGAGAGGACGGCCAAAGAGGTCGTCGACTTCCTCGCCGATACGGGACCGGACGAGGTGCTGACCGGATTGGGCGGGCACGGCGTGGCGGCGGTCTACGAAAGTGGCGAGGCGGGACCGACACTGTTGTTCCGCTCGGAACTCGATGCGCTGCCGATCCACGAACTGTCCGGCGCGCCACATGCATCGCTGGTGCCTGGCAAGTCGCATATGTGCGGCCATGACGGACACACCGCGATCCTGGCGGCGCTTGGCCGTCAGCTGGGGCGCGAGAGGCCGGCTCGCGGCCGTGTCGTGCTGATGTTCCAGCCGGCTGAGGAAACCGGCAACGGCGCTGCCGGCGTCGTCGTCGATCCGCGCTTCGGCGCGATTGCGCCGGATTTCGCGTTTTCATTGCACAATCTGCCGGGCGTGCCGCTCGGCGAGGTCCGGCTCAAGACCGGCGTGGTGAACTGTGCATCGCGCGGCATGCGCATCGTGCTGGAGGGGAAGACCGCGCATTCGTCGATGCCCGAGACCGGCATCTCGCCCATGATGGCAATCAGCCAATTGATGCCGGCCCTGCCTGCGCTGGGCATCGGAACCTTTGCCGACGACGACTTCAGCATGGTCACCGTCACCCATGCCGAGATGGGCGAAGCCGTGTTCGGCATTGCGCCCGGCCAGGCCGAGATTTGGGCGACGCTACGCACCCGGCGCGACGACCGCATGGCCAATTTATGCGCCGCCACGGAAGCCCTGGTCACGCGGATTGCCGCCGAGCATCGTCTGTCGCCCCGGTGGGACTATCATGAGGTGTTCGTGGCCAGCGTCAACGCACCGGAGGCGGTGGAGCATCTGCGGCGAGCGCTCGACGAGGAGGGCGTCCCGCACGGCGAAGAAAACCTGCCGATGCGCGCCTCGGAAGATTTCGGCGTGTTCGGCCACAAGGCGGCATCGGCGATGTTCTTCCTTGGAGCGGGCGAACGGCACCCGGCGCTGCACAATCCCGACTATGATTTTCCGGACGACCTGATCCCGATCGGGTCGAAGGTGTTCATGCGGACGCTGCGCAACCTTCTTGGCTAACGCCGGCTACGGTCAACTCGAATGCAGAAAACCCGGTCCACAGGAACATCGTTTCGTGGGCGGAACATCCGATGGCATGAGCGCATTTTGTGCTCGCACCGTCGAGGCTGACTCTGAATCGCCGCCGGGGGTGCGTGGGAAACCGGGCCGCAATGGCTTCAAAAAGGGAAAGGGACAAGCAATGGCAATCGCCAAGAACACGATCTGCGTATGGTACGACAAAGACGCCGAGGCTGCAGCCCGCTTCTACGCCGAGACTTTTCCCGACAGCGCGGTGAGTGCCGTCCATCTTGCGCCCAGCGACTACCCGTCCGGCAAGGCGGGCGATGTGCTGACTGTCGAATTCACGGTCGCCGGCATCCCCTGCCTCGGCCTCAATGGCGGACCGGTGTTCAAGCACAACGAAGCCTTCTCGTTCCAGATCGCCACCGACGATCAGCAAGAGACCGACCGCTACTGGAACGCCATCGTCGGCAATGGCGGCCAGGAAAGCGCATGCGGCTGGTGCAAGGACAGATGGGGTGTCTCCTGGCAGATCACGCCGCGCGTGCTGACCGAGGCGATGGCTGCCGGCGGCGATGAAGCAAAGCGCGCCTTTGATGCGATGATGGACATGAAGAAGATCGACGTCGCCGCGATCGAGGCCGCACGGCGCGGCTGACGACAGGCACCGTCAGACTGTCGCCTCGATCGGCTCGGCCAGCTTCGGGTTTGCGCGCGCCGCGATCAGGCAGCCGGCGACGATCAGGCATGCTCCTGTCAGCGTGGTCCAGGTCGCCGCCTCGTCGAAGAAGAACCAGCCAAGCGCGATGGCCCAGATGAAGGCCGAGTATTCCGTCGGGATCAGATATTGCGCCTCGGCGCGGGCGTAGGACCAGCTCATCAGGAATTGCCCGGCAAGCGACAGCACCGTCACCCCGGCCAGGGGAAGCCAAAGGTTGGTCGGCAGTGCCACCGCGAGCCACGGCGCGGCGAGGCCGAGGAGAATGGCGACGCATAGATTCTGAAACAACATGATCTCGATCGGCTTGGCCAACTGCGCCTGTTGCCGCGCCAGGATCAGATTGTAGCCGTAGAACACCGTCGATACGAGCACCGCCGCCGTGCCCAGCATGGCATCGTGCGAATAGCTTTCCCGCCCGAACTGGCCGGCCATTATGATCGCGACGCCAGCGATGCCGGCCAGCGATGCCCATATCGTCTGCCGCCGGATTCGCTCGCCCAGCAACAATGCGGCGAGGAAGAGGGCGAACAGGGGCGCGATGAAGCTGAGCCCGATCGCCTCCGCCAGCGGCAGCCTGGCCAGACCCCAAAAGAAGCATATCAGGACGATGCCGACGACCGCGGCACGCAGCGCATGCAGCCGCAGCACCGCAAGGGTTGGCTTTGAGCGCGCCCCTGCAGACCAGGCCGCACCGGCGACGACAGTCGCGACAATGCTGCGCCACAGCACCGTGTTGTAGACGCCGACGGCGATGACCAGGGTCTTCATCGCCGCGTCCATCCCCGACAGCAGGAAGATCGCGAACGCGCATACCAGCACCGGGGTCATCGGGGAAACGGCACCGGCCAGGCTGGATGTCTTGACGGCTTCACTCATGTGCAGCCGGATATCTCGGAGCGAACGGCAGCACCAGATGGCAGCCCCGTCGATATGGCGGTCCAATCCCGACCGGCCTTGTGTCCGTCGAGACAGGGGGCAGTCCCCTTATTCGTTGAGCGATCTCGGCCCGCTGACGAACGGGCTCCCCCTGACGTAAAATCGCAGCAGGCGGCTCGCGTCCCGCGAAATGCCGATCCTGGTGCTCTGCCCCATTTCGCCGGGCTCGTCGTCCTCACCATGTCCGAGCCACAGCGGGCCTTGCCGGCAAAGATCGAGCCCGTCGAGCGAACGATCGATCCGCAACGCCGTGGCAAGCCTTCCCGGTCCTCGCGCCAGGTCGCGCAAGCGCTCGATGCCGCGATTGAGCCGCATGATGGCGATGCCTTCGAGCGGCTCGAGCGCCCGGATCAGGACGCCGGTCCCGATCCCTTGCATCTCGCTTGAGACGTTCAGCATGTATGAGATGCCGTAGGCGACATAGACATAGGCGTGGCCGGGCTCGAGAAACAGCGAACGGTTGCGCGAGGTCATTCCCCGATAGCCATGCCCGGCGGCATCGCCGACGACATAGGCCTCGGTCTCGACAATGCGGCCGCTGGCGACGCCTTCCGGCAATTCTCGCACCACCACCTTGCCAATGAGATAGCGGGCGAGAGCGGCCGTATCGTTCGGCAGCTCCGGGCGTGCGAGTGGGCGGCGGATGACCATCCTTATGGCGGCCTCGTTTCAGGGGATCCGCTCGACCCATTGCGCGCGCGAAGGCCCTGGCTCGAACGGATCGCCGAAATACTGCGTCTCGCGGGCCACCTTGCCATCGAGGAACTCCATGATGCTCACGGTGTAGGACGGCCGCCCGTCATAGGCCAGGACATACTCAGTGACCCAGAGGTCGCCCGCGCCGGCGATCCGACGCACCGTGAAGCGCTTCCGGTTCGGCTGCGCGGCGCGGGACGATTGAATGTTCTGCCGCCCGCGGATGCGCTCGCCCGATTGCGGATAGTCGAGCACCGCATCCTCCCGATAAATCTCGTGCTCGGCCTCGAAATCGCTCGCATCGGAGGCGGCCCAATGGCGATCCAGAGCCACGCGAATCTCCCCGTCTTCCATATCAACCTCCTTCGCCGCCTATGCCGGGCCAGCGTACCATACGCCAGCCTGGAAGTCGGGACGAGCCGGCTAACAATACTGGAAGACAACCTCAGTCGAGTGTCAGCGCGGCAACTTCGCCCTCATTCATCAGCGGCACGAAAATGGTCGACTTGCCGTCGGTGCCGATGTCGGCGCTGCCGGGCTTGAAATGCGCCACCACTTCGGGCGCGGCGCCGGCACCGTAGCGGTAGAGCGTGCCGGTCATATAGGCGGTGGCGTAGATGGTGTCGCCGATGGCGATGACGCCGTCGAGATCGGCGAATTTCTGCGCGCCGGGCAAGGGCGAAACCGCCTTGCTGGCGAGATCGACCGACAGCAGCCCGCCAGGCTCCGCCGTGCTGAAATCGGGCTTGATGCCCTTGCCCCAGGAGGCGACGATCAGCCGGTTGCCGTCGGCGAAGACGCCGTTAGGCGAAGCCAGCGCCGCATCCCTGATGAACAGCTCAGGCCGGTCACCGTCGATGCGGTAGATGGCGTCGGCCAGCATGTCGGTCACATAGACCTTGCCGGATCGGTCTGCTGTCATGTCGTTGAGGAAGACTGCATTCGGCACCGTGATGCTGGAAACCAGTTTGCCGCTGGCGAGATCGACGACGCGAACCTTCGTAATGTCGGCGACATAGAGCTTGCCGCCCGATATCGCCATGCCCTTGGGTGCATCCATGCCGTCGGCCCAGCGCTGGGTGATCGTCTTGCCGTCGCTGGACAGCACCGAGAGATAGCCGTTGCCGTCGGCATCGCCGGGATTGCCGACGATGTTGGAGACGATGATGCGGTTGTTGGCGGCGTCGAACAGCGCCGATTCCGGCTGTTCAAGGCCCGTCGCGCGCCAGAGCTCGCCAGCCTGGGCGGCAGGCGCCGCCACGATGCCGATGACTGCGAAAAGGGGGATGAAGCGGTTCATGAGAGCTCTCCTGTGATGACGGGGGAAGAGCTACGGTTTTCGATACTTTCAGAAAAGACGGATTACCGCTAGTATCGTAAATCGATACGAAACTGCCGGCAAGAGGTGCATCCGATGAACGGTTTGATCTTCGAGGCGCTGAAGCGGACGCTGAAGGCCAAAGGCGTCACCTATCGCCAGCTTGCCGAACGCATGGGCGTTTCCGAACCGACGGTGAAGCGCATCTTCCATGGGCGCAACTGCAAGCTCGACCGGCTAATGGAGATCTGCACGGCTGCCGGCGTCGAACTGGAAAACGTGCTCGGCTCGATGAACCGCGGGCCAGGGCCGGTCAACCACATCGCGCCGGACATCGAGCGCAGGCTCGCCGGCCGGCCGGCGCTGCTGTTCATCTTCGTCATGCTGTCGGAAAAATTCACCCCCGAAGGCATCATGCGCTCGCAAGGCCTGAGCGAGGCCTCGATGTTCCTTTATCTGCGCGATCTCGAGGAGCTTGGCCTGATCGCGCTCGGCCGGGGTCTCACGGCACGATTGCTGGTCGAGACGCCGATCCAGTGGAATTTCGAGGGGCCGCTGAGGCCGCTGTTCGAGATGACCAACAAGAATTTCATCGGCTGGGCCATCACCCATATCGAACGGGAAGCGACCTTCGTCAGTTTCAGCAGGCGGATGCGGCCGGAAACGGCGGAGATGGTACGGCGCGAGGCGGAGGATCTGGCCAATCGCGCCAAATTGCTTGCACATCACGACCAGCACACCACGCCGGAGGAGGAGCTGGTCGGCTACAAATGGACGTTCGCGTTTGGCGCAACGCCGTTTCCGGCGATCATGCCGATTGGGCCGCATCCGCGCGATGCCGGAGCGTTCGATCGGCCCGCCGCCCCTGCAAAGGGACGCCGCCCGTTACCGGCCTGACACGGCCAATCATCCCGAGCAGGATAGGGCGCGTTGGGATAGAACAGATCCGGCACCAACACGGTATAGCCCTCTGCAGCCAAGCGTTCCGCCATGCCGCCCAGCGCCGGCCGAACGCATCCATGCAGAGAATAACGCCGGGCGCTGCGGTTTTTTGGTGACCTGAACAGGGAGCTTCCGCCTGTCCCGCTTCGGTTTTCACCATGATCTTTTTTCCGGATATTTTTGCTCTCTGCAGCCGCGTTTCAGAATGAAATCACATTCATGATAGAGTTCGCGCACTGATTTGTCAGACTGTAGAGGGCGGGTTTGCCGAATGGGTGGCACGTCCCCCGTGAAATCGAAGTGATCCTATGCCGACCGCGCCAGCGCCAACACTTGAACTTCGCCGCTATTCGCGCCTGAAAAATTTGCGGGCGCGCGCAGAACGCCAGGGTGCTGCATTGCAGTTCTGGGCGCGTACGGCATCGCTCGCTGTGATCGCCTGCTCCTTTTCATTGATCAGCCGCTGGGATGCTTCGCTGCTCTTCGTGCTGACAGGCCTCGTGCTGTTCCAGCTCATCGGCCTGATCCAGTTTCTCTTTGCGCGCCGTCGCACGACGGCGCGATGGTGGATCGGTTACCTCGTCGGTACGCTGGACATCATTCTGTTGACCGTTCTGCTGGTAACGCCCAACCCGTTTTCCCTGGAGGTCGCGCCGGCCGCGATGCAACTGCGCGAGGGCAGCTTCAAATTCCTGCTGATTTTCGTATGCCTTGGCGCGCTGACCCTTTCGACACGATTGGCGCTCTATCTTGGCGCGCTCGCGGCCTTGACATGGGCGATCGGGGTGGAATGGGTGATTTATCATCCGGGAACCGTCATTCCGGCGACGAACCTCTATTCGCTGCCGATGACAGAGCGACTGAACCTTTATCTCAACCCCAATTTCGTCGATACATTTGCGCAGGCGACCAACGTGTTGGTTGTGCTGATTATCGGCGCGATCATGGCGCTGGTCGTCTTTCGTTCCCGACATCTGTCGGAAGACTATGTGAAGGCAGAGCGCGCCCGCGCCAATCTCGCCCGGCATTTTTCGCCCAATGTCGTCGACCAGCTCGCCACCGACGACGAGCCCTTCGGCCCGGTCCGCCGGCAGGATATCGCGGTGCTGTTCGCCGACATCGTCGGCTTCACACACTATTCCGAGGATCATCCGGCCGAAGCAGTGTTCGAACTTCTGCGTCAGTTCCACCGTCGCATGGAACAGGTCGTTTTCGACCACCATGGCACCGTCGATAACTATATCGGCGATTGCATCATGGCGACATTCGGGGTTCCGCAAGCCAGCCATGACGACGCGACTCGGGCCATCCAGTGCGCTGAAGCGATGGTCGCCGCTCTCGAAGACTGGAATGTACAGCGGGTGTCCAGGGGATACCCGCCGCTGGACGTTCGGATCGGTGCACAATATGGCGCAGTTGTCATCGGCGCGGTCGGCAGCGAGCGCAATCTGTCCTTCGCGGTGGTTGGCGACACCGTCAACGTCGCCAGCCGTTTGCAATCACTATGCCGTGAGCTCCAGGCGAATATTTGCTTTGGGTCACGACTGATTGACGCCGCGAAGGCGGAATCGCCCACGACACAGTTGAATGCGCGCGATCATGGACCGGTGAGCATCCGGGGCCGGGACGAACCGGTCCATGTCTGGATCGAACCCAGAACCGAAAACCAGGGTGCGGTTTCGGCGTGATGTAGGCCGCCATGTGAAACGCCTGCACCCCGGCTGGATGGCGGTAGGCCGCGCCATAGGGGGCATGTCTATCACGTGTCTGAGGCGATTGCCCCAGCCTTTGCGGCTGCGGCGTCTGAGCTTGCCCTGTCGTCCCACGTCACCGCCCGGTAGTCGAAACCATATTCCAGCGTCGGCTTGACGATGCGGAAATAGGGCGACAGGTCGAAATCGCGCGGCGTGTACAGCGAGTGGTGGCGGATATGCAGGATTTCCCTGCGTGAATAGTTGGACTGCGCCGACGCGCGGCCGGGCGCGCGGGTGATTTCGGGCAGGATCGGATAGCGGATCTGGCCGTAGGCCTCGGCGATCAGCGAGGAACAGATGGCCCGTGTCGGGTCGCCGGAGCCGAATGCCAGCATGCGGCGGCGCCAGCGCACCGGCACCGGCGGCGCCGGCAGGAAATAACGCAGCATGTCGAGGATGTTCTTGAGATCGTATTTCAGGCCGAGCTTACCGATCATGAAGGCGACGACCCTGTCGCGGTCCTCCGGCGCCAGGCCGCTCGCCCGGCAGATGCGGGTGTTGTAGGTGCGATAGCGCGACAGCGGCACGGCGACGCAACCTTCGCCCATCGAGACTTCGATCAGCCGCGGCCGCTCCGTTCCGTCTTGCGGCTCGGGCAACGCATCGCCGACATAAAGGGCCGCGTGCGACCAGGTCGACTGGGTCAGGTACTTGATCACCGCCGAGATCTTCTGGTTGCCCTCGATCAACAGGATGTCGCCGGGCTCCAGCGCACGGCGCAGCGTCTCGGCATCGGACGGGGTATAAGGTTCGTAGCCGGAAGACTCCTCCTGCAGCGCGCCGGCGAGCCGGCGGCCAAGTCGATCCAGAAGCGTGTCTCTGAGCTCGGTCATGCCAAATGCCGATTAGCACGGGCAGGCGCTGGGTGCCAGCGGGAGGGTGGTTGCGCCGACGTTGGCTACCCCCTCCACACAGGGGGAGAAGGGAGAGGATAGCTCCCGTCAGCCGGCGGTTGCGATCAGCTCGTCCTGGGCTGCCTCGGCCAGATCGCCGCGCGCCTTGCGGGCCAGTTTGCGTGTCGAGCGTTTGGGACTGTCGCCGAACAGCTCGGCCGCCTCGGCCAGGCAGGCCTTCTTCAGCTGCTTTTCCGACCGCTTCAGAAGCTTGCCCAGGAGCCTGGTGTCTTCGGGCGGTCCGAGCGGACGGTCATCGGCCTCGAGCAGGTCGCACATGACGAACAGATCATGCAGGTCGCCCAGCCGCTCACCCAGTGCGTCGACCGCCTTGCGCCTGGCCTTGATCGGCGTCGGCCACAGCCTGCCGAGCAGCGACAGATGCATGCCGTGCGTCTTGGCCGCCTTGCGCAGATCGTGGAAATCATTGGCCGCGCCGCGCGATCCGGCCCTGTCGAGCGCTTTCCTGGCCCGGCGCAAGGTGGCGCGGGCACCTTCGGCAAGCACGTCGGCGGCCTGTTCCGGCTGATCGGGCAGAGCGAGGGTTTCGATCCGGTGCAGTCCTTCCTCGCAAGCGGCGGTCGCGGCAGCGATTGCCGCGTCGAGCCCGGCGCCTTCGTGCAATTCATGCTGCCGGGCAATCAGCCTGTCGCGCACCGCGCCCAGCCCGTCGTCGGCGCTCTCCTTGGGAAAGCTTGCCGCCAGCCGGTCGACGGTCTCGATCAGCGCCGTCGCCTCGCGCGGCCCGGCAAGCAGACCCGCCACGTTGCGGTAGCATTGGTTCTCGGTCTCGCAGAATGTTCCGTCACCGGAACGAACAAGCCTCAGCAACGCGCGCGCGCTCTTCAGCCGCTTGCGGCATTTGTGCAGCCCCTGTTCCGGCCGGCTGCGCGCGGCGTCAAGATGGGCCATTGCCTTGCCGATTTCCTCGGCAAGGATACGCCTGACCTCGCCGGTCAGCGGCAGGCGCGGATCGATGCGAAAACTCATGCGGCGATCTCCGGAATCCCCCCGAGGGCGAGCGACGCGTTGTAAAATTCAGACTCACCAGTGACCTCGCGGCCGAGCCAGTCAGGCAGCATTTCGTCAGGCACGTCCTCCGGCGTCTCAAGTTCGGCGACCACAAGTCCCGCAAGCGGACCGCCAAAGACATCCACCTCATAGAGATGGCCGCGATGCCTAACATGGTGGCGTGTCTTCTCGATGACACGCCCAAGTGCGAAGGCCAGCATCTCCTTGGCGTCCGCCAGCGGGATCGTATATTCGAATTCGTCGCGCACGCGCGCCCTGCTGCCGAATTTGAGTGTCAACTTGGCGGAAGCGTCGTCGCTGATGCGGATGCGCAGGGTTCGACCGGGGGTCGCGGCAAGATAGAACTGGCGAATGCGGATATCCGCCTCGACCAGATCCCGCCATGCTGTGCCGGAGACCAGGAATTTGCGTTCGACTTCCTTGCCCATGGCCGCGCACTAAAGCGTTAACAGCCGGCCGTGGCAAGATGGTTGCGTACGCAAGTTTGAGTCATCCATTGACTTTAATCAATCGATTGATTAAAGTGCGCCTCATGATCAAGTTACCCGACACCGGAAGTCCCCGTCGCGAGACGTCACCCGCCGAGATGACGCGCGCGGCCCTCGTCCAGGCGGCGCTGAAACTGTTCGGACGGCAGGGATTCGACGGCACCTCGACGCGCCAGATCGCGGCCGAGGCGGAGGCCAATATCGGCTCGATCGCCTATCATTTCGGCGGCAAGGAGGGCCTTCGCGCCGCCGCCGCCGACTTTATCGTCGAGACCATCCAGACGGTTGCCGGCCCGGCGCTCGGAAATGTGCCGGCGACAGCGGCAGGACCGGCCAATCCGGAGGCGGCGCAAGCGCTGCTCTTCGCGGCGCTGGAGCGGATGGTCGGCTTTGTCGTTGCCAGCCCGCAGGCCGGCGAGATCGTGCAGTTCGTGCTGCGCGAGCTTTCGCATCCGACGGCAGCGCTCGACCGCATCTATGACGGCGTGTTCGAGCCGACGCACCGCCGGCTGTGCCAGCTCTGGGAGCAGGCGACGGGAGAGCCGGCCGAAAGCGAGGCCACGAGGCTCACCGTGTTCACGCTGATTGGCCAGGTTATCTATTTCCGCATCGGCCGCGAGGCGGTGATGCGCCGCATGGGCTGGAACGACATTGGCGCTGCCGAGGCAGCCAAGGTGGTGGCGGTCACATCGGGCAATCTCAAGGCCATATTGGCTGCCCGCAAGGGCCAGGGATGAAGGGGCAAAGACCATGAGCTTTCTGTGTTCGCTGCCACTCGCCGCGCAGCTTTTCAGCGCCTGCGCGCCGGCAGCGCCGCTGGCCGTCGGCTATGTCGAGGGCGATTATGTGCTGCTGGCGCCGATCGAGGTGGCGCAGGTCGAGACCGTCACCGTCAAGCGCGGCGACCGTGTCACACCCGGCACGACCGTGGTGACGCTGGAAAGCGCCGATGCCAAGATCGCGGTCGCGCAGGCCGAGGCCGGCCTGGCCCAGGCCCAGGCGCAATTGGCCGACCTGCAGATCGGCAAGCGCCCGGAAGAGATCGCGGTGCTCAGGGCCGAGGTCGACATGGCCAGCGCGCAGGCCGCCGACGCCAAGCGCAAATACGACCGCGCCGCCGATCTGTTCAAGCGCGGCGCCGGCACGCAGGCCGATTTCGACACCGCTTCGGCGACATTGGAGACAGCCAATGCGCAGGTCGGCCAGGCCAATGCCAATCTCGCTGTCGGCGGCCTGCCGGCGCGCCCCGAGACGATCAAGGCCGCCGACAACCAAGTCAAGCAGGCGCAGGCGACCCTGGAGCAGGCGCGGTGGCGGCTGTCGAAGCGGGTGCTGGCGTCGCCATCGCCGGGCCGCGTCAACGATGTCATCCGCAATCCGGGCGACACCGCCGGCCCGACCTCACCGGTCATTTCGATCCTGCCCGACGGCGCCGTAAAACTCAGCGTCTACATCCCGGAAGCCGCCTTCTCCTCGGTCAAGGTCGGCACCTTGCTCGGCGTCCATTGCGACGGCTGCGGCCCGGACGTGAAGGCGCGGGTCAGCTACGTCTCGCCGGATCCCGAATTCACGCCGCCGGTGATCTATTCCTTGGAGAACCGGCAGAAGCTGGTCTATCTGGTCGAGGCTCGGCCGGAAGGCGATGCCGGCCCGCTGCAGCCGGGCCAGATCGTCGATGTCGATCTGGCGGATGGCGGAAAATGAACGCCATCGACGTCCATGGCCTGGTCAAGCGGTTTGGCGACAAGACCGTCGTCGACCATGTGACGATGACGGTCGCCGAAGGCGAGATCGTCGGCTTTCTCGGTCCAAACGGTTCGGGCAAGACCACCACCATCCGCATCATGTGCGGCCTGCTGACGCCCGACGAGGGCGAAGGCACGGTGCTCGGCTTCAACATCCGCACCGACAGCCTGCGCATCAAGCGCGAAGTCGGCTACATGACGCAGAAATTCTCGTTCTACGAGGATCTGACGATCGGCGAGAATCTCGAATTCGTCGCGCGGCTTTACCGGTTGAAGCCGGTCGAGGAGCATGTGGCGCGTACGCTGGAGGAACTCGGCCTGACGACGCGCCGCAACCAGTTGGCCGGCACCTTGTCGGGCGGCTGGAAGCAGCGGCTGGCGCTGGCCGCCTGCATCATGCACAAGCCGAAGCTGCTGTTGCTCGACGAGCCGACGGCCGGCGTCGATCCAAAGGCGCGACGCGAGTTCTGGGACGAGATCCATCGCCTCGCCAGCGGCGGGCTCACTGTGCTGGTCTCCACCCACTATATGGACGAGGCCGAGCGCTGCCACCGCATCAGCTACATTTCCTACGGGAAGATGCTGGCCACCGGCACCGTCGCCGAGGTGGTGAAAAATGCCGGGCTGACCACTTTCGTCCTGCAGGGCCCGCGGCTCGACCAGGTGGCGGAAGCGCTTCAGGGCCGGCCCGGCGTCGACCAGGTGGCGCCGTTCGGTGCCACGCTGCATGTCGTCGGTTCCGACAGGAAGAAGCTGGAAGCCGCGCTCGCAGATGTAGAGAAGGAGCATAAGGGCGTGAAGGTGGCGCCGGGCGAAACCAGCCTCGAGGACGTCTTTATCCAGTTCATGTCCGGCTCGAGGGACAACATGGCATGAACAGTGTCTTTTCCTTCGCCCGCCTTGGCGCGCTGCTGATCAAGGAGTTCATCCAGATGCGGCGCGACCGCATCACCTTCGCCATGATGCTCGGCGTGCCACTGATGCAGCTCGTGTTGTTCGGCTATGCCATAAACAACGACCCGAAGAGCCTGCCGGCCGCGCTGGTTGCGACCAGCAGCGACCCCTACACCCGCGCCATGGTCTCGGCGCTTCAGACCACCGGCTACTATCGTTTCGACCATGTCTCGCAAAGTGCGGCCGACGCGGAATTCCTGATGTCGCGCGGCGATGTCGCCTTCGTCGTCACCATCCCCGCCGATTTTGCCCGGCGGGTCGAGCGCGGCGACAGCCCGCAGATCCTGATCGAGGCCGACGCCACCGATCCGGCCGTCGCCAGCGGCGCCATCTCGACGCTCGGCACCGTGGCCAGCCAGGCCCTGCTCAGGGCGCGCGGCATGCAGGAGGCGGCCGCCGAGGCAGCCCTTGGCCAGCTCGAAGTGGTGGTGCACCGGCGCTACAACCCGGAAGGCATTTCGCAATACAACATCGTGCCCGGCCTGCTCGGCGTCATCCTGCAGATGACGATGGTGATGATGACCTCGATCGCGCTGACCCGCGAGACCGAGCGCGGCACCATGGAGAACCTGCTGGCGATGCCGTCCAGCCCGCTCGAGATCATGATGGGCAAGGTGCTGCCCTATCTGGCGGTCGGCGGCGTGCAGGTGGTGGTGGTGCTGGCGGCGGCCAAGCTGTTGTTCGGCATCCCCTTCACCGGGTCGATGTCGCTGCTCCTGACTGCCGTGCTGATCTTCGTGCTGGCGCTAGTGCTGCTCGGCTACACGATCTCGACCATCGCGCGCACGCAGATGCAGGCGCTGCAGCTCACCTTCTTCTTCTTCCTGCCGTCGATCATGCTGTCCGGCTTCATGTTCCCCTATCGCGGCATGCCGACCTGGGCGCAGGCGTTCGGCGAGATCCTGCCGCTGACGCACTTCCTGCGCATCATCCGTGCGGTGATGCTGAAGGGTGCAGAACTGCCGGCGGTGGCGACGGAGATCGGCTGGCTGGTGGTGTTCGTGGCGTTGTTTGCCGGCGTCGCGCTGGTCCGGTTCAGGCGGACGCTGGATTAGGGTCAGGCCGCTACTGCCCGGAGACTTTTGAGGTCGGCGGGACAGCACCCCCCTCTGGCCTGCCGGCCATCTCCCCCGCAAGGGGGGACATTGGCAGTTTCAGCGCTGCGCTTGCTCCTGCGATGGCGGCGATTGGCGAAAGCAGAGATAACGCCCAATCTCCCCCCTTGTGGGGAGATGCCCGGCAGGGCAGAGGGGGGTGGGAAGGATCGCTGCGGCTGTCACCCTGCGCGACCGCGTTCTTCGCCTACGCCGCCGCCATGATCTCGGCATAAGTCCCGAAATCGACGTTGCCGCCGGACAGCACCACGGCGACGCATTTGCCGGAGAGCTCGATCTCGCCCGATGAGAGTGCCGCCAGCGCGACGCAGCCGCCGGGTTCCACCACCAGCTTGAGACAGGCCATGGCGTCGCGCATCGCCTGTGCCGTCGCCTTGTCGGAGACGGCGATGGCCCCGGCTAGGTTTCTGCGGTTGATCTCGAAGGTGATCACGCCGGGCTCGGCGGTCAGGATCGCATCGCAGATCGAATTGTGGCCCGGCTCGTTCGAAACCCTGGTGCCGGCGGCCAGCGAACGGCGGGTGTCGTCGAAATGCTCGGGCTCCACCGCCCAGACCGAAGTGCTGGGAGAGGCGTCCTTGACGGCGACGGAAATGCCGCTCGACAGGCCACCGCCGCCGCAAGGGATGACCACGGCGTCGAGGCTGACGCCAAGCGCTTTCGCCTGGCGCATCAATTCGAGGCCGATCGTGCCCTGGCCGGCGATGATGGCCGGGTCGTCGAAGGGCGGCACCAGCACCATGCCTTTCTCGACGTAAGGGCCCACCACGGTCATGCGGTCGTCGCGAAAGCGGTCGAACGGCACCACCTCCGCCCCCATCTTGCGGACATTGCCGACCTTCATCGCCGGCGCGTCGGCCGGCATGGCGATGACCGCCTTGACGCCGAACATCGCCGCCGATGCCGCGACGCCCTGCGCGTGGTTGCCCGACGAGAAGGCGACCACGCCACGGCTGCGCTCCTCTTCACTGAGTGAAGAGAGCTTGTTGTAGGCGCCGCGGAACTTGAACGAGCCGGTGCGCTGCAGCGTCTCCGGCTTGAACAGGATGCGGGCGCCGAAGCGCCGGTTCAGCTCCTGCGATTCGATCAACGGCGTTTCTACGATCAGGCCGGCAAGCCGGGCTGCGGCGCGGTGGATGTCTTCTATGCCGGGAGGGGTGGTCATGGCGGATCCTGCGAAAAGATGGTCCGACCATGGTGCACGGAAACGGCCGCGCGACACCAACGAAAAAATGTGACGGTTACAAAATCAACCCCGAAACGGCCCGACCTCTCTTCCGCGACAACCTTCGAGTTTGGCCGAAGCCATCCAACTTCGTCATCCCTGGGCGGAGCAGGAGCGAAGCGACGTCGCGGAGACCCTGGGATCCATGCCGTGATATCTCCGCGCGACGGCGGTGCAAGATCTTGGTGCAGGGCGGAGAGGCTACAGAACAAGCTCTATTCTGCGCCGTTGGGTTCTTCCTCGCCGTCACGGCATGGATCCTCAGGTCTGCGCTACGTCGCTCCTTGCTTCGCTCGTGGATGACGAAGCCATGTTGCTTATCCCAACAACGCCCGCTGCCGCCTGGTGCCACCCAGCTTGCGCCAGCTGTTGAAGCGGTGGGTGGCGGCGGCGAAGGAGATTTTCATCTGCTGGGCGACCGAATAGCGCGACTTGCCTTCGTCGAACATGCGGTAGCAGCACTCGACGCCCTCTTCGGTCAACTTGCCGTCCGGGGCCTTGTTGTGCGGGTTGGCGGGGTCGAATTTCTCGACCTGCTGCTCGACCAGGCCTTTCAGGCGTTGCAGATCGGCCTCGATGCTGGCGATGAGATCGAGAACGGGCTTGGGGTCATAGTTTTGCGGGGGCTGGTTTGCCGTCATCTGCGGAATCCTTTTCCTTGGCTTAGCCAAATATAGGTGAACATTCGCTGATAATGAAGGGGTGCGGCGCACGCGGGCTTCAACAATTGTTGACCGCGACCCAGGCGCGCATTGACCTGGGACACATCAAACCCTAGTTTAGAATCATTCTAAACTAGGGTGAATTCCTCATGCTTTCCCGTGTTTTCGGTTTCGGCCGCCGTCCCTTCGAATCGCTCTCCGAACAGGAGATCCTGGCACTGGCCATTTCGTCCGAAGAAGATGACGGGCGCATCTACCGGGCCTACGCCGACGGACTGGCGGAAAGCTTCCCGCAATCGGCAAAGGTGTTCGAGGAGATGGCCGAGGAAGAGGATGGCCATCGCGACTCACTGATCGAGCTTTTCCGCCAGCGTTTCGGCGATCGCATTCCGCTGATCCGGCGTGAACATGTGAAAGGCTACTTCGAGCGCAAGCCTGACTGGCTGGTGAGACCGCTCGGCATCGAGCATGTGCGCAGCCAGGCCGAGGCGATGGAGCGGCGCGCCTATCTGTTCTACGTCGAGGCGGCCAAGCGCACCACCGATGCTTCCACCCGGAAACTGCTCGACGATTTGGCGGTGGCCGAGCAGGGCCACGAAACGCTGGCGCAGCGTCTGGAACAAAAGCACGTGCCGGGCGAAGTCAAGGACGAAGAGGCCGTTGCCGAGCAGCGCCAGTTCATCCTCACCTATGTGCAGCCGGGGCTGGCCGGGCTGATGGACGGGTCGGTGTCGACGCTGGCGCCGATCTTCGCCGCGGCTTTCGCCACGCATGATACCTGGCAGACGCTCCTTGTCGGCCTCGCCGCCTCGATCGGCGCCGGCATTTCGATGGGCTTCACCGAGGTCGCGTCCGACGATGGCAAGCTGTCGGGCCGCGGCTCGCCGATCAAGCGCGGCCTCACTGTCGGCATCATGACGACGCTCGGCGGGCTCGGCCACGCGCTGCCCTATCTCATCCCCCAGTTCTGGACGGCGACGGCGGTCGCCGCGGTGGTGGTGTTCTTCGAATTGTGGGCGATCGCCTTCGTCCAGAACCGCTACATGCAGACGCCCTTCCTGCGTGCCGCCTTCCAGGTGGTGCTAGGCGGCGCGCTGGTATTCGCGGCCGGCGTGCTGATCGGGAATGCTTAATTTGACGACAGGGTCGGCGCCGCCCCTCACCCTTACCCTCTCCCCGTGAAGAACGGGGAGAGGGGGTCGCCAGCGTTGGAGCGCTTCCCTTCTCCCCGTCACTATACGGGGAGAAGGTGCCGGCAGGCGGATGAGGGGCAACGCCGACACCTACCCGCTAACCCTCATCCATTCACTGCGCGGCTATCCGCCGGCGCCTCTGCCCTTTCCGTCAGCCCGTAGTCACGCACGACATGGGCGATGCGCAGACGGTAGCCGGCAAAGATACCGCCACGGCCGGCCCTCTGTGCCTGCCGGTGCTCCTCGGTGTTGCGCCAGGCCTTGACCGCCTCCTCGTCGCGCCAGAACGATAAGGACAGGATGCGGTTCGGGTCGGAGAGACTCTGGAAGCGCTCGATCGAGACAAACCCGTCGATGCCGTTGAGCAGAGGGCGCAGGTCGGCAGCGATGCGGAGATAGGCATCGCGCCTGCCCGCCGCCGGTTCGACCTCGAAGATGACGGCGATCACGGCAGCACCAGTTTCGCGTGTGGGCCGGAAGCCAGTTTCAGGAACATGCGATCCTCCCTCTGGATGAACTTTTCGCGGCGGGCGAACTCGTAGTTTGCCTTGCCGGCAGGGTCGGCGGCAAGCCGGGCGCGGTAGGCCTCGTAGGCCGCCAGGCTGTCGATGTTGTAGGCGGCGTAGGCTGTCGTGGCCGAGCCCTCATGCGGCGCGAAATAGCCGATCAGGTCGGCGCCGCAGCGCGGAATGACCTGGCCCCAGTTGCGGGCATACTCCTCGAAGGCCGCCTTGCCGAACGGGTCGATTTCGTAACGGATGAAGCAGGTGATGGTCATGGTGGTCTCCTTGGCGGGTTGATGTCTTCTTGCGGCGACATTTCGAGCGGGGTCGAAGCATCCCCAGGGTCGATGTGCTAGGCAATTCCCTTGCGGGTCATGCCTGCCAGAAGGATTTCGCGCATTCACGGCGCACGTCTTCCGGCGTCAGGCCGAGGTCGCGCAGCAAATGATCGTCGATCTCGGCGAGGTCGAGGCGCTGCACATGGCGGTCATGCCACCGGGCCAGCAGCCGCAAACGGAACCAGGTGACGAACGAGAACGATCGGCGGCTGGGGAGCGGTGCGGAAGTGGAAGCGGTTGTCATCGTCGTCTCCTTGATCTGGCCGGAGAATAATGCTTACCTGACAAGAATGCTTCGATGAGGAACGAACTATGCGTGAAGGACCTGACATCGCCCGCATCGCCAGCCTGGTCGGCGATCCGGCGCGGGCAAACATGCTCAACGCGCTGATGGGCGGCACGGCCTTGACGGCGAGCGAATTGGCGCTCGAGGCCGGCGTGTCGTTGCCGACGGCAAGCTCGCATCTGTCCAAGCTGATGGAGGGCGGGCTGCTGACGCTGGCGAGCCAGGGAAGGCATCGTTATTACGGCCTCGCCGGACCGCAGGTGGCGGGCATGATCGAGGCCATCACCGGTGTCGCAGAAGCCGTTGGGCCAAAGCGCGTCCGGCCGGGCCCGCGTGACGGCGCCATGCGCGTGGCGCGCGTCTGTTACGATCACCTCGCCGGCGAGCAGGCGGTGGCGATGCTCGATCGTCTCGTCGAGAAGGAAGTCCTGCTGCGCGACGACAAGGAGATCAGGCTCGGGCCGTCGGCGGCACCACATTTCGCCGCCATCGGTATCGATGTCGATGCCAAGCCGCGCCGGCCGGTCTGCCGCGCCTGTCTCGACTGGAGCGTGCGCCGTTCGCACCTCGCCGGCACGCTTGGCGCTGCCATCCTCGACAAGATCCTCGCCGAAAAATGGGCGCGCCGCGAGAAGGACAGCCGCGCGGTCATTTTCTCACCGCCGGGCAAGCAGGCTTTCGAGAGGGTGTTTTTGGGCTGAGATGTTGGCGGGACAGCCCGAGCATGTGCGGAAGAAACTAGCCCCGCCCCAGCACCTTCCCCTGCCCGAAGAAATCCGCCCAAGGATCGGCTTCCGCCAGCTGCCTCAGCGTCGTCTTGTCGCCGATCGGGAAAGCGTTCGGCGCCAATCCCGCCTCGATCTCGGCCCACGTCACAGGCATCGACACGGTGGCGCCCTTCTTGGCGCGTGACGAATAGGGCGCGACCGTCGTCGAGCCCCGGCCATTGCGCAGATAGTCGACGAAGATCTTTCCCGTGCGCGCCTTTTTCGAAAGCGTCGCCGTGTAGCGGTCGGGCGAGGCCTGTTCCAGCGCCTTGGCAAAATCATGCGCAAAGGTTTTCACTGCGTCCCAGTCCGCAGATGGTTTTAGCGGCATCACGACGTGGTAGCCCTTGCCGCCTGAGGTCTTGACGAAATTCGGCAGCGACAGCTCTTCAAGCTTACCTCTGATATCGAGTGCGGCCTCGCGCACGGCTTTCACGTCGACGCCCTCATCGGGGTCAAGGTCGAAGATGATCTGGTCCGGCTGTTCCAGCGCATCGACGGTGCAGCCCCAGATGTGGATCTCGACCACGCCATACTGGACGAGCGCTGCGACGCCGTCGAAATCGCGGATGAACAGGATCTCCTCGCCGTCGGTCGGGTCTTTCATCCGGGCGATCTTGTCGCTCATGCCGGCCGAGGCATGCTTTTGGAAGAAGCGCGGGCCGCCGACGCCGTCCGGCGCCCTGACCAGGCTGAGCGGTCGGTTGACGATGAACTGTTCCATGCGCGGCCACACCAACGCGTAGTGGTCGAGCAGGCCCTGCTTGGAAATCTTTTCCTCGGGCCACAGCAGCTTGTCGGGGTGGGAAAGCTTCACGCTGGTCGTCATCGCTCCGGCAGGTTTGCCAGCGCTGCCTGATACCGGCTTCGCCTTGGGCGGGCTCTTGCCTGTCGAAGCCTCCCCGGTCGAAGACTTCCCTGCCGCAGACTGGGGCTTTTCCTGCACGACTTCCTCCGCCGGCTTGTCCTCGCGCAATCCCTGGAACGATGCATGGCGTATTATACGGTCGGATGTCCAGCTGCGGAACTCCACTTCGCCGACCAGTTCGGGCTTCACCCAGACCAAGCCCTTGCCTTTCGGCACGGCCTTGTCGAAGGGCGAACGCTCCGCCTTCAGCGCATCGAGTCTTGTCTTGAGTTCGCTGGCGGTCTTGGCCGAGAAGCCGGTGCCGACACGGCCGGCATAGTGCAGTCGGCCACCCTCGTGATAGCCGACCAGCAGCGAGCGCAGCCCGCGCCCGGTCTTGTCCGACGGCAAATAGCCGCCGATGACGAACTCCTGCCGCGCCGTGCATTTCGACTTCACCCAGGAAGGACCGCGCCCGCTGCGATAGGGTGCATCGGCGCGCTTGGAGACGACGCCTTCCAGCCCCATGCGGCAGGCATGTTCCAGCATGATTTTGCCGGGCTCGGCGAAATGGTCGCTGAAACGGACGGCCGCGTTCTCCGGCGGCTTGCCCAACAGGTCCTGCAAGGCCTGCTTGCGCTCGACCAGCGGCTCGCCGCGCAAATCCTTGCCATCAAGCCGCATCAGGTCGAACACATAGTAGATGAAGCGATCTGTCCGTTTCGCGGAGAGGTCGGCCTGCAGCAGCGCGAACGACGACACGCCGCTGTCGGCCAACACGACGATCTCGCCATCGATGATGGCGTCGCTGCATTTCAGTCCGGCGAGTTCCGCGGCAATCGCGCCGCCGAATTTTTCCGTCCAGTCGAGCCCGGTACGAGTCAGCAGCTGCACCTCCGTGCCGGCAATCTGCGCCTGCATGCGATAGCCGTCGAACTTGACCTCGTGCAGCCAGTCCTTGCCCGGCGGTGCGTCCCGCTCCAGCGTCGCAAGCTGCGGTTCGACGAAGTCCAGGCGCCTGCCGGTCTTTGCCTTGCCGGCGGCCGGCTTGTTGGAATGCCAGACATCAGGCTTCTCGCCCCTGGCGGCCTTGCCTTCGCCGATCTCCTCGATCGTCAGGCCCGACTTCACCGATTCCGGCGCCTCCTTCAGAATGTCCTCGCCAGGGCGCGCCGCGGCATCGTCCGATTTGATCAGCAGCCAGTTCTCGCGCTTTTCGCCCGCGCGCGGCTTCAGCCGCACCAGGTGCCACAGACCATGCAGCTTGTGGCCTTTGAGCTCGAAGGTGATATGGCCCTTCTTCATCGCCTTGGCCGGGTCGATTTCGGGAACCCAGGTGCCCTTGTCCCAGACGAGCACCGACCCGCCGCCATATTCGCCCTTGGGAATGGTGCCTTCGAACGGCGCATAGTCGATCGGATGGTCCTCGACATGCACGGCCAGCCGTTTCTCATGCGGGTCGAGGCTTGGGCCGCGCGTCACCGCCCAGCTCCACAGCACGCCGTCCTGCTCCAGGCGAAGGTCGTAGTGCAACCGTGTCGCAGCATGCTTGTGGATGACGAAGATGCCGCCCGCCTTGGCGTTCTCGCCGCGCCCGACCTTGCCGGCCGGTTCGGACGTCTTCTTGAAATCACGCTTGGAATGATACTGTTCGAGGCTGGCCATCTGTCTCTGATCCTCAGGCCGATTTGCGCTTGGACGCTCCGGCTTTCGGCTTGGTGCGTCTGGCCGCGGGTTTTGCTTTTGCCGGCGTGGAAGCCTCCGATGCAACGGCATCCGAAGACAGGCTCTTCTTCAGCGCGTCGAACAGATTGACGACGTTTGACGGCTTGGGCTCTGCCTTGGCCTTCGGCGCCTTCCTGCCGGCCTTCCTGGCCCGGATCAACTCCAGCAACGCGTTCTCATATTTGTCCTCGAACTGCGAGGGATCGAACTTCGCCTTCTTCTTGTCGATGATCCGTTCGGCTAGATCGGTCATCTCCGGGTTGCTCTTCACATCCTTGATGTCGCCGAAGACGGAGTCCGGTTCGCGCACCGTGTCGTCGTAGCGCAGCGTCGTCAGCACCATGCCCATGCCGCGCGGTTCGATCACCACCGGGCGTTCGCGGTTGTAAAGCACGATGCGCGCCAGCCCGGCCATCTTCTTGTCCGCCATCGCATCGCGGATGACGGCAAAAGCCTCTTCCGACACCTTGTCGGCCGGCGTCACATAGTAGGGGGTGTCGAGATAGATCTGCTGGATCGAGGATTTGTCGACGAAACCGTCGAGCGCCATCGTGTGCGAGGACTCGATCTGCACCGCCTCGATCTCGTCTTCCTCGATGCGGACGAAGTCGCCGTCATTGACTTCATAGCCCTTGATCTCATCCCCCTCGCGCAACGGCTTGCCATTTTCTGCGTCGACATAGATGCGCTTCACGGTGTTGCCGGTCTTGCGGTTCAGCACCCGGAACGAGACTTTCTCGGCGTGAGTGACGACGTTGGTCAATTCGACGGCACAGGTGACCAACGACAGCTTCAGATAACCCTTCCAGGCCGGACGCGGCGCCATGACAATTCCCTTCGCAACAGGTCTCGAAATCCAGAACGACTGGAGCCTGTTCCAGTTCCGTCACCGATCCCTGTCGGGATGCGAGGCTGGGATTTCCGGGGCTGCGTCGGCCAGCAAGGAAATTTCGCCAGCGCGGCAAGAATTGAAACAGAACCGCGCGCAGGCGACATTCAAACGAAACATATGTGATGCAAAAGTCACATTGGCCGAAATGTCGACGGACCACACGGAAAGACCCCGAATCAGCCGCATTCCGGCCACGAACCAAGGCCTTTTCGACCAGATATTAACATCGTGTTCACCGACTATTCACGCCTCGACGCTATGTTGCCCGCAATTCGGAAGGGACATCCGAAAATCGGGACAGGGACAGGTAAAATGAACTTCCTCACGCACCTCATCGGCTATGCCGCCGCCATCCGCGAATTCGTTGCGCCGACCTATCGGCCGGAGCGCTACTACATGCGCGGCCCCGGCCCGGCCAGCGCCCGTCGCGGCAATTCGTTGAGCACGCGCTGACCATGACCTTCGAGAGCCGCCACGACAGCCGGATCTGCCGGCCGGCCGCCGAATCCCGCGCCACCACCTATCGCGCCGAGCGTCCCGCTCTCGCCGACAGGCGGCGTGCGACATCGCCTCGGCTTTGATACCGCCTCCGGCTGACTTAGTGTCCTAGGGCATAAGCAGCCGAGGCCCACGTGACCGACCCTTCCTGTCCAAGTCGGCCCCATTCAAGTCGACCCAAGTCCACCCGTCTCTCCGCCCCCCTTGATCGCAGCCATCCGTTGATCGTCTTCGACGGCGTCTGCGTGCTGTGCTCCGGCTTCGTGCGCATGGTGGTCAGGCTCGACCGTCAAGGCCGCTTCCGCTTCGCCACCGCGCAGTCGCCGTTCGGAGAAGCGCTGTTCAGGCAACACGGGCTGCGCACGGATTCCTATGAGACCAATCTCGTTCTGATCGACGGCATCGCCTTCACGCAGCTAGACAGCTTCGTTGCCGTCATGGCGGAGCTCGGCTGGCCGTGGCGGGCGGCCAAGGTCCTGTTGCTGCTGCCGCGCCCGCTGCGCAACTGGCTTTACGACCGCATCGCCGAAAATCGCTACGCCCTGTTCGGCAGGAAAGACAGTTGCGGCATTCCTCCTGCCGAACTGCGCGAGCGGTTCCTGGGCTGAAAGCGCGGCTCTGGAAGCAGCGAATGAGGCGTCTCATTGTCGGTTACGGCACCTCCATGGGTGCGGGCGATCACAAAACAGTTGGCGGCTTGCGCAAAAAGCCGCCGCAGCCGAAAGTTTTTTCCGCCGCCTGTCGAAATCGGGCGATGCCGCGCGACATACGTCCGGCTCGCAATGACGCGGCCTTCGAAACCACGGGAGATGATCATGCAGTATCTGCTTCTTATCTATTCCAGCGAAGCCGGAATGGCGGCCGCGCCCAAGGAGGCGATCACCCAGATGAGCGCCGCTTATGGCGCCTATACCGAAGCGATGAAGAAGGCCGGTGTGTTCGTGGCCGGTGAGCGATTGAAACCAACGAAGATAGCAACCACCGTACGGGTGGCCAACGGCAAGACCAATGTGATTGACGGCCCCTATGCCGATACCAAGGAGCAACTCGGCGGCTACTATTTGATCGAGGTGCCCGACATGGACGCGGCGATTTCGTGGGCGGCACGCTGTCCCGGTGCCAGCGCCGGCACAATGGAAGTGCGGCCGATCTGGCCGATGGCCGAATACATGACAACATACGCTGCATGAAGGCTGTCGGGTCAGACGCCGCCCGGGCGGTCGCCGAGGCCGCCGCCCGGCAGAGCTACGGCAAGCTGGTCGCCTGGCTCGCGGCGCGCTCGCGCGACGTGGCTGCGGCCGAGGATGCGCTGGCCGATGCCTTTGCCGCAGCGCTCGAACACTGGCCGCGAACCGGCGTGCCTGAAAAGCCGGAAGCCTGGCTGCTGGCCGTGGCAAGGCGCCGGCGTGTCGATGCAGTGCGGCGCCGGCTGACCAGCGAGGCCGGCCGCGATCATCTCAAGCTGATTGCCGAGGAGGCGGAAGCGCGCATGACCGACGAAGAGCTGCCCGACGAACGGCTGCGGCTGATGTTTGCTTGCGCGCATCCGGCGATCGAATCGGGTGTGCGGGCGCCGCTGATCCTGCAGACGGTCCTGGGGTTGGACGCCGCCACCATCGCCTCTGCCTTCCTGGTCTCGCCTGCAACCATGGGCCAGCGGCTCGTGCGCGCCAAGACCCGCATCCGGGAAACCGGCATTCCGTTCCGAGTGCCTGAACGGGCCGAACTCGGCGAGCGGCTGGACGCGGTCCTGGAAGCCATCTACGCCGCCTTCGCCGAAGGCTGGTCCGATCCGGCAGGCACCGAAACGCAACGTCGCAACCTGGCGACAGAAGGCATCTGGCTCGGCCGGTTGGTGGCTTCGCTGATGCCGGATGAGCCGGAGGCGCTCGGCCTGCTTTCGCTGATGCTGTTTGCCGAGGCACGCCGCCCGGCGCGGCGCGATGCGGCCGGAGAGTATGTGCCGCTCGCCGAGCAGAAGTGCGCGGAATGGGACGCCGCCTTGATCGAGGAAGCGGAATCCCTGCTCCGCCGCGCCGCCACCATGGGCGTCATAGGCCGTTACCAGCTCGAAGCGGCCGTACAATCCGTCCATGCGGCGCGACGGCTGACCGGCCTGACCGACTGGGCCGCGATCCGCAATTTCTACGATGCGCTGTCAGTGATCGTCGGATCGCCGGTGGTGGCGATCAACCGCGCGGTGGCGATCGCGGAGGCTGAAGGCGCTGTGGCGGGGCTGGCGGCTCTTTATGTGTTGGGCGACGACAAGCGGCTCAACGACTATCAGCCTTATTGGGCGGCGCGTGCCGGTCTCCTGTCCAGGCTCGGTCAGGTGCCGCAGGCGATCGAGGCCTATGACCGGGCGATCGGCCTTGAGCGCGACCCGGCGGTGCGCCGGTTCCTGCAGGGAAAACGGGCAGCCCTCAGACACTAAGCCTCGCCGTCGGCAGTCGTTCAGGCCGGCCACATCTCATGTGACGTGTTGAGCGTCTTCATCAGCGGATGTTCGCGCAGTCCGGCCCACAGGCGTTCCACATTCGGCCACGCCGCGCGAGCCCTGTCGGGGTCGGGATGCCAGGCCACCAGCATGACGAGGTAAATGTCGGCCACCGACATGCGGTCGCCCACCAGCCAGTCGCGGCCCTTGAGCGCTGCATCGAGGACGGTGAAGCCGCGATCCATTTCGGCGATGGCCGCTTGCTTGACGGCCTTCGTGCCTTCGGCATCGGTCGTATAGCGATGGGCGTAGTAGAGCCGCAGGATTGCCGGATAGAGCACGGACGACATGAAGGCCATCCAGCGCAGGAAGTCAGCGCGGGCCGGCGCGTCGACCGCCGGCGCCAGGCCGGCATCGGGGTGACGCTCGGCAAGCAGGATGCAGATCGCCGCCGATTCGGTCATCGAGCTGCCGTCCGGCAAGGTCAGCGCCGGAACCTGGTTCAAGGGACTGATTTCGACAAATGCCGGATCGGGCCTGTCCGTCTTCGGCACGTCGACCTGCTCGAACGGCGCGTTCGCCAGCGCCAGYGCCGCCTCGACGACGAAGCCGCCGCTGCCCGGACGGGTATAGAGCTTGTACATGAAATTTCTCCCCGGCCTGCGCAAAGCAGGCCGGTGACGATTTGCACGGGAAGCAGGTTCTGCTCAAGCCGGTACCGGCCGCCACCAGAGGTTTTTTCGGGGGGCCAGCGGGCTGCGATCGCTAGTTGAAGCGTCGTCAACCAATGTCCAAGTGGCATTGCAGATCTGCGAGATTGGTGATGAGCCCTCGCTTCGTCATCCACGGGCGGAGCAAGGAGCGAAGCGACGCAGCGCAGACCCGAGGATCCATGCCGTGACATTTCAGCGTCGCGACGGTGCGGATGGCCCTCATCTTGCACCGCGGCATTCCCCCGCCGCCGTCGCGGCATGGATCCTCGGGTCTGCGCGCCGCGTCGCGTCGCTCCGCCCTAGGATGACGAAGGGAGGAATGCCGCGGTCAACCTCCGCCGTGGGGACCCTACGCCCCCAACCCCTCGAACAGGATCGTCGACAGATAGCGTTCGGCGAAGGACGGGATGACCACGACGAGGTTCTTGCCCTTGTTCTCCGGCCGCGAGCCGACGACAATCGCCGCCTGCAGGGCGGCGCCCGACGAGATGCCGACCGGCACGCCTTCGAGGCGGGCGACGAGGCGGGCATTGGCGACCGAATCCTCGTTCGAGACCTTGACGATCTCGTCATAGATCGTGGTGTCGAGGATTTTTGGCGCAAATCCGGCGCCGATGCCCTGGATCTTGTGCGGGCCGGGCTGGCCACCCGACAGCACCGGTGAGGATTCCGGCTCGACGGCAACGACATGCACCGAGGGCTTGCGCTTCTTCAGCACCTGGCCCACGCCGGTGATGGTGCCGCCAGTACCGATGCCGGCGACGAAGATATCGACGTCGCCATGCGTATCGTTCCAGATTTCCTCGGCCGTCGTCGTGCGATGGATTTCCGGGTTGGCGGGGTTTTCGAACTGCTGAGGGATGATGGCATTGGGAATCGTCGCCGCCAGCTCGTCGGCCTTGGCGATGGCCCCCTTCATGCCTTTCGGTCCCTCGGTCAGCACCAGCTCGGCGCCGAGCAGCGCCAGCATCTTCCTGCGCTCGATCGACATCGTTTCCGGCATCGTCAGGATCAGCTTGTAGCCCTTGGCGGCCGCGGCGAAGGCAAGCGCGATGCCGGTGTTGCCCGACGTCGGCTCGATCAGCGTGGTCTTGCCGGGAGAAATCTTTCCGGCGGCCTCCAGCGACTCGATCATCGCCACGCCGATGCGATCCTTGACCGAGGCGATCGGATTGAAGAATTCGAGCTTGGCGATGAGATTGGCGACGATGCCCTTTTCCTTGGCGAATTTATCGAGCCGCACCAGCGGCGTGTCGCCGATCGTGTCGGTGATGGAATCGTAGACGCGGCCGCGACCGGGCACGCGAGCAGGGGTGACGGGCTTGTTCATTGGTTTCGCTCCCAGAACTTCAGGCAAGTGAGATTTTCAGGCAAGTGGAGGACTTCAGGCAAGTGGCACTGCAACCGCCAAGATAGGACCTTCGGTCGCGCAAGATAGACTGTCGGCCGAAAATATCGAGTGGGCCCCATGTCTAAAACATAGGGCTCACGGAAAAGCGTTTCCTGGAAAGGCCTGTCCCTGGGATGGTTTGGCTGAAAGGGGCCTATTGACGGGCGGCAATCGCCGCCGCGGCGCCGACCATGAATCCGGCGGCGGTGCGGTTCAGCGCCTTGAGCGCGCGCGGCGATTTCAGGAACCAGCGCGCCTTGGCCGCCAGCGCCAGGTAAGGCACCAGCACCACCAAAAGCACGACGATCGTCAGCGCGACGAGAATGCCGTAATCGGCCAGCGTGATGGTCTTCAGGTCGACGATGGTCGGCGTGATGGCGAGGTAGAAGATCATCGTCTTCGGATTGCCGAGCGTGACCGTGAGGCCGGCGAGGAAGCTCGAAACCAACCCGCCCTTGCCCTTCTTCGCCTCGACCGTTTCGGGCGTGATGCCGCTGGTCCAGAAGCGCCAGCCGAGGAAGGCGAGGTAGGCGACGCCAAGCCATTTGATGGCGAGAAACACCATGCCGAAGGTCTGCGCGACGAAGGCGAGGCCCAGCACCACGGCGGTCAGATAGGTGAGATCGCCAAGCATCAGGCCAAAGGACATGGCCAGCGACGAACGGAAGCCTGAGCCGAGCGCCCGCGCGACGAGCGCGGTGACGCCGGGGCCGGGAATGGCGGCGGCGATGCCGAGGGCGGCACTGTAGGCGAGGAAGCCGGTAAGGGTCATGGTTGCGGCCTTGCGCGACGCTGTTGCACCGACGACCTATGACACAAGGTCAGCCATGCGGGAATTGGCTGAAGCCGGATTCGATTGCACCACGTCGGCGTGCGACCACGCTGTCAGGAACGGCCGCCACTATAGGTGACGCGCCAGATGGTGCCATTGCCGTCCTCGGTCACGATCAGCGCGCCGTCGCGGGCCACCGCGACGCCGACCGGTCGTCCCCACACCTCGCCGTTGGAGACGACGAAGCCGGTGATGAAGTCCTCGTACTCGCCGGTCGGCTTGCCGTCCTTGAACAGCAACCTCACCACCTTATACCCGGTTCGGTTGCCGCGATTCCATGAACCGTGCAGGGCCACAAAAGCATCGCCTCTGTACTCGGCCGG
Organism: Mesorhizobium sp. P2_F8; assembly: GCF_056403655.1. NCBI lineage: Bacteria > Pseudomonadati > Pseudomonadota > Alphaproteobacteria > Hyphomicrobiales > Phyllobacteriaceae > Mesorhizobium > Mesorhizobium sp. P2_F8. Next base: position 281,008 of record NZ_JBFUFB010000009.1, read on the forward strand.
AAAACCGGACTCGGTAGGCAAGTCCTTTCCATCGTAAAAGGCGATGTTGAGCGGCGCCGAATGCGCCTGGAACAACACATCAGGAATGGTCGCTTTGCCGGCCAGATCGGGGCGCTCGCCCTTGTGGCGCGGATCCTCGTTGTTGCCGACGTAGTACCAGGGCCAGCCATAGAACGCGCCGTCCCTGACCGCAGTGGCATATTCGGACGGCACATTGTCGCCGAGCGCATCGCGCTCGTTGACGACGCACCACAGCGCCCCGGTCGCCGGCTGGACCGTCATGCCCGAACAGTTGCGCAAGCCGGTGGCGACGATGCGGCCATTCTTGCCGTCGGGGTCGAAGGCCAGCACGTCGGCACGGCCGTCCTCGGCCCCCCAAGCAGCACCCAGCGGCTGCGACTTCGTCCAGGCGTCGAGGCCGCCATCCGGCTCCCTTGCCATGCTCTCGGCGACGTTCGATCCCGAGCCGACCGACAGATAGAGCGTCTTGCCGTCCGGCGAGAAGACGATGTCGCGGGTCCAGTGATGATTGGCAGGGATGTTGTCGACGATGGTTTCCGGATCACTGGCCGCCTTCAGGTCACCATTGCGGTAGGCAAAGCGCACGATGCTGTCACTGTTGGCGACATAGACCCATTGCGGGTCGTTGCCTGGCGGGTAGAAGGCGATGCCGTAGGGCTGGTTGAGATCGCCGGCAAAGATGCCGTCCTTCGCCGGCTTCGCGCTGCCCTCGGCAAGGCGATAGACGCGGATCTGGTTGGCTTCGCTGTCGGCGACGAACAGGTCGCCATTCGGCGCGGTGCGCACGACGCGCGGATTGTCGATGCCCGACGCGATCAGCTCGGCCGAAAAGCCCGGCGGCAATTTCAGCTCGGCGTCCGCCGGCCGGTCGGCGAGGCCGGCGCCGTTCGAGGCGGATTTGGTGACATAAGGCCTGGGCAGGTCTTGCGGCTTGATCAGGCGGCGCACCCCAGGCCTGTCGGCACGCCAGTCGCCGAAGGCGGCGGCACCCCTCAGTACCGGCTGCTCCGCTTGCTGGGCCAATGCAGCCGTCGTGAGAAACAGTGCGGCAGGAAACGCCAACCAAGCCAACCGGATCATTCTGTCCTCCACCTTGTCGCGAAGGAATCAACGGCCTGTTTGTTCCTCGGTTCCACCTCACACGATGAGCTGAAGTGAAACGGTCTCCAGCCTCAGGTGCCGGCGGCGTAGAAATCGTCGTCGAGGCGCTTTTCCAGTGCGACGAGATCGGCCGGCAGCGGCAGGCCCATGGCGCGCATTTCCTGCAGTTTCTCGCGCAACTGCTCCTGGATTTCGTGCTGGTCCTCCGGCTGGTTGACCATTTCCTCGAGCAACAGACTGATCCGGGCCTTGAATTCTTCGAGCGCCATCGTCGTCTCCTCGGTTACCCAGTTCAACGCAGCATGCGGGAAATCAGCTGCGCCGTATAGTCGACCATTGGCACGATGCGGGCATAGTTGAGCCGGGTCGGGCCGATGACGCCGAGTGCGCCGACGACGCGGGCGTCCTTGTCGCGATAGGGCGCGACGACCAGCGACGAGCCCGACAGCGAAAACAGCTTGTTTTCCGAACCGATGAAGATGCGCACGCCCGATCCCTGTTCGGCCAGGTCAAGCAGCTGGATCAGCCCATCCTGCGTCTCCATGTCCTCGAACAGGTGACGCAACAGTTCGATGTCGGCCTGGGCGGTGACGTTTTCGAGCAGGTTGGCGCGGCCACGCACGATGAGCCGCGCCGGCAGGCCGCTCTCGGCGCCGGCCCACACCGCCAGCCCCTTCTCGACCAGGTCTTGCGACAGCGTGTCGAGCGCGGCCCTGGTCTCCTCCTTGATGCGGGCAATCTCGATCCGCGCCTCGGCCAGCGTGCGGCCGCGAATATGGGCGTTGAGGAAATTCGAGGCTTCATGCAACTGCGAGACGGTGATGCCGGCCGGCAACTCGACGACGCGGTTTTCGACGTCGCCGTTTTGCGACACCAGCACCGCCAGCGCCTTGGTCGGCTCGAGCTGGATGAATTCGATGTGCTTCAGTGCCACCTCGTTCTTGGCGGCCAGCACCAGGCCGGCGCCTCGCGACATGCCCGACAGCATCTGGCTGGCCTCGGTCAGCATGTGTTCCAGCGTCGCACCCGAGCCGGACGCGCGCACCTGCGCCTCGATGGTGCGGCGCTCCTCGTCGGAGAGGTCGCCGAGTTCCATGAAGGCATCGACGAAGAAGCGCAGGCCGGCCTGCGTCGGCAACCGGCCGGCGGAAATGTGGGGGGCATAGATCAGGCCGAGATGCTCGAGGTCGCTCATCACGTTGCGGATGGTGGCGGGCGACAGTGAGGACGGCAGGATGCGCGACAGGCTGCGTGATCCCACGGGTTCGCCGTCCTTCAGGTAGGAATCGACGATGCGCCGGAAGATGTCGCGCGAACGCATGTCGAGCGACTGCAGCGCAGGCGACAGCAGACTGGGTTCGGCAACTGCCTTGGTCATTAGGCCAAAAACCTCCGGCCCAAGGATATAGACTTCACCATGGTCCGCGCAACCCACGTGGCTGAAGTCAGATCACCCGGGTGTCTGAAGTCAGATCACCGGCCATTTTCCTTTGCGCCACGCGCCCCATGTGGTTACAAGCCGGCCAAGAATCCGAAAAATGACGGGAAAGAAGCCTGAATGCGCCCCTCCAAACGCCAATTCGACGAAATGCGCGCCATCTCCTTTGAGCGCGGCGTCTCCAAGCATGCAGAAGGCTCATGCCTGGTGAAGTTCGGCGACACCCATGTCCTGTGCACCGCCAGCCTCGAGGAGAAGGTGCCGGGCTGGATGCGCAATTCCGGCAAGGGCTGGGTCACGGCGGAATACGGCATGCTGCCGCGCTCGACCGGCGAGCGCATGCGCCGCGAGGCTTCCGCCGGCAAGCAGGGCGGCCGCACGCTGGAAATACAGCGGCTGATCGGCCGCTCCTTGCGCGCCGTGGTCGACCTGCAGGCGCTGGGCGAGCAGCAGATCACCGTCGACTGCGACGTCATCCAGGCCGATGGCGGCACCCGTACGGCCTCGATCACCGGCGGCTGGGTGGCGCTGTATGATTGCCTGCGCTGGATGGAAGCCCGCCAGATGGCCAGCGTCGCCAAGGTGCTGAAGGACCATGTCGCTGCGATTTCCTGCGGCATCCATGACGGCCAGCCGGTCATCGATCTCGACTATCTCGAGGATTCCTCGGCCGGCACCGACGCCAATTTCGTCATGACCGGCAAGGGCGGCATCGTTGAGATCCAGGGCACCGCCGAGGGCGAGCCCTTTTCTGAGGACCAGTTCGCCGACCTGATGGGCCTGGCCAAGAAAGGCATCCAGCGCCTGGTCAGCCTGCAGCAGATGGCGGTGGTTTAGAGACGGGGCGCCACGTGATTCCCTCCGCCATCCTGGAATCGGCTCTCTACGTCACCGACCTCGACGCTGCTGAGAAGTTCTACACCGATATCCTCGGCCTCGACATGCTCGGCAAGGTCGACGGCAGGCACCTCTTCTTCCGCTGCGGACCGGGCGTATTGCTCATCTTCAACGCCGAGGCGACAAAAGTGCCGCCCGCGCCCGATGCGAGACTGAAAGTGCCGCCGCACGGCGCGGTCGGCGAGGGTCATCTCTGTTTTGCGGCCAGCGCCGACGAGATCGAGCGCTGGAAAGCGCATCTCGAGGCGAAGAAGATCGCCATAGAAAGCGAATTTGAATGGCCGCAAGGCGGGCGTTCGATCTATATACGCGACCCCTCGGGCAATTCGATCGAATTCGCCGAGCCACGGATCTGGGGCATATAATGCATTCGCCAACCATTCACTCGCTCGATGGAAAAAAGATCGTCGTCGCCAGCCACAATGTCGGCAAGCTGCGCGAGTTCGCCGACCTGATGGGGCCGTTCGGCTTCGAAGCGAAATCGGCCAAGGACTATGGCCTGCCGGAGCCGGACGAGACCGGCACCACCTTCGAGGAGAACGCGTACATCAAGGCATTTGCCGCCGCCCAGGCCACCGGCCTGCCGGCGCTGTCGGATGATTCCGGCCTGTGCGTCGACGCGCTCGACGGCGCGCCCGGCGTCTACACCGCCGACTGGGCCGAAACCCCCGACGGATCGCGCGATTTCGCCATGGCCATGCAACGCACCGAAGTGGCGCTGCAGGAAGTCGGTGCCGCCTTGCCGGAACAGCGCAAGGGGCGCTTTGTCGCCGTCATCTGCCTGGCCTTTCCCGACGGTGACGCCGAATACTATCGCGGCGAGGCCGAAGGCACGCTGGTCTGGCCGCCGCGCGGCGACCTTGGCTTCGGCTACGATCCGGTGTTCCTGCCCAACGGCTTCGACAAGACCTTCGGCGAGATGAGCGCCGAGGAAAAACATGGCTGGAAGCCCGGCGAGCCCACGGCGCTGTCGCACCGCGCCCGCGCTTTCCAGAAATTCGCCAAAGCGAGATTGGGCTCGGCATGAGCATGCTGCTCGACCGGGCGCCCGGTTTTGGCGTCTACATCCATTGGCCGTTCTGCGCGGCCAAATGCCCTTACTGCGACTTCAACAGCCATGTCCGCCACCAGCCGGTCGACCAGGAACGCTTTGCCAGCGCTTTCGAGGCCGAGCTCGAGACCATGCGTCGGCGCACCGGGCCGCGCGAGGTGACCAGCATTTTTCTCGGCGGCGGCACGCCGTCGCTGATGAAGCCGGAAACAGTGGCCAGGGTTCTGGACGCCGTGGCGAAGAACTGGACCGTTCCTGATGGCATCGAGGTGACGTTGGAGGCCAACCCCTCCTCGGTCGAGGCCGAGCGGTTTCGCGGCTATCGCGCTGCCGGCGTCAACCGCGTCTCGCTCGGCGTGCAGGCGCTGAACGACAAGGATTTGCGCTTCCTCGGCCGGCTGCACAATGTCGAGGAAGCGCTTCATGCCATCGGCCTGGCGCGCGAGATATTTCCGCGGCTCTCCTTCGACCTGATCTATGCCCGGCCCGGCCAGACACCGGACGCCTGGCAGGCCGAGCTCGAACAGGCGATCGGCCATGCCGCGGATCATCTGTCGCTCTACCAGCTGACCATCGAGGAAGGCACGCCTTTCCATGCGCTGCATGCGGCAAAGAAATTCGTCATCCCCGACAATGACCAGGCCGCCGACCTCTATGCGCTGACGCAGGAGATCACCACGGCGCACGGCCTGCCGGCCTACGAGATTTCAAACCACGCCAGGCCTGGCGCCGAAAGCCGGCACAATCTGACCTATTGGCGCTATGGCGAATATGTCGGTGTCGGACCCGGCGCGCATGGCCGTTTTGTCGAAAACGGCCGCCGCACAGTGACGATCGCCGAGCGGATGCCGGAAACCTGGGCCAATCTGGTCGAGGCCAAGGGCCATGGCGTCACCGGCGGCGAGATCCTGACGCGCTCCGAAGAGGCCGACGAGTTCCTGCTGATGGGCCTGCGGCTGGCCGAAGGCATCGACCTTTCCCGCTACGAGGCGTTCTCCGGGCGCGGCCTGTCGAGCGCAAGGTTGGCGGTGCTGCAGGGTGAGGGGCTGGTGGCGCCGATCGGCAACGCCCGGCTGCGCGCCACGCCGGCCGGCATGATCGTGCTCGATGCCGTGGTGGCGGATCTGGCGCGCTAATCCTTTGAAGAACGTGCTCTTCGTCTGCAGCCAGAACCGCTTGCGCAGCCCGACCGCCGAGCAGGTGTTTTCCAAGCGCAGGGATATCGAGGTTGAGTCGGCCGGAACAAACCACGATGCGGAAACGCCGCTGACGCATGAACTCGTCGCCTGGGCCGATATCATCTTTGTCATGGAAAAGGCGCACCGCGCCAAATTGCAGAAGAAATTCAAGGCCAGCCTGAAGAAGGCCCGTGTCATCTGCCTCGACATCCCCGATGACTATGAATTCATGGACCCGGTGTTGATACGCCTCCTGGAGGCGAGCGTTTCACGATATCTGGCGTGAATGACCTGGGAGAGTGTTCGCAACCATGCGTTCGTCATCCTCGGACTTGACCCGAGGATCCATGCCGCAACACCAGCCGCGGTATGCGACGGCAGAAATCTGGACCCGTCGCTACCTGTTGCGCTAGGCGTCGTGCTTGTGGCGGTGTTTGGCGCGGTCCTTCTCGGCGTGAGACTCTCCGGAGCGGACTGGCTTAGCGTCGTCCTTGTCGCGGCGGGCGCGATGCTGGTCGCCTACTTGGGATAGCGGCACGCCGTTACGGGCGCTTTTCGTTTCAAGACGGGTGATGAAGATATCGAAGCGATTGGGCATCGTTCGGTCAGTGCTCCGTCGTGCTGTCTGGTTTGTTGTCGGAAAGCCTGACATTCGTCGGCAAGGCGCTTGTTGTCCGCTTGGTCAGGCTGGTGTCGGTCTTGGCAGGGAGGCGCTTGTCCCTGGCTGCGGCAACGCGCTTGCGGCCGGCATAATAGGGTTCGAAAGCGTCCTGTATTTTTAGGCTGTCCATCCTGTCCTCCTCCTCCGGAATCAGGGGATAAATCTGCTGAACCCGGTTTCGTTCCCTACTGTGGCAAAGGAATGGCAGGCGGACCCAGCGTGAGCTTTTGCAACCCGGCGTCAGCCGTGCCAAACAGGGTTCGAATGGAGATGCATCGGTGACCGGCGAAACGGGCAAGCGCAGCTATGTGGTCGGGCAGACCGAGATCGCGGCCCGGCCGCTCGAATCGGCGCTCTATCTGGTGGCGACGCCGATCGGCAATCTAGCCGACATCACGCTGCGCGCGCTGGAAACGCTGGCCGCCGCCGACATCGTCGCCTGCGAAGACACGCGGGTGTCGCGCGTGCTGCTCGACCGCTACGGCATCCGCCGCCGCACCACGGCCTATCATGAGCACAATGCCGGCGAGGCCGGACCCAAGCTGATCGCGGCACTTCAGGCCGGACAGAGCGTGGCGCTGATTTCCGATGCCGGCACGCCGCTAGTGTCAGATCCCGGCTATCGGCTGGTCGGCGAGGCGCTCGACCATGGCATTCGCGTCGTGCCGATCCCCGGCCCGTCGGCGCCGCTTGCCGCGCTGACCGCATCCGGCCTGCCGTCGGACGCCTTCCTGTTCGCCGGCTTTTTGCCGGTGAAGACCGGGCCGCGGTTGACGCGGCTCGAAGCCCTGAAAGCCGTGCCGGCGACGCTGATCTTCTTCGAATCGCCGCGCCGGCTGGCCGAATCCCTCGGCGCCATGGTCGAGGCCCTCGGCGGCGACCGAAAGGCCGCGATTGCCCGCGAGCTGACCAAAACCTTCGAGGAGGTGCGCACCGGCACGCTGCAAGTGCTGGCCGACCATTATGCGGCGGCCGATACGCCGAAGGGCGAGATCGTCGTCTGCGTCGGTCCCGCCGAGGCCAGGGCCGACGAGCCTGAAGACATCGATCGCCTGCTGTTGTCGCTCGCTGCCGAAATGCCGGCCTCCAAGGCGGCCGCTGAAGCCGCGAAAATGACCGGCGGCCAGAAACAGGCGCTCTATCGGCGGCTGCTCGAGCTTAGGGATGCTGCCGGAGAGAGTGGTGGCTGAGCGCCCGAGCGCAAGCCGCCAAAAAGCCTATCGGCGCGGCCATCGCGGCGAATGGCTGGCGGCGGCGGCGCTGATGCTCAAGGGCTACCGGATCCTGGCGCGCCGCCATCGCACCCGTTTCGGCGAGATCGACCTGATCGCGCGGCGCGGCGATCTGGTCCTGTTTGTCGAGGTCAAGGCACGCCGCACGCTGATCGAAGCCATGGAGGCGATCGGCCATGAATCGGAGCGCCGCATCGAGGCGGCGGCCGACATCTGGCTGTCGCGCCAGCCCGACTATGGCAGGCTGTCGATGCGTTTCGACATGGTCGCGGTGCTGCCCTGGCGCTGGCCGGTGCATGTGGAGAATGCGTTCTATGGAAGGAGCTGAGGGGAGCGGTGCTCGCCCTTCGCAGGCTCAGGGCGTTCGTCGTTCGGAAAGCCAAGCGATTGGCTTTCCGTCCGCTTCGCGGACCACGCCTCACCCCCAGATCATCAACGCCACCAACCCGACAATGCCAACCACCAGCCGCCACCAGCCGAACAGCGAGTAGCCGTTGCGCGAAACGTAATCGAGCAGGAAGCGCACGACGATGAGCGCCGTGACGAAGGCGGCGACGAAGCCGATGGCGATGATCGGCAGGTCGGCGCTGCTCAGCACGTTGCGGTTCTTGAACAGGTCGAAGGCAAAGGCGCCGACCATCGTCGGGATGGCGAGGAAGAAGGAGAACTCCGCCGCCGCCCGCTTGTCGACGCCCAAGAGCAGCGCGCCGACGATCGTCGACCCCGAGCGCGACGTGCCGGGGATCAGCGACAGGCACTGGAAAAGCCCGATCTGCAGGTAAAGCCGGGTTGGGAAGCGCTCGACGTCGCGGTAGACTGGCTTGAGGTTCATGCGGTCCACCACCAGCAGCACGACGCCGCCGATGATCAGCATGATGCAGATTAGCCTTGGCGATTCGAACAGCACCGTCTTGATGAAATCATGCGCCAGCGCGCCGATGATGGCCGCCGGCAGGAAGGCGATCAGGATGCCGATGACGAAATGTCGTGTCAGCCGGTCATGCGGCAGGTCGAGCAGCATTTGCCACAGGCGGCGGAAATAGACGCTCAGGATCGCCAGGATGGCGCCGAGCTGGATCAGGATCTCGAAGGCCTTGCCGGTCGAATGGAAGCCGAGGAAATGGCCGGCGAGCAGGATATGGCCGGTCGACGAGACCGGGATGAACTCGGTCAGCCCCTCCAGCAGGCCGAGCAGCAGGGCTTCGACGATGGTCTGGCTTTCCATGGCTACCTCGGCATTGGCGTGACGGCTAACAGAACGGCTTGCTTGTCATGGCCTGCAAGTCCCCCTATAGGTCGCAACACCCTGACGGCCCGCTAGGCGGGCGGCCAAGACTTACCGGTGCGACCGGCGATTCGCCAGTGCGCTTTATCATCGCGGAACCATGCTGACGCTTTTCCACCACCCCATGTTCGCCACCTGTCGCTTCGTCCGCCTCGCTTTCGGCGAGTATGGCGAGGAGCTGGCCTTGATCGAGGAAAAGCCGTGGACGCGGCGCAAGGAGTTTTTGGCGCTGAACCCGGCCGGCACGCTGCCGATCCTTTTGGCCGAAGGCGACGTGCCGATCGTCGGCGCAACCGTCATATCGGAATATCTCGATGAGACGCGCGGCGTCTTGAAGCGCGACAAGCGGCTGTTCGCCGAGGACCCGATGCAGCGCGCCGAAATCCGCCGGCTGATCGACTGGTACCTCAATAAGGCCGAAAGCGAGGTCACGCGCCATCTGGTGCGCGAACGCGTGCTGAAGCCGGTGATGCCGGAAACGGCGGGCGGCGGCTCGCCAGATTCGGGCGCGATCCGAGCCGCCCGCGCCAATATCCGCCAGCACATGAAATACACCAACTGGCTCGCCGGYACCCGCCATTGGCTGGCCGGCAGCAGGGTTACCTATGCCGATCTCGCGGCCGCCGCGACGCTGTCGGTGCTCGATTATCTAGGCGAGATCGACTGGCGCGAGCACGCCGCGGCGCGCGAATGGTACACGCGGGTGAAGTCGCGGCCCTCCTTCCGGCCGCTTTTGACCGACCGGGTGCGCGGCCTGTCGCCGGTGTCGCATTATGCGGACCTCGACTTCTGACGCCGCAAGACTGCGCGCGCTGATCGACGCAGAGGCGCATCGCGCCGGCTTCGATGCCGTCGCCGTCACCACACCCGATGCGATCCCGCTCGCGCCTGCGCGCCTGGCCGAATTCGTCGCCGACGGCTTTCACGGTTCGATGGGCTGGATCGCCGAGACGCTTGAGCGCCGCAGCGAACCGACGGCACTGTGGCCGAAGGTGCGCTCGATCATCGTGCTGGCGATGAATTACGGTCCCGACCATGATCCGCGCGAGGTGCTGGCCAAGCACGACCGTGGCGCCATCTCGGCCTATGCGCAGAACCGCGACTATCACGAGGTGATGAAGGGCCGGCTGAAGGAAATCGCCGGCAAGCTCGTGGCGCGCGCCGGCGGCGACGTGAAGGTGTTCGTCGACACCGCGCCGGTGATGGAAAAGCCGTTGGCCGAGGCCGCCGGGCTCGGCTGGCAAGGCAAGCACACCAACCTGGTCAGCCGCGAGCACGGCTCCTGGCTGTTTCTTGGCACGATCTTCACCACAGCCGAACTCGTGCCCGACCGGGCTGAGATCGACCATTGCGGTTCCTGCCGCGCTTGCCTCGACGCCTGCCCGACCGATGCTTTCCCGGCGCCCTACCGGCTCGACGCGCGGCGCTGCATCTCCTATCTCACCATCGAGAACAAGGGGCCGATCCCGCATGAATTCCGCGAGAAGATCGGCAACCGCATCTATGGCTGCGACGACTGCCTCGCCGCTTGCCCGTGGAACAAGTTCGCCAGGGCGGCTTCAGAGGCAAAGCTTGCCGCGCGCGACGATTTGCGCGAGCCGCCGCTTGGCCAGCTGTTGCAACTTGACGACACGGCCTTCCGCGCCTTCTTCTCCGGGTCGCCGATAAAACGCGTCGGCCGCGATCGTTTTGTCCGCAACGTGCTGATCGCCGCCGGCAATTCCGGCGATGCCGAGCTCGCCGGTGCAGTGCGTGCGCTGCTGGCGGATGGCTCGCCGCTGGTGCGGGGCGCGGCAATATGGGCGCTGGCGCGGCTGGTGCCCGATGCCGAATATTCTGAACGGGCAGCTATCGGCCTGAAAACCGAGGACGACAAGGCCGTGTGCGACGAATGGCGTCTGGCGCGGCCAACCAGGGTGCATTCATGAGCGAAAAGCAGATATTCATCTTCGGCGCCGGCTATTCCGGCCAGGCTTTTGCGCGCGCCAACAAGGGTGCCGGCAGGATCTTCGGGACGACGCGTTCGCCGGATAAACTCGAGACGCTGCGGCAGGGCGGCATCGTACCGCTGCTGTTCGACAGCGCGATGACCGGCGAAATCGGCGATGCGCTGGGAAAGACAACACATCTGTTGATCTCGGTCGGCCCGGAAGAGGCGGGTGATCCCGTGCTGAATGCCGCCCGCGCGGCGATCGTGGCCGGGATGCCGGCGCTCGCATGGATCGGCTATCTCTCGACCGTCGGTGTCTACGGCAATTATGACGGCGCCTGGGTCGATGAAACGGCCGAGTGCCGGCCGGTGTCGAAGCGCTCGGTGATGCGGGTGGCTGCCGAACAGGACTGGCTGGAATTGGGCCGCGACATCGGCCGGCCGGTGGCGATCCTGCGCCTGTCGGGCATCTACGGGCCGGGTCGCAACGCCTTGGTCAATCTGCAAAACGGCACCGCAAGGCGGCTGGTCAAGCCGGACCAGGTGTTCAACCGCATCCATTGCGACGACATTGCCGGCGCGCTCTGGCAGCTTATCGGCGGCAATACCGGCGGCATCTTCAACGTCACCGACGACCTGCCGGCGCCGCCGCAAGATGTCGTCGCCTATGCCGCGGCGCTGATGGGCATCACACCGCCGCCCGAAACTCCCTTCGACGCCGCCCAACTTTCGCCCATGGCGCGCTCCTTCTATGGCGAGAACAAGCGTGTCGCCAACGCGGCGATCAAGGCGGCGGGTTATTCCCTGCGTTTTCCGGATTACCGCGCCGCCTTCGACCATATGTGGGCCAGCGGCGATTGGCGCGATGGCGAGCCGCGCAGCCCGATGAAGCGCTAATCATCGAAGCGGCGCGCGTAGCGTGCTATGATTCGGCCTTGGATTGCGGTGGGGATCCGGTTTCATGAAAACAGCGACGCGGCGATCTCTCGACAGGAAATCACTGCTGGCCACAGCGCTCGGCCTGTTCGCGCTGGCCGGGCTCGCCGCGCAGCCGGCAGCGGCCGAGGAACGGGCGAAGGATCTGTTCGGCGCCAAGAAGCTGCCGGCGGCGACCGCAGCGCAATCCATTGGCTTTTACTCCAAGGGCTGTTTTGCCGGCGGCGTCGCCATTCCCATGGATGGCCCGACCTGGGAGGTGATGCGGCCGTCGCGCAACCGTCGCTGGGGCCATCCGGCGATGATCGCGGTGATCGAGAAACTGTCGCGAGACGCCGCGGCCGATGGTTGGCCAGGCCTGCTGATCGGCGACATTTCGCAGCCGCGCGGCGGCCCGATGATGACTGGCCACGCCTCGCACCAGATCGGCCTCGATGCCGACATCTGGTTGACGCCGATGCCCAGCTCTCCCCTGTCGATGGCGCAACGCGAGAGCATCAGCGCCACCTTGATGGTCGACGAGAAGACCCATCTGGTGAAGGACGCGTTGTGGACGCCGGCACATACAATGCTTTTGAAGCGGGCGGCAAGCTATCCCGAGGTCGAACGCATCCTGGTCAATCCCGGCATCAAGAAAAAGCTCTGCGACACCGTCAAGGGCGACCGTGACTGGCTGCGCAAGATCAGGCCGTTCTGGGGCCACGACTATCATTTCCACATGCGCATCGGCTGCCAGCCGGGCTCGCCCAACTGCAAGGCGCAGGAAGCGACGCCGGCCGATGACGGCTGCGGCAAGCCGCTTGCCTGGTGGTTCACGCAGGAGCCCTGGCGGCCCAACAAGAACCCGGATGCGCCGAAGGCCCGTGACCTGATGACGATGGCGAACTTGCCGAAGGAATGCCGCGCCGTGCTCGACGCGCCGGGGCCGGGGTCTGCCGAGGCGGCAACCTATTATGGCGGCGCTGTGCCGGTCGCGGCCGCGGCGCCCGAGCCCGAAGCGCCTTCGCTGCCCGCCGCCACTACCAGTGGTGCAGCCGGCTTGCCGGCCGCGGTGAACGCATTCACCGCGACACCGGAGATCGGCATCCCACTGCCGCGGCCACGGCCGGGAAACTGACCGCTGCAGCGTTTATCCAGGGTTGAACCGGTTTAGCCGTGCCGTTTTTGCGAAATAGTGGCCGTTTGGCCGCAGAACCTGTCTCACCGTGACACCGGCCTCGAAAACCGTTTCCCTTTTCAAACTCATGCGCTAGTCAACGGTAGAACGGCGTTGCGCCGTCGCGGGCGCCGGGGACGGACGAGAGCATGCCAAGCACAGGCGATGACGATACTTTGTTGCGGTTTCCGATTCTGATCGGCGACATTGGCGGCACCAATGCGCGCTTCTCGATCGTGCTCGACGCCAATTCCGAGGCCGGCGAGCCGACCATCGTCCAGACCGCCAATTACAACACCATCGACGAGGCGATCCAGGCGGCCGTGCTCGACCGCTCGTCGGTCCGCCCCAATTCGGCGGTGCTGGCGGTGGCCGGCCCGGTCGACGGCGACGAGATCGAGCTCACCAACTGCCCGTGGATCGTCAAGCCCAGGCAGATGTTCGCCAGCCTCGGCTTGAGCGACATCGTCGTGCTCAATGATTTCGAGGCGCAGGCGCTGGCCGTCGTCGCGCTCGGCGAGGAGCACATGGAAAAGATCGGCGGCGGCACGCCGGAGCCAAATGCCGGGCGCGTCGTGCTCGGCCCCGGAACCGGGCTCGGCGTTGCCGGGCTGGTCTATGCGCTTCGCCACTGGATACCGGTGCCGGGCGAGGGCGGCCATATGGACATCGGTCCGCGCACGCCGCGCGATTTCGAGGTTTTCCCGCATATCGAGAAGCTCGAGGGCCGCATTTCGGGCGAGCAGATCCTGTGCGGACGCGGCCTCGTCAACGTCTACCGGGCGGTGGCCAAGGCGGACGGCAAGCCTGCCCCCTTCACCACGCCGGCGGAAGTCACCGCCGCGGCACTGGCCAAGACCGATCCGGTTGCCGAAGAGGCGGTGGAGACCTTCGTCACCTGCCTCGGGCGCACCGCCGGCGATCTTGCGCTGGTGTTCATGAGCCGCGGCGGCGTGTTCCTCACCGGCGGCATCGCGCAGAAGATCGTGCCGGCACTGAAGGCCGGCAATTTCCGTGCTGCCTTCGAGGACAAGGCGCCGCACAGCGCGCTCATGCGCACCATGCCGGTCTATGTGATCACCCACCCGCTGGCAGCGCTTTTGGGCCTTGCCGCCTATGCCAGAAACCCGTCGCTGTTCGGGGTCCAGACCGCGGACCGCCGCTGGCGCGACGAAGTTAGTCACCCCAAGGCATAGGCAAGCCGGCCCCTTGGCGCTAAGAGAAGTGCCGAATCGCAACCCGGCCACGGGAAGCAGGAACCTGTGAAGCGCTCCGATTTGACATTTCAGATACCCAACAAGCCGAAAGTCACGCCCCGTGCGGTCACGGCGGTGCTCCGCCGCATTATCGCTGAAAACGGCCGTGATTACCGCTGGTCCTATGCTTTTGCCGCTGCCTGCCTGATCGCGGTGTCCGCGACGACCGCCTTCACCGCCTGGGTCATGAGCCCCGTCGTCAACTCGATATTCTATGAACGACGCGGCGATCTGATCGTGTGGATTTGCGCCGCCATCATGGCGGCCTTCCTCGTGCGCGGTTTCGCCGGTTACGGCCAGGCGGTGACGCTGGCCAAGGTCGGCAACAATCTGGTGGCGCGCTACCAGAAACGCCTCTTCGACCATCTGATGAAGCTCGGCGTCGGCTTTTTCAGCGACACGCGTTCGGGCCGGCTGGCTGCCCAGATGAACGAGAACGTCAACGGCATCCGCGACCTCCTGTCGATGACGCTCACGTCGATCGCGCGCGACGGCGTGACGTTGCTCGGCCTTCTTGGGGTCATGATCTACCAGGATCCCGTTCTCTCCCTGAGCTCCCTGCTGATCGGACCGCCGCTGATCTGGACTGTCACCTATCTGATGCGCCGGGTGCGCCGCATCACCCGCGAATCGGTGCAGATCAATTCGCGGCTGATCGGCGCTGTGCAGGAGGCCACGCAAGGCATTGCCATCGTCAAGGCCTTCACCATGGAAGAGGAGCTGTCGCGCCGCATCGGCGCGCTCGCCGACAGCGCCGAGCAGCGGGGAAACAAGATCGCCCGCGTCTCGGAACGGCTGGCGCCGATCTCCGACATGCTGGCCGGTCTTGCCGTCACCGGTGTCATCGCCTATTCCGGCTACCGGGCGATCGTTCTTGGACAGCCGCCGGGTGCGGTCTTTTCCTTCATCACCGCGCTGTTGCTCGCCTATGATCCGGCACGGCGGCTGGCGCGCATGCAGGTCGGCATGGAGCGCGCGCTGGTCAATGCGCGCATGATCTACGAACTTCTCGATCTCGAGCCGCAGCAAGGCGACACGCCGGGAGCCGCCGAGGCCAGGTTCACCACCGGCGAAGTGCGTTTCAACAACGTGTCGTTCCGCTATGTCGAGGAGGCACCGGTGCTGCAGGACCTGAGCTTCGTCGCCGCGGCCGGCAAGATGACCGCCATCGTCGGCGCCTCCGGCGCCGGCAAGACCACGCTGGTGGCGCTGCTGCAGCGCTTCTACGATGTCGAGGCGGGAACGATCGAGATCGACGGCCAGGACATTTCCAAGATCACCAAGCACTCGCTGCGCAGCTCCATCGCCTATGTCTCGCAGCAGCCCTATCTGTTCGAAGGCACCATCCGCGACAACATCCGCTATGGCCGGTTGAATGCCACCAACGCCGAAATCGAACAGGCCGCGCTGCAGGCCGAGGCCGACGGCTTCATCCGCCAGCAGCCGCAGGGCTACGACACGCCCGTCGGCGAAAACGGCGTGACCTTGTCGGGCGGCCAGCGCCAGCGCGTGTCGATCGCCCGCGCCATCGTGCGGCAGGCGCCGATCCTTCTGCTCGACGAGGCGACGTCGGCACTCGACAACGAGGCCGAGGCTCGGGTCCAGGAAGCGCTGATCCAGGTCATGGAAGGGCGCACCACCATCGTCATCGCGCACCGGCTGTCGACGGTGGTCAATGCCGACCACATCATCGTGCTGGAACAGGGCCATCTGGTCGAACAGGGAACGCATGCCTCGCTGATGGCTGACCCGCACAGCGTCTATGCCCGCTTCCACCGGGTACAGGGCAAAAAGGGGCTGGGGCTTGTCGACGACGCCAAGCCAATCCAAACTCCGTCGCCGCGCAGCCGCGCGAAAAAGGCGGTCGGGAGACCTTCATGAGCGATATGGGCCTGGTCGTGGTGGGTGCTGCCGGCCGCATGGGGCAGACGCTGATCCGCGCCATCCACACCATTCCCGGCGTCCGCGTGATCGGCGCCGTCGAGCGTGCCGGCTCACCCTATCTGGGCAAGGATGCCGGCGAACTTGCTGGCGTCGGCCGCATCGACGTGCCGATCGGCGACGATCCGCTGCCGGTCTTCGCCAGGGCCGACGGCGTGCTCGATTTCACCACGCCGGCCTCGAGCGTCGAATTCGCAGGCTACGCGGCGCAGGCGCGCATCGCCCATGTCATCGGCACCACCGGCTGCTCGGCCGACGATGACGCCAAGATCGCGGCGGCGGCGCGCCACGCGACGATCGTCAAGTCGGGCAATATGAGCCTCGGCGTCAATCTTCTGGCGGTGCTGGTCGAACAGGCGGCACGAGCGCTCGACCCCGACGATTTCGACATCGAGATCCTCGAAATGCACCACAAGCACAAGGTCGACGCACCGTCGGGCACGGCGCTGCTGCTCGGCGAGGCCGCCGCCGCCGGGCGCGGCATCGCGCTCGCCGGCAACGATGTCCGCGTCCGCGACGGCCACACCGGCGTACGCAAGACCGGCTCGATCGGCTTTGCCTCGCTGCGCGGCGGCTCGGTGGTTGGCGACCACAGCGTGATGTTGGCCGGCACCGGCGAGCGCATCACCCTGTCCCACCACGCCGAGGACCGCGCCATCTTCGCCCGCGGCGCCGTCAAGGCGGCGCTATGGGCGCGCGGCCGCAAGCCGGGACTTTATTCGATGCGGGACGTGCTCGGCCTCAGCTGAGCGGCCAATCTGCCAACCTGCCTATCTGGCAATTTGAAGGAGCAAACATGTCGAGAACCCTCGTGCTCGTGCGCCACGGCCAGAGCGAATGGAACCTGAAGAACCTGTTCACCGGATGGCGCGACGTCGACCTGACCGAACTGGGCCACGCCGAGGCCAAGGCCGCAGGCCAAAAACTCAAGGCGCGCGGCCTGAAGTTCGACATCGCCTTCACCTCGGCGCTGGTCCGGGCGCAAAAAACCTGCCAGCACATTCTCGACGCCGTCGGCCAGAGCGATCTGAAAACCATCCGCGACCAGGCACTCAACGAGCGCGACTATGGCGACCTCTCCGGCCTCAACAAGGACGATGCCCGCAAGAAATGGGGTGAGGAGCAGGTGCATGTCTGGCGCCGCTCCTACGACGTGCCGCCGCCCGCCGGAGAAAGCCTGAAGGACACCGGCGCGCGCGTCTGGCCCTATTACCTGCACGATTTGCAGCCGCACGTGCTGCGCGGCGGCACCGTGCTGGTCGCCGCGCACGGCAACTCCCTGCGCGCGCTGATCATGGCGCTGGACGGCAAGTCCGGCGAGGAGATCGTCAAGCTGGAACTCGGCACCGGCGTGCCGGTCATCTACACGCTCAACGCCGATTCCACGGTGGCTTCCAAGGAAGTGCTGGAGAGCTGAGCCGGCAAGCAGCAAGCCTTTCTTGATTGGGCATGATCTCTTCCGAAAACCGGTTCCCACTTTTCGGGATCATGCTTTGAAAAAAGCGCGTTGACACACATCGCTTGCCCGCTTACATGAGCCCGCACCAGCCCAGATGGCGGAATTGGTAGACGCGCACGGTTCAGGTCCGTGTTCCGCAAGGAGTGGAGGTTCGAGTCCTCTTCTGGGCACCAAATTCCCGTTTCGAACCATTCGACGGTTCAGAAACCCAAAGAAAAAGCCCGGTTCGTCCGGGCTTTTTCTTTGCCGCCAACCTCTGCTCTCGGCTAGGCGCCGAACAAACCGCTTCAAACTGCGCCGCCGCTTCGGTACGGTCGCAACCATGTCTCAATCGACCACCAACCCGATCTTCGGCGCCCGTCGCGATCAGGCGTTTCCCACGTTGGCTGAAGCCGACATCGATCGCATGCGCCGGTTCGGCGAGGCCAGCGCCTACGCCACCGGCGAGTATATCGTTACGTCCGGCGATGTGGCGCCCGGCCTGATCGTCGTCCTGTCGGGCAGGGTCGACATTATCCAGGACGGCGGGCTCGGCCGGCGCGAAACGATCGTGACGCATGGTCCGGGCAGCTTCGTCGGCGAACTGGCCCAGCTTTCAGCCCGCCCCTCGCTGGTGGATGCGCGGGCCGCCGAGCCGGTGAAGGCGTTCGTCATCGCCTCGCAGAGGCTGCGCGACCTGATGGTGCAGGAGGCCAATCTCGGCGAGCGCATCATGCGGGCGCTGATCCTGCGCCGTGTCGGGCTGCTGGAAAGCGCAACCAGCGGGCCGATCATCATCGGACCCGTCGGCAATGCCGACGTCTTGCGGTTGCAGGGATTCCTGGCCCGCAGCGGCCAGCCGCACCGCGTGCTCGATTCCGACAGCGACCCCTGCGCCAAAACCCTGGTCGAGCGCTTCGATGTCGACCTCCACCATCTGCCGATCGTGCTGTGTCCGAGCGGCCGGCTGCTGCTCAATCCCGGCGAGAAGGACCTCGCCCGCTGCATCGGCCTGCTGCGGCCGATCGATGCCGACAAATTATACGACGTCGCCATCGTCGGCGCCGGGCCGGCGGGGCTGGCGGCGGCCGTTTATGCGGCGTCCGAAGGTCTGTCGACCATCGTCCTCGATTGCCGGGCCTTCGGTGGGCAGGCCGGCGCCTCCTCGCGTATCGAGAACTATCTCGGTTTTCCGACCGGTATTTCGGGCATGGCGCTGATGGCGCGCGCCTACAACCAGGCGCAGAAATTCGGCGTTGAAATGGTGATACCCGACGAGGCGAAGCTGTTGAGCGCTGGGACCGACGGTGCCCGTTACACGCTTGATGTCGGCGATGGCGAGACCGTGCGGACACGCACCGTGGTGATCGCCAGCGGTGCGCGCTACCGCCGCCCAGATGTCGCCAATCTGGCGCAGTTTGAGGGGACGTGCGTGCATTATTGGGCCTCGCCGATCGAAGCGCGGCTTTGCCAAGGCCAGGAGGTGGCGCTGGTCGGAGCCGGCAATTCGGCCGGACAGGCGGCTGTCTACCTGGCCAGCCACGTGCACAAGGTGGCGCTGCTGGCGCGCGGCGGCAGCCTCGATGCCAGCATGTCGCGGTATCTGGTCGAGCGCATCAAGGCGCAGCCGAACATCGAGGTGCTGACCGGGACCGAGGTCCAGGCGCTGGAAGGCGACGAAGGCAATCTTGCCACCGTACGGTGGCGCAACCGCGCCAGCGGCGTGGAAACGACGCGCCCGATCCGCCATCTCTTCCTGTTCATCGGCGCCGACCCGAATACGGACTGGCTGGCGCACTGCAACGTGGCGCTGGATGCCAACGGTTTCGTGCGCACCGGATCCGACCTGGGATCGGCGCATGGGGTGATGGAGACGAGCCGCAGCGGGGTGTTTGCCATCGGCGACGTCCGCGCCGGCTCGGTCAAACGCGTCGCGGCGGCCGTCGGCGAGGGTGCCCAGGTGGTGGCGGCGTTGCACGCCTATCTAGCGCAAGACGGCAGCCACGCCGTCGCGCCTCAATTGATCGGGAGAGTGTGATGGCGGATGAATGCAGACATGCGGCTGAGATCAAGGACGTGACGCCGAGCGCGCTCGGCTGCGAGGAATGCCTGAAGAGCGGTTCGCAATGGGTGCATCTGCGGCTATGCCGCACCTGCGGCCATGTCGGCTGCTGCGACGACTCGCCCAACCGTCACGCCACCAAGCATTTTCACGCCACCCGCCATCCAATCATCGAGGGCTATGATCCGCCGGAAGGCTGGGGCTGGTGCTACATAGACGAGGCCTTTCTCGACCTCGGCGACCGCACGACACCCCAGAACGGTCCGATCCCGCGATTCTATTGAGCCAGCGCCGGGCGAAGAGGGGCTGGAGCCCCAAAGAGAAAAGCCCGGTTCTCCCGGGCTTTTGCCTGACCGTCAGGGGACCGGATTTCGCGCTCAGTCTCGCTTTGGCGATGCAGGCGCGGGCTCCTGGTTGTCCACACTGTTCTCGTTCACCTGGAAGGCTATGCCTTCAACCTTCTTTTTCTTCAGGTCGTCATCGGGCCGCGGCTGCGGCAGGCGCTTGGGATTTTGCGCGGTGTTCTCATTCACGTCGAGGGCTCTCGTCATCATGTCCTCCATCGCTGGAAACACAATGTTCGACGCAGCATAGCGTTCCCAGCCAAAGACGGCGCTCTCGCCAAGAGGGAAACGGCCGCCTTATCGCACGGAGCCTGTTACGGTCGGGTCGATCGTGCTGGGAACGGATTTGCGTTCGTTGCCGGCAAGGGCGGCTATGATCAGCAGGCTGGCCACAACCGGCACGAACAGGATGGCAACGCGGGCTTGCACGTAAAAGATGGCGCGCCATTCGTTGCGCTTGTCGGGGCTGTTGCTCATCATACTCACTTTGTCAGACCCCCCGGGCGTGACATAGCCGGGAACGGTTAAGCAACTCCTTCCGACTTTGTTAACCCGGCGGAATTGAGGCGAAGTTCCGGGCCATGATCCCCGGCTTCAGCCCAGCCCGAGGCGTCTAGCGCCTTGCCGGAACAGTGCCGCGGCATCCGGATCGAAGCGGAAGGTGCCGATGAAATCGTCGCTTGAATAGTTCGGCAAGGTCTTGCGGATGGCGGCGGCAAAGCCCTGCGCCTCGTCAAGCCGGCCCGCCAGCGCCAGGCAGTGTGCGGCGATCGCCAGGATGATGGCGTGAGCGTTGGGTCGTGCCGCTGCCTTCAGCGCCCATTCGGCCGCCTCCTCGAACTGGCCGAGCCGGACATGCGCCATCGCCCGCGCCCCCAGCATGCCGAACAGCAGCGGGTCGAACGGGCTGAGATGGCGCGAATGGTCGGACGAGCCGATCGCCGCTTGCGGGTCGCCCGACTGCGAGTGGACGAAGGACAGCGCGTAATGGCCAAGCGCGAAGTTGGGGCTGAGGTCCACCGCCCGTTCCAGTTCGAGCAGCGAACCGTCCTGTTCGCCGCGCAGCCACAGCGCCCGGCCCATCGCCCAATGCGCGGCCGGATTGTGGTCGTCGACCAATAGGCTGTGGCCGGCGCTCTCGAAGGCCAGCGCGCTTTCCCGGTCGCGGTCGCCCCAGCGCTGGAAGGCATTCTGCCAATGCGTGAAGGACAGGCCGGCATAGGCGCGGGCAAAGGTCGGATCGAGCCGCAAGGCCATGTCGAAGAAATGCCTTGCCTGCTCGTTCTCGACCTGCGTGAAGCGGTACATGTGCCAGAGACCGCGGTGATAGGCCTCCCAGGCGTTGAGCGAATTGGGCGCCTTGAGCATGGCGCGGTTGCGCTCGACCGTTTCGATCTCGGCCGATATCGACGAGACGATGCTGTTGCCGATATCGTCGAGCAAGCCGAAGATGTCGTCGGACCGGCGCTCGAACGTCTCGGCCCAGACGATCCTGGCCGTGCGCACCTCGATGAGTTCGACGCTGACAATGAGGCGGCCGAGCGGGCTGCGCACCGTGCCGGTGGCGACATAGTCGACATTCAGCCGGCGGCCGGCATCCTCGGGTGCGATGTTCTTCTCGGCCAGCGCAAACACCGATCCGCGCGCGATGACGAAGAAATCCCTGAGCTTCGCCAGGCGGGTGATGATGTCGTGGGTAAAACCGTCGGCAAGCCCGCCGCGCGCGCCGCCGGTTTCCTCGACAAACGGCATGACGGCCAGCGAGGCATGGCTCGGCTCGACCGGGCCCGTATGGCCGGGTGAGGCGACCAATTGCGATACCGCGGACAGGCCGGCCGGCAGCTGCAAGACGGCTGGCCGTTGCTCACGCATCACCCGCCAGGCGGCATTGACCGGTCCGAAATCGATCGCCTCCGACTGAAATAACTGTTCTGCCGCCGCCAGATGCTGCTCGGCCGCGCCGATCTCACCGCGTTCCGCCAGATTGGCCAGCAACGCCAGATGCGCGCGCGTGTCGAACGGCGCCAGCTCGACCCATTTGTCGAGATGCGCGGACACATCCGGGGTGTCAGCCGGATGGTTTGCGACAAGATGCTCCAGTACGGCGACTTGGCATGAGTGAAAACGGCGGCGTTGGGCGACCAGCCAACTGTTGAAATGCGGGCTGCGTTCGAGCTCCAGCCCGTCGAGGAAATCGCCGGCAAACAGTTTGGCCAGCGCCCCTAGCCGCTCCGCGTCGAGGGTGCCGATCCCTTGCTCCGCAGCGCGGCTGACCTCCAGCGCATCGACCAGGCAATCATTGAGGTCAAGCGCGACCGTGTCGCCTTGCGTGGAGACGCGGCGCCGATCCGGCTCGTCGAGCGCGCCGCGCAGTTTGCTGAGGCACCAGCGCAGCTCGCCGCGGGGGTCGTTGGGCACGTCCCACAACAGCTCGCACAGGCGACTGCGGCCGACGGCGTGCGGCGCCAGCGCCAGATAGGCAAACAGCGCGCGCAGCTTGCGTGAGGCCGGCAGCGCCACCGCAACGCCGTTGCGGGAGATCGTCAGCGTTCCAAGCAGGCGCACAGACAGGCCGGTCGCTTGGCCGTCCAGTCTCGTTCGAGTGGATTCCACGTGCGTTTCCACGCCTGCTCCCACGCTGGCCTGTCGGCCCTTGCTGTATCACCGAAACCGACAAAGCGCATCCGGCGGCGTATTTCCGTGCCGGATGCCGCCATTGCCGCAATGCCGGCATGTCTGTCCTAGCGCGGCCAGGTCTCGAAACCTCGCCGCCCAACCCGCCGGTTTGTAACCGGCTTGTGATGGCAAACGATCGAGGAGATAAAAAGATGTTGCAGCAGCAGAAAATCAGGACCACCGCCGGGCGCGGACACCTGTTCGACAGCATTCTCGACACCGTCGGCGACACGCCGGCGGTGCGTATCAACAATCTCGGACCGGCCCACGCAACGATCTATGTGAAGGCAGAATTCTTCAACCCGGGCGCCTCGGTGAAGGACCGCCTGGCGCTCAACATCATCGAGGCGGGCGAGCGCAGCGGCGCGCTGAAGCCGGGCCAGACGGTGGTCGAGGCGACCAGTGGCAACACCGGCATCGGGCTGGCCATGGTCTGCGCGCAGAAGGGCTATCCGCTGGTCGTCACCATGGCCGACAGCTTTTCCGTCGAGCGCCGCAAACTGATGCGCATGCTGGGCGCCAAGGTGGTGCTGACGCCGCGCGCCGAGAAGGGCTTTGGCATGTACAAGAAGGCCGTGGAACTGGCCGAGGCCAATGGCTGGTTCCTCGCTCGCCAGTTCGAAACGGCGGCCAATGCCGCCATCCACGAGGCGACCACGGCGCGCGAGATCATCAATGATTTTGCCGGTTCGCGGCTCGACGGCTTCGTCACCGGCTATGGCACCGGCGGCACGGTCGTCGGCGTGGCGCGCGTGCTGCGCCGGGAACGGCCGGAGACACGCATCGTGCTCTCCGAGCCGGCCAATGCACAGCTCATCGGCAGCGGCAAGGCACAGCAGCGCGCTGCCGATGGCGCTCCCGCCGCCACCCACCCGGCCTTTGAGCCGCACCCGATTCAGGGCTGGACGCCGGATTTCATCCCCAACGTGCTGCAGGAAGCGATCGACGCCAGCCTGTATGACGAGGTGATGCCGGTTGCCGGGCCCGAGGGCATCAAATGGGCCAAGGCGCTGGCCCGGCAGGAGGGCATCTTCACCGGCATTTCCGGCGGCGCCACCTTCGCGGTGGCGCGGCAGGTCGCCGAACGGGCACCCGCCGGCGCGGTCATCCTGTGCATGTTGCCCGACACTGGCGAACGCTACATGTCGACGCCGCTGTTCGACGGAATCGAGGCCGAGATGGATGCCGACGAGATCGCCCTGTCGCGCTCGACGCCCGGCTGCCAGTTCCCGGCGGCTTGACGGAGACCCATCATGGACATGGCGCAAGAAACCCTTGGCGTGACCGAGGAAACGCTTGACCCCCGGGACTGGGCCGATGTGCAGGCCCTGTCGCACCAGGTCATCGACGATGCGGTCGATTACCTCCGCGACGTGCGCGACCGCCCGGTATGGCGGGAGATGCCGGCGGATGTGAGAGATGTCTTCGCGGCACCCCTGCCGCGATCGCCGTCGCCCCTTGCCGCTGTCTATGACGAGGTCTCCCGGACTGTGATGTCCTATCCAATGGGCAACATCCATCCGCGCTTCTGGTCCTGGTACATGGGGTCGAGCAATTTTGCTGGCGCGCTCGGCGATTTTTTGGCGGCGATCCAGGGCTCCAATCTCGGCGGCGGCAACCACGCCGCCGGGCTGATGGACAGCCAGGTGGTCAACTGGTGCAAGCAGATGCTGGGTTTTCCGGCTTCCGCCGGCGGCACGCTGGTCAGCGGCGGCTCGATGGCCAACATCATCGGGCTGACCGTGGCGCGCAACGTCAAGGCCGGCATCGACGTGCGCGAGCACGGCGTTGCCGCCATCGAGAAGCCGTTACGCTTCTATGGCTCGGACCAGATCCACTCCTGCCACCGCAAGGCGATGGAAGCGCTCGGCCTCGGCAACCGGGCGCTGCGCCGCATCCCGACCGATGCCGGCCTGCGCATGGATATCGCCGCCTTGCGCGCCGCAATCGCCGAGGACCGCGCGGCCGGATTCAAGCCGGCTTGCGTCATCGGCACGGCCGGCACGGTCAACACCGGGGCGATCGATGATCTGCGGGCGCTAGCCAAACTGGCGCATGAGGAGGACCTCTGGTTCCATGTCGACGGCTGCATCGGCGCGCTGATCGCCATTGCACCCGAAAATGCCCATCGCGTCGCCGGCATCGAATGGGCCGATTCGGTCGCGCTCGATCCGCACAAATGGCTGCACGCGCCATTCGAGGTGGGGTGCGCCCTTGTCAGGGACGCCGTCGCACATCGCAAGACCTTCGCGGTGACGCCGGAATACCTGGAATCGACCCCGCGCGGTCTCGCCTCCGGCGAATGGCTGCACGACTACGGCCTGCAGACGTCGCGCGGCTTTCGCGCGCTCAAGGTGTGGATGGCGCTAAAGGAGCATGGCGCCGACAAGTTCGGACGTCTGATCGACCAGAACATTGCGCAGGCGGGTTACCTCGCCGGGCTGATCGAGGCCGAGCCGGAACTGGAGCTGGCAGCATTGCCGACCATCAACATTGTCTGCTTCCGCTATCAGCCGGGCCTCGCCGGCGAGGCGCCGAAGGCGCTCAACACCGAAATCATGCTGCGGCTGCAGGAAGAGGGCATTGCAGCACTCTCCGACACCACCGTACATGGCCAGCACTGGCTGCGGGTGGCGATCACCAACCACCGCACCCGGCGCGAGGATCTCGAACTTCTGGTGCGTCAAGTGACGAGGCTGGGACGGCAGATCGCGGCGGAGCACCCTGCGTCTTTCTAGTTCCCGGCAGGCATGCGATTCTGGCGCCATGATTCGGGAGATCGAGACCGTGACGCTGTTTCGCATGGCTGCATTTGCTGCCTTGCTCTTCACCACGTCGTCCGAGGCAGCCGAGATGGCCTTCTTCGTCAAGAACCTGCGCAAGGAAGCGGTTGCGGTCGAGCTGTTCAGCCGCGACCGCGAAACGGTCTGGCCGGGCAGCGATCAGGTATTCCTGATCGACCCCGCCTCGCAAAAATCGGTGCCGCTCTCCTGCAATCAGGGCGAACACATCTGCTACGGCGCCTGGGTCAACGGCAACGACAGTATCTCCGCCGGCGTCGGGCCGGATAATGACCAGCCCTGCGACACCTGCTGCTTCATCTGCGTGGAACACACGACCGAGACGATCGATCTGGTACCTTAGTTCCGATATCCCCAAAATCAGTCTAGAATTGTTGCAATCGTCCCTTTAGCGGCCGCGCACGGCGTGCCATGGTCGCCCCGCGGCCGGGTAGGCCGTGTCTTTCCAGGGGGTTACCATGTTTCATGCCTACGCGCGCCGCACGCTGGTCGCGCTGTCTCTCGTCATGCTGGTCGTGCCGTCGGCACATGCCGGCGACGTTACCTTTGCCATCAAGAACAGCCATCCCAATGCCATGCGCCTCGAGCTTTACAGCCAGGACCGCGACTATGTCTGGCCGGGCAACAACCAGGATTTCTACCTCAATGACGGCGAGACCAAGTCCTTGCCGATATCCTGCAACGAAGGGGAATCGATCTGTTACGGCGCCTGGGTCGACGGCGACGAGGAGACCTATTGGGGCGTCGGCCCCGGCAACAAGGAAAAATGCGAGGACTGCTGCTATACCTGCAGCGGCGGCGAGACCGAGGAAATCGATCTGGTCCCCTGACCGGTTTGCCAGCTTGACGGTTTTCCTGCTGGAGCCGTACAGCAATTCCAGGAAAAGTGTGAAGCGGTTCCGACGGGAATTGCGTTAAAACATTGCCTGCACAAATACCCAAAGCGCGCCGCGTCTGTCCGTCTGGATGCGACGCGCTTCAGGCAACAGGAGCGTAGCCATGGCCGGTATGGTCGAAAGCGACAAGATCGACGTCGGGTTCTCCGGCAAGCGCTGCATTCATTCGCGAAACTGCGTGCTCGGCGATCCGCATGTTTTCGTGCCCAACGCGCCGGGGCAGTGGATCCATCCCGAGGCGGCCAGCGTCGAGAAGATCGTCGCCATCGCCGAAAGCTGCCCCTCTGGCGCCATCACCTACATCAGGAAGGACGGCGGCCCGCAGGAACAGCCGCCGGTGGTCAACACTGTGCGCCTGCGGGAAAACGGTCCGCTGGCCGTGCATGCCGAGATCGTGCTTGACGGCGAGACTTTCTATCGAGCCACGCTCTGCCGCTGCGGCGCATCGGAAAACAAGCCGTTCTGCGACGGCAGCCACAACAAATCAGGTTTCACCGCCACCGGCGAGCCGCCACTGAAGGACACGCCGGCGCTGGAAAAGCGCGACGGTCCGCTCAAGGTCACTCCGACGAAAAACGGCCCGCTCAAGCTCGAGGGCAATATGGAGATCGTCACCGGCACCGGCCACACCGTCGACCGCACGACAGTCGCGTTCCTGTGCCGCTGCGGCCACTCGGCGAACAAGCCGTTTTGCGATGGCACGCACAAGAAGGTGGGGTTTGTGGGCTAAGGTGTCGATATTCAGGTGAGGCCGGCCTGCCAATGGCGGCTTCCCGCGCTTCCGGTGCTCACGTACGAAAAGTACGGTCCGCTCCGGTTCTCGGAATCCACCATTTTCGGCTCGGCCTGACCTGAATCTCGAAACCTTAGCGGAGCTGCTAATCCCTTGCGGGGGAGATCGAACTCCACCGTGGCCCAGCGCTCGCGTCTTTATCGGCCGCCCTGTATCGGCTAAGGGCAGGGAAACAAATTTACCCAGCCGGACGACCATCAGAAATGACCGCCAAGACCAAGCCAAAGCCGCTGTTCCTCGGGATCGACACCGGCGGCACCTACACCGATGCCGTGCTGTGGTCTGAAACGGAAGGTAAGCAAGAGGGGCCGAACAAGGGCAAGGTGCTGGCCAAGGCCAAGGCGCTGACCACGCGGCATGACCTGGCAGTCGGTATTTCCGGCGCCGTCGATGCGGTGCTGCAGAAGGCCGGCACCGATCCGGCCGCGATCAAGCTGGTCTCGATGTCGACGACGCTTGCTACCAACGCGCTGGTCGAGGGCCAGGGCGGCCGCGTGGCGTTGGTGATGATCGGCTTTTCCGAGGCCGACCTCGCCCGTGACGGGCTGAAGGCTGCACTCGGCACCGACCCGGTGGTGTTCTGCCCCGGCGGTCATGATGTGCATGGCAATGCGGCCAAGCTCGACTTGTCGGGGCTCGAGGCAGCGCTGCCGGAACTCGGCGTGTCGGTCTCCGGCTTTGCCGTTTGCGCTTATTTCGCGACCCGCAATCCGGCGCACGAGATCGCCACCCGCGAGCTGATCCGCGAAAAGACCGGCCTGCCGGTCACATCAAGCCACGAGCTGTCGGCCAAGCTCGGCGGCCCGCGCCGGGCGCTGACGACGCTGCTCAACGCCCGGCTGATCTCGATGATCGACCGGCTGGTGGCGGCAACCGAAGGGTTTCTGGAACAACGCAGCATCGCCGCACCCCTGATGGTGGTGCGCGGCGACGGTGCGCTGGTGTCGGCGGCGTTTGCCCGCCAGCGGCCGATCGAGACCATCCTGTCCGGCCCCGCCGCCAGCCTCGTCGGCGCCCGCCACATGACCGGGCTCGACAATGCCATGGTGTCCGACATCGGCGGCACCACCACCGACGTCGCCGTGCTCGACAAGGGCCGGCCGCGGCTCGACCCGGAAGGTGCCACCGTCGGCGGCTTCCGCACCATGGTCGAGGCCGTCGCCATGCGCACCTTCGGCCTCGGCGGCGATTCCGAAGTGGCGCTGGAGGATGGCGCGCTCAACCCGAAAATCCTGCTCGGGCCGCGCCGCCTGGTGCCCTTGGCGCTGGCGGGGATGGCCCATGGCGCCGCCGTCACCGCGGAACTCGAACGGCAATTGCGGGCGCCCAATCCCGGCCGCATGGACGGCCGCTTTGCGGTGCGCACCGGTGTGCCGGACCGGCTTGCCGCCGGACTGACCGGCGCCGAAGCGCGGCTCTACGAGGCGATTAGGGCCGTCCCGCTTGCCGTCGACAGGCTTTTGACCTCCAACGCGCAGAATGCGACCTTGAACCGGCTGGTGTCGCGCGGGCTGGTGCATGTCGCCGGCTTCACGCCGTCGGACGCCGCCCATGTGCTGGGCAAGCAGGCCAACTGGGATCCGGCCGCCGCTCGCCTTGGCGCAGAACTGTTCGCGCGCAAGCGCGACGGCCGTGGCCAGCCCATCGCCGCATCGCCGGAGGTGATCTCGGAGCGCGTGCTGGTGACACTGACACGCTGGTCGGCGGAATACATCCTCGAAACCGCCTTTGCCGAGGACGGTCTCGATGGCGCGTCGACGGTGGCGCATGCGCTGGTGCAGCGCGCCGTCGATTCTCACCCCGGCATTGCCCGGCTGAGCGTCGCGCTCGACCGCCCGGTCATCGGCCTCGGCGCTTCAGCGCCGCTGCACTATGCCGGCCTGCCGCCGCTGATCGGCAATGAGTGCGTGGTGCCGGAGGACACCGACGTCGCCAACGCACTCGGCGCCGTCGTCGGCCAGGTCAGGGTTTCGGCCGAAGCGCGGGTGAGCCAGCCGAAGGAAGGGCTGTTTCGACTTGCCTCGGGTGAAACCGTGCGCGATTTCCTCGATGAAGCGGCGGCGATCGCGGCAGCCGAAGCCGATGTCCGCACCATCGTCGCCCAGCGCGCCAGGGATGCCGGCACCGACAATGCTGAGATCGAGGTCGCGACCGAATTCCGCGTCTCCACTGTCGAAGCCCAGCGCATGTTCATCGAGGCGCATGTCGTGGCGGTGGCCTCGGGAAGGCCAAGGATTGCTGTTTAGCCCCTTCTCCCCGTTTACGGGGAGAAGGTCCCGGCAGGGGGATGAGGGGCAGCGCCGACGATCGAATGAGTTCAGGCAGGCGTGTGGCGCCATCCTTCTAAAACCTGGCGCGGCCCCTCATCTGGCTGCCGCCATCTTCTCCCCGTAAACGGGGAGAAGGACGCTCTCATCGGCGGTTTCGCCAACCTTGCCTAAATGTTCCCTTCACCTTAAGCCGAATTGACCCTGCAAACCTGACATGCCAAACGCCCGCCCGAGCCTTTCGTCTGGAGACCAGCTTATGACCGATCGCATCGAGATCGCCGGATTGCGGATTGCCCGCGAGCTGCATGATTTTGTGGCTTGCGAGGTGCTGCCCGGCACCGGCATCGAAGCGGCCGACTTCTGGAACGGCTTCTCGGTCATTGTCCATGACCTGGCGCCGAAGAACCGGGCGCTGCTGGCAAAACGCGACGCCATGCAGGAGAAGCTCGACGGCTGGTATCGCGACCATGGCGCGCCCATCGACATGGAAGCCTACAAGACCTTCCTGAAGGAGATCGGCTATCTCGTTCCCGAGGGGCCGGCCTTCAGCGTGTCCACCGAAAATGTCGATCCGGAAATCGCAGTCGTTGCCGGCCCGCAGCTGGTCGTGCCGGTGATGAACGCCCGCTACGCGCTCAACGCCGCCAATGCGCGCTGGGGTTCGCTCTATGATGCGCTCTATGGCACCGACGCCATTCCCGAGACCGGCGGTGCAGAGAAGGGCAAGGGCTTCAATCCGGCGCGCGGCGCCAAGGTCGTTGCCTGGGCTAAGGATTTCCTCGACCAGTCGGTGCCGCTCACCTCGGGCAAGTGGGCGGGCGTCAACGGGCTTTCGTTTGTCAACGGCATGCTGCGGCTGGGCGAGGGTGCCGGTGTCACGACACTCGCCAATACCAAGCAATTCGCCGGCTATCGCGGTGACGCCGCCAACCCTGAAGCCGTGCTCCTTGTCAAGAACGGCCTGCACATCGAGATC
Organism: Mesorhizobium sp. P2_F8; assembly: GCF_056403655.1. Lineage (NCBI taxonomy): Bacteria > Pseudomonadati > Pseudomonadota > Alphaproteobacteria > Hyphomicrobiales > Phyllobacteriaceae > Mesorhizobium > Mesorhizobium sp. P2_F8. The sequence goes on from NZ_JBFUFB010000009.1 coordinate 311,347, forward strand.
GTCATCGACCGCGACAACCAGATCGGCAGGACAGATCCGGCAGGCATCGCCGATGTCATCCTGGAATCGGCGCTGACCACCATCCAGGACTGCGAGGATTCGGTCGCGGCGGTGGATGCTGAGGACAAGGTCGTCGTCTACCGCAACTGGCTCGGCCTGATGAAGGGCGATCTGGCGGAAGAGATCACCAAGGGCGGCAAGAGTTTTGTTCGCAAGCTCAACCCCGACCGCGCCTACACCGCGCCCGCCGGCGGCGCGCTGACCGTGCCAGGCCGCTCGCTGATGCTGGTCAGGAACGTAGGCCACCTGATGACCAATCCGGCGATCCTTGATCGCGACGGCAACGAGATGCCGGAAGGCATCATGGATGCGGCGATGACGGCGTTGATCGCGCTGCACGATGTCGCGCCGAAGGGTCGCCGCGCCAACTCCCGCGCCGGCTCGATGTATGTCGTGAAGCCCAAGATGCACGGGCCGGAGGAAGTCGCCTTCGCTGTCGAGATATTCGACCGCGTCGAAGCCCTGCTCGGCATGGCGAAGAACACCATCAAGATGGGCATCATGGACGAGGAGCGGCGCACCACCGTCAACCTCAAGGAGGCCATCCGCGCCGCCAGGGAACGTGTGGTGTTCATCAACACCGGCTTCCTCGACCGCACCGGCGACGAGATACACACCTCGATGGAAGCCGGCCCGATGATCCGCAAGGGCGACATGAAGCAGGCCGCCTGGATTTCCGCCTACGAGGCCTGGAATGTCGACACCGGGCTCGAATGCGGGCTGGCCGGCCACGCCCAGATCGGCAAGGGCATGTGGGCGATGCCGGATTTGATGGCGGCGATGCTGGAACAGAAGATCGCCCACCCCAAGGCCGGCGCCAACACCGCCTGGGTGCCGTCGCCGACGGCGGCCACGCTGCATGCCACGCACTACCACAAGGTTGATGTCCACGCCGTGCAGGCGGCGCTGAAGAACCGGCCCAAGGCCAAGCTCGACGATATCCTGTCGGTGCCGGTGGCGGTGCGCCCGAACTGGACTCCCGACGAGATCCAGCGTGAGCTCGACAACAACGCGCAGGGCATCCTGGGCTATGTCGTGCGCTGGATCGACCAGGGCGTCGGCTGCTCGAAAGTCCCCGACATCAACGATGTCGGCCTGATGGAGGACCGCGCCACGCTGCGCATCTCCTCGCAGCACATCGCCAACTGGCTGCATCACGACGTCTGCTCGCGCATCCAGGTGATGGATTCCCTACGGCGCATGGCGGCCATCGTCGACCTGCAGAATGTCGGCGACCCGCTCTATCAGCCTATGGCGGCCGACTTCGACAACTCCATCGCCTTCCAGGCCGCCTGCGACCTGGTGTTCAAGGGCCGCATTCAGCCTAATGGCTACACCGAGCCGGTACTGCACGCGCGGCGGCTGGAGTTGAAGGCCAGGCAGGGGTAGCTTGAAACGACCATGGGACCGTGGATATTTCGCCAGGATGGCGTCGACGGTGGACCCAAAACGGCGTCGGACGCCTACGCCGCCTGCGCCACGCGCTCCGAACTCATGCGGTAGGAAATCGCCTCGGCCAGATGGATGCGGCCGACGGTTTCGCTGGCGTCGAGATCGGCCAGTGTGCGCGCCACTTTCAGCACGCGATGATAGGCCCGCGCTGAAAAGGCGAGCTTCTCGCTGGCGTCCTTGAGCAGCGACAGGCCGGCGGCATCCGGCATGGCGATCTCCTCGACGACCGCCGGCGCGCAATGCGCGTTGGTCGTGGCGCTGACGCCGAGCCGTTCGAAACGCTCGCGTTGGATGGTGCGGGCCCGTGCCACGCGCAGCGCCACGGAAGCACTCTTCTCCGCCCGGTCAGGCCGAATCAGGTCGCTGGCCGACACCGCCGGTACCTCGATCCTGAGATCGATGCGGTCGAGCAGCGGGCCCGAGATGCGCGCCTGATAATCGGTGCGGCAGCGCTCGCCGCGCAGGCAACGATAGCCCGGCTCACCCGCCATGCCGCAGCGGCACGGATTCATCGCCGCGACCAGCTGGATGCGCGCCGGATAGGTGACCCGATGGTTGGCGCGCGCGATCATGCAGTCGCCGGTCTCCAGCGGCTGGCGCAGCGCGTCGAGCGTCTGCGGCGTGAATTCGGGAAACTCGTCGAGGAACAGCACGCCGTGATGGGCGAGCGACACTTCGCCCGGCCGGGCGCGTATGCCGCCACCGACCATCGCCGCCATCGAGGCCGAATGGTGCGGCGCGCGGAACGGCCGCCGGTCGGTCAGCTTGCCTTCGCCGAGTTCTCCCGCCACCGAGGCGATCATCGAGACTTCGAGCAATTCCTTCGGCGCCAGCGGTGGCAAGATCGACGGCAGCCGCTGCGCCAGCATCGACTTGCCCGATCCAGGCGGTCCGATCATCAAAAGGTTGTGTCCACCGGCGGCGGCCACTTCCAGCGCCCGCTTGGCGGTCTCCTGGCCCTTGATGTCGGCAAGGTCGGGCAGGTCGCGCGCCGAGGTGTGGATGCCGGCCTCCGGTCGAGACAGCACCTGCGTGCCGCGGAAATGATTGGCGATCGCAATCAGGCTGCGTGGTGCCAGAATGTCGAAATCCTTGCCGGCCCAGGCCGCTTCCGGCCCGCAGGCGAACGGGCAGATCAGGCCTTTGCCTTCCGCGTTGGCGCCGATTGCTGCCGGCAAGGCGCCGGCGACGGCGGCAATCGTACCGTCGAGCGACAATTCGCCGAGCACGACATAGCCGGCCAGCATGTCGCCCGGAATCGCACCCAGTGCCGCCATCAGGCCAAGCGCGATCGGCAGATCGTAGTGGCTGCCCTCCTTGGGCCGCCGGATGGCATGTGCCTATGATGGCGGATGTTTTCTTGAACAGGCCAAAGTCATGTGATGCAATGCATCTGGTGTTTCGCAAGCTATTCCAAATAGGGCGGCGGTTTGCTCTTGTTTCCACGCTCGCGGTGAGCATATGGTGAGCCGACCCTTTCAAGGATGGCTCTCCAATGCCAAAACTCACCAAGGCTGTCGTCGACGGTGCCGAACTCCGGGATAAGCAATACACCATCTGGTGTTCGGAACTTAAGGGCTTCGGTGCCTACATCCATCCAACTGGCAGCCGGACCTACTTCGTCGACTACCGATCCGGCGACGGTGTGCGGCGGCGAATGACGATCGGTCGACATGGAGCCATCACCGCGGAACAGGCGCGCAAGCTGGCGATCGAGACGATGGGGGGCGTAGTGCTTCAGAAGGGCGATCCGCTGCTCGAGCGCAAGACCCGTCGGAAATCTCTAACCGTTGCCCAGCTCTGCGACCAGTACCTGAAGGCGGCGGACAAGGGCGCGATCCTCGGCCGGAGCCGACGCCCCAAGAAGGCATCGACGATTGAAATCGATAGGGGCAGAATCGAGCGCCACATCAAGCCACTGCTCGGCACGAAACTTGTGATCGACGTCACCCGCGCCGACATCGTGAAGTTCGTTCGGGACGTCACGATTGGCAAAACAGCCCGGCGCGATCGGTCCGGCAAGAATGGGAACCGCGTCCTAGTCACTGGTGGTGCCGGCACCGCCGCGCGCACGACAGGCTTTCTCGGCGGTATCCTTACCTATGCCGTCGGCGAAGGCATCATCGCAACGAATCCAGTCCAGGGGGTTCCCCTGCCCGCTGACAACGTTCGCGACCGGCGCCTGACTGCCGATGAATACCGCGCCATCGGCGATGCTCTCACCGGCGAGGCGGCAGATCTCGACACGCCTCAGGCAAAGGCTGGCGCCTGGCTGCTCGCGCTCACAGGCTGCCGGCTGGGTGAAATATCGACGCTCAGATGGGATGAGGTAGACGAGGCCGCCGGTTGCTTCCGGCTGAAGGACAGCAAGAGCGGGCCTTCCGTGCGCCCCGTTGGCCGCGAAGCATTCGACGTGCTGCGCAGGGCCATCCGCGTTTCCGGCAATCCCTACGTCCTCCCTGCCTTGCGCAAGACAGGCCACTACAACGGCCTGGCGGGTGCGTGGGTTAGGTTTATGGAGAGGGCCGAGCTGGTCGGTGTCACGCCGCACACCATGCGCCACTCCTATGCATCCGTCGGCGGGGATCTTGGATTTGCCGATAGCACCATCGCGGCCATGCTCGGGCACGCCGGCGGGACCGTGACCAGCAAGTACGTGCACAGGCTCGATACTGTTCTGGTGGCGGCGGCCAATAAAATTTGCGGCGACGTCTACCGGCAGATGACTGGGAAGACCGCGGACCTGATCGAGATGCCGCGACGGGCTTAGTCCTTTTTCGGCAGATCGTTTGAAATCGAATCGTCGTCAGGGGTGGGCCCTTCAATCGGCCCTCGATAGCTTGGCTCCGGCCAGTTGCTATCGTCAAAGCGGTTCTCATGCAGATCGGACTGGTTTTCGGCTTCCTCTTCTTGCCACCGTTCCCACCGTTCTGACACCGCCCTTCTGAAATCTGTCGGCGCTGGGATTTTCTTATCCTCAATCTCGGCGATGGCGTCGTGAATCTCGTCAACAAGACGATCGATGCCTGCGGCCTTGTCGTCGTCACCCTTTAGAATCGCCACCATCTGGACAAGGTCGTCGATCTTTTGCTCCAGCGTTATGGGAGCGGGGAAGTATTGCTCCAGGCACCAGACCACTGCTTCGTTCATCGACATTCCGGCGCGATCGGCCTTGGCCTTGATTCGGTCGCGCATGCCTTCTGGAAGGCGGACGAGGAATTGATCTTGGTCCCTCACCAACGTTTTTTTGGCCACTTCGTCTATCCCCACACCATGCTATCACGCGTGCGATACAATTCGCTTGACTTAACCACCCCTGTCTCCAATATACCACTAATCGCACGCGTGATAGTATGATTTTGGAGATGGCCTCAATGACTGCTAGTGATCGCCCGCGCCTCCGCCGATCAGAGGTTCCGGCCTACATGCTAGAGAAGCACGGCATCCCCGTCGCGCTCGCAACACTGAACAAGCTCGCCACGATCGGCGGCGGTCCGAAAATGCAGTACGCGGGGCGCATTCCGCTCTACACGCCGCAGGCGCTGGACGCCTGGGCCGCGTCTCGGCTTTCTAAGCCGGTCGGGTCCACGTCGGAAAGGCCGGCAGAAAAGGCGGTGGCCTGATGGGCACTTACACCGCATCTCAATCCGATCTCGTCGCCGTCGTACCGAAGAATGGGAAACTGGAGATTCGCATCTCGCTCGACACGTTCAGTGACTACCATCTGTGCAACGACCGCGAATTTTACAAAGCCGGCGACGGCACCATGCGCCCCGGCAAGGGCATCGCCTTCGAGGTCGATAAGCTCGAGGCTTTTGGGCGTCGCCATGGCGCTATTGATGGCCGAAAAGAGTGGGCTCGGGAAAAATGAGCGACGCGGCGTCGACCCGCGACCTCCTAGCGCGCCGGTTCGTTTATGAAATAGTCGGCGCGGCGATCAAAGACGGCGCGACCTATGCCCAGATGAGTGGTGATCGTCGAAAGCTCACAGATGGCCGTCCTGGAGGTGTTGAAACTCCATTACGAGCTGACGCCACAGGTCGCCACTGGTCTCCTTGGAAGGCAGCCTAAATCGCGCGATCGAGCGCTTTGCAGGCGGTCGGGCAGCTAAGCCATGAGCGTCCCGCAGTCCTGTAACCGCCTTGGCAGAGTTTTTTCAGGGGCGCTGCGCCAGAATTGCGGCGAGGAACCACACACATGAGCATTGATACTGACCCAGGCGCGCGCAGCATGAACGACGACAAGGCAGCAAACGCGTCCAAGGCGAGCTTCAAGCTAAGTCTGATCGAGACGGTCGCGGCCGATCCGAAGATGCAGCCGAGCGACCTGTCGTTGATGGTTGCCTATCTCGCCTTCCTGACGTGGCCGACGCGAACGACATACCTGACCATCTCAGCCGCGAGGGCACGGACTGGCCTTTCCGAACGCCAGATATCAACCTGTCGCGGCAGGCTACTAGGACGAGGTTATCTGATCGACACGGAGACGAAGACGCGTTCCTCGCAAGTTTTTCGCGTAGAGAATCCGAGGGCCGACGAGATCCTCGATCATGTCTCTTATACGGTCGAACACCTCAAGGAGCAGATGGCTCTTCGACAGGCTGACAGGCGCAGCCTGGCTCGTTCTGTCCCCGCAGAAATTGCAGAGACAGATGGACCGATGTCACACGCACCTAGCGAGTGTGACGTCCCCGCAGCCATTGCTGGCAATATCCCCCCATATACCCTCAGGATATGTCTATGAAGGAGGAAGAACCTGAAGAACCTCTCATGGTTAGCACTGTCCCTCCCAATGGATATGCATCAGCCAAAGGCGATGACCTGCACATTCCCTTCCCGGCGCCGTCCAGCGAGCAGGAACTGGCGGCGGCCTTCTTGACACTGTTCGCGGACTGCCAGCTTGGACCGCTCGCGATGACGCGAATGCGCAAGTTGCTCGAGACCGGAAGGCTGACCCCCGCAATCGTGCAAGGCCAACGGAGCGCGGCATGAAAAAGCGCAAGAACGATACGAGGCAACTCGACCTGCTCGCATGGGCAGCAGCCCGGCCGACCGCGAAGGTGATATCGGCGATCCCCGGCATCGCCAAGCGGATGTGGCGCGAGCGCCATATGGCGCAGCCGAACAATCCGCCGCATGTCGTGCCGCTTCGGAGGCGGGCATGACCTGGCATAGAAACAACCGGCAGGGCGGGCCGCGGGATGACCGAAGCGAGCGAGGGATTATCCGGCTATTTCGCGGCCATTGGGCCGCTGGATGCACAAATATGTATGTACAGTGCACAAAGCTGTACCGACTGAATGGTGCATCCAGAGCAGAGGGAGGGCGCGATACCCCGTGGCCCGGTGCTGTTCCAGTAGCGGATCGCGCGACCGGATGCATTGGGACCAAAAGGATGTCAAAGCCTATCACCTTCCTAGAAAGGCTCGAACGCATTCCTGCCGAGTCCGCTTCCGGCCCGCAATAGCTTGGATTCAAATTGAAATGAGGTCTGCAATCCCTTCTGCAATCCTTCTGCTGGAATGAAGGGCTCTTCGATCGCTACCTCGGTCGGCTGGCTACCTGAAGAAGGCACTGCAGACCAGATAGCCTGAGCGCAGACGCGGGATTCGTTCTGGAACGAGCTGCGCCATCGATATCCTAGGGGTCTCGTTGTCAGAGTTCCTTATGCCCCTGCGTTGTAAGAGTTGCTCAGATACGCACACTATTTCGGGAAAATCGGAGGTATCAATGGGCGGCGCAGGATCAGGGAATCGGTGGCGAAACGGAGCTCGCAAGAAGTGCGAGGACCTGCTGTATCTTCGCATCTCGGACTTGCGCAAGAGCAGGTTGCTGGCGCCCGGGCGCCGAGGGGAGTTGACCTGGAATGTCGGCGGCCGTCCTTCCGGTTCGATCGGGATTTTCGTGGAGGAAGGCAGCCTGGAGTTGACCTATCATCGTCGAGGACCGGCCCAGGAGTGGCGGCACGTGCACGAGGTCATCGCGCTTGATTCCACGGAACAACATTTCGGCGGTGAGCGGCGCTGGTTCATTTGCCCGTCCTGCAATCGTAGATGCGCAGTTCTTTACGACGGTAACGGCTTTCGCTGCCGTGTGTGTTTGGATCTCAGTTATCGCTCCCAGAGCGAAGATCCTCGCTTTCGATGTCTCTCTAAGGCACGGAAATTGCGGCAACGCCTTGGAGGAACCGCAAGCGTCCCGCTACGACTTGCGGACAAGCCTCGAGGAATGCATTGGCGGACATATAACAGGCTCTACGAAAAGGCAGTAGCACAGGAGCAGGCGACACTGCGCGCTTTTGCTGGGGCGGCGGACAGGCTGCTCGCCGTCAGTCGTTAGAGGCCGCAGGACAAGCGCCCGCCGGCAATTTATTCGTCGTAGGTGCTGTGGCTGCTTTGCGCCCTATGTCGGTCGTTGAGGTCAGCTTTGCCACCGCCTGAAAAGCAGACATTGCCGGCGACCCCGCTGGAGGTCGCGGTTGCGCCATTGACGAAAGTTCGACGATTAGAGCGAGATGGTCTGCTTCGCGCGCTGATAGTTGGCGTACATCGTTGCTGCCTGGTTGTCGCATCTCGACGAAGCCGGTTTCTGCTCTGCAGCGTCACCACCACGATCCGCGCCGTGATGAACCCTCGTTGTCCGCTCGGCAAGCGGTCGCTGCCGATGCAAGCGGTCTTGTGGTCCGGTCCCCGCAACGAAACCATTTCGGCTTCGTTGGTACTCGAATTTTGCACGATTCTATTGCCTGAGCCGTTTGGTGCTACACTGACAAGCCAGTTAACGCGACGGACCTGTGTTCGGTGATATGACCAAAGTAACCGCTTTACCCGACAGAGTGGATTTCGACGTGGCCGCGGATGAGACCTTGCTCGAGGCGGCTCTCAGATCGGGCGTGCCGTTCGCCCATGCATGCGGCGGCAGGGCGAAATGCTCGACATGCCGCGTTTGGGTTCTCGACGGCATTGAGGCTTGCCCGGACCGGAATCCGGACGAAACCCTGATGGCGAACCGGTTGAGATTGGCCGATGAGGTTCGGCTGGCCTGTCAGCTGAGGCCGGAAGGCGAGCTTCGCGTCCGACGCCTGGTGCTAGACGAAACCGACATGATGATCACTAGCCAGCTGGGCACTTCTGCCGCGACGCGTTGCGGCGAAGCAAGGCATGTTGCGGTCTTCTTCAGTGATATTGTCGATTTCACCGCGCTGTCGGAGCGGCTTTCCCCCTACGACGTGATGTATCTGCTCAATCGTTACTTCGCCCAAGTCGGCGACGTCATCGAGCAGAATGGCGGTTTCATTGACAAACTGATCGGCGATGGGCTCATGGCAATATTCGGTATCGACGACCAGCCAGACGCCCCGCTCCGCGCCGTGAACGCCGCACTTCAGACCCTCGCCACGGTCGATCGTCTGAAGCCTTTCTTTGCCTCGATGTATGGCATCGATTTCGATATTCGTATCGGCCTCAACTATGGCGAAGCCGTCATCGGCACATTGGGTTTCGCCGGACACGAACGTCTGACGGCCATCGGCGACGTTGTAAATCTGGCCAGCCGGGTCGAGGCCGCCAATAAAGATGCCGGTACGCGATTGCTAATATCCGAGGCCCTCCGCGATCAGATCGCCGACAAGGTGGAAATCGGCGACTTCGTCAGGGTACGCCTTCGCGGTACCGCCGAGCGCACAAGCCTGTTTGAAATAGTCAGGCTGAAGCCCGAAATTGACGCCGAACTGAATTCCAAGGGGCTTCGCGAAACCATCCGTCACGGCGGCAGGAGGTGGGTTCGCGCTTTTGCCGAAGACGAGCTTCGGCCCTACGAACGTCGGATTCTCGATTTTGAAGATTACGATATCGTCGTCGTTCGCGGATCCGACAACTATTGCGCCTTCAACAATGCTTGCCCGCATCTTCATCTGCCGCTCTACGAACGCCGAAGTTCCACTGAGGCCGAAAAGCTGAAGCTCCCACACACGGAGAGCACGATCACCGCAGATCTTGGCCTGGTCTGCCGCTGGCATCAGAGTTGTTTCGACCTGTCCACCGGCGAAATCAGGGGGTGGGCGCAGCTGCAGCAGGATGGTACTGCGCCGGGCTATGAATTCGCCGGTGACATTTCGAAAAACCGCGCAAAACTGATCGTATACCCCTGCCGAAAGCAGGACGGCTTTGTGTGGATCGGGCTCGAGTGAAGCGACGTTCCGATATTTCAGTTTTCCGTCGCGATCCCATGTCGCCTTTTCTCACATTCTAGGACTTCCTGATCGTGAGACTGAACGGCAGCATCGGGTCAGGTCACGACAATGGTCACGGCGACCGTAATGTCCGGCCCTGAAGATTTGCCGCCTGAAGCAGCCGGTCCGCAAACGGCCCCAAAGAAGTCATGGCTGCACAGCCTCAAATGCCGTCGTTCAGTGCAATCCTACGATGATCCTGAGCCGGCCGCTCGTTTTATGGGTACGGCGGCGTAGGCGGGACGCCCTGCGCAATCCTACGATCCATTGACATGCTGTCCACATGGGCAGGGTCTACCGGACGACCTCCAACAAGCCCTAGCGGCGTCCAATAAGGTTCTTATTGACTTTTGGACGTATCTGACTCAAAAGCTCAGAGGCTATTGGACATTGGAGAGTAGGATGCAGGTCGGCTACGCACGAACTTCAACAGAAGAGCAGGTAGCGGGACTGGAGGCCCAGATACGTGACCTCAAAGCCGCCGGTTGCGAAGAAGTCTTTTCGGAGCAAGTCTCAGCCCTGGGGGATCGACAGGAGCTCGATCGTACGCTCAAATTTCTGCGCAAGGGCGATACGCTGGTGGTGACCAAGATCGATCGCTTGGCGCGGAATACGCGGACCCTTGGTGATATTGTCGATGGCCTGCATGGACGTGGTGTAGGTCTGAAGGTCTTACAGTTCGGCAAGGAGACGCTGGACACGACCGGAGCATACGGTCGGCTGATGCTGAACATGTTCGCCGCTTTCGCAGAGTTCGAGCGGGGCCTGATGAGAGAGCGACAGAAGGAAGGCATCGCGAAGGCGAAGGCAGATAAGAAATACAAAGGGCGGAAGCCTACGGCGCGAGCAAAGGCCGGTGAAGCAGTCGTCTTGTACCAGCAACAGAAATCCGTATCAGAGATCGCCGCGTCCCTCGGCATCGGTCGGGGGTCAGTGTACCGAGCGCTTACGGCTGCTGGCCTCAGGTAGCCCACGGTGTGCAAAGTAGCCGACCGGCAGCAGGTCGGCCTCGCGCTCGGCAAGCCATGTCCGCGCCGTGGCACCCTGGCACCTCGGACAGTGCCGGTTGCGGCAGGAGTTGTAGGCGATGCGCCACTGGCCGCAGTCCTCGCAGGCCTCCACGTGACCGCCAAGGGCCGCAGTGCGACAGTGCTTGATCGCCGACATGAGCTTGAGCTGCTGCAGCGTCAGATGCGCTGTATGGGCGGCCCGGTAGGCGGAACTCTATGACCAGAGCACCCGTCACGTGCAGGTCGTCAAAGACCCCTGCTTAATCAGCTTTGGCCACTCTGGGCCGAGCGTTGTCCTCGCATCAACAGCATTGGCGCCAAGAGGGTCGCTCGCCTTGAACATCTTGATGGCAAAGGCTTGGGAGTGGTGACCTGAGTAGATTGTTGGCCCCGGCTGATAGGTGGTCGTCGCGTTTAGCATTCCGCCGTTGATAGTGCCCATTGTCGTGGCCGTCCCCGGCATCTGCGTAGTCGTGACAGTGTTCTGAGCCGCAGCATCGTAGATGATGTATTTGTCGAACCCTGCCTTGATCGTCTCAATGGCGGCTTCTCTGACGGCGACCCTCTCGGCGCCCACGCCACCACAGACAGGCGCAGCTCTGGCCGTTACGATGGCGGTATTACCTGAAGTCTGAACAACGCTGGTCCCTGCACACCCGGAAATGATGAGCGCAATACAAAGTGCACACGCGGCTTTCACTAACTTTGCCCCCTTACCCAACACCCCCGTTACGCTTGTTGTGCCAGAAAATGAAGATGGCGCGATGTACAGGTTGCCCTTTTGATCCTTTTTGAGTGTTCGCCCTTGGAGCGCTTCTGAAAATATCGCAAAGATCGGGCCCGCTGAAAACAGCGGCGTAACAGCGATAGGTCCGGTTGTTAAGGGCAGAAAACGGGGCCCTAGCGCCCTCATGTGTCGCTGAAACGATCCGCCGGCTTGCGCAGTTCCATTAGGTGCTTGCCTTCTGAACGGCCTCACTGCGAAAAGGGGTTGTTAGAAAACATCCCTTCTCTACTGGCCGGGCACCAGCTGTGTTGCTACGCGGGAATTTCGCATACCCATCAATATCTTACGAAATCTCACCTCCACGCCAGCCCACATCACATATGACAAGACATAGACCAGCGGCACGATCAGGAGGACAGACCATGGTTTCCCGATCCTCTGGACCAGGCCGTGCGTGACGGCTATTCGCAAAATCAGATCATGCAGCATGTAGGTTGAAAAGCTGATCTCGCCGAGACGAACCAGCGGAGGCCATGAAAGAGCTTTGCTAATTTTGCCGGCCTCCCGCGCAAAAACGAAAATGGCTGCGGCGAAGAAAAACATCCCTCCCGACTGGCTGAGCCATGGGATAAGACACTGGCTGAAAACGGCGAAGATCAGAACACTTACGAGGCTTCCCACTTCGAAAACTGTGCCCTTCACATTCGCGGCGCGGCCAGTGACATAGAGTCTGCCAGCAAACACGCCAGTTGCGAATTCCAATACTCTTGACAATGGAAACTGGAATGCGAACGAAATTGGGTTGAAGGTCCACGGGCTCGTTGGCCCAGGAAGTCGCAATGCGGCCAGAGCGCCGACTATCAAGACGGTGACTGCCGCAAGCGCGAAGTACCAGGAACCAAACCGCCGAGTGAGCAACAGTGCGGGAAACAGCGCATAAAACGCCATCTCGGCAGATATGCTCCACGATGCGGCGTTGAACGAGAAAACGACGCCTTGGTATGGCACCCATGCTTGAAGCAGCGAGATATTGATAGCGCCTATAATTCCGCTCCATACGCTGAAAAAAGAGGGCGTCAGGAAAACTGCGGCCGCCACAAAGGTCACGGCATGAACCGGCCAAATCCGCGCGAACCTGGCGAAGTAGAAGTCGCCGATTTCATCCCACCGCAGGTCACGGTAGGCGTACGTCAGCACGAACCCGGACAGAACGAAGAAAAACGAAACGCCGAGCGCAAGTTGAGGATGGTTTATCCCAAAGATATGTACCTGCGCATGGTATACAAAAATCGAAGCCGCAGCAAAAAATCGCAATGATGTCAGTGCGGCGATCTGCGAGAATTTCATGATTCCGCCCCAGAAGAAGAACTCCCTGTAGCCGAGAAATCTCGGTTCTTCAAATCCCAACATCAAAAGGAAAACAGTTATGGACCGCAATTTTGCGCGGGCGCTTGCGCTCGTCTTGAAATCAGAAGGTGGCTGGAGCGACAACACGGCCCGCCGGCGGCGCCACCATGAAGGGTGTCACGCTTGCCAACTTCCGCCGCTACGTGAAGGCGGGCGACGACGGCATCCCAATAAAATCGGCGATAAACGGTCGCGATCTGATCATCCCGGATCTTCCGCAGATCGGCCTTGCTGGCGGCATTCAGCACAGACTTTCACACGGTCTTCCGTCCTTGTCGCGGTCGAGCTTGCCGCCCCAGGGGCAATTGACCAGATACCAGTTTGCCTCATCGCACGAACTAATTTGCGAGCAGGTTCGCCGCGGCTGGCATGAGTAGCTTTGCGCTACCTGCCGGCGGCTGATGATGCCGAGCGGTTGTTTCGCTATCTGCCTCGCACCGTCAGCGTGCTCAGCCCGCCAATCCCAAGGCGCCTGAAACGTTCCGGCCCATAGACCGACCTTTGCCGCTGCGGCTTTCGCCTGCTGCCCTGCATAGGCGCCACGGCTGTAGCGGGGCCAGTCGAGCGCCTGGCCGTGATCGACCATCCAGGCGGCTACGCTGGCGCCGTCAGCGCGCCTGCAGTCGCCGACAAAGCGGCCGTAGCGATCCCAACTGATGAACGTGCATTGGATCGGCCTCGAGGCGGCCAAGAACGTGTCACCGCATGCAGATTGCTAAGGTTAGGAACTTGGCCACGTGCTACCATTGGTGGCCTGATTGTGGCGTCCGAAGCAGGCTCAACGGTGCTTGATCGCATATCTCCAGTCCACGGTTGAGATTGGCTTCGTTTCCGGGATTCGAACAGCCATGGCTCCACGCACCCAGTACGCGAAGTGCGGCAATCTATCGATCGCCTATCAGGTCCTTGGTGACGGGCCAATCGATCTTGTCTATGCGCAAGGTTGGGTCTCCCATTTGGAGTATGCATGGGAAAGTCCCGACTATGCGCGGTTCTTCAGGCGTCTCGCCAATTTCTCGCGCTTGATCAGGTTCGATCGTCGGGGCATGGGTCTATCCGATCGAGATGTCGGGCCCGCGACGCTCGAAGAGCGAGTGGATGATATCCGGGCGGTCATGGATGCTGCCGGGTCGGAACGGGCAGCCCTCCTTGGCGTGTCCGAGGGGGGCTACATGGCGGCAATGTTCGCCGCAACTCATCCCGAACGTACAGCCGCGCTTATTCTCTGCGGGAGCTATGCTCGGCAAAGCTGGGCGCCTGACTATCCGTGGGGCATAACGCTAGAGGATCGTGACGCGTGGAACACGCTCATGGAAGAGAATTGGGGTGAGCCTTTTGAGCTCGACCAGGCTGCGCCGAGCATGGCAAAGGATGAGGCGGCGCGCTCATGGTTCGGCGCCTATCTTCGCTATTCCGCAAGTCCGGGTGCAGTTCGAGCGCTCAACGATCTGAGTTTTGAAGTCGATATACGCGGTGTTTTGCCGAGTGTTCAGGTGCCTACTCTAGTGCTGCATCGCAGCGGAGACCGCTGGCATTCTGTCCCCGAAGCCCAATATCTTGCCGATCATATTCCAGGCGCCAAGTTGGTCGTGCTTCCCGGCGACGATCACTTACCGTGGTGGGGTGACCAGGAACGACTGGTAGGTGAAGTGCAGGAGTTCCTGACTGGAACCCGAAATAGTCCGCCCTCCGAGCGGGTCCTCCTGACCGTGCTCGTGACCGATATTGTTGGATCAACCGAAAAGCTCGCGGCAATCGGAGACCTCAAATGGAAGGAGACTCTGCAAGCGCATGACGGTGTCGTGCGACGAGAGCTGAAGAACTTCGGTGGCCAGGAAGTCAACCGCACGGGCGATGGCTTCGTTTTGGCTTTCACCGGGCCTACCCGGGCTATCCAGTGCGCGCGGGCAATCATACAGGAACTGTCGCGTCTCGGCCTCACCATGCGCGCTGGACTGCATACCGGTGAATGCGAGCGGCGCGAGACCGATCTGAGTGGGCTCGCGGTGCATGTTGCGTCACGCATCTGCAGCAATGCGTCGCCGGGCAGTATCCTGGTGTCCAATACGGTCAAAGACCTGGTTGTCGGCTCGGGGATCGGGTTCATTGACCAAGGCATGTACTCGTTAAAGGGGGTGCCTGGCGAATGGTCGCTTTTCGCCGTCGTTGAATAAGCCGCAGACTTCCGAGACGCGGTTGGTGGCTACGGTTAGTCACTATGCACCATCCAATCTCGATCTCTGCTCGTACCTAGAAGGTCTGGCCAAGGCGTCATTTCGTGACTTGGTGATCGGGCTGGGGGCGACGATCCAAAAAAAGGGACGGCCGCCAGTATAACTGGCGGCCGTTTGATTCCCCACGTTAACCGAATGGCCCCTCCCGGGCTTACCCGCGTGGGTGCACAGGAACCTCCCACGCCCTCCGCTCAGCGCAACGCCGAGGGCGCTGCGCTCCGGGCGCGGGTCCCTCCTATGCACTACCCGGATAAGCCCAAACCTGGGCACCCAGAGGGGTCGCGATTGGACGCGAAATGGAGTGCGCCCCTCGGAGCGGACAGGATCAAGCGGCAGTTTTGACCATCTTCCGGGCGTGTTGGTCTTCGAACTGTTGCGGGCTGAGATAGCCGAGCGCTGAGTGCAATTGGCGGGTGTTGTAAACCTCATCAATGAAGCGGGGAAGGTCCTCTGCTGAAGGACTCGCACGCATGTTCGATCAAGCTGCTGAGTAACGCTGGTCGGAGGACCTACGAGAGGAGCTCGGGCATCACCATATGATCCGCTTAGCCGACGTTCTTGAGGGCTGGGCAAATTGAAGTTGACTGGGTGGGCATAGTCTCTGAGGCGGTTGGCAGATGAAGTCGGCCCGGATTGGGATCCGCCAGCGGGTACACTCTCCCTTGTCGGATTTTTTGGTCGTACCTGATGGACGAGTAGAATATCCGGTTCAAAATGTTGGACCTTCGGCCTACGCGTCGTGGTGGCAGAGGTACCGTGGCTGCTTTGCGCCTCATCTCAGTCATTAAAGCTAGCTGTGCCACTGCCTAAAAGCGGACGTTAGTGACGACCTCACTGGAGGTCGCGGGTGCGCCAAAAACGGACTATCAGCCATTCTCCAGCCGAAGCAGCTATCGCCTATGCCAAGGGATCGCCGACTTGGATTGAGATCGAGTAGGTGCTTTGCCGCAGGCATCCCCCACGGTGCGGTCCGTTGAGATCTCGGTGCGTTGCAACTCGCGATCGATACGCCAGCCTGGCAGAGCTATTCCGGCAGCCCAGCCTTTCGTAGACCTTCTGAAAACAGAGCCATATCGGCCGCACGCCTGATTGAAACGACGTCGGCGAGATTGGAAATTCGTTCGCCAGGATCGAGGGCGAGAATTCGGCTCACCACCTTTTGCGCATCCTCGGTCCGGCCAGCGAGAGCATAGCTTGCAGCGGCGAAGCGCAACGACGCCAAAAAATCCGGCTTTTCCCGTAGCGACCTTTCCGCCCAAGATGATGCCTCCTCAAATCGACCAGCCAAGAGATGAGCCATTGCAACCGCATTCAGCATATCGAACATGAACGGGTCGACTGGACTCATGCGTATCGCGGTAGCCAAGCGCTGGAGGGCGGCTTCCGTATCACCGAGGTCCGCTCTGACCCAGCCGCTGAATAGCCACGCGGTAGCCAGGTTCGGATTGAGCGCAAGCGCGCGATCAATAAACGCTGCCCCGCTATTGTAGTCGCCAACGACAAACGCGAGCGCTTCCCCGCCGAGTGAGAGCGCAACCGCGTCATCCCTGCCCAAATCCACTGCCTTCAGAGCCAGGCGTTCTGTTTCGACGGTTTCCTGCTCACGATCGGCCATCCAGCCGTTCGCCTTGCGTATGACGGCACAGAACGCGGCCATGCCGTATGCCGAGGCGAATTCAGGGTCGAGTTCGATGGCTTCGTAAAACAACTGAAGGGCGTTTGCGGTGGATTCCCTGGTCAACTGGTGGAGGCTTGCTATCCCGCGCAGATAGTAGTCGTAGGCGTCAAGGTGCTCGGTCGGCTTGCGCTTGGCTCGCTCGATCTCTGCCTGTTCCAGCTTCGGAGCGATCGCTCCGACGACGCTCCTGGCCACTTCCTCCTGCAGGTCAAAAACCTCCTCCAGCCCGCCGTCGAAACGGTCGGCCCATAGATGTGCTCCCGTTGTCGCGTCGATAAGCTGCCCGGTGATGCGAACCCTGCTCGCCGCTTTGCGCACGCTCCCTTCAAGTACATAGCGCACACCAAGCTCGCGTCCGACCTGCTTAATGTCCACTGCCCGGCCCTTGTAGGTAAAGCTCGAGTTGCGCGCGATGACGAACAGCCAGCGCGTCCGGGACAGCGCGGTGATGATCTCCTCGACCATGCCGTCAGCGAAGTAGCCCTGCTCGGGGTCGCCACTCATGTTGTCGAATGGCAAGACCGCGATGGACGGTTTTTCGGGAAGCCTCAGCGCAACCCTTGTGGAGGATGCCGCAGCGGGTTTCGCTCGACTGACCCGATAGGCGCGCACCGCCTCCACGATGTTGTGGACCTGATGGCTACCGAGGTCGGCGTAGGCATAGTCCAGTTTGCCTTTGACCTGCTCGTAGACGTTGGTCGCGACGCAGACGCCGCCAGGTTCTGCAAGCTTCTCGAGCCGCGCGGCGATGTTCACGCCATCACCGTAGATCGTATCGTCCTGTGCAATAACGTCGCCCAAATTCACGCCCATGCGGAAAGTCATGCGCTTGTCCTCGGGCAAACTTGCATTGTGAGCGGCTAATTCCTCCTGGGCTTCAACCGCACACCGCACCGCATGGACTGCGCTGGCGAATTCGACAAGAAGGCTGTCGCCAGCGGAACCGACGATGCGTCCGTGCGACTCTGTGATCTTGGGCTCGATCACTTCGGCGCGAAGCCTCTTCAGGTGCCCAAGCGTGCCAACCTCGTCGGCTCCCATGAGGCGGCTGTAGCCGACGACGTCGGCAGCAAGGATTGCGGTGAGGCGTCGCTCCATGCTTGTGTCCTGCCTGTTCCGTAGGTCGAAGCTCCGGGCGGTGAGCGTATTCCAGTCCTACCTCCAATGCGAGCGTGCAGTGCCGGCGCCGACAGCGATCAACTCATCACGTCCCTTGGACCATTCCTCACACGGCGTCGTTTATGGCCCGAGGCGGGCTGCCGAAGGGCTCCTTTGGGTCAGGTCAGGACGATGCTGGCGCTGGGCTGAACGTCCGCTATCGTTCTTCGGACGCCAGAAGCCGCCATTCCGCTGTCGGCCCCATTTCGGTCGTTCAGTGATCACGTAGCGACGATCGCTCCCGGCATATTGCCGGCAGCAATTTCAGAACCTTTGTCCGCCGGAGGCAGTGGAGATCACTGTGAGCAAGCTTGCGAGCTGGGATTTTTGTCGGGCAATCAGAATATCGAGACGGAACGCGGCTATTTAAGCCCCGTCGAGTTCGAGGAGAAATCTATGCTAGCTTAACTGCGTGTCCGAAAAACCGGCAGGGCAGTACCGTTCGTCTACGACTCCATAAGCTCTGCCTCTTGGCGTGGTAAGGATGGGCCGAGTGACTTTGCCACCGACCACGCCTAGAGCGCCCACATGGCCAGGGCCTTCTCCGCTCCAATCCGGTCCTCCCTGATTCTGAGGACCGCCTGCCGCGTCAAGCCCGTGACCTTGGCTATGGCTGATGCACCAGCCCCTGTGCCCAGCATTGTAACCACCGTGTCGAATGCCTCACGGTCGTAGCTCGGCTTCCTGCCACGGTACGACCTGGGGTCGGACTTGGCGTCCTCTATACCTGCCTTCTGGGCTTCCTTGGTGGCGACCGCCTGTGCTTCCGCCGTTGCTGCCATGAAGGCTATCAGCGCGTCCCTAACGGCCTGTTGGATGGGGTCCTTGGTCGCTCCGTCGAACACCATGGCATTGATGACCGTCTTGATCACCACACCGTCACGCATGAAAAGCCGGATGCTATCCGACACGTCCCGATAGTCGCGGCCCAGCCGGTCGACCCAGCGCACCACCAGGGTGTCACTAGGGCGGAGGATGTCGAAAAGCCGCTTTCCTTGAGGTCGCTCCGCCAGCTTGGTCGAGATGCCGGACACACCGTGGTCGGCAATCTCTTGATCAATCTTGAAACCTGCTAGCTCGGCCTGCCTGCGTTGATGCTCAAGCGTCTGGTCGGCAGTTGAGACGCGCGCATAAAAGACGGTCTTGGCCACAGGCCGACTCCTATCCGAAAGGGTTGCGTCCGTTGACTAACTTGTCCGTTGATCCAAGTCAGCCCTAACGGACGCTCTTTAGGAACCCATTTCACTTGACACACTATGCGGGTTCTTCGTCCCGATTGTCGGGATGAGGCGACGGCAAGCCGCCCTTCCGCGACGGTCGGTACCCGCCCCCCTTGTCGGCAGGCGGCCGGGCAGGGGTGGTTTGTGGGGCCTCTGCACATAGGTCGCCTCGCCGGGATCGTTTCGGCCGCGAATGTCCTCCGTATGGTAGGTCCACGCGACTTTCAGATCGCCGATGTTTTGCGGAGTGAGCTGGGTAGTACGGTCACCGGCCGCAGTGCGGCCGTAAGCCTGCCATTCGCCATCCGGAACGGTGCTTTTAAGGTCTCGCGTCGCGTGCGATCGTCGGCAAAGGTGCCGGCTACATCGTGCGGCGACTGGAACATGGTGTAGACGCCGGCAAGCACCGCGATTACGAGGGAGGCGGCCAAAAGCCGGCTGGTGCCGTTGTATCGGGCTGAGCCGGTGTCAATTCTGTGAAGTGACCGCACCATCGGCGGTAACAGCAGCAGCACGCCGAGCATAATGAGCAGGCTACCGCGCGCCGAAAGCGCCCACCAGTCGAAGCCAACTCCCCTTTATCGACCAGCACAGCGTCACCAGCAGTGCTACGCCATATAGCGCCAAGCCAGCGGGGGGGCGCGTGAAGGTTAGCGCTGCCGAAACCACCAGCGCCGCGCCCCTTGGTAGAACCACGATCCGCCGAGATGAGCGAGCCAGATGCCGCCCGCTAGCAGCGCCGTCCAACAACAAAGGTCACGAGTGAGAGAATTATCGGATACATGGGTTCACCGCACCTGCCTGTCGCATGCTCCTCCGCGTACCATTAAGGAGCGTCGCCAAAACAACGTGGTTAATGTCCAAGGACCCCGGGCGTCTTTTGCTGTAACCTCATCGAAACTGACACCGGCCTGGTAAAGGTCGTCAGGCTACGTCCGCGGGCTCAGCTTTGCGTTTTCGCCCCGTGATCATGGCCCGTACCAGGTTTTCGCGATGGCGAAAGCTTGCCAGCGCGACGCCGCCTATATGGAAAAGCACCATCACAAGTAAGCCGTGCGCGCTCAGACTGTGCGCGGTCTCGACCCAGGACACGCCGAAATAGGCGTCCGTTGTCATCAGCCATCCGGTCAGCGCGGTCGATCCCATCGCCCCGATCAGCACGATCACCATCGCGCCGCCGGCGGGATTATGGCCGATATAGCGGGCCTCGCGACCGCTCAGCAACGCCGAGAGGTAGCGTAGCACTGTTGCTGGATCACGCACGAATTGCGAGAAGCGCGCATAGTGAGTGCCAAGAACCCCCCACAAGAGCCGCATCGCGACCAGCCCGGCAGTGGCGTAGCCAGCCCAATGGTGAATGTCCTCCGAGGAATGGGAGGTGAGCCAGGCAGTGACGAAGCTGAGCACCAGCGCCCAGTGGAAACTCCGCACGACCCGGTCCCAGACGCGCACCATCTCTGGAGATGCTCGCGCCTCCGTGGCTATCGAAACGTTCGGATCAATTTTCGCCGGCTTCGGCATTGTCGAGCTTTTCAAGGGTCTCGGCATTGTAGGCCAGGTTCACCTTCTTGCCGGCCTTGTCGACCGCGTAGACTTCGTAGCAGCCCTTCTCGACTTTGATCTGGCGGACGTTGAGGCCCTCGCCGGTTAACTGCGCCTCCAGCGTTGCCTTGGGCTTGAACTGCGATTTCGGGGCGGTGCTGCAGCTGCCGCCGGCGGCGAGCGCCGGTCCTGCAATCGTGGCGGCAAGAGCGGCGAGAACGATTGTGCGATACATGATGGCTCCATTCGGGAGGTTGGGCGCGAATGTTGCGCCTGCGGTTGGGATTTCGATCGGTCGTGTCAGACGGCCATTTCACCGTCATTGGTGCGACATAGCCAATTCAACCTGACAACTGGCTGACAGCTGCAAGAGCGACGTTCATGAACGGGATGAGGACCGGATGTACAGCACTTCTGCCGCCGTCCGGAAGGACATCGCCATGATAACCACATCGAGGATAGGTGCGCTCGGGCTTGCTGCCGGCAGTAGAGGCGGGAGAGGTGACGCCGGCTGTGACGATCGACAGCTGCATTTCTCTAACCGTGCGAGGACACCGGATAAACGATGAGGAAACCCTTCCAGAACGGGCAGGCGGCTAATCGGCTAATCGTCACCAACTCGCCATCGACACGGTGACCTCGCCCTGAGCTCGATCTCCTGGCCGTTCCATCTTGAACGTATCGCGGCTCGAAGGTGGGAAGTTAAAGCCAATCTATGGCGACTGGCCTCAAACCCATCTCCCTCGCCGACCTAGAGCAAATCAGCTAAAAGGACCGTGGTACATGGGGGAGAGGCAATGTCTGCAACGGCTTACAGTTTGGTCGGGTTCATTTCATGGACACTGATCTTGCTGATCGTGATGGAAGTGATCCGCACATATCTCGTGGTTTCCCGACGGGTGCCTGCTAATGGGTTTGCGCCTGACAATAGCGGACTCTGCCCCTTCATGGAGAGGTTGGCACGCGCTCATGCCAACTGCATTGAAGGCCTTCCAATCTTTGGCGGCTTGCTCGGCGTTGCAATAATGACATCGAGAACGGCG
This sequence comes from Mesorhizobium sp. P2_F8, assembly GCF_056403655.1. Lineage (NCBI taxonomy): Bacteria > Pseudomonadati > Pseudomonadota > Alphaproteobacteria > Hyphomicrobiales > Phyllobacteriaceae > Mesorhizobium > Mesorhizobium sp. P2_F8. The sequence goes on from NZ_JBFUFB010000009.1 coordinate 333,107, forward strand.
CTTACCGACCCTCTAGCCTTCGTGCTTTTGGGAGCACGCCTCGTCCAGTCGGTTATCCATCTCGTTTCCACCAGTCAGATTGCAGTGAGTCTGCGGTTCACGGCATTTGCCGTCCAGATGGCAATTGGCGCGTATTGGGCGTGCGCCCTTTTATCGTAGAGGGCGTGAGGATCTTGGGATAGCGAAGGTAGCGACCAACCTTTGCGACCATAGCGGAACCACGGCCAACCATGTCTGCGGGTCGCTGTTCATTGTCTTCCCTCAACTGTCAGCCTAGGTAGTTTTCAGTAGGGACAAAACCGAATTTCGCCACCCCCGGATTCGCGCGATTTTTGTGTCACGGATCAATCGGGAAAACAGCCATCCACGCTCAGCCGCAGTCGTTGGGGCAGCGACTTAACGCGGTGTCTCCCTTGCGGATGAGTAAGACGCTGTTCCTGATCGCCCTTCAAGCAGCTTCCCACCCGCGTGGACCGTGCCGAAAGGAATAACTGGCTGAGATCTCGAACCCGGGCCGCAAAGGCTGCCAGGCTCGACACTCGACGGAGATGCTCGGGTGCTCGATGCGAATGATGTTAAACGAATTTGCAGCGTGGCGACGCCGCGATGAAACCGCCGTTCCCGCTTGAATGAGCAGCGCCGCATAGCCGTCGATGAGGTAACGCCTTGCGCTCGAACCGGTGCGGTGAAGATGCTGGTGGCCAGACAATATGATGTCTACGCCGCTGCGCGAGAAGGCATCCATTGCCAGAGCCGCGCGGCCAACGATGCCTTCGTCGCTTTCCAGATCCAGCCCTTCAAAAGGATGATGAGTGACCACGACCCGGGTAATGTCATCGGACATACGTGAGAATTTCTCTGTCGCAGCCGCGAGCTGGCGGACATTGATCCTGCCATCCTTGATTGTCAGGGATCGTGCCGTGTTGATCCCGACGACAGCGACTTCGCTGTCGGCATAGAACGGTTCGGTGTCCGCCTCGATGTAGCGCCTGTAACGCGACAGAGGCGTCGATGCGCGCGCGAAGACATTCCAGAGCGGCACATCGTGATTGCCGGGCACTACGATGCGGGGACCAGGAATAGAATCAAGGAAGGCTCGCGCCTGCAGGAATTCGGCTTTCCGGGCGCGCTGCGTTAGATCCCCCGATACGACGAGCAAATCAGAGTCGACGGCGCGAACCTCGACCGCGATCGCTTCCACAAGCTGGCTCTCCGTTCTTCCGAAGTGCAAATCCGAGAGGTGGACGAGGGTTCTCACTGAAAGCTCTCCGCTGTCACCTATGGCCCCGGCTTCTGGTCATTTTGGCAGGCGCAAGGACCTGCAAGGCAGCTGGTCGAATCTGAAAGTTCAAGGGCATGTCCATACTGACGGCTTCGCCGTCCAGAGAAACCAGCATGGCGTGGCGATGCGATGTGATTTGGAGTGAGCTTGCCCGATAGGTTTCAAGATCTCGGGTGGCGTCGATCATGCCGAACGCGATTTTGAACGGAAGCAATGCCAGTCCAAGCCAGGACTGCTGCTTGACGACGTAAACGCACAGCTCTTTTGACGACAGGCTGCGGCGACGGCCAAGATCGGCGATGTCGTAAAGATTGTTACCAACAAACACACAGGGCGTCCGCAGTCTTTCGCGGGTGCCCTGAGCAGCGACGTGGACAGCCTGCCACGAGGCGGATCTCAACGTTCTCATGAGGGCGGGTCCGATGGCGGCAAGCTTGCCGAACCCACGGCGCCGCTGCTCGGCTGAACGCTTTGCAACAAAGAAGGGATAGATCCCAATCGATGAGTTGTTGAGAAAGACGCGGCCGTTGACCTCGGCGACATCGACTGCCACAGGCTTGCCTGTCGTGATTGTATCGATCGCCGCTGCGAGGTCGAGAGGCACACCCAAATCCTTGGCAAAGTGGTTCAATGTGCCGAGCGGAAGGACACCGAGCACCAGATCGGTCCCCGCCAGCGCGGAGGCTGCGCTGCTGAGGGTGCCGTCGCCACCGCCCACCACCAATATTGATCCATGGCCGGACTTCGACTTGTTTTCGTCGACGAAGCGCTGAGCCAGCTCTCCAACCTCTCGCCCAACCACCAATCGGACATCCGCCTCGACGCCACGTTCGGCGAACCCATCCCGTACGGCTCTCTCTATGTCACCCTTGTGCGCCGCAGCGCCGGCATTTTTGTTGATGAGGGCCAGGACCTTCAAGTTTCCACCCGCTTCGGCCTTTCCTGAAACCATAACGCGGCTATCCAACACAGGATCGCCCAGCCAGAACCAATGCACCATCCCGCCAGGACATCCGTGGGATAGTGGACCGCGAGATAGACCCGGCTTATTCCAACGGCCACCGTCAGAAACACGGCGATGGACATGAAATACACTTTGAGACGCAGTTCCTGATTTGCGTGTGAAAGGAGAGCGTCCACGGTCAGGAACGCGATCGCCGAAAGCATTGCATGTCCGCTCGGGAAGCTTGCCGTGAATACTCGCGTGACATGAGGGATCTCTGGCCTGGGCCGGTTGAAGCTCAGCTTGAGGATCGTGCCAAGCAGTTCACCGCCAACCACCGCCACCGCCATCCAGATGGCGAGAGCCCGCTTGTGGATCAGAAGAAGAAAGACAACCCCTGCCAGCAACACGAAGCCAAGAAACACCACGCTGCCCACTGAGGTCACATCCCGGGCCGCTTCCTGAAGCCATGGCGGACCGATCGGGTAGGCCGGATCGGCTGCGCGAAGAGCCGACATGATGGCCAGGTCGAACTTGGTCGTGTCACCTTCCAGGACTTCCTCTGCCAGCACCCCGAAGCCGAAAACGAGGCATGCTACAAGCATCGCCGCAACAAGCCTGTTTTTGCCTTGCGCGGACGCACCGCTGATTTGACATGGCGGGCGAGGCTGGTAACTCCCTAGGCGCCGGCGCTCGGTATCTGGGACTGGTTCGCTCAAGCGCAGCACCTCGATCTATAGTCCACAACGGCTTCGTATGAACCAGGTTCCCCAATCATAAATGCGGTCCAGACCCCGGTCCACGCGGTTGGCCGACCGGCTGCATGACGCACCCGGCTAGCTAACCCCTTGCTTGGGGGCGCATGTGTGACGGGAATACCTGCGCAAAGAATTTGAGCAGGTTGACTGTTCCAGCAGTAAAACTGTCTTCCTAGCTCGCCGGGGAGCAATTTCGCTGCCGCTATTGTCTGAATCTCACATATAATCCTCGCCTTCGGTGTCTCTCCAAAGCCCGGAAAATTGCGCCAGCCGACGTATTCGAGGGATGGGCAATTGACAAGCGCACGGCGCCCGAATGGAGTTCTGGATGAGGGACATCGCCTTTCCATGTTGGGACAGTGCCCATCCAGAAGGCATCCACTGCGGGTGAAAACTTCGCCGCATAGAGCGGTTCGGCAGGCGGCGCGGCAAATTTAACTTCTAGCTCCGCCTCACGAACTGGCGCTGGCGGCGAGAACGGCCGCGAACACGATCAGGATGATGGCCGTGCGGATTAAGGTCGCGAAATCGGAATTGATGTTCTCGATGCAAACCTTGGCGAAAATTGCCGTCAGCGCGGCGAAAGTCGGTGATAGCAGCGCCCAGAATTGCCAGAGGAAGCGGCCAGGTTCATTTCGATGACCTCGTGGATGGCGTCCCAAACCTAGATACCTCGAAACGCGAACCACCTGACGCCAAGATCACTGGACCCTGCCCGTGGCGTTAGCGCCCACAAAGGCTCAACCCTTTGGGAGCATTCTCGTCAAAATTGCATCGCGGCGGATGAAATGATGGTACAGCGCAGCCAAGGCATGCAGGCCGACGGCTATCAGAATGCCATTCGCGCACAATGAGTGAAGTTCTCGGATCGTGCGAGCCGTAGTTCGATCAGGTGTAAAGGGAGCCGGGATCGTAAACAGGCCGAAGAAACTCAACTCGTTACCCCTGAACCAGGTCAAAACGATGCCTAGAACAGGGATCGCAATCAACAATGCATACAGGACAAGGTGACCAAACTTGGCCGCCGCCCGCTCTGGCGCCGACATCTCTTCGGGAAGACCGGGGGCTCCTCTCAGGCCGCGCAGGACGACCCGCCAAAGCACCAGGCCAGCCAACAGAAGGCCAAACGAAATATGCAGCCGCCAGAAGGAAGCGACCATAGGATCGCCACGAGGCAACAGGTCCTCGCCGAAGGTCAGTGCGTAGAGCAAAAGGACAAGCACGAAGAGAGACCAGTGAAGAAACTTCTGGGTGGAAGTGTACGCGGGAGATGTCATCCGACGAGGGGCTCCTGTTAAAAAGGATATCCTTCTTCCGTTGGCTTCCCGTCAGACTTGTGGCCGCCAAATTACGGTTTTGTAACGATCTCGCCCCCGGTCCTGCCTTCAACGGTGTCCAGCCGCGCGGGGCTTCAACGGTGCCTCCAATAGGCGCTCGCACTCCCGGCGGGTTCCGGTTCGCTAACTTAGGTGCCCCCGACTTGCCGTCTGCCTGTCCTAAGCCAACAACGGTCAAAGCGGCCAGCACTCCAGCTGGCTGAGTCATAGCGGTGTATGATCGCAATAGCCGGTTGGATTTGGACGACAACCCTGAAAGCCGAACTAGGGCTTGCCGACCACAACTGGCGATCTGCCGTGCGCGCACTCGTTCTATCAGTCACGATGTATGCTTCCGGATGATGATGATGGGGCACCGCGGGGAACACTTGACGACCGACTGGTAGGTCAAGGTGCGAAGAAGCGGGCACTCAGCCTACGACCCCCATCTCGGACGTATTCCCTATCTGCAACAGCTCCCAAAGCCGACGCTCAGGTGCATCACCAAAGCGGCCGAGCTGCGTCACAAACGGACGTTGCAGGTCACCAAACTTGACGCTGGGCTGGCCAAAGCCGACACTCAGCAGAGAAAAAAGGAGCGCCTCAATGGGAGGGCCCGACTCCGACTCTGAGATGACGATCAGCTCGCTTCGATCCGAGTTGACAGCGGCGCGCGAAGAAAATCAGGTACGCACCGCGGAGGTCGCCAATCTCCTTGAACAGCAGAATGCGACGAGTGCGATCCTCAGGGCGATCGCCGCATCGCCGACCGACATCCAACCCGTCCTGCAGGTCGTGGCGGAGAGTGCTGCGCGCTTTTGCGACACCTACGACGCCGGCATTTTCCTAGCGCGAGACGGAACACTATTCCCCAAAGCGCACTACGGACCCATCGCCTTCGACTTCGAACCGATGCCGGTCGCACGCGATTGGGTCTGCGGTCGCGCCTTCGCCGACTGCAAGACTGTGCATGTCAACGACATAGCAGTTGCAGGTGCGGAGTTTCCTGTCAGCCAAACACTTGCCGAAAGGCTTGGCCACCGCACGATGCTCGCAACACCTCTCATGCGTGACACCGAGGCGATCGGCGCGCTCGTCATCAGGCGCATCGAGGTCAAGCCTTTCAGCGAGAAGCAGATCAAGCTGCTCAAGATTTTCGCCGACCAGGCGGTCATCGCCATCGAGAACGTGCGCCTGTTCGACGAGGTGCAGGCGCGCACGCGCGATCTCGGCGAGGCGCTGGAGCAGCAGACCGCGACCGCCGAGGTGCTCAAGGCAATCAGCCGGTCGGCCTTCGATCTCCAACCTGTACTGCAGACGCTGGTCGACTCGGCAATACGCCTGGCCGGGGCGGACATGGGCGCAATCACGTTGCGCGTTGGCGATACGTTGCGGTTCATGGCAGGCGGCGGGCAGGCTGCTGAGCTGCATGCATACGAACGAGCCAACCCACATGTCGTGGGACGAGGGACGTTCCAGGGCCGCGCCGCGCTGGAGGGATTGACGATCCACGTGGCGGACGCGCTTGAAGACCCGGAATACGAAAGGCCGGAAGCGGCAATCATGGGCAGTTTCCGCGGAGTACTTTCTGTTCCGATGAAGCGGGGTCAGGAGACCATCGGCGTATTCGGCTTGGCGCGGCGGACGATCGGGCTATTTTCACCGCGTCAAGTCGAACTGGTCGAGAGCTTCGCCGACCAGGCCGTGATCGCGATCGAGAATGCCCGGCTGATCGAGAAAGTCGAGGGGCACAATCGTGAACTGGCCGAGTCGCTGGATCAGCAGACGGCGACGGCCGAAGTGTTGAAGACGATCAGCAGTTCGGTGTTCGATCTCGATTCCGTGCTGCATACGCTTGTGAAGTCCGCGTCCGACCTCTGTCATTCCGGGATGGGCTACATCTATCTTCGCCAGGGCGACGTGTTGCAGCCGACGGTACAGATCGGATGGAGCCAAGAATTCCAGGACCACATGAATAACCTCCCGGTCACGCCGGGCCGGGGCAGCATCGCCGCCCGTGTTGCCCAGAGCGGGTCCGTAGAGCAGATTACCGACGTTCTCGACGATCCGGAGTATACCAACATCGAAGGCCAGCGGCTCGGCGGCTTCCGCACCCTGCTGGGCGTTCCGCTGATGCGTGACGGCGCCGTGACCGGCGTCTTCGTCCTCGCCCGTTCGTCGGTCTCGCCGTTCAGTACGCGCGAAATCGAACTGGTGCAGACATTTTCGGATCAGGCGGTCATCGCGATCGAGAACGTGCGGCTGTTCGAAGAGGTGGAGTCCCGCAACCGCGACCTAGCCGAGTCGCTGGAACAGCAGATGGCCACCGGCGCAATATTGCAAGTGATCGCCGGGTCTCCTACGGATATTCAGCCTGTGCTGGACGCCGTCGCTGAAAGTGCCGCTCGGCTCTGCGACGCCTATGACGCAACGATCTATCTGCTGCGCTCCGACAGGCTGGCTGTGGGAGCGCATCACGGACCGATTCCGATTGACAGTGCTGGCTTGCCGGTCGCGCGCGACATCGTTACCGGCCGCGCCGTATTGGATCGGGTTCCGGTCCACGTTCACGACTTGACGATCGCTGGAGAGGAGTTTGCAACTGGCCGAATGATGGCTCAACGCCTTGGTTTTCGCGCGATTCTCGCCACTCCGCTGTTGCAGGAAGGAAAAGCAATCGGAGCGCTTATGATCCGGCGCATCGAGGCGCGGCCCTTTAGCGACAGCCAAATTGGCCTTCTCAAAACTTTCGCCAACCAGGCTGTCATCGCAATCGGCAATGTGAGGCTCTTCGAGGAGGTGCAGGCTCGCACCGCCGAGCTTGGCGAAGCATTACAGCAGCAGACCGCGACCGCGGATGTGCTCAAGGTCATAAGCCGCTCCGCATTCGACCTGCAGAGCGTCCTGCAGACACTTATCGATTCTGCTGTGAGGCTCTGCGGTGCGAAAACGTCTGGCATCTTTATGCGGGACGGCGATGTCTTCCGACTTGCGGCAGGCTACGACCAAACCCCGGAGTATCGCGCGTATGAAGAGGCGAATCCGAGTCCGATGAGCCGACAATCCTGGGTCGGCCGAACAGCACTCGACAAGGCAGTCGTCCATATTCCGGATGTTACCAAGGACACCGAACATGGCCTTCCCGAAGCTCCGCGACTCGGAGGTTATTCGGCTGTGCTCTGTGTACCGCTCATGCGCGAAGGATCGGTAATTGGCGTCTTCGCAATGACGCGGCCCGAACCCGGGCCCTTCACCGAGAGCCAGATCGAACTTGTCCAGACCTTTGCCGATCAGGCGGTGATCGCCATCGAGAATGTGCGCCTGTTTGAAGAGGTACAGGCACGCACGGCGGAACTGAGCGAGTCACTGCAGCAGCAAACGGCGACTGCGGATGTGCTGAAGGCGATCAGCCGCTCGACGTTCGACCTACGGGCAGTGCTCGACGCTCTAGCCGAATCGGTGACCCGGCTGTGCGAGGCGGACAACGCCTCGATCGTGCGTGAGACGGACGGCAAATTCGTCGAGGCTGCAAGTTACGGCTATCCGGCCGAGCTCGAGGAATATTTCAGCGGCTTTGTGCACGTCCCGGGGCGAGGCACCGGGGTCGGCCGAGTCCTGCTCGAAGGCAATGCCGTCCAGATTCCGGACGTGCTGGCTGACGCCGACTACACGCTGTGGGAAGGACAGCGGCTCGGCGGATACCGCACAGTGCTGGCCGTGCCGCTGCTGCGCGAGGGGGTTCCAATCGGCGTTTTCTCACTCACCCGCTCGACGGTGCGGCCCTTCACCGAAAGGCAGATCGAACTCGTAGAAACCTTTGCCGACCAGGCAGTGATCGCCATCGAAAATGTCCGTCTGTTCGACGAGGTACAGGCCCGCACGGCGGAATTGAGCGAATCGCTGCAGCTGCAGACGGCAACGGCGGATGTTCTGAAGGCGATCAGCCGTTCCACATTCGACCTGCAGCCGGTTCTCGACACGCTGGCAGAATCAGCGGCCAAGCTGTGCGACGCGGACACGAGCGTCATCTTCAAGCGTGAAGGCGATCTTTACCGGTGGTCGGCCGAGTACGGCAATTTGCCTGAAGCCGCGACTTTCGCCAAAGCCAATCCCTTCGCCGCCAGTCGCGACAGCGTCACCGGACGGGTGGCCCTCGAAGCCCGCGCCGTCCACGTTTCGGACGTCCTCGCCGACCCGGACTACGGGGCAACGCAGCTTCAGAAGCTCGGCGGCTACCGTACCATTCTATGCGTTCCGATCTTGCGCGAAGGCGCGCCGGTCGGCGTGTTCGCGCTGACGCGGTCACAGGTGCGGGACTTCACGCCGAGGCAGATCGAGCTCGTCGAGACGTTTGCCGACCAGTCCGGCATAGCGATCGAGAACGTCCGGCTGTTCGACGAGGTGCAGGCGCGTACCCGCGAATTGTCACGCTCGCTCGAAGATCTGAGGACCGCGCAGGACCGCCTCGTGCAAACGGAGAAGCTCGCCTCACTCGGCCAGTTGACCGCCGGTATCGCCCACGAGATCAAGAACCCGCTCAACTTCGTCAACAACTTCTCAACGCTCTCCGGCGAACTCATCGATGATTTGAACAGTGTGCTGGCCGGAGCGCCTTTGGAGGCATCCGTGCGCGAAGAGGTAGGCGAGCTGACAGCCATTCTCAAGAGCAATCTCGACAAGGTGGTCCAGCACGGCAAGCGGGCCGATTCCATTGTCAGGAACATGCTGCTGCATTCGCGCGCAGGTTCAGGAGAGCATCGTGCGATTGACATCAATGCCATCGTGGAGGAGAGCCTGAACCTTGCCTATCACGGGGCGCGCGCCGAAAAGCCGGGATTCAACGTCACGCTGACGCGGAATTTCGACCCGCAGGCGGGGGATGTCGATCTCTACCCGCAGGAGATCACGCGGGTGCTTCTCAACCTCATCTCCAACGGCTTTTATGCAACAGCCAAGCGCAGCGCCGCGGCGAATGGCGCGGGCTATGAGCCGACGCTCTCCGCCACCACCATGAGTCTCGGCGACCGTGTCGAAATCAGGATCCGCGACAACGGCACCGGCATTCCGCCGGAGGTGAAGGAGAAGATGTTCAATCCATTCTTCACGACCAAGCCAGCCGGCGAGGGTACCGGGCTCGGCCTGTCGCTCAGCCACGACATCATCGTCAAACAGCATGCTGGCACGATCGACGTCATCAGCCAGCCAGGCGAGTTCACCGAGTTTCGGATTGTGCTGCCGCGCGCTGCGGCCTCGCTCGCAAAATCGGGAGGTGAAGAATGAACCTCCTCATCCTGGTCGTCGACGACGAGCCCGACGTCGAGCCGCTGTTTCGCCAGCAGTTCCGCCGCGACATCCGAGCCAGCCGCTTCACCATGGAGTTCGCGCAATCGGCGGTGGATGCGTTGGAGCAGATAGACCACGCCGAAGGGGTGACACTGATCCTGGTGCTGTCCGACATCAACATGCCCGGCATGAGCGGGCTCGAGCTGCTGCCGAAGATCAAGGTGCAGCGGCCGGACGTCCCGGTCATCATGATCACCGCCTATGGCGACGCCGAAACCAAGCGCAAGGTCTTGGAGAACGGCGCCGAAGCGCTGCTGACCAAGCCGATCGACTTTGCGACGCTCAGGCAACAGATCGAAACACGGCTGGGAATGGTGGCGTGACGGCGCGCATCCTTGTGGTCGACGACGAGCCGGACCTTGAGGTCTTGATCGTCCAGAAGTTCCGGCGTCAGATCCGCGACGGCGCGGTCATTTTCCTGTTTGCCAGCGATGGTGTGGACGCCCTGTCCGTCATCGACGGCAACAGCGACATCGACATGGTGCTGTGCGACATCAACATGCCCCGTATGGACGGCCTGTCGCTGCTGGAGAAGCTGCAGCAGGCCGAGGGGCAGCAGCTTTCGACGGTCATCGTCTCCGCTTACGGTGACATGGCCAACATCCGCACTGCGATGAACCGCGGCGCCTTCGACTTCATCACCAAGCCGATCGACTTTGCCGACTTGGAGACCACGATTGCCAAGACCTTGAAGCATCGCGAGGTGCTGCACGAGGCGCATCGGCGGCAAGCGGTCGCGGAGCGCGCGCATGCATCGCTGTCGCGCTACTTCTCGCCCAATCTTGCCGAGCGGCTGGCCGGCGACGCCGACGGGTTGGCGCTAGCCGGGCAGTGGCGCGAGGTCGCCTCGCTGTTCACCGACATTACCAGCTTCACCACGCTGGTGGAAACGATCGACCCCGCCACGCTAGGCGCGCTCCTCAACGACTATTTGGCCGGCATGACCGACGTCGTGTTCGCGCATGAAGGTACCGTCGCCAAGATCGTCGGCGATGCACTACATGTGCTCTTCGGCGCTCCTGGCGAGCAGCAGGACCATGCGGCGCGCGCGGTTGCCTGCGCGCTCGAGCTCGACGCGCTGTCGCAATCGTTCCGCGATAGCTGGCGCGACAAGGGCGTCGCGGTCGGTACGACCCGCATCGGCGTCCATGCAGGTCCGGCGCTGGTCGGAAATTTCGGCGGAGGCCGCTTCTTCGACTACACGGCCTATGGCGACACTATCAATATCGCGGCGCGGCTGGAAAGCGCCAACAAGCAGCTGGGCACGCGTATCTGCGTCAGCGGGAGCGCGGCTGCAAGGGTCGACGGCTTCCGCGGACGGCCGGTCGGCGATCTGATACTGCGCGGCAGGGCCGAGGCGCTGCGCGCGTTCGAGCCTTTGTCGTCAAAACAGTATGATGATCCTTCGACGGCGAGCTATCTCGAAGCCTTCGGCAGATTGGAGGCGGGCGATGCAAACGCGGTTACGGCTTTCGCCGCGCAGATCGGCAAATGTCCGGACGACCAGCTCGCCAGCTTCCATCTCAAGCGGCTGCTCAACGGCGCCAAGGGAACGCGGATCAGCCTCGACTGATGTGGTCAGCTACCAAGCTCTGGGTCTCGACGAGAGCTGAGCCCTTTCGGCGTTCAAGGCGCGCATCGCCAGGAACTGGTGGACGCTAAGATCGTCGAACATCAGGGCAGGATCGCACCAGAACGGCGATGTAGAGCAGGCAGAGGGGGCGATAACGCGTTGTCTTCTTGCTGAACGGGCCGGCTCCCCTTTTCGGCCAGTCGCTTACGCCTCTGTTCGCGGAAGGCTGTCATGCCATAGCGGGTGATGCCATAGAACAACAGGCCAAAAATCAGCCCGAGTGGCACCGCACCGCACAGCATGGGCTTTAAGACCGGTGCCCACAGTTGCGAAATTGAAAGGGTCTGCAACATCTCACTCAGATGGGCTGGCCGTTCTTGACTTTGCATGTGGCCGTGCAACATGATCTTGCCGGTCTCCCAAGTCGCTCCCACAACAAGTGGGAAGGTCAGCGGATTGCCAAAGACAAATGTTCCTAACCCTCCCGCCACCATGTTTCCTGAGATCAGCCAGCACACAATGGCGGCAATGGCGAAATGGGATCCTACCGGAAAGAATGACGCGAAAACGCCCGCCGCGACCCCAGCCGCGACGGCGTGCGGAGTGGCGTTCAGCCGGAGGATGCGCTTTGAAAAATATTGAAGCGAGCGCGAGAACGAGCGGCGCGGCCACATATAAATGCGTAAGCGCTCGAAGCGACCATCAGGATTTCGGCGTCTAAAGAGCACTCTCTTGCCCCCTTACAACGCAGTCTGGAGTTGAACGGATTGATGTCGTCTCTCTCAAAAAAAACGCAGCCTGTGCTGCTTTGTTCCGAATTTCTTATTAGCCGCGAGACCAATAGAAAACGGTAAACGCGGATAGCAATGACTAATCCCTCGTCGCCCCGCGCGGCTCTGGCAAACCCAAGAGCCTAGCAAGCGCTCTGGCCGCCCGCCACCTTGCGCAAATGTTCGTGTCAACATAGCTGGGTCACGCGCGCTGCTGTGGATCAGTTTGAAAATGGCTGCTCTTGGATGAGCACGCGTGGCAACGACTTTTGTACAAATGGATATTGCGCAAACGTTACAGAAGCGGCGGGCGCAGACATCATTTCAGTTGCCGAGCTCACGCAAAAGCTGTTCGCCGACGCCAAGTCGATAGGCATCTCAAGCACAGAGATCGAGGAAGACAGCGGCAGCGTCTATAAGACAATCGTTGACGCCATCGTGCATCACGAAGCTGGCGTGGCGGATTGACGAGCGGATGACCGACAAGCCCGTAACAACCTACGTCGTGAGCGTTTTCGAAAAGCCGCATTGGCGTACGCCGAAGGCGAAGCACTAAGAGATTCTGCAGAAACAACGGCCTTCCTTATGGATCGACGGTGAATTCGGCCCACATGCCGGCTCCATAGTGACCAGGCACGTTGCAGATAAGCAGGTATTTTCCAGCCTTCAGATCGACGGTCAATGTGCCTGATTTGCCGGGATCGAGTTCCGAAACTTCGCCCTTGTCGCCAGCCTTGTCTTCGTCGACCCGGTTCTCGTTCTCAAGATAGGGAAGCGGCTTGCCAGGTTCGGCAAGGTACATCACGATCATTTCGTGGACCGTGTCCTTGGAGTCATTGATCACTTTGAATGTGACCTCCCCGGCCTTCACAGCACCCGGCGAAGCCTTGATGCCCATGGTCGCTTTGGCGATATCGAGTCCTTGTGTTGCATAGGCGAGCCCCATTGCCATCTCAGTGCTCGCGCCCTTGTCCCACAGCGATATCTGGACAAGCGAAGCAGCCTGGACGGCGCCGGCATGGCCGGCCATCAGTATTGTGGCAGCAGCGAGCCCGAGCGCTGCCCTTCTCAATATACTTTTCATGACGATCTCTCCATCGGGACGGCAGCGGAGGCGCTCTACGTCCCCGTCACTATTCGTTCATGAAGGTCACCCACGGTCCTTGCGCCAGATCAAACCGCGCGCCACCATGCGCCTTGCGACGGCTCGGATGCTCGGGCTCGAGATGCCGCTATTTCGTCGCGACCGTGCCCTTCATCGAGCTGTGGATCGCACAATGGAATGCGTGTGCGCCGGCAGCTGATATCTTGACCTTGGCACTCTTGCCAGTGGCGAGATGGCCAGTGTCGAAGGAGCCGTCGAGCGCGGTGGCGGTATGCGTCATCGAGTCGGCATTGGTGAAGGTGATGGTATCGCCAACGGCGATCGAGATTTTCGACGGATTGAATTTCATGCCCTTGATCTGGACCGCATGATTCGCGGCGTAGGCTGGCATGGCAAAGGCAAGAAGAGCAAGAACGAGCATGGTGCGCATGATGGATTTCCTCCTGAGCGCGAACCCTCATCCTACGCTAACGCTGGCGTAAGGCCTGTTATGCCCACGAAGCCGAAACTTTTTTGCGCACGCGTCGTGCGGGCGTTGAGGTTCCTCCGCGAGCCCTGCATCTCGTTGCCGTCGATGATGCCGCTTCGCCTTCGCGCAGCTAACCATCCTGCGGTCGCGCCTTCCGCAGCCTCACCCCGGCGCCGCCGCCATTCTCGGGGATGAACTCTACGCCAGCCGTTTCGAGGGCGCGTTCAATAGCGGCTAAGATCGCAGCGCTCCGATCTGCTTCAGCCCATATCTCTACCGCGCACGCAACCGCGTAGAGCGGTTCTTCAACAAGATCAAGCAATGTCGTTGGGTGGCAACGCGCTACGATAGGCTTGCCGCCAACTACCTTGCCTTCGTTCAACTCTAATCAGGCTATGGCTGCGCCTTAAATGAGTCCGCGTCCTAGCTGCTAATGGAACGGAAACGGCTATTCTCCAGACGCCGCGTCTAATCAACTAGCACGATGAACGGTTTGTGCTTCGGCCGTTCCTGCCAAATGACTTGACGCAGATCGGGCATGTCGACCGTCTGGCCGCAGCTAATGATCAATGCGCATGACGTGAATGGCGCGGGTCCTGTGGCATTACTTGTCACCAGCCTTGGCTGAACACGACCGTTCCGTCGTCTTTGCGGACTTCTACTGAGACCACGCCATCGTTCCGGCGTCTCGCCGGGAGGTCGCATGGCCCTTGGCGGTCTTATAGTCGTTGAACGGCGTCTGTCCCAAGATGCCTGTCTTCGTGTACCAAATCACTGTGTAAGCCACCATCACCCTCCAATGTACTGCCGAGCCTAAAGCGGACAAGCCGGCCCAATAAAGACCGGCTTGTCCGCAGCCGAAAAAGCTCGCGCAAACTGAGTACGTTATGCACTGTGATGGACGTGGTGGACGTGGTGGACGTGGTGGATGTGGTGGATGTGGTGGTAATGATGGTGGTAATGATGGATATGGTGGTAATGATGGTGATGATGGTAGTTTGCCGGCTGCTTGTCGTGAAGGCGATGCGGGTTGGCGGCGTTTGCCACGCCCACGGCCAGTGGCAATGAGAGGGAGAGTGCCGCTGCGAGGGCGTACATCAGGGGCTTTTTCATAACGTGTTCCTTTACGTGTCTGTTACTGGTTTGAATTATGCGCGCTAAGATCAGGTCTTGGGGGCGTCTTTCTTCACAGCCTTCTTAGGTGCCTTCTTGACCGGGCACTTGTGCGTCTTGGTCGGCTTGCAGGACGCGGTCTTCTTAGAGGCCTTTTTCGGAGCTGCCTTCATCGGAGCTGCGGTGGCCGGAGCAGTAGCTGCCGGCGCGGTGGTGGTCGAAGCAGCCGGAGCAGCGGTCGTGGTGGCGGCGGCGTTGCCGAGAGCCGGCATCGAGAAGGCGAGCGCGACGGCGAGACCGGTTGCGGAGAGGAGAGACTTTTTCATGGCTTCGTTTCCTTTGTATGCGGGTCGAGTTTGAGTGTTACTGAACCGGGTCGTTCGGTGTGACACTAAGCAGCTTCAGAGCGTTGGCGAGCATCCGGATACCCTGTGCCTGTTTCTTGGCGGCGCAGTACCGATTGCCCTTTCTCTGAAGTGCCTTTGCCGCGGTGACCTTCGTTGCCGTGGCATGAGTTTCGAGGGCTTCATCAAGCTGGTGGCTGAGATTGGTGCAACGCTCGCTCCGGGTAAGGGCGGGCTTTGCATCCGACTGTTCGACCGCCGCTGCCACGAGCGACATGGCGAACACCGCACTCATCAAGCTGGTCGAAATTTTTGTCATCAGGTCCGAAGAGCCCTCAACGACTTTCGGCGGCCCGTGGTGTGGCCGCGAGCCATGATGCGCTCCGTATTTGTCTGCGATGTTTCTGAATTGTTTCTGGATTGTAGAGAATTGTTTCCGCCTGATGTTTCACCCCAAGGGGCCTTTTGTGCGTTTCAACGGGGCCGTGCCGGGCGCACGGCGTGGTGTGACGCGCGTGATCTGGATGACTTGACGGAACATTAGCGACTTCTAAATATTCTCGCTTACGGAAGGCGGTGCCCTCCATCGCTTGCCGAAGATCGGGTGTCCTCCTGATCGGCCCGCGCTAGCCCGCAAGCGGCGCGGGCTTCAGTGAGGAACAGGATGATCTACAAACCTGCCACAACCTACATCGTCAACATATGCGAATGCGGGTCAGGCGGAAGAAGGATGGTCCCTCTCGTGCCGAGGGCAAGAGAGGAAAGCTTGGCTGCCGCCAGACCAAGTCGCTTCCGGCAAACAAAGCTCGCCATGTAATAGTGACTGGAAGCCGACTTTCCACCGAGAACGGTGCGACCCGGCGCCCCTCTTTTGACACTGAACAAACCAAAAGGGCGCCGAGTCTTTACCGGCGGCGCTTTGAGGGAAGCGGCGCCGAGAAGTGAGCATAGCGCTCTCGCTAGAGTTGTCGGAATACAACCTTTAGGATGATGGCCGCTGCTGCCTACATCCTGATCGAGACATACGACAACAGGTAAATGATCGCGATGGTCGCCGTAGCGAGTACGACCCATACGCCCAAGCTGCTCATGCTTCCTCGCTCTGGCAAGCAAGGCGTTGGGATGGAGGACGCCGGCCCAGGCGGAAAAGGTACTACAAGCACAAGCTGAAATAATCGAGATGCAGACGGCTACGGTGTGATCGCGGAACCAACCTCCAGCCGCGCCGTTTGTGTCGGGCGCTGCCCGAAACTTGCACCCAGGCCCTTCCGGCCTTGCATTTGCCCGATGCTTCTCCCCGAGGCAGCGGGCTAATAGGCACTCAATGCGCAGTGCTCTACCTTCGTTGGCCAATTTTGGTAGCGGGGAGGCCCGACCGGCCTTCATGGTGACGCAGGATTGCGGGGCCGGGCCTGCGCCGGACATTGTTGGGATGCCGGGCAGGTGGCCTGCGCGGTCCCCGGAATACCAGGCCCCCCTAAGCACCGGCCTTTACCTTACGGCAGGGCGCTGCTCCCCTTTTGGAACCAAATCAGAGTTTGCAGCTTCTTAGCATTCAACGAATGAATGCATAAGGCGCGCCTAATGTTCAGTGACAAAGAAACACGATTTTTAGAAGCAGGGCTGTTCGCTGCCGTGCCGCTATCTATCCTGATCGCGGTGGCGATGGTTAGCCTTACGTTCGACTGGTTTGGATGAGCACGCGCGGAACCGACTTTTTGTATAAATGGATGGCGTCCAACGTCCCTGAGACGGCTGGCGAAGATGTCATCTCAGTTGCCGACCTCACGCAAAAGCTGCTCGCCGACGCCAGGTCGATAGGCATCTCCAGCACCGAGATTGAGGAAGACACCGGCAGCGTCTACGAAGCAATTCTGGACGCGATCGTACATCATGACGTCGGCGTGGCGGACTGATCGACGCCGCTAGGGCTTAACCCCAAAATGTGTCCCAGGCGTAGAGGTCGTAGATAAACTCCCGGCCATCCATCACCTTGCCGTTCTTGATTTCGAAGACGATGCAAGTGAGTACATCTAGCCGTTTGCCGTTCCGCTCCCCGGTATCGCGATGGATGGCGACAACGGATCCGTCCTCGCTCTCCGTTACGTGCAAAAGGTGGGAATTAAACGTCCCGTGAGTTTCGCTCCCCAACCTGCTGAAGTAGCCAAAAATCGCTTCGTGCCCCTTGTAATCTCCGGCGAGCGAACTCTTCCCCGGACTATGCCACGTGCAGGACTCGTCGTTCGTTTGCTTGAGCGTGTCCATGTCTCCTGCTTCGAACGCTGCATAACCGCGCCGTACGAGATCAGAGTTCTGATTTCTTGGCGTCACGTCTGCCATAACTTCCTCCCTTAACCGGGCGAACGGGGTAGGTTTGCCGGTTGGCAAATCGTAGGCCGTTCATTCGAATATTCAATTTTGCTAAAATGCTTAGGAACTAATATGGGCACCACGCCTTGAATCGCGATTCCGTGAGCATGTGCATGCGTTTGAAGTTCATCCCGCCGTTGATGCCAACCCTGGTGGAGAAGCCACTCGAGGGCGACGGATGGATTCATGAGGTCAAGTTCGACGGCTACCGGTCGCAGATCATCAGGGATGCCGGCGGCGTGCGCATCTTCACCCGCCGCGGTCTCGACTGGACATCCGAATATCGCGACCTTGCCAAAGCCGTGGGCGAGCTCGATGTCGAGGATGCCGTCATCGACTGTTGATTGCCACTGAGAAGTGACCCGGCATTGAAGGATATTTCCATCGAGAATTGACCCATGTTTGAACCTTGCCCTGCGTGTTGCAGCGGGGGCTACGGAGTGATCGACATGGCATTATTGAGCGTGATCCGACGCTGGCATTTTCGAGAGCATTTATCGATCCGTGAGATCAGCCGCAGGACCGGCCTGTCGCGGAATACTATTCGCAGATATCTGCGTTCTGACGGTGTTGAGC